>CAKSVD010000008.1 GCA_934503275.1 uncultured Faecalibacterium sp.
AGCACCCTGCTGCGCACAAAGGTCAAGACCCCGGAAGCAGCCAAAGCCGCAAAGGACATCAGCCTTCGGAGAAAGCCGGTGTATCAAGGTGATCTTGATGACATTGAAATGTACTTCATGGCGGCGGTCAAGGAAATCAAAAAGGGTATCGGGAGCCATTACGCCGAACAGGAAGCCATGAGCAAGAAAGTGGCAGAGAAGATGTTCACCGAATTGACCAAAGGGCAGGATGTGCAGCACCCAACGATTACGGCAGAGCAGTTGACGGATGCAATGTTGGACAGCGTTTCGGGCATGAAAGGAGCTACGCCGGAAGCACTGGAACAGCTGCGGAACGGTCTGTTGGGAATCTTGCAGTCTGCCGCAGAGCAGGAAAACGCCCATGAAGCAGACGAATGAACGGCTTTGTGCGCTGGCACAGAAAGGCGATGCTGCCGCACTGGACAGCCTGATCGACAACAACAAGTCCTTTATTGGCAAGGTGGCAAATGACCTTTTCCGCAGCATGAATCTGGCACAGTCCGGCCTGAACCTTGACACGGACGATTTGAAACAGGCAGGGAATATGGGCTTGTGGAAGGCCGTGCCAAAGTTCGATGCAGCGCGCGGCATGAAGTTCCTGACCTACGCAGCTCCGGCCATCCGCAACGCCATGATGGATATGGTTCGGGATGCCTTTACTGCTTTTGAGCAGCGGATGGTAACGGAGGACAAGGACGGTATCTGTTACCAGCGTGTTTCGCTGGACGATGTTCTGCCGGGAGAGGAACAACTACGGCGCATTGAAGCCATAGCCGACCCCTACGCCATGCAGCCGCAGAGCATTATGGAGGAGCAGGAATCGCGCCAAGAACTGTACGATGGCCTGAAACGGCTGACCCAGCGAGAGCAGACCTATCTGTTGTACCGCTATGGCTTTACTGATGGCGAGGAACATCCGCTGATCGGCACGGCGATATACTTTCACCTGACGAAAGGCCGCGCAAAAAAGACAGAGGAACAAGCCATGGATAATTTGTGGCTGGAACTGCCGTGGTGGTATATCTGAGTGGGTAGAGAGGAATTGTGTCAAATTGACATAATTCCTCCCGATAAGAGGGATGTGGGCGAAAATGCTGGCAATGTATCTGGCAGTTCTGGATGACCGGAGCAGCGAAGAACAATTTATAGATGTATATAATACCTACAAGCGGCTGGTCTACCATACCGCTTACAAAATTATGGGCGATTCGTATCTGGCAGAAGATGTGCTGCAAGAGGTGTTTTTGTACGTTGCCAAAAATTTTTCTAAAATTCATCGAGAAAACTGTCACGAACTCGCTGCTTATCTCGTTAGTTGTAGTAGAAGCCGTGCATACGATATGCTTCGCAAGCAGCGAGAAGAACCGCTGGAAGAAGTCCCGGACGCACCAGATGATGCCCCGGTGCCGGATGATGCCGTAGTCAGCACCGATAACATCCAACACCTGACAGAACTGATCGGACAGATGAAACCGATGTACCGTGATCCTCTGCGCCTTTTGGCGATGGGCTACACAAACCGGGAGATTGCAGAATCGCTTGGACTGACAGATGAAGTAGTTCGGATGCGGCTTTTCCGTGGAAGAAAAATATTGTGGAAGGAGTTGAACAGCCGTGAGTGAGCGGACAGAGATCTCTTTTGATGCAGCTTTGATGATGGCACTCCGTGCAGATGCACAGAAAGAACTGGACGAGCTGCCAACTCCGGCACAGCTTAAAGAACGCTACCCGGATACTTTCCGATGGGATGCTCGCCTGCAAGCGGCGTTGCATAAACGCCGCCCTGTGCTGAAACGAGTGCTTGTTGCGGCCCTGACGCTGGTAATTCTGACCCTCGGTGCGCTTGCAGTAAGCGCAGACTTCCGCAAGGCAGTTTATACGATGATTCAGAAGTTCCTGCCTGTTGAGATGCAGCTGACATATCAGGTGGATGGCGAGCCGTTGGAACGATTGCCGGATGGATACAACGATCATTATGTGCCGGACGGTTTTGAACGAGATTATGAACAAGGATATGATAACGAAATATCATTCCTTCATGCCTACGTTGATGCCAATGATAAGAACATCTTTTATTATGTGGACTGTTCCATAATTCAAGACTATGGACAAGTCGAAACTTTCGACAATGAGCATACGGTTTATGAGCGCATTAAAGCTGGAACAGCTGATGCCACACTCGGAACGAGTAATAATGGAGGACATACAGGATATGTACTAGTATGGGAGAAAGATGGCATTTCACATACGATTATTGGAAAGATACCACGTAAAGAGATTCTAAAAATTGCAGAGAGCATTTCCTGACGGGCTAATTCTTGCCCACACACTTGTAATTGCTTACAAATGTGCGGGCGTTTTTTTGTCGAAACATCCAAAGTTGACAAGACCTTAAACTTTTTCCCAAAAAGCTGTCACAAACACAATGTGAACTACGTTGACTAAACAAAAGCTCCTATTGGGAGCAAAAAATGGAGGTGAACAGCGAATCAAAATGACACGAGAAGAAATTATTTCTATGCTGTCAACGGAGTTGGACGAGAAATGGGACAATGGAATCACTTGTTTGATGGTTGAGGATTCGGATGCTTATATTCCGGTGATTGTTCATCATCAAAAAGATGGACTTATTGTTGAAGTAGAAGAACAAGACAAGAAAATCTATCAAATTGGACGAAATGAGCTAAATAAAACATCTTAGTCATCACCAAAAAAACCATTGAAATCAGTCACAATTTGACGCATAGAATATGAATTCAAACTTGATATGAGGTGATTCCAATGCAGAACTTAAAGCATATAAATATTATATAACAGATGTGAAGTCTGCCGCAAAAAACAACAATTACTACGAAGGCTATGTTCCGAAAGACTGGAAAACGCAGTCTCTTGCTGTGAACTTTCACAATGAAATGTTCACTTATAATGCATGGAATGTTGTAGGATGGGCGTAATGCCGAGGAAGTGCAAATGTCTTTAAGCAATCAAGAAAAATTTGTCAATAGTTTTTGGGTGATTATTCTTTTAGTTGCTGTTGGAATCTATTTTTGGGTGATTCCTAAAAATTCAATCGCAGAAGCGTATAGCAAGAAAAAACACTACAACTTGAAAAAGACATCAAGATTCTTGGCTGTTGGTTTTTGGATAATAGCGATTTCTTGTGTTCCAGTGCTGATTTCGCTGTGGTTTGATACTCCTTGGATCTGCATTATATGTGTGATTCTCTTGGTACTAGGGACATCTGTTCTACACGATTATGAGAGTGGAGGAAAATTGAAATAAATTTATAGCTTTTCATCTTGTGATGATGACAAACATCCCTCTATTTGCAACGACTGCAAAGTAGAGGGATGTTTTGTCTGCTTTGGATATTTTAATTAAAGGTTAGTCTTCTAATATGCCATGGTCACAGCCAAGTGAGAGATAATGCTCAATCTCACCACCCAGCACAAGCTGGGCGTACTCCAATGGCTTATTGTAGAGCAGCCAGTCCAGCTCTGCCCGCTGTGCCGGGGTGTTGCCGTATTCGTCCTCGATGGCGATGCAGTCAATGGCAACGGTGGTGCCATCCTCGAACCGGGCTTCCATCCGGTTGGTGTCCATGTTGTAGCGGCAGAAAAGCAGTTTCATCATAGTATCCTCCTAGACTTGATTTTGATGTGCGGCCACTCAAACCAATGCCGTCAAGCCGGTGGGGGGATAGAGCGATTTTGTTTGTCGGAGAGTAGGTGCACGGTTTCTGCACGGATTTTGCACGGTTTCAAACCGTGCAAAGGGGACTTCTCGGTGCAAAATCCGACAAAGAATGCAGAAATTACCGGGTGAAAAATCACGTTGTTTTGATTAAAAATTACGATGACTCGAAACTTCCATAAATTGAGACGAACCGGCGGCTTGCTCTCTTAATCAGTGGGCCCAGGGTTCGAGTCCCTGGAGGTGCACCAGATATTGAACGCCAAATCGTAAGATTTGGCGTTCTTTCTTTATGTAGGAAAGCGGCTGCACACTTTCTGCACACCGTTTGCACATTTGCCCGAATCAGGGGCTTTTCTGCGCAAGGTTTGCACAGCCTGCTTTCCTTTGCATAAAAAGAAGAGAAGTTAGGCAAACAAGGCTCTCGTCAACTCTCTGCGTTCGTCTGCGTCCATCAGCCGGATGGCTTCAAGGATCTCCTTACCGGAGATTTTTGTTGCCGCCGGCTTTTCATTTTGCCGGGGCTGAGGTGCTGCCGGGGTCAGGTCTTGGGAATAGAAGTTCGCTTCGATCTTCTCGGTCAGCTCCAACCGGGGCTTGTCCTGCGTGTGGGCATAGGTGTCCATCAGGACAGATGCGGTGGCGTGACCTGTATTGCCCTGCACCGACTTGAAGTCGCCGTCCGACTGCAAGAGCTGATAGGTGGCACTGGAGTGCCGCAGACCATGGAACACGATCTGTTCAAACTCCGGGTGCTCCGCTCTCCACAGACGGTACCATTTCGTCAGCAACTCCGGTGCGATGGGCAAGCCGTCCGGGAGCCGGAACAGCTGCCCGCAGTTGCTGTACTTCTCCGGGGCGTTCTGCTCGTCCTGTTTGAACTTTTCAAGCCATGCCAGAAGTTCCTCTTTCAGAGGTTTGGTCATATACAGGATACGACTTGACTTCTTGGTCTTGGGCTTTTTCAGGATGAGAGAGGACTTACTGCCCTCACGCCTGTCTGGGAAGGTGTGGTAGACCTGCTTGGGGTCGAGCTTTTCCAGAGCGTCTTTGTTGGCTCTCTGCATGGTCTTGCTGACCGAGATGGTACCACGCCCATCGGCGGCATCAAAGTCCAGATCACTCGGCTGTAGGCCGAGGATTTCGCCCTCACGGAGCGAAAGGATCATGCTCATGTGCACCGCTAGATGCAGGGCAGGGTTCTCGATGGTCTGCAACGCTGCCAGCATGGTTTTCTCGTCCCAGATGGTGCGTTCCTCGATGTTGACCTTGGGGGCATCACGGGGCAGGGGAATCTTGTGGATCAAGTCCCATTCTACCGCATAGGAAAATGCGGTCTTGAGTAGCGTGTGGACTTCGTGGATGGAGGTGCTGGACAGCAGCCGCTTCTTTTGCTTGTCGGAAAGCTTCTGTTTCACACCGTGCACATACTGCCCGCAGGGGGTCTTGGCAAGGGTAGCATAGAACTTTTCAATGTCGTAGGTTCGCAGCTCCTGCACCTTGCGATTGCCGATATAGGGCACGATAAGGTTCTGCACCATCGCCACGGACTGGGTGTAGGTCTTGGGTGACCACTTGTGCTTGCTGCACTGTTTCGGCAGCCAATCCATGAGGAACTCTGCCACCGTCACCGAGGACGGAATTAGAAAAGTTCCAGCCGCCAACTCATGTTCGATTTGCTTCTTTCGGTTCGTTGCCTCCTCTTTTTCGGAGACTTGACGGCATTGGTTTGAGTGACCACTTCCATTGTAGTGGGATTCGAGTCCTTTTGCAAGAACTTATTCGTATAATTTTCAAATTTCACAGTTTCGGTCGTGTCGGGCCGATTCATATTCATAGGCAAACCTCCAATTCCTTGTAACCGAACGCCTGTAACCGGGCAGGAAAACTCTCTTTTTCTGCACACGGGGCATTCGATGGGCTTTATATTTTTTCTTATTCTTTTAAGGTTACATGGTTACAGAAAGAGGAAAACGCAGCAGTCATGCGGCTTTTGCGCTGTAACTGCGGCGTAACCAAATCTGTAACTGACCGTGTAACCGGTGTCCGTCAGAAGGGAAAGCCCAGTTGTTTGGCTTCCGCATCCGTTATTTCGGAAAAATTTTCAGCCCCGGTTTCGGGGCTGGTTACGCGCTCCCAGCCTTTCTGGACGCCGTACTTCGGGTAACGCTTAGCGGTCTTATGAGCCTGCCAGCCTTGGATATCGCCGCGCGAAATGCCGGTGTTCATGATCTCGCAGATGGCACGGGTCTCCCACTCTGCCGGGATGGTGGTGTTGCCCAGTGCTTCCGCATAGAGCTGCTTGGAACACACCCGGTCACCCGTGTAGTCCTCCAAAAAGGCGTAGATCATGCCAGCCTGTGCATCCTCCTGCATGAAGTCCTGCTGGTGAGCTTGCAGCGTTTCCTGCATGGCGGGGCTGAACGCCAGCTTGTAGTTGCCGCTGTTGTAGATGGTCATGGCTTCTGCCCAGAGCTGGTCGATATAGGAACGGGATTCTTCCTCGTTGTCCAGAATGTGGACTTCAGTCAGTTCCGCATCCACCGGGACAGGGATGAAGCGGCGGTTTCCTGTGCGGTCACGGGGCAAAAAATCCTGCCGGTTGGTCGTGCCAGCAAAGACGCACTGGCGCAGACGGTCGGCAGGATGGGTCTCGTAGGGAATTTTATAGGTTTCCTTCTGCTTGCTGAGAAAGCTCTTGATCTCCTCAATGCTCTTGGCGTTAGCGGTGGCGATCATCTCTGACATTTCGATGATCCAGTGCCCTTGCAGCTTGCGGTACACGTTGTCATCGTCCAGCCGCCGCAGGTCGTCCGAGAACCACTCGTCCTTGACTGCCAGCAGCCGAAAAAAGGTGGACTTTCCCGGTCTCGCCTGTCGGCTCGGTCGGTGCTTCAAAATGCTTACAGCATTTTGAGGTCGCCACTGGCGACCCGCACCCCTGCCCGCCTACCAGACAAAGCATCGTTTCAAATTTGCATCCCGACTGGAATACCCGCTTGATGGCTCCCAGCAGGAAAATCTTCATGGCTTCGCAAGTGTACTCGTCCTCCGCAGCACCGAGAAAGTGGTGCAGGACGTGAGCTATCCGTTCTGTTCCATCCCATTTTAGGCTGTTCAGGTAATCCCGGATGGGATGATAGTGGTTCTCGTTGGCAACGATGCGGATGGCGGATTCGATCTTCTTCTCGCTGAAAATGCCGTACTTCTCCATTCGCCGTAGGATATACTTCATGTCGGTGTCGTTCAGGGTCTTGCCGGAGCGGGGCCAACCCACGGGCTTTACAATGTCGATGCGCTCGCTCAACAGGTTCAGCCGGATGGCATCGGCCAGCACATGGTCGTTCTGCAGAATCGTGATGCAGTTCTGGATTGTCCGCTGGATCTCGCCGTTGGAGTGCTTGGCCAGCATCTCCCTCACATCCTCAACGGTTCGAGGAGCACGTTCTTCGTTGACTTCTTTGCTCAATAAACATCACCTCGTGTTTCTGATTTCTCCGCAGTATGCTGCTCTCCGGGTTTCCGCTGCGCCTGTTCTGCCTGCAAGCGACTCAGCAGTTGCAGAACGGAATCCCGCGCTTTCTCCTTGACCTGCTCTTTGCCTTTCTGCCGGACTTCCGGCTTCAGCAGCTTCTCTTGCAAGCGGGCAGCGGTGGTCTGCATGGTTTTGAGGAACTTGTCTAGCACGCTATCCAGATGTTTTGCGGTGTATTCCCGTGTAACCTTGGGAGCCTTTCTCTCTGGCGACAGCACCCACCTTTTCGTGTTCTCGATCATCCGCATATCTTCCTTGCGGGTCTCGGTGCGTACCACATCCGTCACGACCTCCACCGCCTTGTCATAGGCTGCTGCCGAAACATCATCCAGAAGGGTCTCCATATCCGAAACTTTCAGGGTCAGTTCGTTCAGCTTGCTCTGCTGGGCAGCAAGCTGTTCCTTCTGCTTGGCAAGGATATAGTCCTGCTTTTCAAGATATTGCCGGTTACCGTACTCTGCTTCTTCCTCCAATTCCAGCCCGTGCCGCTTGGCAATCTCAAACAGCATCTTCCGACAACCGGCATCGAAAGTGATCTTGCGATTGTTGCGACGGCTGAGAGGCTTGTCCGGGTCGGGCAGCTCAAAACCCAACGCTTCCAGCGCCTTTTCCTGCTGGGGAGCCACCTCGCCGTACTTGTTCTCGCAGTCGAACACATGGCGCTCGTGGATGTGGGGTGTGCTCTCATCCAGATGCAATGCCCAGTCCAGTACATGAACGTGTTCGCCAAATTTGCCCTTGAACTCCTCGATGAACTCGGTGACGATGTTCAGCAAGTCCCCTGCGGAAGCGTGTTCATCCAGCGTTCCGAGCTGGTAGATAGTTTCTTCCGGGCAGGTCTTGCGACTGGACAGCAGGTCGGGAATGGAGCGGTTGCGTTCCGTGTGCCGGATCTTGGCGTTGCGCTCGTTTTGCTTTTCGATAAACTCCGAGTAGTGGATCTCGTAGAATTGCCGTTCCACATCCGAGAATGTCCCTGCCAGATCATCCGGGTCTTGTGGGGCGATGGTGGAGCGAAATCCGTGGAAGCAGTCCCAGTAGATGTTGCCCTTGGCTCGTTCCGGGTCGATGTGCTCGCTGTTGGTGAGGTCGAAATTCCGGTCGTTGTGCTTGGGGTTATAGGTGCCGTGGGTTCCGGCTCGTCCATTGTGTCGTGTCAGCTTCAGATAAACATCCCTCCATTTCAACGTCTTGGTGGGGTGCGCAGCAGCTTAGCTGCTGAATCTGCCGCCTGCGGTGCGCCAGATAATACCCAGTAGGATATGACGCAAGGCATCATATCACTGGTGCAAAGGACTACGTCCTCTGCACTCCTGCTCCGGGCAAGCTGTCTCGAATGGACAGCTCGTCCGGTTTTTCAGAGGGTCATTTTGACCCTCTGATTCCGTTACGGGTAAAATCAAGTGCTGGGTGGCGGCACCTGATTTTCAACAGACCTTGCAGCGTTACGGAAAACGATGTGCTCATTTTGACCACTTGGTTTTCCGTGACAGGTTGATGAATTTCCGTTCCCGCATTCGGGAGGAGATTGAGTTTCATTTGGCAGATGCGTTACGCTTAACCAAGTGCTCATTTTGAGCACTTGCAGCATCCGTAACACGTTTTCGATAGTCTTTTTGCCGACAGGCATTGCTGCAATAACGGGCACCTGCGCGTTTGGGCGTGAATTTTTCGCCGCAGCACTGGCAGACTAAATCTTGACGGCGCATTTGGCGGTATTCCCGCTGCCGCCGATTGTTGGCCTGATTGCCGCACCAGTAGCTATGACAGTATTTTTTGGAACCGGACGTGGTGTAGAATACTCGACCACAGCCGCCGCAGATGATTTTGCGGATAGCGTATCCTTCGGCAGTAAAACCCGTTTTCTCATACGATTCTTTCAAATAATCCTGATTATTTTGCTCCCATCCTTCATTTGTCATATACATAGAGATGCCCCCTCTCTTTTCACTAGCGTTACGGAAAATCAATGTGGCCAATTTGACCACATTGATTTTCTCTGAATTTTGACACTTTCTCAAATTGAAAGTGTCGTGGAAAATCAACTGGCCATTTTGACCAGTTGATATTGGGTGCGCCGTTCTCTCTGCATGGATTTCCTACCCCCTTCCGGCGGCGTTTTCCGGCTCTCCCACTTGGGGGTCATCGCCGGGTATCCCATGCAGACGGTCATGCGGTTGTCAAGGTTCGGTGCTGGATTTGGCAATAAAAAATCGCCACACAACAACCTGAACCTGACCATCCCTTCCGGGGTGGCCTTGGTTCGGGTTCGTTATGTAGCGATAAGAAAGTTAAAAACTTGCTCCGGCTCCTTCGGGAGCCGAGCTGGAACTCTAAGTAAATATGTTATATTAAATTGTTGGGATAGATTACCACAAAAATCGAGCTTTGTCAACAAAAAAATCCGAGAATACGTTGCTTTCGGCAGAATGCAAGAAAATGCATCAAGAACTTTGGCAAAAAGAGAGAGGGCTAGACGATGCCAGCCCTCTTGTGGGTCACAACTGCGCTATAATAGCGCCAATATCTGCATGAATGCAGACAGACTGTCGCTCGATCTCCGGCGGGCAAATGGCCTGCCCCTGATTGATGCAGACGTAGAATGCGTTTGGATTTTTAGCGGTCATCCGCCAGAACGGATACTTGATGATGACCGGGGTGTTGTAGCCAACACCCAATTCCAGAAAGAGGATGCGCTGCCCCTCGTGGCGGCGCAGAAATTCGCTGTACCGGTCGGCAGCAGTGTGCCAACCCACGTCCTCCACAAAGGTATCGTCTGCACGAAGGTTCATGCTCATGGGTCTGCCGCAGTGCGGGCAGTGGGGAACAAGCTCGGACGGGATATAAGTTTTCAGGATGGTATTCTCCGGTACGGTCAGCTGACCATCCGGTGCAATGATATACCCCTGCGCTTCCACCATCTGCCGGATAAGTTTGTCGTTGTCATACGTTTCCTGACAGCATGGTTCACTGCACTGGAACAGACCGTAATCACCCTGTGTATAGAACAACCGTTTTTTGTCGAACCCTGCTTTCTGAAAACAGTGGTCTACGTTGGTTGTCAGCACAAAGTAGTCCTTGTCTTTCACAAGAGAAAACAGACCTTGATACACCGGCTTGGGTGCATCCTGATAGCGGTTGATGTAAATATAGCGGCTCCAGTATGCCCAGTATTCCTCCATGGTGGGGTAGGGGTAAAAGCCACCGGAGTACATATCCGTAAATCCGTACTTGCTGGCAAAATCGGAGAAATATTCCCGGAACCGCTCCCCGTCATAGGTGAAACCTGCCGAGGTAGAAAGCCCTGCACCTGCACCAATGACCACTGCATCGGCATGGCTCAGGACCTGCCGCAGCGTATCAATCGGTCCGGAGCAATCGTTCGTAGATTTTTTTGTCCATATCTTTGAAAACATTGAAAATCACCTTTTTGATGCTTGTGGGTGTTTGCAGGAACTCTTTCACAGTCTGCACCGCAATCTCTGCTGCAAGCTGGTTTGGAAAGTGAAACTCTCCCGTGGAAATGCAGCAGAACGCTACGCTTTCCAGCCCGTTCTCTGCCGCCAGCTCCAGACAGGAGCGATAACAGGAAGCCAGCAGTTCTTTGTCCTCTTTGGTCACTCGCCTGTTGATGATCGGGCCAACCGTATGCAGCACATAGCGGCAGGGCAGATTAAATGCGGCCGTGATCTTTGCCTGTCCGGTGGGTTCCGGGTGTCTCTGCCTGTCCATGATCTCCGCACAGGCAAGACGCAGCTGTACCCCGGCATAGGTGTGGATGGCGTTGTCGGTACAGCCGTGGTTCGGGCAGTAGCAGCCGGTCATGCCGCTGTTGGCGGCGTTGACGATGGCATCGCATTTCAGGGTGGTAATGTCCCCCTGCCAGAGGTACAGCCCCGGCTGCAGGGGCGTCAGGTCAGCCGCATCGGTGATGCCTTTTGCGGCGATTTCCTCTTGCAGGTACGCGTCCTGTATTTGCAGAAAGTCTGTGCCGATACGCCGTGGTTCACGGATATTCAGCAAGCCCCGCAGAAGCTGCCACTGGGTGTCTGCGTCTGCCGGTATCCGCAGTCCCCGATACTCCGGGTGTTCTTTCAAAAGCACCTGAATAAGGATCGTTCGCCGCTCACTCTGGTTCATAGTCAAACCCTCTTTTCGATTGTCTGCTTAGGGCAGGCTTCCGCACACCGCCCGCAGTGGAGACAGTGGTGCTGGTCAATGACCACCGGCTTCTTGGTAATGTCGATGCACTTCTGCGGACAGACAGAGTAGCACAGCTTACAGCCGATGCAGCTTTCGCCTACATAGTAACCCGGTGCTTCCTGTGTTGCTTTGCCAATGGTGAAGCTGTCCCGGACAATGTGCGCCGGAACGCTGATGTCAAAATATTCGCCGTCCGTCTCATACAGGCAGAACACCTCTAGGGCACTGCGGGTATCGCCGGGATAGATGGACTGCATATAGGTGTTTTTCTCGAAAATCTCATCTAGTTTCTCGTTGCCGATATTTTTGATTTTTCCGCGCAGAGAAATCGAGACTTTTTCTCTGGTGGCGGACAGAGCAATGTAGCCCTGCGCCATGAGCTGGGTATAGAATGCTTTGCCCCTTGCAGTAAGGAAATACACACCTTGTTTGTCATAGAGCATCATGTCGATCACACGGGTCTGGGGATGACCGTCTGCTCCGATGGTGGCAATGGTGGTGGAGTGGATACCTTCCACCAGCAGCTTCAAATAATCTTGCTTCGTCATAACATCAACGACCTTTCAGGACCGGCGCAAGCCGCTTGTACATCAGCATTGTCACGCTGCCAATGATAAGCCCTTTCAGAATATTGAAGGGTAAGGCGTTGAACAGTACGATGTCCAGCTTCGTGTGGATGAAGGGCAGGAATGTGCCGAAAGAGGCGATGAGTTGATCCAACGGCATAAAGGCTTCAAACAGAGGAAGCAGGATGAAGTAGTTCGCCAGTGCGGCGGCAATACCCATCACAAAGCTGGCGGTGACACAGGCAATCCATGCTGTTTTCTTGGTTTTGTGGCGTTTATAAATAGCTCCGGCAGCGACCACATAGGAAGCACCCATCAGAAAGTTGGCAATCTCTCCGATGCCTCCCGTGGAGGTGGTCATAAGTTGCAATGTGTTTTTGACAAGTTCAATGAGCAGACCGGAGAGAGGCCCGAAGGCAAATGCACCGATGAGTGCCGGAAAATCGGACAGATCCATCCTTGCAAAGGACGGAGACAGCGGCACAGGAAATTCCACAAAAGCAAGCACATACGCCATTGCAGAAAGCAGTGCGGTCATGGTGATGGTTCGGATACTGAGGGCGGCAGCTCTTTTCGACTGCTGCATGATAACAGTGCGGTTCATAATGCTCCATTGAGGATATGCTTGGATTTGAAACAGCCCCACAGGACGGGTTTTCCTGCGGGGCTGCTTCCTCATATCTTCTTTCATCCGGACTATACCGTCGGTTGCGGAGTTTCACCGCATCGGGCGCTTTTGCGCTTCGCAGACTTTACTGCCGGTCAGGAATTTCACCTCGCCCCGAAGATGTTGAATTGAGAATGCTATTTAGAACTCGTAGGGAGGGTTGCCGGAGAAGTCTGCAATGATGCCGTGGGCATCCTCCAGATAGAACACCTCAAAGATGGGGTTGGTAGCCTCGCCGTACTGGCTCTTCACGATGGGGTTTGCGATGCACATCTCCTTGGCGGTCATGTTGTTCTCGAACACAGCCTTGCCATGCAGACGGAGCCATGCGTACTCCGGGCTGGAAACGGAGATCTCGATGTTGGGGTTTGCCTGCAGGTCCTTGTAAACATCCTTCTGGTTGTTGGTGCAGAACCACAGCTTGCCGTCCAGCTCACCGGCAAACATGAAGGGACGGCACTTGGCCTTGCCGTCACGGCCTACGGTGGCCAGATACTGCACCGGGTTTGCGTTCAGAAATTCTACGACTTTATTCATGGGATGTACCTCCATACATTGTTTTTTTCGGACAGCTTTATTGTAATGCGCTTTGTGCGGCTTGTGAAGTACGCACAATATTGTGGTGTAGTTACCAAAAAGATACCATTGTGATGCTGCTTGCTTTTTTTGCTGTTGAAAGCTATAATGATGCCATAAAGCGGTTTGTGGTATCCGTGCATCGGACACTTTGACCACTTAAAAATCCCTTGGAGGTAATTATGGAAAAGGAAATCCTCAAAGAACTCCCGGCCTGCCCGGTGGAGACCACCCTGACCCTCATCAGCGATAAATGGAAGGTGCTGATCCTCCGGGATCTGATGCTGGGCACAAAGCGTTTTGGAGAACTGAAAAAGTCCATCGGCCATGTGACCCAGAAGGTTTTGACCGCTCAGCTGCGGCAGATGGAGGAAAGCGGATTGCTGACCCGGAAGGTCTATGCTGAAGTGCCGCCCCGGGTGGAATATACTCTGACCGAATTGGGATATAGTTTGAAACCGGTTCTGGATGCCATGCGGGCATGGGGCGAAGGGTATAAAAACAGGCTGGAAGGGAAGGCGGAATAAGCGTATTTGCTTGCGCAGTTGTGATATGCATAAAACAGAAACAACTGCTAACCCGTATCAAAAGAAATACGGATCAGCAGTTGTTTGGTTCATTAGACTTGATCTTTTGGTCTGCCATGCTCACATCCCAGTGACAGATAGTGCGCAATCTTCCCACTCAGTACAAGCTGTGCGTATTCCAGCGGTTTGTTGTACAGCAGCCAGTCAAGCTCTGCCCGCTGTGCCGGGGCGTTGCCGTACTCGTCCTCGATGGCGATGCAGTCGATGGCAACGGCAGAACCGTCTGCAAACCGGGCTTCTACCCGGTCAGTGTCCATGTTGTAGCGGCAGGAAAGCAGTTTGTTCATAGTCGTATCCTCCATGACTTGATTTTGATGTTCGGTCACTCAAACCAATGCCGTCAAGTCGGTAGGGGATAGGGTGATTTTTATTTGTCGGGAAGTAAGTGCACGGTTTCTGCACGGATTTTGCACGGTTTCAAAACGTGCAGAAGGTGCTTTTTGCTGCAAAATCTGACAAAGGATGCAGAAACTGCCGGGCAAAAAATCACGTTGCTTTGCACAAAAATAACGATAATTCGAAGTTTCCATCTTTTGAGACGAACCGGCGGCTTGCTCTCTTAATCAGTGGGCCCAGGGTTCGAGTCCCTGGAGGTGCACCAGATATTGAACGCCAAATCGTAAGATTTGGCGTTCTTTTTTGTTATGTCATTGATCTTCCAGCCTGCCGTGGTCGCGGATGAACTGCGCTATCCCCTCGCGCTCGATCTCCTCATCGTCCACGATCAACAGCGTATGCAAAACGGTCTCTCCTTCTTCATCATTTTCACAGCGTAGAAGCAGCCGTTCGTGAATGTCGGCTGCTTTTGTGCTATACTGGAGTAAAAACACGCAGGAGGCGTTTTGTTATGGCACTATGGATCAACGATGGTCTGCACGAGGCCGCGCAGCTGCCGAAGTGTGCTGTAGTTTCCGCCGCTGACCTTACTGCCCGCCCGGACGGGCTGCATTTCACGACTGAAAGCCTGCGGACACTGGGTCTGCGCTATCTGGAAGCCTACAAGAGTCTGGTGTAAATGCCGGATTTCTTCAGGAAAGCAGTCGCTTTTCTGCAACCGCTTTTGGGCTTTCTATGCTGCACTTTTCAGATTGAAAAAAGCCGTAAAAAATGCTATACTTTCGCTAACGGAAGCAAAGGCGCTTGGTGAGAAGATCACTAGGCGCCTTTTTTGCACCCTGCGGCGGCGGCTTCCGCTTTACGGCTGGGTGAGCACCTCCGGCTCGCCGGGCTTATAGATATGGGTCTTGGTCAGGCGGCGCATGGTGTCCTCGTGGTTGCGGCTGGCGTAGGCGGTGTACAGGATATCCATCACATTCAGCTGGGACAGGCGGGAGGACATGGCACCGTTGCGGAACAGGCTCTCGTTGGCGGCTACATACAGTACATGGTCGGCCAGCTGCGCCACCTCGGAAGGGTAGTAGCGGGTCACCGCGATGACCGGTGCGCCGCCCGCCTTCATCTCCTTGATGCACTGGATCATCTCCATGGTCTGCCCGGAGTAGGAGAATACGATGCCCACATCCTGCGCGGTGGCGTTGCGCGCCTGCAAAAGCTGCGAGTGAGAGTCCTCGTTCACCACGCAGGGCTTGTCCAGCCGCAAAAATTTCAGGTAGGTGTCCTTTGCCACGCACAGCGAGGAACCGATGCCGAACAGCAGCACCGTGCGGGCATTGGCAATCAACTCCACGCACTGCTCCAGCTCGTCCAGCAACAGCAGCCGCTGGGTGTCCAGCAGGCTCTGGATGTTCTTGTGGGTCACCTTGTCCACGATCTCCTGCAGGCTGTCCTGCGGGGTGATGTCCTTTTCCCGGTGACTGCCGTTCTCGCCAAGGGTGGCAAGTTCCAGCGTCAGGGCGTGGCGCAGTTCCTTGTAGCCCTGAAAGCCGATCACCCGGCAGATGCGCACCACGCTGGAAGGGGAGGAAAAGGAGCGCCGCGCCAGATCCCGGATGGTGAGGGTGGTGGTCTCGTCCGGGTTCTCCAGAATGAACTGCGCGATCTGCCGCTCGGTGCTGCTGAGGGAGGGCTGCACCTCCCGCAGGCGTAAAAGAACGTTCTGCATATAGATACCTCTGTTGTATTTCAGAATGGATTGAACAAGCTGCACAAAAAAGTCATACTTGTAAGCAAAAATTTCAAAAACAATGCTTGCATAAAACATTGTACCACAAAATAGTCTTTTTGTGGACATTTTGTTTGAAAAAGTTTATACTTTGGTCACAATCACGCCGCAAGGGTGCGGCAGAAAGCGGAAAGTGGAGGTGCAGGAAATGGGCTTGAATCTGAGTGGGATGACCACCGAGACCCGCAACCCGCGCACGATGCAGCTGGACCAGATGTCCCCGCTGGAGATCGTGACAGTCATGAACGAGGAGGACGCCCGGGTACCGCTGGCCATTGCCAAGTGCCTGCCGCAGATCGCACAGGCGGTCACCTGGGCGGCAGAAGCCTTTGAAAAGGGCAGACGGCTGTTCTATATGGGCGCCGGTACCTCCGGCCGCCTGGGCGTGCTGGATGCCGCCGAGTGCCCGCCCACCTTCGGTGTGCCGAAGGAGATGGTGGTGGGGCTCATCGCCGGCGGCGAAAAGGCCTTTATCGAGGCTGTGGAGGGCGCAGAGGACAGCCGAGAACTGGCTGTTGAGGATCTGAAAACGCACGGCCTGACCGCAGACGATTTTGTAGTGGGCATTGCTGCCTCCGGCCGCACACCCTATGTGCTGGGCGGTCTGGACTACGCCAAGAGCGTGGGCTGCCACACTGCCGCCATTGCCTGCAATATCGGCAGCGCTATCGGCAAGGCCGCAGAGCTTGCCATCGAGGTGAACTGCGGCCCCGAGGTACTGACCGGTTCCACCCGGCTCAAGTCCGGCACGGCGCAGAAGCTGATCCTGAACATGATCTCCACCGGCTCCATGGTGCGCACCGGCAAGGCCTACCAGAACCTGATGGTGGACGTGCAGCAGACCAACGAAAAGCTGCATACCCGCGCCGAGAATATCGTCATCGACGCCACCGGCGTGGAGCGGGAGACTGCCCGCGCCGCCATTGACGCGGCGGGCGGCAGCGTAAAGACCGCCATCACCATGCTGCTGGCAGACTGCGATGCCAAGGAAGCCGCCCGGCGGCTGGAAAAAGCCCGCGGCCATGTGCGGGAGGCCATCCGGCTGGAGGTGCTGTAAGGCACGCTGTTCTACCCAAGTTCCTTAGCGGCACAGGCCGCATCGGATATACACCTGTTTTAAAGGAGGACCCACTTATGACGAATGAAGAACTGGTCCGCGCGGCGCTGGAGAAGGTCGGCGGAAAGAGCAACGTTCTCACCGCAACCAACTGTATGACCCGTCTGCGTGTGCGCGTCAAGGAGGATGCCAAGATCGACGACGAGGGCCTGAAGGCCATCGAGGGCGTGATGGGCATCGTGCATGACCGTGCCGGCTATGTGGAGATCGTGGTCGGCCCCGGCAAGTGCCGCAAGTGCGCAGATATCTGCCGCGATATGGGCATCCCGGCGGACGCCGCCACTTCCACCGCCAACGACTGGCAGACCAATAAGGCCGCAGTCAAGGCCGGCCAGAAGCAGAGCAAGGTCAAGGAACTGTTCAAGACCTTCGGCGATATCTTTATCCCCCTGATCCCGGGCGTTGTGGCCTCCGGCCTGTGCGCCGGCATCAACTCCCTGATCGGTCAGGTGGTGCCGAACTACGCCGACATCCCCGCACTGGCTCTTATCAGCACCCTGCTGGGCCTGATGAACACCTGCTTCCTGGGCTACCTGACCGCATGGGTCGGCTACCGCGCAGCAGAAAAGTTTGGCGGCACCCCCATTCTGGGCGGTATGCTGGGCATGATCACCGGTCTGGACGGCATCAACAAGATCTCCGGCATTCTGGGTCTCTTCAACGAGGCTGTGCCGCTGGATTCCATCCTGCGTGCGGGCCGCGGCGGCGTGCTGGCCGTTGTGCTGGGCGCATGGTGCCTTGTCAAGATCGAGCGCTGGGTGCGTAAGTGGATGCCCGAATCTCTGGACATCGTGTTCACCCCGCTGATCACCATGATCCTGTGCCTCGTGCCCTATATCCTGCTCATCATGCCCGCTACCGGCTATGTTTCCACCGCTCTGTGCTGGGTGGTTGAAAAGCTGTGCATGAGCGATATCCTGATCGTGCGCATCATTGCCGGTTATGTTTCCACCGCTCTGTTCCTGCCCATGGTCGCTATGGGTATGCACCACGGTCTGGTTGCTCTGTACTCCGTGCAGCTGGAGAGTTTTGGCTATGTTACCCTGTACCCCGCTCTGGCTATGGCCGGTGCAGGTCAGGTGGGCGCTGCTGTCGCCATCTACTTCAAGGCTAAGAAGTGCGGCAACATCCGCCTGAAGAACGTGATCACCGGCGCTCTGCCCGCAGGTCTGCTGGGCATCGGCGAGCCGCTGATCTACGGCGTCACCCTGCCCATGGGCAAGCCCTTCATCAGCGCCGGTCTGGGCGCCGGCTTCGGCGGTGCCTTCGTCATGGCCATGCAGGTGGCTGCTACCGCTTGGGGCCCCTCCGGCCTGCTGGCTCTGTTCGTCATGACCGCCGGCCCGAACGGTGCGGCTGCTTCCGTTGGCTGCTACGCAGTGGGTCTGGTCATCTGCTACATCATGGGCTTTATCGTGACCAACGCAATGGTCTCTGTTGAGGACGTTGCCAATGCTTAAAACACTCGGACGGTCAGTGTATCTGACGCAGTTTGAGGAACAGCGTGCGTCGCTTTCCGCTTTTGCGGCAGGCGGCGCGCCTGTTTTTATCTCACTGCATATCAGCGAAGAATTTGACGCCGCTTACTGCGCCCGCGTGCAGGAAATGTGCGACTTTCTGGCGGCGCAGGGCTGGCGCATTCTGGCGGATGTGTCGGAAAAGACCATCCGGCAGTTCGGCTGTGCCGACTTGACCGCGCTGGCAAAGCGGCTGCACCTGTGGGGTCTGCGGCTGGACTACGGCTTCTCGGTGGAGCAGATGTGCACCCTTGCGCAGCAGCTGCCCGTTGCCGTCAACGCCTCCACCACCACCCCGGAGGTGGCGCGGCAGCTGGCGGCGGGCGGCGGTACGGTCATCGCGATGCACAACTTCTACCCCCGCCCGGAGACCGGCCTCGACCCGGAATTTCTGCGCGAGAGCACCGCAGCTTTGCAGGCGGAGGGCTTGCAGGTGTACGGCTTTATCCCCGGCGACGCCCTGCTGCGCGGCCCGCTGTACAAGGGTCTGCCTACGCTGGAGGCACACCGCACCGCCGCCCCCTCGGCAGCCTTTGCGGACTTGGCACTGAACTACGGGCTGGACGGCATTTTTGCGGGAGACCCGGAGGTCAGCACCCGGGAGCAGGAGTACATCCGCCACTTCTGCACCACCGGCGAACTCTGCCTGCCGGTCGCCCTGCGCCCCGGCTATGAGACGCTGTACGACCGCACCTTTACCTGCCGCCCGGACTCGCCAAAGGGGCTTGTGCGGTATCAGGAATCCCGGCTCTACTCCTGCTTTGGCAGCACCGTGCAGCCGGACAACTGTGTGGAGCGCCGCCGCCGCTGCGTGACCATGGATAACATCGGCTACGGCCGCTACTCCGGCGAGATCCAGCTTGTGCGCGCTGACTTACCCGCAGACGAAAAGGTAAACGTCATCGGCGAAGTGCCCGCAGAGTACGACCTGCTGCTGGACTGCATTAAGCGCGGAAAGACCTTCCGCATGGTAAAAGTACAGGAATAAACCCTCTCAGTCACGCCTGACGGCGTGCCAGCTCCCCCGAAAGGGGGAGCTTTATTTGTGCTGACCGACAGATGCAAAAAGCTCCCCCTTCGGGGGAGCTGGCGAACGAAGTGAGCCTGAGAGGGTTCGTTCCAAACCCTTCCCGTGAAAATAGGATAGCGGAGCGTCCGCAGACGCTCCGCTATCCCAAAATTATAAATAATGATTCCGCTGATGATGCGCAGAGCGCAAGCGGCGCGCATTCAGATCGTCTTTTTCTTCGGATACACAAAGGCGTCGCGGCGGTACACCGCCACGAGATACGCCGCCATGAAGCACCAGATGATGGGCTCGCACAGGATGACGGCGTTGTAGGCGTAGCGCGGGATGAACACCAGCACAAAGATCACCTTGCCCACTAACTCGATGACGCTGGAAAACAGCGGCAGCACCTTCTGTCCAAGGCTCTGCAAAGCGTACCGGGTGCACAGCAGCACCCCCAGCACCGCGTAGAACGGCGCGTTCCACATCAGATACCGTGCGCCGTTTTCCAGCACGAGCGGCGCGGCAGAGCCGGAGATCAGCTGCACCAGCTGCCGGGCAAAAAGCTGCATCAGTACTACCTCTGCCGCCATGATGACCACCGAGCACAGGTACATGGTGCGCATTCCCTTGCGCACCCGCTCCGGTTGGGCGGCACCCCGGTTCTGGGAGACAAAGGTAGAGCCGGCGTTTGCCATGGAGATCAGCGGCATACTGGTAAAGGAGAACAGCTTGCGCGCGGCGGTGTGCCCCGCAATGGTCAGCGTGCCCAGCCCGTTGATGCCGTATTGCAGCACCACCGACCCTGCCGACACGATGCTGCTCATCAGACCCATGGAGATGCTCTGGCTGAACAGCTCCCAGTACAAATGCTGTCCCACCGCCCAGTGCCTGCGGGCGGGCAGCAGCAGCGGTACGCGGCGCATCACATACAGAATGCACAGCACCACCGAGATGCCCTGCGCAATGACGGTAGCCACCGCCGCACCCTGCACACCCATGCCCAGCCCGGCAATGAACCACAGATCCAGCGCCACGTTCAGCCCGGAACTGATGAGCAGGAACACCAGCGGCATTACGCTGTTGCCGATGGCGCGCAGCAGCCCGGCGCACAGGTTATAAAGGAACATCACCAGCACGCCCAAGTCGATGACGATGATGTAGCGGTAGGCGTCCTCTAAAATCTCTGCGGGGGTGTCCAGCAGCTGCAACAGCGGCCGCAGGCCGAAAAAGCCCGCAGTGGTAATGACAAAGCTTGCGCAAAGCCCGATGACCAGCGACCCGGCCACCGTCCTTTTGAGCAGATCCTCGTCCTGCGCCCCGTAGGAGCGCGCAGCCACGATGGAAAGCCCGTTGCCGATGCCGATGCCAAAGCCCACCAGCAGCTCGTAGATAGAGCCGCAGGAGCCGATGGCGGCAAGTGCGGTATCGCCCAGCACGTTGCCCACGATCATGGTATCCACGGTATTATACAGCTGCTGGAACAGATTGGACACCAGAATGGGCAGCATGAACAGAAAAAGATTCTTGAAAATAGGCCCGTGCAGCAGGTCTGCATTCCGGTTGAAGAGGTTTGTTTTCAGGGGTCGCGTCTGGGTCATAGGGTTCCTTTCTTCGCGCAAAAAGGAGGCCGTTGCACAAAAAACTGTGCAGTGGCCTCTTTTGCGGTAAAACGATTTAAAAAATTTTATTTGTAGTTTTGAAACGACTTTTTTATTCACGAAAAGGGTCGTGGCGGAGAAAAATTCCGCCGGTCTGCGCCCTCTCCGTCATCGCTGCGCGATGCCACCTCTCCCAAAGGGAGAGGCAAGAGCACTGCCGGAAGCTTTCCCATTACACTTAAAACTTTAGCAACAGGCTTTAAATCTTGGCTCTCCCTTCGGGAGAGCTGGCGCGGGAGCGCCTGAGAGGGTTTTTTATAACTCCTGCTGCTCAAATCCGTTGACGGTCAGCACGGTCAGGGCGGTAAAGCCTGCGGCCTTGATGGCGGCGGCGGCTTCGTCAAAGCCGAAGGTCAGTGCGGCGGTGTCGTGGGCGTCGGCGGTGATGATCACCCTGCCGCCCAGCTTGTTCCACTCGCCCAGCAGCCATGCGCCGGGGTAGAAGTCCTTGCGGTAGCCCCGGTATACGCCGCCGGTGTTCACCTCCAGAATGCAGTCGTTCTCCCGGGCGGCTTGCAGCGCCTTGAGCGCTGCTGCCTTGTAGCGGGGAGACTCCTCGTCAAAAAAGCTGCCGTCGGCGTTCAGCTTTTTGACAAGGTCGATATGCCCCAGAATGTCCGGCTTTTTGGCGGCGATCTTCTCCACCTCGGCAAAATAGGCTTCTACCGCTGCCAGCGGGTCGCCATCAAAATCGTTGTCGATGCAGTCCCGCAGATCCTCGGAGCGGTAGTCCACCGCGTAGTACCGGCCGGTGTTTTTGCCGTACAGATGGTGTGCGCTGCCGATCCAGTAATCAAAGCCCTTGGGCGTTCCCTCGCTCAGCAGGTCCCACTCGATGCCGCACAGGATATCCACCTTGCCCCGGTACTCGTTTTTCAGCTTGGCAATGGTGGCGCGGTATCGGGCGGTACCATCGGGGCTCATGCAGTAATCGCAGGCGGGCTTTGCGTAGCTGTGGCCGGAAAAGCCCAGCGTGGTCAGCCCCTGCGCACAGGCGGCGGCAGCCATCTGTTGCAGAGTGTTTTTGCCGTCACACAGGGTAGAGTGGCAATGTACGCTGGATTTTCGGTAGTCAGCCATAGGCTTCTCACTGCATCCTTTCCTGCTTGACCTTGTGGTCGATCACGTGGCGCTTTTCCAGTTCCCGGGTCACATCCTCTACGGTGATGCCCGCGCTGACCATCAGCACCAGCACATGATAGGCAAGGTCGCTGATCTCGTAGACTGTCTCGGCCTTGTCCTCTTTTTCGCCCGCAATGATGACCTCGGTGCACTCTTCGCCCACCTTTTTCAGGATCTTCTCCTTGCCCTTTTCAAACAGGTAGGTGGTGTAGCTGCCCTCCGTGGGGGTATCCTTGCGGCCCTTGATGAGGGCATACAGCCCCTGCCAGCTGAACTGCTTCAGCTCCGGGGAGACGTATACCTCGTTGAAAAAGCAGCTTTCTGCTCCGGTGTGGCAGGCGGGGCCGTCCTTCACTACCTCTACCACCAGTGCGTCGGCGTCGCAGTCGGCGGTAATGGACACCACCCGCTGCACATTGCCGCTGGTCTCGCCCTTGCGCCAGATCTCCTGACGGCTGCGGCTCCAGAACACGGTGCGCCCCTCGGCAATGGTCAGCGCCAGCGTCTCGGCGTTCATGTAGGCAAGGGTGAGCACCTGCTTTGTGTAGTGATCCTGCACGATAGCGGGGATCAGGCCTTTTTCATCAAATTTCAGTTCCATGACGGTTCTCCCTCCCCGGATGGGGATAATGTGTATTTTATCGTATTCAAGATAAAAAATCAAGACATTTGTGTGCTTTTTATTGGAATCAACTTGTGCGGTTTGACTCGGAGCAAAAGCCTTCACCCCTTGGGGGGAAGGTGGCGCGTAGCGCCGGATGAGGGGTAATTCCGGTAGCAGCGCCCTCATCAGTCACCTGCGGTGACAGCTTCCCCCGACCGGGGGAAGCCTTCATTCGGAAATTGATTTCTTTGGTGCTTTTCACAGCCGCATTTCCACGCCGTTTGCGTTCAGGTACTCTTTCAGCTCCCGGATGCCCAGCAGCTTCTGGTGGAAGATGCCCGCCGCCAGCCCGGCGTCGATGCCCTTGTGGTGGAACAACTCCAGAAAATCCTCTTTTTTGCCCGCGCCGCCGCTGGCAATGATGGGGATGTTCACCCGGGCGGCCACCGCGTCCAGCATTTCAAGGTCGAAGCCGTTGCGCACGCCGTCGGTGTCGATGCTGTTCAGGCACACCTCGCCCGCGCCGTGGGCGGCGCACCAGCTGATCCAGTCCAGCGCATCCCGGCCGGTATCCTCGCGCCCGCCCTTGGCGAACACGCGGAACTGCCCGTTCACCCGCTTCACGTCTGCGGAAAGCACCACGCACTGGTCGCCGTAGCGCTGCGCGGCGGCGGGGATGAGCCCGGGGTCCTTCAGTGCACCGGAGTTGACGCTTACCTTATCCGCGCCGCATTTCAGCACCCGGTCAAAATCCTCCAGCGTGTTGATGCCGCCGCCCACGGTCAGGGGGATAAAAATTTCTCCCGCCACCCGGGTCAGGATGTCGGTAAAAAGGGCGCGTCCCTCAAAGCTGGCGGTGATATCGTAAAACACCAGCTCGTCCGCCCCGGCGGCGTTGTACAGCCGTGCCATCTCCACCGGGTCGGCCACGTCCCTGATGCCCTCAAAGTTCGTGCCCTTGACCACCCGGCCGTCGCGCACGTCCAGACAGGGGATGATGCGTTTGGTTATCATAAAGACCCCTCTTTCTCAGTCCTGCACCAGCTGCACGCAGCGGGCAAGGTCCAGTGCGCCGGTGTACAGGCTTTTGCCCAGAATGGCGGCTGCCGTGCCCATCTGCTGCAATTCCAGCAGCTCTGCCTCGGAGGAGATGCCGCCGCTGGCCGTAAAGGCCACCCCGGGCACCTCTTTTGCCAGCTGGCGGTACAGGGCGAGGTTCGTGCCCTGCATCGCGCCGTCACAGGCAATGTCGGTGTAGATGATGGCGGTGCAGCCGGCCGCTGCCAGCCGCTTGCAGAAGGCCACGCCCGGCTCAGCGCTGACCTCCTTCCAGCCGTGGATGGCCACATAGCCGTCCTTGGCGTCCACGCCCACGGCAATTTTATCGCCGTATTTTTGCAGCATCCGGGCGGTAAAGGCGAAATCCGTCACCGCCACGCTGCCCAGAATGCAGCGCCCCACCCCGAGGGAAAGGTATTTTTCAATGCGCTCCTCGGTGCGGATACCGCCGCCTACCTCGATGTATAAGCCGCCCTGCTTTGCCAGCGCGGCAATGGTGTCGTAGTTGGAAAGGGTGCCGTCCTTGGCACCGTCCAAGTCCACTACATGAAGATTTTTTGCCCCGGCGGCCACAAAGCTGCGTGCCTGTGCGCAGGGGTCCTGCCCGTAAACGGTCATGCGGTCGTAGTCGCCCTGTGTCAGGCGCACCACCTGCCCGCCGCGCAGGTCAATGGCTGGAAATAGCTGCATAGTTGTTTCTCCTTTAGCGTCTGCGCCCTCTCAGTCAAACCCTGCGGGTTTGACAGCTCTCCCAAAGGGAGAGCCAAGAGCACTGCCGGAAACTTTCTTATTGAACCTAAAGCTTCAGCAACGAGCCTTAGACCTTGGCTCCCCCTTTGGGGGAGCTGGCGCGGGAGCGCCTGAGAGGGCGAGCCCTCTCACAATTCGCTGAACGCCTTGAGGATCCGCAGACCAGTGTCGCCGCTTTTTTCCGGGTGGAACTGGGTGCCGTACACCCGCCCCGCCCGCACCGCGCCGGTGACCGGGATGGAATAATCGCTGACGGCAAGGGTGCTTTCGGCGCAGTTTTTGCCGTAGTAGCTGTGGACGTAGTACACATACTCGCCCTCGCGGATGTAGCGGAACAGGGGGTCGTCCTTTACGATGTGCAAAGCGTTCCAGCCCATCTGCGGCACCTTCAGCCCTTTGTCCGCAAGGTCGGGCCCCAGCGGGCAGACCTCGCCTTTGATAAAGCCCAGCCCGGCGTGCTCGCCGTATTCGTAGCTTTTTTCAAACAGCAGCTGCATCCCAAGGCAGATGCCCAGCAGGGGCTTGTGCGCCGCCTGCTCCTTCAGCACCGGCACAAGGCCGGTGGCGGTAAGCTTTGCCATGGCATCCCCGAATGCGCCCACCCCCGGCAGAATGAGCCGGTCGGCGGCGCGGATGGCAGCAGCATCGGCAGTGACCACTGCCTGCAGCCCCAGCTGCTGCAAGCTGGAGCGCAGGCTGAACAGGTTGCCCACGCCGTAATCAAGAATGGCGATCATACCAGCAGTCCTTTCGTGGAGGGGATCTCGTCCCGGTGTGCCGCATCGATGCGCACGGCCTTGGCCAGCGCGCGGCCTGCGCCCTTGAAGCAGGCTTCCAGAATGTGATGGGTGTTCTCGCCCGCAAACTGCACAAAGTGGACGGTGGCGGGCACGCTGCGGGCAAAGCCGTACCAGAACTCCTTGGCGCACTCCACGTCAAAATCGCCCACCTTTTCGGTCTGGCAGCGGATGTCCCAGTTCAGGGTGCACCGGCCGGAAAGATCCACCGCGCACAGCACCAGTGCTTCGTCCATGGGCAGGCAGAAGCTGCCGTAGCGGCAGATGCCGCGCATCTCGCCCAGCGCCCGGGCAAAGGCCTGTCCCAGCGCAATGCCCACGTCCTCGGTGGTGTGGTGGTAGTCCACCTGCACATCGCCGTGGCAGGTGAGCACCAGATCGAATCGTCCGTGCCGGGCAAACAGTTCCAGCATGTGGTTCAGAAAGCCGCATCCGGTGTCGATCTCGTAGCGGCCGGTGCCGTCCAGATCAAGGGTCAACTCGATCTGGGTCTCGTTGGTGCTGCGTTCCAGCGTTACCATGCGCTCTGCCATTGTCACACCTCCAGTATTTTGTCCACGGCGTCCATCAGTGCCTGCATCTGCTCCGGCGTGCCGATGGTGATACGCAGCCAGTTTTCAATGCGCGGTGCATCAAAATGCCGCACCAGAATGCCGTTTTCCTTTAACTTTTTGTATAGTACGCCACCGTTTATCCGCTCTGTGCTGGCAAATACAAAGTTTGCGCGGCTGTCCAGCACGGTAAAGCCCCGGGCAGCCAGCTGCTGCATCGTCCATGCGCGGGTGTCCATAATGGCGGTGCGGGTCTTTTCAAAGTAGGCGGTATCCTCCAGCGCAGCCTGCCCGGCCTTCAGGGTCAGGCGGTTGATGTTGTAGGGGTTCAGGCTGAACTTGACCCGGTTCAGGTCAGCAATCAGCGCCGCGTTGCCCATGGCAAGCCCCAGCCGTGCGCCCGCCAGCTGCCGGGATTTGGAGAAGGTCTGCACCACCAGCAGGTTGTCGTATTGGTCAATTAAAGGCACGCAGCTTTCGCCGCCAAAGTCCACATAGGCTTCGTCCACAATGACCACGCTGTCCGGGTTCGATCGCAAAATACCCTCGATAGCCTCCCGGGGCAGGCACAGCCCGGTGGGAGCGTTGGGGTTTGCGATGACGATGGTCTCGTGCAGGCCGTGGTAATCGGCGGGGTCAAGGGTGAAGTCCTTTTTTAACGGGATGATATGGGTGGGGATATGCAGCAGGCCGCACCACACGCCGTAGCAGCCGTAGGTGATATCCGCAAAGGCCAGCGGGTGGCTCTCGTCACAGAAAGCCCGCAGCGCAAAGAACAGGTTCTCGTCGCTGCCGTTGCCGGGCATGACCTGGGAAGGCTGCAAGCCGAAATGCGCCGCCGCCGTGCGCAGCAACTGGGTACAGGCGGGGTCGGAGTAAAGACGCAGCTTTTCCACCTCGGCTTCGCTTACGGCTGCCACCACCCGGGGAGACGGCAGATAGGGGCTTTCGTTGGTATTCAGTTTGATGTACTGCTGATCCTGCGGCTGCTCCCCGGGCGTGTAGGGGGTAACAGCAGACAGGGCAGGGGAAAGAAAACGGCTCATAATGGTTTCCTCTTACTTCTCATACCGGATGGTCACGCTGCGGGCGTGGGCGTGCAGACCCTCGCGCTCGGCAAAGTCTGCAATGCGGGGCGCAACGGCTTCCAGCGCGTCCCGGGTGTAGTAGATAAAGCTGGACTTCTTGACGAAATCGTCCACGCCCAGCGGGCTGGAAAAGCGTGCGGTGCCGCTGGTGGGCAGGGTGTGGTTGGGGCCTGCAAAGTAATCGCCCAGCGCCTCCGGCACGTTGCGGCCAAGGAAGATGCTGCCCGCGTTGCGGATCTCGTTCAGCACGCCGAAGGGGTCCTCCACGCAGACCTCCAAGTGCTCCGGCGCGATGATGTTGCAGGCTTCAATGGCCTTGTGCAGGTCGGTGCAGAGGATGATCTTGCCATTATCGTCCACGCTGGCGCGGGCAATGGCGGCGCGGGGCAGCTGCGGAATTTGTACCTCCAGCTCGGCCTGTACCGCCTTGGCAAGGGCTTCGCTGTCGGTCACCAGCACCGGGCTTGCCAGCCTGTCGTGTTCGGCCTGACTTAACAGGTCTGCCGCCACCCATGCGGGATTGCAGCTGCCGTCTGCCAGTACCAGAATTTCGCTGGGGCCCGCGATCATATCAATGCCCACCTTGCCGAACACCTTGCGCTTGGCGGTGGCAACGTAGATGTTGCCGGGGCCCACGATCTTATCCACTGCCGGGATGCTCTGGGTACCGTAGGCCAGCGCCGCCACGGCCTGTGCGCCGCCGGTCTTGAAAATTTTGGTCACCCCGGCGGTGGCGGCAGCGGCCAGAATGACCGGGTTCACCTTGCCGTCCCTCCCGGCGGGGGTGGTCATGACGATCTCGGACACCCCCGCCACCTTGGCGGGAATGACATCCATGAGCACGGTGGAAGGGTACGCCGCCGTGCCGCCGGGCACATACACACCGGCTTTTTCAATGGGGGTGTATTTCTGCCCCAGTACAATGCCGGGGCGGTCGTTCATCACAAAATTCTTGTGCACCTGCTGGCGGTGGAACTGCTCGATGTTCTCCGCCGCCTGCCGCAGGGTCTCGAGGAAATAGGGATCCATGCACGCAAAGGCTTCGTCGATCTCGGCCTGCGTCACCTGTAAATTTTCAACCGATGCACCGTCAAATTTCAGGGCATAGTCCTTCAGGGCGTCGTCGCCCCGGGTGCGCACGTCCGCAATGATGGCGTCCACCACGTCCTCCACGTTCTTCTCGGCGCGGATGTCCCGGTTCAGAATTTCCTCCGGCTTCAGTTCGTCAAAATTATACAGCCTGATCATTTTTCTTCCTCCTTGTGCAAGGTGTCGCGCAGCTTTTCCAGCATGGTGTCCATCTGCCGGTGCTTGAACTGGTAGCTGGCCTTGTTGGCGATGAACCGCGCCGAGATGGGCATGAACTCGGTGACCACCTGCAGGCCGTTTTCCCGCAGGGTGGTGCCGGTCTCCACGATGTCCACAATGACATCCGAAAGCCCAAGGATGGGCGCCAGTTCAATGGAGCCGTTCAGCTTGATGATATCGATATCCCGCCCCATGGAGGCGTAGTAGCGCTTTGCAATGTTGACGAATTTGGTGGCCACCCGCACCGGGCGGCTGGGGTCGTCCCGGTAGCCCGCCGGGGCGGCTACGCACATCCGGCAGCGGCCAAGGCCGGTGTCCAGCAGCTCGTACACGTCTGCGGCGGCCTCGGTCAGGATGTCCTTGCCCACGATGCCCACATCGGCAGCGCCGTGCTCCACATAGATGGCCACGTCGCTGGGTTTGACCAGAAAATACCGGATGCCCGCCGCCGGGTTCTCCACCACCAGCTTGCGGGTGGCGTTGTAGTCCTCCGGGCAGCCGTAGCCGATGCCAGCCAGCAGATGATAGACCTTGTCGCCCAGCCGCCCCTTGGGCAGCGCCACGTTCAGCATCACCTTGCCGGTGTCCTGATGCTGCACCGGCGGCATCGCGTTCAGCCGGTCCAACTCGTCCAGATACACCGCAAAGCCGATGGCACCCGCCCCGGGGGTGAACTTCTGCAGCAGCAGGTCGTACCGTCCGCCCTTCAGCAGCGGACGGGGCAGGGCTTTCAGGTAGCCCTGAAACACAAGGCCGTTGTAGTATTCCATCTCACCGGCTAAGGTCAGGTCTAACCGGATGCTGCCGCCCGCCTGTCCCAGCGTGGGCGCTAAGGCGGTCAGTTCTGCTACGGCGGCGGTCATGGCGGGGTTGCGGCAGAGCGCTGCCGCCTTGGAAAGGGTAGCCGCGTAGCCGCCGGAAAGTTCCAGCACCCCGCACAAAGCGTCTGCCGCCGTTTCGGAAAGCCCCGCAGAAAGCGCGGCGGCGCGCAGCTCGTGGGCGTTCTTCTGCCGCAGCTTTTCCAGCAGCAGTGCCCGGGCGGCTTCCGGCACGCCCAGCGCATCGAACAGGCCGAACAGGTAGCCCATGTGGCTGACCTCCAGCACCCACTCTGCGCCCAGCGCTGCCAGCGACTGCGCCGCCAGACACACCGCCTGCTGCACCTCCGCCTCGCCCACAGCGCCCAGCAGCTCCAGACCCATCTGAGAAATTTCCTTAAAGGTGTGGCTTTCGGCAGAGGGACGGTAGACGTTTTCGTGGTAATAGTACCGCAGCGTCTCGCCCGGGGCGGGCTGTGCCGTCTTGGCGATGGACAGGGTCACATCCGGCTTGAGCGCCAACAGACGGCCATCCAAATCGGTAAAGGTGATGACCTGCTCCGACGACAAAAAGCTGCGGTTCTCCTGATACAGGCTGTACTCCTCGAACCGTCCCATGTGGTACTTGCGGCAGCCTGCCGTCTCGTACAGGCTGCGCAGCGCAAAGGAGGCGCGCTCCTTTGGCTGCAAATGCTCCAGACTGAACTCCATTTCGCTCCCTCGTTTCCTTTCCCTGCACCGGCACAATTCCGGCGTCTCTATACACAAAAACATCCGGCGCGGCATCCTCCGCACCATAGAATGAAAGGCTTCTGTTTTTATTTTACTTTATCTAGGTAAAGTTGTAAAGCGTGAAAGTGAACGTCTTTTCCATTCTTATCCTACAATTTTTCAGTGCGTTTGTACAGAAAGGCGAAATTTTTTCACCACACCGGCCCCTCCCGTGAAAATGGAGCACCGGAGCGTCCGCAGACGCTCCGGTGCTCCGCAATTATATCCGCATCGTCCTCCTCCCCGCAGCCTTGTATTCGGCCGCACAAAGGCGTATACTGGGGCAAAAAGGAGGCGTTTGCCATGTGGTTCGTTTACGCGCTGGGGTCTGCGGTGTTTGCCGCTCTTACCTCGATTCTGGCAAAGATCGGCATCGAGGGGGTCAACTCCACCCTTGCCACTGCCATCCGCACGGCGGTGGTGCTGCTGATGAGCTGGGGCATGGTGTTCCTCACCGGCACCCAGGGCGGCATTGCGGATATCTCTCGCCGCAGCTGGCTGTTTCTGGTGCTGTCCGGCCTTGCCACCGGCGCAAGCTGGCTGTGCTACTACCACGCGTTGCAGGTGGGTGCAGCGTCCAAGGTAGTGCCCATTGATAAGCTGAGCGTGGTCATCACCCTTGCGCTGGCCTTTGTGGTGCTGCACGAGCCCTTTACCGCCAAAAGCCTCATCGGCTGTGCCCTTATCACCGCCGGTACGCTGTTTATGGTGCTGTAACGGGATACGCAAAACGGCTGCTGCACGTTTTTTGTGCAGCAGCCGTTTTATCGTTTTTATTCCTCGCCTTTTTTCGGCATATCCAGTTCCGGCATCAGTTCGGTGCTCACGATGGTAAGCATCTGTTCCAGCTTGGCGCATTCCTCGGGGGTAAAGCGCTGGCGGGCACGCTCCACCACGGTGTGCAGGTAGGCGTAGCTGATGTTGTAGTAGTCGATATACTTTTTGGTGGGGCGCAGGTGGTACTCCCGCCGGTCGGTGGTGGACTGGATCTTTTCCACATAGCCCTTTTTCACCAGACTGCCGATCTTGTACGCCGCATTGGGGGTGGAGATCTGCATCATGCGGGAAAACTCCGCAATGGTGGGCTCGCCCATGGCCATGATGCCCTCCATGCAGAAGGACTCCACCGTGGTCAGGGTAGCCTCACGGGTGGCAAAGCGCTGGAACACGTTCTGATAAAAATGCAGCTTGAATTTGGTGTAGACGTCCTGAAAAGCTTTTTCCAGCATGGGTCATGCGCCTCCAATGGCTCAACTTTTTTACTATACGTTCAGTATACCACGAAAATGCCCCGCTGCATAGCGGAATTTTTACACAGCCGCAGAAATAAATTCTTGCGGCTTGACCCGGAGCAGGGGCGTTCCCCCGGTCGGGGGGAACGCCTGATTTCCATATTACGTAGTTTCCCCGGAAGTTTTTGTCCGGGTGCGGGCGCGGATGACGCTGAGCACCGCCAGTTCCAGCACGATGGCCACTACCAGCAGCACCAGCGAGGTGACAAGGCTTGCGCGGCTGCCCAGCACCGCCTGTGCAAGGCCGGTGATGATGTAGCACACTGCCGAGCAGGCTGCTGCCGTAATGGCGTAGGGCAGCTGGGTGGAAACGTGGTTCACATGGCTGCAATGTGCGCCCGCCGAGGCCATGATGGTGGTATCCGAGATGGGGGAGCAGTGGTCGCCGCACACCGCGCCGGACAGGCAGGCGGCAATAGACACCACCAGCATCTCGCCGTTCGGGAAGGCGTGGCAGACGATGGGGATCAGGATGGAGAAGGTGCCCCAGGAGGTGCCGGTGGCAAAGGCGAGGAACACCGCCACAAGGAAGATGATGAACGGCAGCAGATACTGCAGCGCCACCGCAGAATTGCCCAGCAGATTTGCCACATAATACTTTGCGCCCAGCAGACCGGTCATACCGGACAGCGTCCACGCAAGGGACAAGATCAGCATGGGGCTGACCATAGCCTTGAAGCCCTCGGGGATGCAGGCGGCAAAGTCCTGAAAGGTCATCACGCTGCGCACCCGGTAAAATACAAAGGTGAACAGCAGGGCAATGCTGCTGCCCAGCACCAGACCCGCCGATGCGTTGCAGTCCGCAAAGGCGGTGATGAAGTCCACGCCCTCAAAGAAGCCGCCGGTGTACACCATGCCGAAGATGCAGGCTGCGATCAGCACCAGCACCGGCGCAAGCAGGTCGATGACGTGGCCGTTCGTGTCCGAGCCATCGTCCACATCGTCACCGTAGGGACGGTCGGTGGTGGTGAACAGGTCGCCGTTTTTGGCGTTGTCCTCGTTCAGCTTCATGGGGCCGAACTCTGCCCCGGTAAAGATGAGGAACAGGCTCATCACCACGGTCAGGACAGCGTAATAGTTATAAGGAATGGTGCGCAGGAACATGGTAAAGCCGTTGATGCCGGAGCCTTCCGGCACGCTGGAGGTAACGGCAGCCGCCCAGCTGGACACCGGCGCAATGATGCAGATGGGCGCGGCGGTGGAATCGATCAGGTAGGCCAGCTTTGCGCGGGACACCTTCTGCCGGTCGGTCACCGGGCGCATCACTGAGCCCACGGTCAGGCAGTTGAAGTAGTCATCCACAAAGATCATCACGCCCAGCAGCAGGGTGGCGAACTGTGCGCCCGCGCGGCTGTGGATGTGGGTGGACGCCCAGCGGCCAAAGGCTGCCGAGCCGCCCGCCTTGTTCATCAGCGCCACCAGAATGCCCAGCATCACCAGAAAGGCCAGAATGCCCACGTTGCCGGAGTCTGACAGCTTGGTGATCATGCCGCCGTCCTCGTTGAAGAACAGGGTGTTCAGCGCCAGCTCAAGGTTGCCGTTGGCATATAGCAGCGCACCGGAGGCAATGCCCACCAGCAGCGAGGTGTACACCTCCTTGGTGTTCAGTGCCAGCACGATGGCAATGACCGGCGGCAGCAGGGAAAAGAAGGTGCTGTACACCGCACAGGTGTAGGTGGCGGGGTCGGCCACCTTGCCTGGGGTCACCGCCGTGCACCACAGCAGCAGGGCAAAGACGAACAGCGCCCCCGCCCAAGAAAGATTTTTGTTTTTCATAAGCTCCTCATATCAGGTATCAGTCATTGTCTGCGGGGTTTGTCCGGCGTATCGGGGCGCAGGCTGCGGGGCAGACTACCCACAGAAATGCAAAGGGGGTGTGCACCGTGCCGGATTACAAGGCCATGTACTTTGAACTGTTCCGCGCCAGCGTGCAGGCCGTGCAGCTTTTGCAGGACGCGCAGACCCGCGCCGAGCAGCAGCTTCTGGCCGCAGACCCGCCGCCGCTGCGGCTGGACGAAACAGATAAAAGCGACTCCTTGGGTGTATCTGAAAAGTCGAAAATTTAGTCTATTTCTACAAACACAGCTGGATTTTGCGTTAAACAGCCTTGAAATCCACAAAGGATTCCTGCGGCTATTTGCCTTAAATCCCGCTTGTGTTTGCGAAATATTCGTCATTTTCTTTGTTTTCAGACACACCTTAGCCCTTTTTGGCTTCTGCCTTAGCGGCAAATTTTTCCTCAAAGATGACAAAGCGCTCGTGGGTGCCGCCGCCCACAGGGCCCTTCTCGTCCGCAAGCGTCACCTTAAAGGTCAGCTTGCGGCCCTCTACGGCCACCAGTTCGCTGCGGCAGGTCACGGTCATGCCCACAGGGGTGGGTGCGGTGTGCTCCAGTTCCAGCTTGGTGCCCACGGTGCCGCTGCCTGCCTCCAGCGCGGGGGCAACGCTCTGCCAGCAGGTCTTTTCGGCCAGTGCCACCAGTGCAGGGGTAGCAAACACGTCCAGCGTGCCGCTGCCCATGGTCTTTGCAGTATTCTCCGCGCTCACGCGCACGCTCTGCTCGCCGCAGATACCGGCTTCCAACTTCATATACAAGTTCCTCCTTATGCGTCCTTTGGACGCAGTTATGTTATTTGTGGTTACACACCTTTATAAGATATCACAAAACGCGCCGGAATGCACTATTTTTTGCATAATTTTTCAGCGTCTCTTACAGAGGGCGGACGATTTAGAATGTGCTCCGCTGCGCTCTGGCCATATTCAGCGGAAAGATTATTTTTATTTCGCGTTTGTCGCGCTCTGCGGAGCGCTCCAAACGCATTTTCACAGGTGGGGTCGTAACGGGAAACAGCATTTGCAGCGCCGCTTTCTGCGAAAGCACGGCGCTGCGGGAAAGTGCTGCTGATCTGCGCCCTCATCCGGCGCTACGCGCCACCTTCCCCCGACCGGGGGAAGGCTTTAGCAACGGCAAAGCTTCTGGTTAAACCGTAATCTTTGCGGGCACAGCCGCTCCCCCTTGGGGGAGCTGTCGCGCAGCGACTGAGGGGCTATAAATGGAGAAGCGAAAAAAGCGTTAAAGCGATAGCGCCGACTGGCGCAGCGCTAGCTTTTTTGTGCTTCGACTTCTGCTTTAGGATTGTCAAGGGCGAGCAGCCCTTGGCCCGTTGCGGGGTGGGTGGAGTCCAGAGGTAGGGAGGGGGGAGTCGGAACACCCCTCCCTGCCTCTGGCCCAGCGGAGCGTCCCTGCGAGCTTGCGGCAAGCAGAAAACTCCCCCGCGGAGCGCGGAGAGTGCCAAATCATTTTGCCTGCCAAACCCGCACCTCATTTGCAAATTAAAATTGCATCTTTTTTGCGTTTTACGGCGATTTTCAGCAATTTTACGGCATTGTAAAAAACTTTGCGGATTTTGCTTGACAGGGGGGTGTCTGCGTGTTATCATGAACACATGAACAGATGCTCATATGTCGAAACGAAAGGGGAGGGCAGCATGACCGGGTTAGAACAGACCGCACCGGAAAAGGAAACCCAGCCGGTGGAGATGCCGGACGATGAGGTGCTATACGAACTGGCGGACCTGTTCCGCGTGTTCGGCGATTCCACCCGCATCAAGATCCTGTACGCCTTACATGACAGCGAACTTTGCGTGCAGGATATCGCGGACGCCGTGCAGCTGAGCCAGTCTGCCGTCAGCCACCAGCTGCGAGTGCTCAAGGACTCCAAGCTTGTGCGCTTCCGGCGGGAGGGCAAAACTGTTTTCTACGCACTGGATGATGACCATGTGCGCAGCATCCTCTCCATGGGGATGGAGCATATCGAAGAATGACCGGGCACACCGCCCGCAGAAAAGAAAGGCTGGTACTATTATGAAAAAGACCTACAAGATCGAAGTGGACTGCGCCAACTGCGCCCAGAAGATGGAGGATGCCGCCAACACCGTTTCCGGTGTGGAAAAGGCGACCGTCAGCTTTATGACCCAGAAGATGAAGGTGGAGTTTGCTGAGGGTGCCGACCCCCACGCCACCATGGAGAACGTGCTGTCTGCCTGCAAAAAGGTAGAGGACGACTGCGAGATCTTTGATATCTGATGTACGGCAAAGCTCTCCCGGTCGGTGCTGACTGGGGGAGTTTTGCTGTGGAAAAATCCGCCACTTTTCAACAATTTCCACCGGGTTTTCAACAGCCTTTGCGGAAAAACCGAAAAAGAAGCGTGAAAAAGCGCTTTTTTGCCGGAAAACTGTGTGGAAAACACGGGTAAAACTGTGGAATAACCATTTTTTTGCCGAAAAACCTGTGGAAAACCACCCATTTTTCACCCACTGCACCGCAAAATAAGGAGCGTTGCTTATGAACAAGAAACAAAAAAAGACCCTTGAGCGCATTCTGATCGCCGTGGCGCTGGTGATCGTGCTCAAGCTTTTGCCTGCCTTGCCCATGCCGGTAGAACTGGCGCTCTACTGCATCCCCTACCTTGTGGTGGGCTGGGACGTGCTGCGCAAGGCGCTGAAGGGCATCAAGAACCGTCAGCCCTTTGACGAATGCTTCCTGATGGCGGTAGCCACCGTGGGTGCGTTTGCGCTGGGCGACTATGTAGAGGGCTGCGCCGTTATCATCTTTTACCAGATCGGCGAACTGTTCCAGAGCGTGGCTGTGGGCAAGAGCCGCCAGAGCATTGCCAGCCTGATGGATATCCGCCCGGACTACGCCAACATCGAGGGCGAGGACGGCAAGCTGGAGCAGGTGGACCCGGACGAGGTCGAGGTGGGCACGGTGATCGTGGTGCAGCCCGGCGAGCGGGTGCCCATTGACGGCGTCATCGTGGAGGGCGCTTCTGCCCTGAACACCGCCGCCCTGACCGGCGAAAGCCTGCCCCGGGATGTGAACGCCGGGGACGAGGTCATCAGCGGCTGCGTGAACATGACCGGCCTGCTCAAGGTGCGCACCACCAAGGAATTTGGCGAATCCACCGTCTCTAAAATTCTGGATCTTGTGGAAAATTCCAGCATGAAAAAAGCCCGGGCGGAAAACTTTATCACCCGCTTTGCCCGGGTGTACACCCCCGCCGTCTGCTACGGCGCACTGGCGCTGGCGCTTCTGCCGCCGGTGGTGCTGCTGCTCATGGGACAGCCCGCCCGCTTTGGCGATTGGGTCTACCGCGCTTTGACCTTCCTCGTTATCAGCTGCCCCTGCGCGCTGGTCATCTCCATTCCGCTGAGCTTCTTCGGCGGCATCGGCGGCGCTTCCTCCTGCGGCATCCTCATCAAGGGCTCTACCTATCTGGAAGAACTTGCCAACACCGGCGTTGTGGTGTTTGATAAGACCGGCACCCTGACGCAGGGCACCTTTAAGGTCACCGGTATCCACCCCGCCGAGGGCGTGACCGAAGCCGCACTGGTGGAAGCCGCTGCGCTGGCGGAAAGCTGGTCCAAGCACCCCATCTCCCTGAGCATCAAAGCCGCCTACGGCAAGCCCATCGACGCTGCCCGGGTCACGGACGTGCAGGAGCTGGGCGGTCATGGCGTGACCGCGAAGGTGGACGGCAAGAGCGTTGCCGCCGGCAACGCCCGCCTGATGGAAAAGCTGGGCATTACCGTCCCCGCCGTGGAGGGCGTGGGCACCATCGTGCACGTTGCCGTGGAGGGCAGCTACGCGGGCTATCTGCTGATTTCGGACGTGGTAAAGCCCCACAGCGCCGATGCCATCCGCGCTTTGAAGGCTTCCGGCGTGCGCAAGACGGTCATGCTGACCGGCGATGCACAGCCGGTGGCACAGGCGGTAGCGCAGCAGCTGGGTCTGGACGAGTACCACGCCGGTCTTTTGCCCGGGGATAAGGTAGACCGGATCGAAAAGCTGCTTGCCGAAAAGCAGCCCAAAGAGAACCTTGCCTTTGTGGGTGACGGCATCAACGATGCGCCGGTGCTTTCCCGCGCAGACGTGGGCATCGCCATGGGTGCACTGGGCTCGGACGCCGCCATCGAGGCCGCAGACGTGGTGCTGATGGACGATGACCCGGCCAAAATCGCGCTGGCCATGCGCATCGCCCGCCGCACCCTGCGCATCGTGCACCAGAACATCGTGTTTGCGCTGGGCATCAAGGCGCTGTGCCTGCTGCTGGGCGCACTGGGCATTGCCGGAATGTGGGCCGCCATCTTTGCGGATGTGGGCGTGATGGTCATTGCCGTGCTCAACGCCACCCGCGCCCTGTATACCAAAGACCTGACCAGAAACTGACGATAAACGCAAAACAGCCAGACCGGCACTGCCGGTCTGGCTGTTGTTGTTTGGGGGAATTTACAGCTTTTCCACCATTGCTGCCACGATCTTGGTGGCGGTGGCGACATACTCGCTGATGGAGAACTTCTTCACCACCAGCACCTCGTGGCCGTCCTCGTCGGCGTTGTCGCTCATGGCGCGCAGGATGACGCAGGGCACGCCGTTCTTGGCGGCGATCTGGCTTACCGCAGCGCCCTCCATCTCCACGCAGTCCGGGGCGCACTTGGCCTCAATGGCGGCTTTGGTCTCGCTGTCGCCCACGAACAGATCCCCGGTGGCGATCTTGCCCACCAGCGCTTTTACCCCGGCTTCGGCGCAGGCGGCCTCGGCGGCGGCGATCAGCTCCGGGTCGCCGGTGTACTCTTTCAGGAACGGCGGGTTCTGGCAGATCATATCCAGCTGGGCATCATGGTATAGCACCGTTTTGCCGATGACCACATCGCCGATGCCGATCTTGCTGGTCATGTTGCCCGCAATGCCGGAGAAGATGATCTTCTCCGCGCCGAACTTGGTAATGAGCACCTGCGTGGTAGCGGCGGCGTTGGCCTTGCCCATACCGGCGCAGCACACCACCACCTGCTTGCCGGCCAGCGTACCCTTGTGGTACTCTACGCCGCCGTAGGGCTCAACGGTGACATTTTCCAGCCTTGCACACAGCTGGTCTACTTCATCGGGCATAGCGCCCATAATACCAAAGATCATGGTGGACTCCTTTAAACATTAAACAGGAACTCGATGACGTCGCCATCGTGCACAACGTACTCCTTGCCCTCGGTGCGCTGCAGGCCCTTGGCCTTGACGGCGGCGTAGTCGAAGTTGTTGGCCTCCAGATCGTCGTAGCCGATGACGCTGGCGCGGATGAAGCCGCGCTCGAAGTCGCTGTGGATCTTACCGGCAGCCTGCGGAGCCTTGGTGCCCTTGCGGATGGTCCATGCGCGGCACTCCTTCTTGCCGTCGGTCAAAAAGGAGATCAGCCCCAGCAGGTCGTAGCTGGCGGTGATCAGGTTGTCCAGACCGCTGGCTTCAATGCCCATCTCGGCCAGGAACGCCTTCTTTTCCTCGGGGCTGTAATCCGCGATATCCTCCTCGGTCTTGGCGCAGATGGGAATATAGCGGGCGTCCTCCTCCTTGGCGCGGGCAGCCACCAGCGGGACGTACTTGTTGTTCTCGATGCCCTCCATCAGGTCATCCTCGCCCACATTGCAGGCGTACAGCACCGGCTTTGCGCTCAGCAGACCCATCTCGTGCAGCACGGTCTGCTGCTCGGTGTCGTCGGGGTCAAAATCAAAGCTGCGGGCGGGCTTGCCGGTGCTCAGATGGTCGGCCAGCTTTTGCAGCCATGCGGCCTCGGCGGCAGCGCCCTTGTTGTTGCCGCTCTTGGCAGCCTTTGCCATGCGGCCTGCGCGGTTCTGCACCACCTCAAGGTCGGAGAGGATCAGCTCGTAGTCGATGGCGTCAATGTCGGCAATGGGGTCCACCGCCTCGGCCTTGGTCACGTCCTCCACCACATGGATGATGTTGTCATCGTCAAAGCAGCGCACAACGTGCACAATGGCGTCGCACTCGCGGATATGGCCAAGGAACTTGTTGCCAAGGCCGGCGCCCTGACTTGCACCCTTTACCAGACCTGCAATGTCCACAAACTCCACGATGGCGGGGGTCTTTTTGCTGGTCTGCCAGATCTCGGCCAGCTTGTCCAGCCGCTTGTCCGGCACTGCCACGATGCCGGAGTTCGGCTCGATGGTGCAGAAGGGATAGTTTGCAGCCTCCGCATTTTTGGTGGAGGTGATGGCGTTGAACAGAGTGGACTTGCCCACGTTGGGCAGGCCGACGATACCAAGCTTCATAGTAGTGATTTCTCCTTTTATAAAATGGATGATAAACAGCTGTGTGTTACAGTGTGTTTTTTTGCTTAGCCGGTGCGCGGAGGGTTTTGCAAAAAACAAGCCGCGCACCACACTTTATTGTATCATGCAGGCGTTATTTATGCAAGCCCGAGAGAACCCTCTCAGTCTGCTCCCGCTGGTCGCAGCCAGATTCCCCCTTTTGTCGCTGCGCGACATCTTCCCCCGGCGCGGGGGAAGTCTTTCCTCTCAGGGGGAGCTTTTTGGCATCTGCCGATAAGTAGAGCAAAACCTCCCCCCTCGGGGGAGGTGGCATCGCGCAGCGATGACGGAGAGGGTTGCCAAAATGGAAAGGTTTTCGGCCATAGTGCTAAAAAATACAACATAAAATATAAACAAAACTCCGACAAAAACCCGTTGACACCCGGGGGGAGGTATGCTACACTATTTTCATCAAAACGAATCTATCGATTTTTAAAAATACTGGGCAATTTTTTGGCAAACTTGTCGAAAGACAAGGACGCAAAGCCATAGGGGCTAAGGTTCGGGGCATTTCCCGGATGATGCCAGCCGGTTGCTCCCGGTTTTTTGCAGAAATGCTCTGCATACCGGGAACGTCCAAAACCACAGATGTGTTCTTTTTCAAGGGCATGGTGGATTTTGCTCGTATCATCAAAGCTGCCCACAAGGTTGGGCGGCTTTTTTTATTGTTCCAACGGAAGAGAGCGTGGAGCCCATGGAGAACAAAAACATAAGCAAAGCGGTCATCGGGGTGCTGGCGCTGGGCGGCTACATCGCAGTGTCCGGCGGCAAGTCCGCTGCCACGGCCAACGGCGCGTCCGAAGCCGCGCAGCCCTATTGTTCGGACCGCACCACCAAGACCAACAGCGGCATTGTAAAGCTGACACTGACCGTAGGCTGAGCCCTCTGTGTTGGGCAAAACCGGCAGTGTTGACGATAAAAAAACTGAATTGGGGATCAACAAACCATAAGGTGTGAAAGGAGTAGGCAAATCCAAAGCTGACCGTCAGCCGCGGGCCCCATTGCCAAATAAGGATTATGAAATTGACGAAGAAAGCAGCCGCCCTGCTCCTCGCAGCGTCTCTGGCGGTGTCCGTCTGCGCGACCCCGGTGTTTGCGGCTGGTAATCGTCCCTATAATAACGGACAGACTGTTCAGGATTCTAACATCGGTGAAGATGTTCCTACAGTTACCACGCAAAAGCATGCTTGCACGCAGCTGAAGTACAATGTTACGGAAGGCTACACATGGAGCATTCCTGCTGATATCAACTTTGGTAAAGACAATGGTACTGTCAACGCGAATAAGGTTGGGCATGGCAAAGTTATTGTTAAGGACTGTAAGCTTAAAAATGGCTACACTCTGAAAATCCAGATGGCTGGTAATGGCGGTCAGGACAATACTGACCCCCTTGGTTTTATGGTTAAGACTGAGGAGGGCGCGACACTGAACTATACTGTTCAGAAGGGCACTGCTCCTAACTTGACTCCTGTGGCCTCGAAGGATGATATTTTGTCGCTTGCGGCTGGAAATGACAGGACAGAAGTAGACCTGACCTTTACGCTGGAAACGCAGACAACTGACCCTAACGCTGCTGAAAAGGCTGGCGAGTACATTGGTTATGCCATCTTTGTAACACAGGCAACCAAAAACTAACCCCGCACCCAAACCTGAATAATACCTGAAGCCCAAAGGGGAGACGGGAGATGTTCCCTCTCCCCTTTTTTGATTTTTGCGGAAATAACCCTCTCAGTCACGGCTTACGCCGTGCCAGCTCCCCCTTGAGAGGGTTGCCAAAATGGAAAGGTTTTCGGCCATAGTGCTAAAAAATACAACATAAAATATAAACAAAATTCCGACAAAAACCCGTTGACATCCGGGGGGAGGTATGCTACACTATTTTCGTCAAAACGAACCTATCGAATTTTAAAAATACTGGGCAATTTTTTGGCAAACTTGTCGAAAGGCAAGGACGCAAAGCCATAGGGGCTAAGGTTCGGGGTATTTCCCGGATGATGCCAGCCGGTTGCTCCCGGTTTTTTGCAGAAATGCTCTGCATACCGGGAACGTCCAAAACCACAGATGTGTTCTTTTTCAAGGGCATGGTGGATTTTGCTCGTATCATCAAAGCTGCCCACAAGGTTGGGCGGCTTTTTTTATTGTTCCAACGGAAGGGAGCGTGGAGCCCATGGAGAACAAAAACATAAGCAAAGTGGTCATCGGGGTGCTGGCGGTACTGGTGGTAGCGCTGGGCGGCTACATCGCAGTGTCCGGCGGCAAGTCCGCTGCCACGGCCAACGGCGCGTCCGAAGCCCCGCTGCCCATGGAGAACTATCAGGCGCAGTACGTAAAGCCCGAGACCCCCATCGACCGCAGCAAAAACGTCACCCTGCCGGGCTGGGGCGGCTTTACCATCCCCGCAAAGACCAAAAAGATCACGCAGGGGTTCGAGTTCCATAACCCCGCCGAGAACCTTTGGTACGAGGACTGGGTAAGCCTTGACGGCACCCAGCTGGAAAAGCTGGTGGTGGACAGCGGCCAGGCCGTAGAACTGAGCCATTACCTGCGCTTGGCGGGCATTCAGGCCGAGGTTACCAAGGTGCTGGACGCCGACCCCGCCTATTTTGACATCCAAAAGACCGACGATGGGGTGTACACCATCGAGGCCATTAAGGGCTATAAGGACGAAAAGACCCTGACCGTGCAGGCCGATGACGGCAAGCAGTACACCCTTACCCTGACCGGCAAGGAGGAGTGCTACTACATGACCTTTGGGCTGTACTTAGAGGACGGCGACGAGCTGCTGTTCCAGTCCGGCCTTGTAGCGCCCGGGTTGTATGTGCAAAAGATGGAGATGACCCGCGCCCTTACCCCCGGCGAGTACCCGGCCTATGTGGTGTGCCAGCCCTATCTTTCGGACCGCACCACCAAGACCAACAGCGGCGTTGTAAAGCTGACACTGACCGTAGGCTGAGCCCTCTGTGTTGGGCAAAACCGGCAGTGTTGACGATAAAAAAACTGAATTGGGGATAAACTATCATAAGGTGTGAAAGGAGTAGGCAAATCCAAGGCTGACCGTCAGCTGCGGGCCCCATTGCCAAATAAGGATTATGAAATTGACGAAGAAAGCAGCAGCCCTGCTCCTCGCAGCCTCTCTGGCGGTGTCCGTCTGCGCGACCCCGGTGTTTGCGGCTGGTAATCCTCCCGTTCAGAACGGACAGGGTGTTCAGGACGAACTTACCGGCGAAAACATTGCTAACCCTGCCAATGGAAAGAAGGCTTGCACGAAGTTGACGTACACTGTTACGGAAGGCTACACATGGAGCATTCCTGCTGATATCACCTTTACCCCAAACCATGGTGTTACCGACGCTGATCAGACTTCTTCTGGCAAAGTTACTATTAAGAACTGTAAGCTTAAAAATGACTACACTCTGAGGATCGCGATCGCTGGTAATGGCGGTCAGTACGATATGAACACCACTGGTGGCTTTAAGGTTAAGACTGTGGAGGGCGCGGAACTGCCTTACACTGTCGATAAGGCTGGCGCGCATACGTTGGCAAACGGCGACGAGGTTTTGTCGCTTGCGGCTGGAAAGAACCAAGCAGAAGCAGACTTGACCTTTACGCTGAAAACGCACACAACTGACACTAACGCTGCTGAAAAGGCTGGCGAGTACATTGGTTACGCCGTCTTTACAGCACAGGCAACCAAAAACTAACCCCACGCACCCAAACCTGAATAATACCTGAGCCCAAAGGGGAGACGGGAGATGTTCCCTCTCCCCTTTTTTGATTTTTGCGGCAAAAAACAGCCACCCACACAAGGAGGATACACCATGAAACATTGTGCAAAAAAACTGCTGGGCCTTGCGTTTGCGCTGGCCTTGTGCCTTGCAGTGGGTGGAACGGCCTTTGCCGCCCAGGCGCCGGAATTTGCCGATGTGCCCGCCGCCCTGCCGGAGCAGGAAATGCTGGACTACGAGCCAAACGTTACCGCCGAACCGGGCACGAACACTATCGATAAGCTTGCGACCGAGGGCTATCAGGTCACTATCCCTACCACTGTGACGGTGGATAGCGAGAAGAATGAGAAAACGCTGACGGTCAACGCACGGCTGAAGCAGTACCGTACGCTGAATATCGGCGTTGCATCGAAAAATAGCTGGAAACTGGCGTATGACGGTGCAACGGGTGCGGATATGCCGAAGGTGGATTATACGCTGAATGGAGACGGCGAAATTGATAACACCTATTTTTGGCAGTACAATACAGATACTCCCTCAAAACCTCAGCTTATTTTTGCGGTAGGACAGCCGAGTGCGGGTACTTCGGGTGCGGATGCGCTTGCTTGGTATGAGGATATTACCGCAGAGCTTTCTGTCAATGTGCCGACCCCCAGCCAAGCCACTATGAGCGGCACTTACTCCGATACGCTTACCTTTACTTTTGGTTTAGTAAAGCATTGCGTTACCTATACCATCAATGTATATGAGCAGAAGCTGGAGCTTACAAACAGCGGAGCGCACGTTCAAGCCGCGAATGTGGTTGATGCAAACGGAGACGTGACAGACCCGGCTTCTGTGCCCAAGGAAACCTATGTTCTGGAGTACGGCTGTGCAAATGCGTGGGGAATGCCTTTGGCAAATGCTACTACTCATGAGACATGGATGCGACCCCGACCTGCCGGAACAGATGGGGAGGAAGATACCCGCTGCTGGGAGGATTTGTCGCGCACCCTGACCCCGAAAGCGGATTTTGATGAAAACGTTAAAGCCCAGACCATCAACCTGAACCTTGTGCGCAAGTGGTACTGGCTGGATGTGAACGGCGCTACGGATTACGCTGGTGGTAGTAATGAAGAGAGCAACGGCAACCAAGGCGGAAGCATCAGCGGTTGTGTGAATATGCAGGTGTCCGTGGACGGAAACGACTGGACGCCGTGGTTCTGGCAGTCTGACGGCGATGATTATTGGGGGCAGTTCCCCTATGGCATCCACTTTAAGCTGGGCTTGCACCATGTCAAAGACAGCTATGTCTATGAAATGTCGGGCACTGGTGTCAGGATCATTGCAAATAAACAGGATACTGTAACCAAGCCCGGAGCAGAAGAGACCGGCACGGCAGGCTACACCACCACCTACTATGTGTACGAGGATACGCTGACCGGAGAGCCGACCGGCAAGGATTTGTACAATAATGTCCGCTATTGCTACATCCCTTGCTATAAAAAGGGCATTACCTACTTTGCTAACGAAGGCACGGGCGGTAGGGAAGATGTCAATGAGGACAACCCGCCGCGCACGAACGTGCCGTATGACGAAAACGGCAAGCTGAAAACCCCGGCTGAGTTGGATATTCACGCGCCCGCCGGCAAGACGTTTGCCGGGTGGAGCACCAGTGCTGATTATCCCACAACAGGTGAGCTTTATAAACCGAACCAGAACGTTAGTGATGTCCATTGGGAAACCTACACCACCGCCGAAATGGGCACAAGACCGACTGGCGACAACCAAAAACGTGAGCTTTACGCCATTTGGGAGACACCTTACACGGTAAAGGTGCAATTTGGCGGTGCCGAAGGCTGGACAGACTGGGATGAAGTGAACCAGTCGTTCCCCGAAAATAAGCAGCACAACGACCTCTTTGACTATCCCGTAACACTTGGCACGGCTTACACCTACGACAATACGTCCTTGACGCTGAGCGAAACCGAGAATAAGACAGTGTGGGATAAGCTCCAAACCAAGATAACCGAAAAAACCAGAGAGATTGCCCCTTATGCCCGGTCGGAGGATGTCTGGCAGCTCAAAGACGCGTATACGATTACCGAATTGCCCGCGAACCGTGAGGTGATTATCAAAATCAAGCGCAAGCGCTATCTGCTGAACGTTATCCCTGCGCTGCAGAACAACGATGGCACTTATACCCCGGCTCCTGACGCAACAGAAGCAGAAAAATACGGCATATTTGATTTGGATTCCTGCGATGTGCTTCAGACACCGGGAGGAAGAGTCTCCTCTTACCAGTCGATGCGCAACTACGGCAGCTCGTATCGTATCTACAATGTTAAAGCAAACGACAGGTATCGGTTTGTAGGCTTCCGGGTGATACAAAACCATTATCCGGTGGATAAGTCTGGCCCCTCTTACAGTGAAGAACTGACCGGCAAGAACACCGGTATCAGCTATTTTAAAGACGGTATCAATACCTACGATGGCGATACCATTTATGTGATGTTTAAGAAGGACACGGTGACCTTTGATTACAACGGCGGTACTGATCCTAACGGCAAAACGGAACTGGTTTTGAACTATGATGATAGCATACGTTTCCCGCAGGTGATGCTTACTCACACGACAGCAGGTGTAAACTTTGTTGGCTGGAGCACGGAGAGAAACCCCGGCAGAGGTGACAAGATTTTCAAGCTGGGCAGCGAAGGCGGAGTTGTTCTTCCGGGACAAACCATGGTGAGTGATATGGTCACAACTTGGCCGAACGAGAACAACAAAGTCCTTTACGCCGTTTGGAGCTCCACCACCAGCCCGAGCCATGCCCCGGCGAAGAAGAAGGTCCTGACCCTGCGCTACCACGCAAACTTTGATCCGAATGAGGCGCTTGCGCTTGACCTTGACCCCAACCCCCTGCTGGAGGATATGGACGATGACTTTGGTTTTGAGCCAGACCCCCTGACGGAGGACGTACTCGATCCCCTTGAGGAAACGGTAAAGACCGTGACCTACAAGTCCGGCGAGGATGTTGTGCTGCGCAACTGTATGTTTAAGCGCGATGGCTACGTTTTTGTGGGCTGGAACACAGAACCGGACGGCACAGGCACACTGTACAGGGTAAACGGCGTGCCCAGAACCGACTGGGCAGTGGGCGATACGGTAGACCTTTACGCCCAGTGGAAAAAGCCCGAACATCTAAAGGCTGTGGTAGACAGCGAACCCTCTGTCCCGGCTCACCCCGCTACCCCGCCGGAGCGGGTAGACGATGGGTTTGACGATGCCTTTGGCGCAGACCCCGCCGCCCAGCCGGAGGGACTGGATGATGCCTTTGGCGTTGACCCCGCTGACCAGCCGAAGGCGCTGGACGATGCCTTTGGCGTTGACCCCGCTGACCAGCCGAAGGCGCTGGACGATGCCTTTGGCATAGACCCCGACCCCCAGCCGGAGGAGCTGGACGACGCCTTTGGCGTGTAGACCCCGACCCGGCAGAAGAACCGTAACAAAAGCCCCTTGGCGCGGCAGCGCCAAGGGGCTTTTTGCCGCCGTGCGGGCAGAAATGTGAAAAAAACTACACTTCCTTCTTTATTTTGTCATAACTGTCCCGTATAATAGAAAAGAAAGAGCCTGTCACACCGCCCGGAAGGGCTGAAGATACAGCAAAAACCTGCATAAAAGGGGAGGAAACCTTATGGCAAACGAAAAGATCCTTGTGGTGGACGATGACGCCAATATCTGCGAGCTGCTGCGCCTGTACCTGACCAAGGAGGGCTATCAGGTCACCGTGGCAAACGATGGCGAAGAAGGCCTGGAAAAGTTCAACGCGGTCAAGCCGGACATGGTGCTGCTGGACGTGATGATGCCCCGCATGGACGGCCTTGAGGTCTGCCGCCGCATCCGCAAGGCGGGCAACACCCCCGTGATGATGCTTACCGCCAAGGGCGAGACCTTTGACAAGGTGCTGGGCTTGGAGCTGGGCGCAGACGATTACATGGTCAAACCCTTTGACGCAAAAGAGGTGGTGGCACGCATCAAGGCGGTGCTGCGCCGCTGCCAGACTGCCTCCGCTGCCGCCGAGAGCACCGAGGGCGTCATCGAGTTCGATAACCTGCGGCTGGATATGAACAGCTACGAACTGCGGGTCAAGGGCAAGGTGGTGGAGGCTCCCCCCAAGGAGCTGGAGCTGCTCAACTGTCTGGCCTCCCACCCTAACCGCGTGTACACCCGCGACCAGCTGCTGGACGAGGTGTGGGGCTTTGAGTACTACGGCGACAGCCGCACCATTGATGTCCACGTCAAGCGCCTGCGCGAAAAGCTGGCCGGTGCCTCCGATAAGTGGGAACTGAAAACCGTCTGGGGCGTGGGCTATAAGTTCGAGGTGCGTCAGTAATGCGTAAAAGTATCTCCACGGCCTTTTTCTCCATGGTGTCCACCCTGATGGTGCTGGGCATCGTGCTGATGGGCTGCTCGGAGTGGGTGCTGTTCAAGAATTATTTTGCGAAGGATCGCTACGAAACGCTGGATCAGGTGGTAAATGTTGCCAAGCGCACTGCAGAGTATCTGGTAAACAGCGACACCATGCCGCAGGGTGCAGAGCTGGACGCGCTGAACACCAAGCTGGAGATCATCGGCGAGAGCGCCGAGGCCTATCTGTTCTTTACAGACCGGCAGGGCAATGTGCTCATCGCCTCCCACCCGGACAAGCTTACCACCGGCACCGTGCCGCTGGATATCTGCCGGCGCGCCAACGCAGTGGCAGACCCGGACGCCCAGCACTACCACGCTTTCAGCGATCTGGGCGGCGCACTGACCGAAAAAAGCTATATCGCGGTGGTGCAGACCATCGATGACCAGAGCCTGTTCAGCGGCTGGCTGTTTTTGTGCTCCTCCGGTGCGCAGTTCACCGACTTCAAGCAGCAGTTCTGGTCCAACTTCCTCCTGTCTGCCTGCGTGATGCTGCTGTGCGCCAGCGTGCTGACCCGCCTGTTGATGCGTCAGCTTACCGACCCGCTGCAAAAGGTCACCGATGCCGCCCAGCGCTTTGGCGGCGGCGACCTCTCCGTCCGCGTGGAGGGCGTGGAGGGCGATGGCGAGGTGGCAGACCTTGCCCGTACCTTCAACCAGATGGCGGAGAATATCCAGTCCAACGATAACTCCCGCGGGCAGTTTATGGGCAACATCGCCCACGAACTGCGCACCCCCATGACCACCATCAAGGGCTTTGTGGACGGCATTCTGGACGGCACCATCCCGCCCGAGCTGCAGAACCACTATCTGCAGCTGGTCAGCGAGGAGACCGGGCGTCTTGCACGGCTCATCCAGAATATGCTGGATCTCTCCAAGCTGGAAAGCGGAGAGTATCAGGTGAACGCCCGGATGTTCAATATCTGGGAGACCCTGACCGGCGTGGCGCTGGCCGCAGAGCAGCGCATCAACGACGGCATGATCGAGCTGGAAGGCCTGACCATGGACGAAAAGGTGCTGGTCTATGCCGACCCCGACCTGATCCATCAGGTGGCCTATAACCTGCTGGACAACGCCATCAAGTTCACCCCGGCGGGCGGCACCATCCGCTTCAGCGTGGAAAAGCTTGGCCCCGAGGCCGAGATCTCCATCTGGAACTCCGGGCAGGGCATCAGCCCGGAGGCGCTGCCCTATGTGTTTGAGCGGTTCTACAAGGAGGACCGCTCCCGCGGCCTGCACGCCCGCGGCTCCGGCCTTGGGCTGAACATCTGCAAGGTGCTGGTCAATCTGTCCGGCGGGCAGATCCGCGTGGAGAGCCAGCAGGGCGAGTGGTGCCGCTTTGTGTTCACCCTGCCCACCTGCTCCCCCAACCCCGGCGGCATGAAGCGCCTGCCGGACGCCGCCGGTCAGCCCGGCGCGGTGGAGGACCCCGCCAGCATGAAGCCGGTAGAATAACACCCGCAGCCAGACTGCCCCGCCCGGGGTGGTCTGGCTGCTTTGGCGTTGGGGCCCTCTCAGGCGCTCCCGCGCCAGCTCTCCCAAAGGGAGAGCCAAGCCGTAAAACCCGTTGCTAAAGCATTAGGTGCAATGAAGAAGCTTCCGGGCGTGCTCTTGCCTCTCCCTTTGGGAGAGGTGTCACCGAAGGTGACGGAGAGGGCGCACGCCGTTACGTTCGTTGCTAAAGCACCAGGAATAACGAGAAAGCTTCCGGCAGTGCTCTTGCCTCTCCCTTTGGGAGAGGTGTCACCGCAGGTGACGGAGAGGGCGAGCCCGCCTTATGGACTTTTCACGCTATTTACGACTTTTCAGTGAAAAAAACGGCTGCGGGTTTGATTTTTTGGCCGTTTTCATGTAAACTAAAAGGTAACCATGCCCGCGTGTTTTCCGGGCGGGAAAAGCCCGCAAAATGCGCAACGCATGGGATAAAAACTGCTAAAAATAACGGAGCGTAATGAAATATTATGGCCATCGTAAGTCCTTCTATTCTTTCTGCTGATTTTGACAAGCTGGGTGCAGACTGCCGCATGGTGCTGGATGCCGGCGCACAGATGCTGCACTACGACGTGATGGACGGGCATTTTGTGCCCAACATCAGCTTTGGCGTGCCGGTGCTCAAAAGCCTGCACAAGGCGCTGCCGGATGCCTTTTACGACGTGCATCTGATGATCAGCCACCCGCTGCAATACGCCGAGCCCTTTATCAAGGCCGGTGCTACCCTGTATAACTTCCATCTGGAGTGCGAGGATGATATTCAGGCCACCATTGACGCCGTGCGTGCGCTGGGCTGCAAGGTGGGTCTGACCATCAAGCCCGGCACCCCGGCCGAGGCGCTGGCACCGTGGCTGGATCAGCTGGATCTGGTGCTGGTGATGAGCGTGGAGCCCGGCTTCGGCGGGCAGAAATTCATGCCCTCGGCGCTGGATAAGCTGCGCTGGCTCAAGGCCGAGCGGGAAGCACGCGGCCTTTCCTACCTGCTGGAGGTGGACGGCGGCGTGGATGCCGCCACCGCACCCCTGTGCGTAGAGGCCGGTGCCGATGTGCTGGTGGCGGGCAGTGCCGTGTTCGGCGCTGCCGACCCCGCTGCGGCTGTGGGCGCACTGGCCAGCCTGTAAGGAGGCCTGTATATGGATGAAGCTTTGATCCAAGAGCAGGAGCGGCAGCTGCAAAAGACCGGCCGGTACTACAAGCACGTTTTCTGGCTGTGCGTGCCGCTGCTGTGCATGGCCTGCTATTTCTACGGGGCGCGTCCGCTGTTGCTGTGCGGCGTTGCTCTGCTTACCGGCAACCTGTGCGACCGTCTGGTGGCGCTGCTGCGCCATCGCGTGTACACAAATAAAGATCTCTCCAACGAGAGTTTCAGCCTGATCATCGCCCTGCTCATGCCCGCCACCGTGGACATCTATGTGCTGGTGGTGGCGGTGCTGGCGGGTGTCCTCATCGGCAAGGAGGTCTTTGGCGGCTACGGCAGCTACCCCTTCAACCCTGCAGCCGTGGGCTACGCCGTGGCGGCGGTATCGTGGCCGGAGCAGGTGGTGCGCTACCCGCAGCCCTACACCCCGCTGCCGCTGTGGAACGCCTCCACCGTGCCGGTGGGCAGCGCCATCGAGGATACCCTGCGCAGCGGCGGTATCCTGAACCTGAACCCCCTCGCCGTTGTGCTGGGTGAGTTCGCCGCCCCCATGGGCACCGGCGCGGCGCTGGTCATTCTGGCCTGCGGCCTTGTGCTGTGGACCCAAAAGGACGTGCATATCGCCGCATCCGTAAGCTTTCTCGTCACCTGCGGGCTCATCGCCTTCGTTTTCCCGCGTCAGGTAGGTCTGGCAGACAGCGCCTTCTTCAGCAGTCTGCTGCCCCGCCTGCAGGGCGTCCGGGACGAGCTGCACACCGGCGCGGTGCTGTTCTGCGCGGTGTTCCTGCTCAACGAGCCCTACACCTGCGCCCATCACCGGCTCGGGCGCATCCTGTACGGCGTACTGGCGGGCATCGCCACCATGGGCTTCCGCTATTTCGGCGTGTACGAGACCGGCGTCTGCTTTGCACTGCTGGCGGTCAACAGCGTGTCCGCGCTCATTGACCGCACCGAGGAGCGGCTGTACCGTCTGCTGCACCGTCTGCCGTCCGAGCGAAAGGAGGCTGCGGAATGAAAAAGCGTACTGCGGAACTGATCCTGCAAGACCCCGAAAAGTTTGCTCATCATGACCGCGTGTTCCTGAATAACCCGGTGGTCATGCAGGGCATGGGTCTGGCGCCGCTGGTGGTCGTGGCCACCACCGGCCAGAACAGCCTGATGCTGGCGGCGGCGGTGGCGCTGCTGCTGGTGCCCTCCCGCGTGCTGGCCTGCCTGCTCAGCCGCCTTGTGCCTCTGCGGGACGAAGAACCCTCGCCGGAGCAGCTGCAAAAAAAGCTGCTGCCGCGTGCTATTTTGTACGCAGCCAGCGCCGCCGTGGTGTACTTGGCGGCGTATCCCATTTTGAACCTCGTGTTCGGCACGGGTCTTTTGAACCTTGGCATCTACCTGCCCATGCTGGTGGTGGAGCCGCTTTTGACCTACCGCTTCGGCCGCGTGCAGGAGACGGTGCACAAGGCGGTCTCCAAGGGCGTGCGCATCACCGTGGGCTATGCGCTGCTGCTGCTCGTGGTGGGGATGCTGCGCGAGTGGCTCAGCCTTGGCACCGTGTTCGGCGCCCCGGTGGGGCGCTGGGCGCTGCTGCCGCTGGCTAAAATGCCGGCGGGCGGCTTTATCGTGCTGGGCATCCTGTGCGCCATCTGGCGCGCCGCTGCCGCAAAGCGTAAGGAATTTCTGAAAAAGGAAGCACGGGATACCATGACCGTGCACTACCAGAAGGAGGTGGACCGCGAACCGTGAAGGAAGTTGTAAGCACCTCGGCAGTGTTTTTCAGCTATGCACTGCTGGCTATTTTTGCACAGAACGCTGTCTTTACCCGTGCACTGGGCGTGTCCCGCATGGTGCAGCTGGTGGGGGACGACCGCACCAGCAGCGCCTTGTTCGGCATGATGCTGTGCATCACGCAGGTGCTGGTGGCGCCGGTGGCTTTCTTTGCCGGGCGGTGGTTCATTGCCCCGCTGGATAACCGCGCCCAGCTGCGCCCGCTGGTGTATATCGCCAGCATCGCGGTGGTGTGTCTGGCAGAGCACCTGGTGCTGTGGCTGCTGCGCAGCCTGCCCCGCCGCGCACAGCTGCTGCGCATCGTGCCGCTGGCCGCGCTGAACAGCGGTGTGCTGGGCACGGTGCTGGTGGAACGCACCCAGACCTTTACCCTTGGCCAGAGCCTTGGCTTTGGCCTTGGCAGCGGCCTTGGCTATGTGCTGGCGGTACTGCTGGTCACCGAGGCGCGTCACCGCCTGCGCAGCAAAGCCATCCCCAAGGCATTCCGCGGCCTGCCCATCACGCTGGTGTATATCGGCGTGCTGGCGCTGGCGATCTATGGCTTTACCGGACATTCCGTCATCCTGTAATGCAGACAGGGAGGAAAGGATACCATGGCTAAGTATAAACGTCAGAAGGTCAAGCATTATCACCGCAGCTTTTACAACCGGGAAACGCGCGTAAAGCGCGGCATCGGCATCGTGGTGCTGGTGGCGGCAGTGCTGGCAGCCGCATGGTTTGCCGCACCCCATGTGCTGGATTGGGCCACCCACACTTGGTATACCGTGGTCAAGGATCGGGACCTGGAGGCCGAAAGCGCTTCCCGCGCCGAGGCAGCAGCCTCCTCTGCGGCGGCAAGCAGCGCCGCTGCTTCGCAGGCAGCGTCTGAGCCGGAGCCGGAGGAGAAAAAGCCGCTGGACGGCAAGGCCATTACCGGCGGCAGCTGGGCAGAACTGGATGTGACCACCTTGACCGATGAGGCCGCCATCCGCGCCGCCGCCCGGCAGCTGAAGCAGCAGGGCGCAGACTACGCCCTTGTCACCCTGAAGGACGCCGCTGGCACGGTGTACTACGCTTCCGGCTTGGCAAATGCCGCCCAGAGCATCACCGAGAACCCGGTGGACGCGGCAAGCATCGCCGCCATCCTGCGGGAGGAGGGCATCATCCCGGCAGCGCAGCTTGCCGCCTTTACTGACCCGGTGTCGGTGTACACCGACCGCAGCATGGGCGTGCACTACGATGGAAACAGTCTCTGGCTGGACAACGTCAGTGCAGCCAAGGGCGGCAAGGCGTGGATGAACCCCTTTGCCGCAAGCGCGGTGCAGTATGTCGGCGACCTCATTGAGGAGGTGCGGGGCATGGGCTACGAGCAGGTGGTGCTTACCGGGGTGCAGTTCCCCAACATCATCACCCGCAAGCAGGACTTCGGCGCCTCCGGCGGCAAGAGCCGGGAGGGACGCGCCGCCCAGCTTGCCGCCGATATCGCCGCATGGCAGACCCGCTTTGCGGGCAGCGTGACCCTGTGGGTCAGCTACCCGGACGCACTGTGCACCGCCGCCACCGATGCCCTTGGCACCACCGGCGTGTCCCTTGGCATAGAGAATCTGCTGGTCACCAGCAGCGCCGCACTGGATGCGGACAGCCGCGCTGCGCTGGAGCAGGCTGCTGCCGATGCCGGTGTGCAGCACGTTGTGGTGCACGATACCGCAGCATTCCGCTGAGAAGCGGCTTTTAAAGAGGGGAGGAAACCACTATGAAACCGACTACCTGTTTTGCACCCGCACACATCCTGCTGCCTTCGGAGCAGGTGCCGCTGGAGCAGTGGGGCTGCGTTGCCTGTGACCAGTTCACCAGCGACCGCAGCTACTGGCAGCGGGCAGAGGCGACCGCTGCGGGTGCGCCCAGCACCCTGAACCTGATCCTGCCGGAGGTGTATCTGGAGGACGGAGATGCCGATGCGCGGGTAGAAAAGATCCACGCCACCATGCAGGACTACGCCCAAAACGTGCTCACCCGGGCGGTGGACGGCTTTATCTATGTAGAGCGCACCGAGCAGAGTGGCCGGGTGCGGCAGGGTCTTGTGGGGCGTGTGGACTTGGAGGCTTACAGCTACCGCCGGGGCGAAAAATGCACTGTGCGTCCCAGCGAGTGCACCGTGGAAAGCCGCATCCCGCCCCGCATGAAGGTGCGCACCGGCGCTGCGCTGGAAACGCCCCACATCATGATGCTGGCGGATGACCCGGGCTGCACCCTCATCGAGCCCATTGCCGCCCACAAGGACAGCCTGCCCAAGGTGTACGAGGGCGAGCTGATGCTGGGCGGCGGTCATGTGGCAGGTTGGGCGGTGGAGGACCCTGCCCTCATCGCGCAGATCGAAAACGCGCTGACCGTGCTGGGCAGTCAGGAGGAATTTGACAAGAGATATCCCGATGCCACCCGCCGCGACCCGCTGACGCTGGCCGTGGGCGACGGCAACCACTCGCTGGCTACCGCAAAGGCCTGCTGGGAGGAACTGAAAAAGACCCTGACCCCGGAGCAGGCAGAGAACCACCCCGCCCGCTGGTGTCTGGCAGAGGTGTGCAACGTGCACTCCCCGGCCATCGAGATCGAGCCCATCCACCGGGTGCTGTTCAACGTAGACTGCGCCACCGTGCTGCTGAGCCTCATCACATGGAGCGATTCCAACATGGCAGGCTGCTGCTTTGGCGGCAGCAAAAAGCAGCCCTTTACGCTGGCAGGCCCCCACATGGCCAATGTGCTCAGCTTTGAGGACCCCACCGAGCCGCTGACCGTGGGCACCATCGACGATTTTATTTCGGATTATATCGAGCGCCACCCGGAGGCAAAGGTGGACTATGTGCATGACGAGCCGGCTGTGCGCGCTTTGTGCAAGCAGGGCGCGGTGGCGTTTTTGATGCCGCCCTTCGCCAAGAGCGATCTGTTCCGCGGTGTTGTGATGGGCGGCGTGCTGCCCCGCAAGACCTTCAGCATGGGACACGCGGAGGAAAAGCGCTACTACATCGAGTGCCGGAAGATCACAGAATAATAGGAGAACCATGACATTTAAAGAACTGAATCTGTCCGCCCCGCTGCTGCGCGCTGTGCAGGAAGCGGGCTACGAGACCCCCTCGCCCATTCAGGCGGCGGCGATCCCGCCGGTGCTGGCTGGCCGGGATCTGATGGGCTGCGCCCAGACCGGCACCGGCAAGACGGCGGCCTTTGCGCTGCCCATGCTGGACCGGCTCACCGCCAATGCGCCCCGCCGCAAGGGCGCTGTCCGCGCCCTGATCCTGACCCCCACCCGGGAGTTGGCTTTGCAGATCGGCGAAAGCTTTGAGGCCTACGGCAAGTACTTGAAACTGCGCAGCACCGTCATCTTTGGCGGCGTGGGACAGGCACCGCAGGTGGAAGCGCTGAAAAAGGGCGTGGACATCCTCATCGCCTGCCCGGGACGGCTGAACGATCTGATCGGGCAGGGGTTTATCGACCTGTCCGCACTGGAAATTTTTGTGCTGGACGAGGCCGACCGGATGCTGGACATGGGCTTTGTCCATGACGTGAAAAAGGTCATTGCAAAGCTGCCCGCCCAGCGCCAGAACCTGATGTTCAGCGCCACCATGCCCGCCGAGATCGAGCAGCTGGCTTCCGGCATCCTGCACGACCCCGCCTTTGTCAAGGTGGACCCGGTGTCCAGCACCGTGGACCGCATCCAGCAGAGCCTTTACTATGTGGAAAAGGGCAACAAAAAGTTTTTGCTGCCGTGGCTCATCAAAAATCTGCAGCCGCCGGTGGTCAACGCGCTGGTGTTCAGCCGCACCAAGCACGGCGCGGATAAGATCGCAAAGGATCTGACAAAGCAGGGCATCCCCGCCGCCGCCATCCACGGCAACAAGAGCCAGACCGCCCGCGTTACCGCGCTGGAGGACTTCAAGTCCGGCAAGACCCGGGTGCTGGTGGCCACCGATATCGCCGCACGCGGCATTGATATCAGCGAGCTTTCCCATGTGTTCAACTACGACCTGCCCGAGGTGCCGGAGACCTATGTGCACCGCATCGGGCGCACTGCCCGCGCCGGTGCGGACGGCACCGCCGTCAGCTTCTGCGCCCCGGAGGAGCAGGAGTATCTGGCAGGCATCGAAAAGCTGAACCGCCGCAAGATCCCGGTGGTATCCGGCCATCCGTGGGACGGCGTGCCCGCCCCGGTGCGCCCGGTGCTGCCTGTACGCGGCAAAAAGCCCCGCCCCGAAGCAGAAAAACAGGCCGAAACTGCGCCCGCAAAGGCTGCAAAGGCAGCTGCGCCCGCGCCGAAGCAGGAGCCGAAGGCCGCAAAGAACGCGGTGCCTGCAAAACCGAAAAAAGAGGAAACACTGATGCAAGACAGCAACGCAAAGCGCGGGGCCCGCAACGACCGCCGCGCCAACAACCGGGGCGCAAACGCCCCCAAGGAGGCGGCAGCGCCCCGCGCCCGCCGCGAGAATGCCGCCCCCGCCCGGGGCAGCAACGCCCAGCCCAAATTCGACCCCCATTTTGTCAGCGCCCCGGAGGCCACCCCGCTGCGCCCGGCCCGCAAGACCCCTGCCGCCCCGGCAGCACCTGCCATCCGCAGCGCACAGGAGCCTCAGAATAACCAGAACGCAAGCCGCAGCGGCAGCCGCCGCAACGACCGCAATGACCGGGGTGAACAGCGCAATGCCCGCCCCGCTGCCCAGAATAATAATGTCCGCCCTGCCCGCAGCGAGCGTGGCAATGCAGGCAGCCAGAGCCGCACCGGCAGCGCACCCCGTGCTGCCAAGGCCGAGCCTGCCCGCCGCGGCCGCAATGCCGCCGCCCGGGACGAGGACCCGGGGCTGATGCTCATCAGCCGCCGCCCGCCCCAGCAGAAGTACACCAGCTTTGAGGAGTATATGGACGCCCACGGCGGTGCCACCGCACCTATTGAGGATCACAGCGAAGAAGTATGAGCCGGAACGAAGCCTTTGCCCCGTGGCAGTGCCCCCTGTGCGGCGGCGCGCTGCAAGGGGAAAATGACCTGAAATGTGAAAAAGGCCACTGCTTTGACCATGCCCGGGAGGGCTACTGGCATCTTTTGCCGGTGCAGAGTATGCGCACCAAAGCCCCCGGGGACAGCAAGGAAATGGTAGCTGCCCGCCGCGCCTTCCTGAACGCCGGATATTACGGCATCTTCGGGCAGGCGCTGGGGGAGTTGTGCCTTGCCCACGGCGTGCCCGCCGCTAAGGACGCCCCGCTGCATCTGCTGGACGCGGGCTGCGGCGAGGGCTGGTACGACCGCTGCATCGCGCAGCAGTTCGCGGCGGCAGAAAAACCGTTGCAGCTGGCCGGGTTCGATATCGCAAAGCCCGCGGTGCGCTTGGCCGCAAAGGCGCTGCCCGCAGCGCAGTACGCGGTGGCGTCCAGCTTTAGCCAGCCGGTGCGCACCGGCTGGGCAGACGTGCTGCTGAACTGCTTTTCGCCCTTTGCGCAGGAGGAGTTCAGCCGGGTGCTGCGCCCGGGCGGGCGCATGATCTACGTTGTGCCGGGGGCAGAGCATCTGTACCAGATGAAGGCCGTGCTCTACGAAAAGCCCTATAAAAACCCGGTGCAGCAGGTGGAGTATCCGGGCTTTTGCGCCATCGACGAGCGGGAGGTGCAGGGCACCATCACCGTGCCCGCCGCCCAGTTGGAGGCGCTGTTTGCCATGACCCCCTACTACTGGAAAACGCCCCGCGACGGTGCGGCCCGCCTTGCGGCTCTGCCGCAGCTGACCACTACCATCGCCTTCCGCTTTCTTGTGTTTGAAAAGCTGTAATTATGAGAAAAGGACTGCCGTGCATCTGCACGGCAGTCCTTTTTTGCGAAATGATGTTATGTATGATACTCCATCCACTTGCCCTTCCACGCATACAGGATCATGAGCACTGCGCCCAGACCCCAGCTGACGGGGTAGAGGATGAACACGCCCTCGATGCCGGGGAAGAAGGGCAGCAGGAACTGGATCCATACCACACGGAACAGGCACAGCGAGACCAGCAGCACCACCATGGGCGGGATGCTGGCACCCGTGCCGCGCACGGCACCGGCAAGGCCGTGCAGGATGCTGAGCAGGAAGTAGAACGGGCAGAACCACCGCATGGCAAGCTTGCCGTAGGTGACCACGGCCTCGTCGGCGGTGAACAGGTGCAGAATGGCATCCTGCCCGGCCAGCAGGGCAGCGCCGGTGCAAAGGGTGTAGAGAACCCCGATGGCAAGGGTGACCCACACCGAGCGCTTTACCCGGTCCAGACGCCCCGCGCCGTAGTTCTGCCCCACAAAGGTGGTGGCGGCCATGCTGATGCTGCTCACCGGCAGAATGTTGAAGCCGTCGATCTTCATGTAGGCCGCAAAGCCCGCCATGGCGGCGGCGCCGTAGCTGTTCACGCTGGCCTGCACCAGCACGTTGGAAAAGGAGATGACCATGTTCTGGATGCCGGTGGGCAGACCCACCCGGATGATGCGGCTGGCCATTTTGCGGTGCAGCCGGATGGCAGAAAACTCCACCCGGCAGGCGTCCTCGCTTTTCATCAGAAAGCGCAGACTCAGCACGCAGGACACCAGCTGGCTTAAGTCGGTGGCGATGGCAGCGCCCGCCACCCCCATCCGCAGCCCTACGATGAACACAAGGTCCAGCACGATGTTGGTCACCGATGCCCATGCCAGATACACCAGCGAGCGCCGGGAGTTGCCGGCGGCGTTCAGGATGCCGGCGGTCATGTTATACACCACGCTGAACAGCACCCCGCCAAAGTAGATGCGGATATAGGTCACGGCGTCGGCCAGCACCTCGGCGGGGGTGTTCATGGCCACCAGCAAAGCGCGCCCGCAGGCAACGCCGCCCACCGTCAGCAAAAGCCCCATGACCACCGCAATGGCAAGGGAGGTGTGCACCGCCTCGCGGGTCTCCTTGTGGTCGCCCGCGCCCAGATACTGCGACACCACCACGCCCGCACCCACGGCAAGCCCCTGACTGAAGCCGATGAGCAGGTAGATGGGCGACCCGCTGGAGCCCACAGCGGCAAGGGCATTGCTGCCCACAAAATTGCCCACGATGATGCTGTCGGCGGTGTTGTACATCTGCTGCAGCAGATTGCCGAAGATCAGCGGCAGGGCAAACAGCAGCAGACTTTTTACAATGCTGCCCTCGGTCATAAGGGTAGCGGTGCTCCGGGTCTTTACGGCGGCCATGGGGTTGCTCCTCCTCTCAGCATGAAAAATCGCTTATAGCCCTTAGCATAGCACAAAGCCCGCCCCGGGACAAGGGGGACGGGGTTGACGATTTAAAATGGCTTCCGCTATCGGGTTGCGGCACCCAGCATCCGCATCGTGCCTTGGGCGGCACGTGCGTCTTGCTGGCCGCTGCCCCAACAACTCCTCCCTGTTTCCGCCACTGGCGGCGGTCGTCGTCGTTGCACTCTAGCTATAATCAGCGGAATTGTTATTTTTATTTCGCGTTTGGAACGACCGCGTTTGCGGAGCGTAGCGTAGCAATAAAAGCCCCAGTGGGGCTTTTAAACGGCAGAGCGGTCTGCGTTAGCAGATGGAGGGGCTTTGCCCCGACAAGCTCTGCGGAGCGCTCCAAACGCCTTTTCACGGGAGGGGTCGTAAAGGCAAATGTCATTTTATTCTATGACATTGAAAAAGGTTCAGAAACGCCCGCAGGCGTTTCTGAACCCCAAAATCTAAAATAATTTTCCGCTGAAGATGCGCAAAGCAAACGCGGCGCGCATTTTAAATGGTCTTGCTCTCGCCCTTGGAAAGCAGCTTTGCGCGCTCCAGTGCGGGGCGCAGTGCCAGATACAGCACTACGGCGCAGGCGGTGGAGGCCACACTGTTTACAAAGGTGACGCCGCCGGCGATCTTGGTCAGCGCCTGTGCCACGGTGTAGTCCTGACCAAAGATGTACACATTGCGGAAGTAGCCAAGGAAGGGGTCGGTGAACACGTTCAGCAACAGGCCGGAACCCGCAGAGACGATCACCTTGACCAGATACCCGGCGTTGTGACGGTCCTGATCCCGCAGCTTGAACACCTTATGCGCCACGGCACCGCAGGTGATGCCGATGATGAACTTGAGCACAAAGGTGGTAATGGCGTAGCCCGGATCACCGGCAAGGATATCTGCCAGCGCCAGACCGATGGCGCCCGCCAGACCGCCGGACACGCCGTCCAGCAGCAGCGCCGTCAGGGCAGTAAAGGTGTTGCCCAGATGGAACGAGGAGCCGCCGTAGAACGGGATGCGGAAGAACAGGTAGGCCACCAGACTCAGCGCAGCCATCACGCCGGTAAGCGCCAGCTCGTGCACCGTAAAGCGGCGCTTGTACAGCACACTGAAAAACAGGATCAGGATAACGACAACTGCCAGCAGCAGCCACATTGCAGTAGTAGACATGATACTTTCCCTCCAATCACGCCGATAACCCCACAAAACTACTTGACATTTGGGTGTTCGGCGGGTATGCTCCTATTATACGCGGAACTGACCCTATGAAAATACCCAGAACAAAGTTTTTTTATGGGGTCAGTTTGACGCAATGCCCAGACAGGAGGGACATTCTATGGTACATCTGACCACGGCACTGGACCCGGCCTCGGCGGTGCCGCTATACGAGCAGCTTTACCGCAGTCTTGCCGCCGAGATGCGGGCGGGCACCCTGACGGCGGGCACCCGGATGCCCGGCAAGCGGCGGCTGGCGGCGGAACTGTCGGTCTCAGTGAATACGGTGGACACTGCCTACCAGATGCTGGCGGCAGAGGGCTACCTGACCGCCCGGGAGCGCAGCGGCTTTACGGTGCAGGAGTATCTTGCTCTGCCGCAGGGGACGCAGCCGTCCGCCGCGCCCCCCGCGCCGACGGCTGCGCACCACGCCGAAACCATCCCGCCGGTGCAGTTCGATTTATCCACCCGGGGCGTGGACCCGGGGCTGTTCCCCTTCCGCACCTGGGCGCGGCTGCAAAAGGAACTGCTTTACTCCGCGCCGGAGCTGCTCACCCCCGGGGATGCCCGGGGCGATGCCGCCCTGCGGCAGGCGCTGGCAGGGTATCTGGCCGAGTACCGGGGCGTGCAGTGCGACCCGGAGCAGCTGGTGGTGGGCGCAGGGCTGGAGTATCTGCTGGGGCTGCTGGCACCGCTGCTGCCCGGCCCCGCCGCCGTGGAGACCCCCGGCTACCCCCGCGCCCGGCAGGTGTTGGAAAACAACGGCGTGCCCTGCCGCTGCCTGCCGGTGGACGCGGACGGGCTGTCCCTTGCCGCCCTTTCTGCCAGCGATGCGGCGGTGTGTTACGTCACCCCCAGCCACCAGTTCCCCACCGGGGTCACCATGCCCGCCGGACGCCGGGCAGAGCTGCTGCACTGGGCGGCCCGCGCCCCGGGGCGGCGGTACATTATAGAGGACGACTACGACTCCGAGTTCCGTTTTGACACCCGCCCGCTGCCCAGCTTGCAGGGCATGGCGGGCGCAGACGGCCCGGTGGTGTACCTGTCCACCTGTTCCCGCAGCCTTGCCCCGGGCATCCGTATCGCCTACATGGTGCTGCCCCGGCCGCTGCTGGGCGCGTGGCAGGCCAAGTACCGGCTGTACTCCGGCACGGTGGGGCGGTTTGAGCAGCAAACGCTGGCGCGCTTCATCACCGAGGGCTATTTCACCCGGCACTTAGCGCGGGAGCGCACCGCCTACAAAGCCCGGCGGGATGCGCTGGTGGCGGCACTGCGCACCTCCTTTGCGCCGGAGGAACTGACCCTTGCGGGGCTGCACACCGGGCTGCACCTGCTGGCGCAGCTGAAAGACCCGCCGCCGGACGCCGCCCTGCGGGCTGCTGCCCGGCAGTACGGGGTGCGCTGCGCCCTGCTGAGCGATTACGATTTGACCGGCACGGCGCACTCTGCCGCCGGGACGCTGGTGCTGGGTTACGGCTCGCTGCCGGACGCGGACTGCTCCGCCGCTGGGGAGAGATTGAAAAAACTCTGCACCGCCGCCCGGGAGGCATCGGACACCGTATAGTGCCCGCCTGACCATTCCCCGGGCAGGGCGTCGGCGGTGATATCCACCGGCTCGGCGCTGGTGGCTAAAAATTCCAGCGTGCGCTCCAGTGTAGCAAGGTCTACGGCGGTCAGGCTGGTCAGCAGACTGCTGCTTACCTCCCGCAGACCCTGCGGCAGGGTGGTGGGCAGCAGTTCCAGCGCCTGCCGGAAAAACGCATCCCACACCGCCGCCCGCGCGGCGGCGCTGCGCCGGGGCGAAAGAGAAGTGTCGGCATCCAGCGCCGTTAAAAAGCTGTGGGCATCGGCAGCGGAGATGCCCTGCACCCCGGTGCCTTTGCCGTACCGCGCCAGCTGCTCCGGGGTGAGCGCTCCGGTAAAGCCCACCCGCACTGCGCCGTACCGCGCCGCAAGCTTTGTCAGCACTGCCGGGGCGATGGCAAGGTAGTCGGTGTCCTCCGGCAGGGCGAACACCTCGCCCAGCGCCTCCCGGCAGCGGGCGGGGCCTGCGGCGGCGTAACAATCCGCAAGGGGAACGGTTTTGCCCCCGAAGGGTACTTCCAGCGCGGCGGGTACCGCCAGCAGGTGGATACAGCTCTGTCCGGCGTTCAGGTAGGCCAGCACAAAGCCCGGGGTCTCGTCTGCCACGCACAGCAGCACAGTGCACCGGTCTGTGGCCTTGGGCAGACGGATGGGTACCCCGCTCTGGCTTTTTGCGGCCTGCCGCAGACTGCTGCGCAGCTGGGCACGGCTGAGCAGCACCGTGCCGCCCACCAGCGGCAGCAGCACCAGCAGGGCGGCGCACAGCGCCGCCCAGAAGGGACGCCAGCCGCTGCGTTTTGCGTGTTTCATGGCTCTGCCTCCTTTTTGTGCATAAAGCATGACCCAGCGGGCGACCCTTTATGCAGAAAGGCAGGGATGCTGTATGGATAAAACAGAAAACCCCAACGAAAAAGACCGCGAGGAGCAGGAGGATTTCTGGCTGACGCTGGAGCCTCTTCCCGCACCCATCCCCGAAAAATCTCCGCTGCCCGCACCGCATGAGGATTAAGGCTGCTGCATAGGATGCGGTAAAGGGGTGAGCCGTTTCTCGTTACGCCCCTTCTGTGAAAATGTGTTTGGAGCGGCCCGCAGGCCGCGACAAACACGAAATTATAAATAATTTTTCCGCTGAATATGCCCAGAGTACAACGGAGGGCATTTCAAATCGTACCACCACAAAGGAGGCCACGAGATGCCAGAGCGGTTCATGCGGGGAGTCGAGGCCGTGAACGGCATCGTGTGGGGGCCGATGGGGCTGGGGCTGCTCTTCGGCACCGGGCTGCTGCTGACAGTGCGCACCGGGGGCTTCCAGCTGCGGCGGTGGGGCTACTGGATGCGGCACACCCTCGGTGCTATCCTGACCGACCGGAGCGTCACCGCCCATACCGCCCGCGAGGAACAGGCCATCAGCCAGTTCCAGAGCCTGTGCACCGCACTGGCGTCCACCATCGGCACCGGCAACCTTGTGGGGGTGGCTACCGCCATCCTCTCCGGCGGGGCGGGGGCGGTGTTCTGGATGTGGGTCATGGCGCTGCTGGGCATGATGACCAGCTACGCCGAGAACGTGCTGGGCATTTACTACCGCCGCAAAGACCCCGCGGGCGGCTGGCGCGGCGGGCCGATGTACTACCTGCGGGACGGCCTTGGCGGCAAGCCGGGGCAGGCGCTGGCGGTGCTGTTTGCCGCGTTTTGTGCGCTGGCAAGTTTTGGTATCGGCAACCTGAGCCAGCTCAATTCCATCGCGGGCAATCTGAACGCGGCCTTCGGCGTGCCGGAAGCCGTCACCGGCGCGGTGCTGGCGGCAGTGTCAGCGGTGATTTTGCTGGGCGGGCTCAAGCGGGTGGCCGCTGTGGCGGAAAGGCTTGTCCCCGCCATGGCGCTGCTGTACATCGTGGGGGCGCTTACCGTGGTGGCGGTGCATATCACCGCCGTCCCGGCGGCGCTTGCCGCTATCCTGAAGGGTGCATTCGGGCTGCGTGCCGCCGGCGGGGGCATGGTGGGCTACGGCCTGTCCCGGGCGGTCACATGGGGCTTTAAGCGGGGCGCTTTTTCCAACGAGGCCGGGCTTGGCTCCTCGGTAATGGTGCACGCGGCTTCCAACGTAAAGGAGCCGGTGCAGCAGGGGATGTGGGGCATTTTTGAGGTGTTTGCGGACACCATGGTGGTGTGCACCCTGACGGCACTGGTGGTGCTGACCTCCGGTTTTGTGGAGCCGGACACCGGACGCATCGCCGCCGGGGCGGCGGGCAGTGCGCTGGTGGGGCAGGCCTTTGACGCCGTGTTCGGTGCGTTGGGGCCAAAACTCATTGCGGTGTGCATCCTGCTGTTCGCCTACTCCACCGCGCTGGGCTGGAGCTGCTACGGCTGCAAGGCCGTGGAGTATCTCTTCGGCGCGGGGGCAGGGGCATTTTACCGGGTGCTGTTCGTGGCGCTGATGCCGGTGGGCGCGGTGATGCGGCTGGACCTTGCATGGACGCTTTCCGACACCTTCAACGGCCTGATGATGCTGCCGAACCTCATCGGTGTGGTGGCGCTGTCCGGTACGGTGGTGCGCATCACCCAGAACTATCTTGACCGTAAGCTGCACGGCAGCCCCGTGCCGCCGCTGTGGTCGGCCCTTGCGGAGGATACGGCAGAATAAAACAAAAGGGACTGCTGCACGGCATGGTGCAACAGTCCCTTTTTGTGCGTTTGCGCTTACCGCCTGCCGCAGTGCAGGTGCTTTGCGGCGTCCCACCCGGCTGCAAGGCCGCTGCCGAACGCCCAGTGCAGATTGAAGCCGCCGCAGCTGCCGGCGCAGTCCAGCGTTTCGCCCACGAAGTACAGTCCCGGACAGCCCCGGAACTGGAAGGTCGGCTCCACCTCGGTCAGAGCAAGCCCGCCGCCGGTGGTCTGTGCCTGCCGCCAGCCGCAGGGAGTAAGCCCCTCGAACCGCCAGTGCTTGGCGGTGTGGGCGAGGGGCTGCATCTGCTTGACCGAGCGGTTGTTGGGCATATTGGCGGCTTCCCAGAGCGCGTAGCCCAGCTTGGCGTTCAACAGCCCTGTCCAGAACCCGGCAAGGGTGTCGGATGCGGTTTGAATGGCGTGCCGGGCAAGCAGACGGGTCAGGTCCATCTCGCTCAGTTCCGGGAACAGGTCAAGTTCCACGACAGGGTCTCTCAGCCTGTGCCCGGGCGCAAGCAGGCCGGACAGCTGCATGATGCAGATGCCGGAAAGCCCGTAGTCGGTGAACTGCACCTCGCCGATTTCTTCAGCCAGCACCCGGTCACCGTCCAGCAGGCGGGCAGCGGCCTTGGCGCGGATGCCCGCAAGGCTTTTGTTCGGCCTTGCACATTGCAGGGCGGTCAGGCAGGGGTAAAGCGGGCGCAGCTGCCCGCCGCAGGCGGCGGCAAAGCGGGTGCCAAAGCCGTCCGTGCCGAACTGCGGCCCGGCAGCGCCGCCCATGGCGCAGATGACGGCATCTGCCCGCAGGTTTTCGGCGCCGCCCTCGGCGTTCGTAAACTGTACGGCGTAGCCGCCCTTGCTCTGCCGCAAGGTGCTTACCGTGCAGCCGGTGCGCAGTTGTACCTTGTGCCGCTGCAAATGCAACTCCAGCAGCGCCAGCACGTCGGCTGCCTGATTGGAATAGGGGTATACCCGCCCGGCTTCATCGGTGCGGGTATATAGCCCCAGCTGCTCAAACCACGCCAGCGGCGCGGCGGCATCCACCGCCGCCAGCAGGGGGCGCAGCGCGGCGGGGTCGGCGGTGAAGTATTTTTCCGGCGCAATGGCGGTATTGTCCAGATTGCAGCGGCCGTTGCCGGTAGCCAGCAGCTTTTTGCCCACCTTGGGGTTGCGCTCCAGCACCGTGACGCGGGCAGCGGGCGCGGCCTGTGCAGCCGCCAGCGCAGCGGCCAGTCCGGCGGCACCGCCGCCCAGAATAAGGATGTGTGCCATGCGGACACCTGCTTTCTTTGGGTTTATTCCTATTTATTGTAGCAGAACCCCGCCCGGAACGCAATGCGGCTGGCAAAGCAAAAAATGCGCTGCCGGTATAATTTGCCGCCGCTGACAGATACTACATACAAAGGAAACCGCAAGGAGGGCAAAATAATGAAAGCAACCGGTATCGTGCGCCGCATCGACGAACTTGGCAGGGTGGTGATCCCCAAGGAGATCCGCCGCACCCAGCGCATCCGGCGGGGCGACCCGCTGGAGATCTTTACCACCGGCGATGGGGAAGTGATCTTTAAAAAGTACTCGCCCATGGGCGAGGTGAACACCCTTGCCGCCCAGCTGGCAGAGGTGCTCAGCCGCCAGTTTGCACTTACCGCCTTTGTGTGCGACAGGGACCGCATTCTGGCGGTCAGCGGCAGCGGGCGGCGGGAGCTGGCCGACCGCAGCATCAGTCAGCCGCTGGAAAAGCTGATGGACGCCCGCAAGCCCTACCAGAGCCCCGGCACACCGGAAAAGACCCTGCTGCCCTGCGAGGGCGCACCCCGGGTGCTGCTATGCGCCGCACCGGTACTGGCGGGCGGGGACGTGACCGGCGCGGTGGGCCTGTTGACCGAGGACCGCGCCGCCTGCCCGGAGGACGCCCAGTGCAAGGCGGTGGCAGTGGCAGCGGCCTTTCTGGCAAAGCAGATGGAGGAGTAAGGCAGAACGATCTGAAATGCGCGCCGCGCTGCTTTGGGCATAAAAAGCGGAAAGAATATTTTTATTGGTAGTTCCGAAACGTCTGCGGGCGTTTCGGAACTACTTTTTCACGGGGGATTCCTCCTTTATGACAGAATTATGAATCTTTATAAACATTTTTGCAAAGGGCTTGACAGCAGGGCAAAAACGATTATAATGGTCTTAGCACTCAGGAACAAGGAGTGCTAAACAAACAAAAGCGATACAAAAAGGAGGCAGGCGCTATGACGATGGATGCACGCAAGCAACGGGTCTTGCAGGCGATCGTGGCGCTGTATGGCCTTGAGGGCGAGCCGGTGGGCAGCAGCGTGCTGGCAAACTACTTTGATATGGCAGTGTCCAGCGCAACGCTGCGCAACGAGATGGCGGCGCTGACAAAGCTGGGCCTGCTGGAGCAGCCCCACACCAGCGCGGGGCGTGTGCCCAGCGCCAAGGGCTACCGGTATTATCTGGACAATCTGCTGACCGACGATCAGCCGCTGGACCGCGTTACCCGCGCCCGGGTGGATGCGGTGTTCGCCAGCCTTGACCACGAGCCGGAAAAGCTGGCACAGGGCGCTGCCAAGGCGCTGGCCGCTATCAGCGGCTGCACCGCCGCCGTCAGCACCCCCTGCGCCGAGGATCTGTGCATCGCCCATTACGAGGTGGTGCAGGTGGGCCGCAGCGCAGCCGCTGTGCTGGCCGTGACCACCGCCGGTTACGTCCGCACCCGGGTGGCGCGGGTGCGCACCGGGCTTTCCCGGGAAAATGCAGCCGCCCTTGCGGCGCTGCTCAACCGCAACCTTACCTTTGTGGCGCCGGTGGATCTTTCCACCCGGATGCTCAGCGAGCTGTGCAGCCAGATCGCACCGGAGCTTGTGCCGGTGGTCAGCGCCGCAGCCGCGATCTTGCAGGACAGCGTAAAGCCCCATGTATTTCTGGGCGGCGAGCAGTACCTGCTGGACTGGCCGCAGCTGGACGGCCGGGTGGGTGATATCCTTACCCTGCTGAACGACGAGGAACAGGCCGCAAGCCTGATCGCACCCCCGGAAAACCGCAGCGAAAGCGTGCTGCTGGGCGAGGATCTGGAACCGCAGATCCCCGGGCTGTGCATCGTGAGCGACCGGTATCTGGTAGGCGGCGGGCTGTGGGGCTCCATTGCCCTGATCGGCCCCACCCGGATGCCCTTCCAGAAGCTGATGCCCCTGCTGCACGAGTTTGCAGACCAGCTGGGCGAGGGCATGAGCGGCAAACGAAAAGACACCCCGCAGGCTGCCGTACCGCGGCGGACTGTGATCTATAAGGAGGATCTGGAATGAGCGAAGAAGCAAAGAACACGGTGCCCGAGACCGAGCAGCCGGAGACTGCCCCCGAGGAAAAGACCGCTGCCGCAGCGCCCGAACAGGCTGCTGCCGAGGCTGCCGCTGCCGAAGAGGAAAAGAAGAAGGACGGCGGCTGGTTCAACAAGAAGGCCCGGGAGATGGAAGCCGTTAAGGCAAAGCTGGATGCAGCGGAAAAGAACGCCGCACAGGCCAAGGATCAGCTGCTGCGCATGGCTGCCGAGTACGACAACTACCGCAAGCGCTCCACCCGCGAGGCCGACCAGAAGTTTGGCGACGGTGTTTCCCACGCAGTGGAAAAGATCATCCCCATTCTGGACACGCTGGATATGGCAGCCAACGCCCCCACCACCGATGAGAACTACAAAAAGGGCGTGGTCATGACGCTGGATAAGGCGGCAAAGGCACTGGAAGCCCTCCATGTGGAGGAGATCGAGGTGCTGGGCAAGCCCTTTGACCCCAACCTTATGAATGCTGTGCAGCAGATCCCCGCCCCGGACGGGCAGGAAAGCGGCACGGTGGTCACCGTTTTCCAGAAGGGTTACAAGCTGGGTGATAAGATCATCCGCCATGCAACCGTTGTGGTGGCCGAATAAATAAGCCGAACCTCCCGCAAGGGAGTTTGCAATAACATCCGCTTGACATCATCATAAGCATCATATAAACAAGATTTGTTCTTTCGAGAGGAGACATCATTATGAGTAAGATTATTGGTATCGACCTTGGTACTACCAACAGCTGCGTGGCTGTTATGGAGGGCGGCGAGCCTGTTGTTATCGCCAACTCTGAGGGCGCCCGCACCACCCCGTCCGTTGTCGGCTTTACCAAGACCGGCGACCGTCTGGTAGGTCAGGTGGCAAAGCGTCAGGCTATCACCAACCCCGACAACACCGTTTCTTCCATCAAGCGTCAGATGGGCACCGACCATAAGGTGACCCTGAACGGCAAGGAGTACACTCCCCAGCAGGTCAGCGCTATGATCCTGCAGAAGCTGAAGGCTGACGCCGAGGCTTATCTGGGCGAGACCGTCACCGAGGCTGTCATCACTGTGCCTGCCTACTTCAACGACAGCCAGCGTCAGGCAACCAAGGACGCAGGCACCATTGCCGGCCTGAACGTCCGCCGTATCATCAACGAGCCCACCGCAGCTGCTCTGGCTTACGGTGTAGATAAGGAAGATGACCAGAAGATCATGGTCTACGATCTGGGCGGCGGCACCTTCGATGTGTCCATCATCGAGATGGGCGACGGCGTTACCGAGGTTCTGGCCACCAACGGTGATACCCATCTGGGCGGCGATGACTTCGACCAGCGCATCATCGACTGGATGGCAGACGCCTTCCAGACCGAGAACGGCATCGACCTGCGCAAGGACAAGATGGCTGCACAGCGCCTGAAGGAAGCTGCCGAGAAGGCAAAGATCGAGCTGTCCAGCGCAATGAGCAGCCAGATCAACCTGCCCTTCATCACTGCCGATGCTACCGGCCCCAAGCACCTGGATATGACCCTGACCCGCGCAAAGTTCAACGAACTGACCGCTGATCTGGTCGACCGCACCATGACCCCCGTGCGCAAGGCTCTGCAGGATGCAGGCCTGCGCGCTTCTGACCTGAAGAAGGTGCTGATGGTCGGCGGCTCCACCCGTATCCCCGCTGTCTACGACGCCGTGAAGAAGGAACTGAACTGCGAGCCCTTCAAGGGCATCAACCCCGATGAGTGCGTGGCTGTCGGTGCTGCTATTCAGGGCGGCGTTCTGAACGGCGAGAAGAAGGGTCTGCTGCTGCTGGATGTCACCCCGCTGAGCCTCGGCATTGAGACCCTGGGCGGCGTGTGCACCAAGATCATCGACCGCAACACCACCATCCCCACCCACAAGAGTCAGGTGTTCTCCACCGCAGCCGACAACCAGCCCTCTGTTGAGGTCAACGTGCTGCAGGGCGAGCGTGAGTTTGCCCGCGACAACAAGAGTCTGGGTGTGTTCCACCTGGATGGCATCGCTCCGGCTCCCCGTGGTGTGCCTCAGATCGAAGTCACCTTCGATATCGATGCCAACGGCATCGTGAAGGTCAGCGCAAAGGATCTGGGCACCGGCAAGGAGCAGAACATCACCATCACTGCTTCCACCAATATGTCCAAGGAGGACATCGACAAGGCTGTGAAGGAAGCTGAGCAGTTTGCTGCCGACGATAAGAAGAAGCGTGAAGAGGTCGATATCCGCAACGGTGCCGACCAGATGGTGTTCCAGACCGAGAAGATGCTGAAGGAGAACGGCGACAAGCTGCCCGCAGACGTGAAGAGCGATGCCGAGGCAAAGCTTGCTGACCTTAAGACCGCTGTCCAGTCCGGCAACGTGGATGACATCAAGGCAAAGCAGGAGGCTCTGAGCCAGGTGTTCGAGAAGATGTATCAGGCAGCCGCTGCCGCACAGCAGGCCGCCGGTGCACAGCCCGGTGCCGACGCAGGCGCAGCCAACGAAAAGCCCAACGATGACGGCGTTGTGGATGCCGACTTCAAGGAAGTCTAAGTCTGACACAAAGCGCTGTGTCCGGCCAAACCGGCGGGCACACGCGCAATAGAGCAAAAGCCGCTCCGGTTTAGGCCGGAGCGGCTCTTGCTGGTTTATAGAATGTAAACCCTCTCAGTCATTGCTTCGCAATGCCAGCTCTCCCGATGGGCGAGCTTTTGGCGGTGAGGACAAGTTTCCCTTCTCGGTCTAAGCTCCCCCCTCGGGGGAGCTGGCGCGTCAGCGCCTGAGAGGGTTTCGGCGGAGACAGACCGTGACGGGAGAGGTTGGAGAGGTGAGTGGATATGGCACAGGAAAAGCGTGATTATTACGAAGTGCTGGGGGTATCCAAGGGCGCAAGCGATGCCGAGATCAAAAAGGCATACCGCAAGCTTGCTATGAAATACCACCCGGACTATAACCCCGGCGATAAGGACGCTGAGGCAAAGTTCAAGGAGATCAACGAGGCAAACGAGGTGCTTTCGGATCCGAAAAAGCGCCAGCTGTACGACCAGTACGGCTTTGCCGGTGTTGACCCCACCTACGCAGCACAGAATGGCGGCGGCCCCGGCGGCTTTAGCGGTTTTGGCGGCGACGGTGTGGATCTGGGCGATATCTTTGGCGATATCTTCGGCGGCGGCTTTGGCGGCTTCGGCGGCTCGTCCCGTCAGGCAAACAACCCCAACGCCCCCCGCAAGGGGCAGGACATCCGGGTGCGCATCACCCTGAGTTTTGACGAGGCCGTGCACGGCTGCAAGAAGAACATTACCATCACCCGCCAGCAGGAGTGCACCGAGTGCCATGGCTCCGGCTGTGCCGCCGGCAGCAGCCCCGAGACTTGCCCGGACTGCGGCGGACGCGGCTTTGTCATCCGCCAGCAGCGCACCCCCTTTGGCGTGATGCAGACCCAGCAGCCCTGCTCCCGCTGCGGCGGCAAGGGCAAGCTGGTAAAGAACCCCTGCAAGGTCTGCCACGGCAGCGGCAAGGTGGCTACCAAAAAGACGCTGGAGGTGTCCATCCCCATGGGCATCGATGACGACCAGAGCTTTGCACTGCGCGGCATGGGCGATGCTGGCACCAACGGCGGCCCCGCCGGTGACGTCATCGTCATGGTCAGCGTGCGCCCCAGCGAGGTGTTCCAGCGCGACGGCTACGATGTGTGGGTCACCGTGCCCATCACCTACAGTCAGGCTGTGCTGGGCGACAACGTCACCGTGCCCTCCATTGACGGCAAGGTGGAGTACACCGTGCCCGAGGGCACCCAGAGCGGCACCACCTTCCGCCTGCGCGGCAAGGGCATCCAGTACCTGAACGGCCGTGGCCGCGGCGATATGTACGTCAAGTGCGATGTGGAGATCCCCAAAAAGCTGAACAAGGTGCAGCGCGATGCCCTGAAGAAATTTGAGGGCACTTTGAAAGAAGAAAACTACGAAAAGCGTAAGGGCTTCTTCAAAAAGCTGAAGGATATGTTCAACGCATAAAAACCAAACGGCGGCGCGTTCCATCGGAGCGTGCCGCCGTTTTTTGTGTCTGGACCTGCAAAAACAGCGGAGGCGCTGCCCTTTCGGGCAGCGCCTCCGCTTGCTTTGTTCTTTGGTGTACTCCGAGCCGGTCTTATGAGATAAGATGGATCAGAGCAGGATGACAGCTGCATTGATAATCAGGCCGACACCGGTAGCGCTGGAGCTGATCATGTAAGCGGTGCAGGCAATGTCACGGATGGCGTTGGCAGTGCTCTTCTCCATATCGGCAGCCAGAGCGTCCAGACCGGTCTCAGTCCAAGTGTTGGGGTTCTTACGGCGGTAATCGCGGACAGCGGTCAGACCCTTGAACCAGCCGTACGGGGGAATCAGCCAGCACAGCAGAGCCTCAGACATGGTAGCATTGGCGCCGCCTTCGGTGTAGGTCATTTCCTCGGTGGACAGGACATTGTAATACGCGGGCATCATCATTTTTTCCATAATAACACTCCTTTTGAAACAAAGCTATCCAAACGGTGCATCCAAACGCACCGTTTTACCTGATGAAAGGGTTCAGCGCACGATCAGCAGAACGGCGCTCAGGGGAGCCAGTGCCACCACCATAGTGGCAGAAACGGCATCCCGCACAAAGTTGCTGGCAGATTTGCTCATATCGGCGGCAAGGGCATCGGTGGCGCGGCCCATCACGGTAAAGAAGTTGCCGTCCTTGTTGCCGTCCTGCTGCAGCCATGTGCGTGCCTGCTTGATGCCCCAGATGTAGCTGGAACCCAGCACTACCGCACCTACTGCGGTAGCAACGGTGGAAGCAATGCTGGCTGCATTATCCACCGCGCTGCCGCCGGCGGTATAGGTCATTTCTTCGTTGGAAAGCACCGCATAATCTGCGGGATAATTCATCTTTTTCATTTTCAATACTCCTTCATCAAAGGGAAATGCCGCATTGCATCCCGATCCTCCGGCGTCCATACCAAGTGCCGATAGAGCATTGTTCTCTATATGACCATTCTACAACAGCAGTTGGATTTTATCAAGGGGGTTTGGTACATCTGTGCAAAAACTGGCGGGACGCATGAAATTGCGGCTATAAATTTGTGAAAATAGACTGCAATAATTCCGATATTCGGTTGTTTTACCCCGTTACCCCGGCGCGGTAGAGGTAGGGGTCGCTCTTGAAGCTGTCAAAGTTGTACAACACAAGGATCTGGTCGTAGCCATTATCGGCGATCAGCTTGTCCAGACCGTAGTTGTAGTTGCGGAAGTCCACCACGTCGATGTCGGCGTAGTTGGCGGTCAGGTAGGGCACAAAGCAGTTGGCGTAGCTGTCCTTGATGACAAGGATGCGTCCGCTGCCGTTGCCCTGCACCCGGCTTAAACCGTTGTTGCCGTGCAGGAACATGGCGTATTTGTCGTAGACGGAAAGCTTATCCGTGTCGTACAGGCCGGTGGTCTGTCCCTCGGTGGGCTGGCCTGCCGCCGTCACGTTCCATACCGTCAGGGTGTTGTCCAGGTCGTAGTAGGTGATCACGTCCGGCACGGCGTTCCATGTGCGCGCCTTGGCGTAGTGGGTGCCGTAAAAGTTATCGGCGGTCAGAGCAGTGTGGGCGGCGGTGTCAAAGGGGGTAAGGCCAAGGGCATCGCACAGCTGGCTATAGGCGTAGTAGGCGCCAAGGCTCGTCCAGTGGTGGTCGGTACGGTAGTAAATATACTCGCTCTTGTGGGCGGCAAGGGTCTGGCGCACGTCCACAAAGCTGCCGCCCGCCGCCTGCACCGCAGCGGAAAGCTGGTCAAGGTAGCCGTCCTCGTCCAGCAAGGGAGCGTTTGCGGGCACGTTCTCTTTATAGATATCGCTGGCAGCCGGTGCCAGCAGCACATTCACCTTGCCCGGGTAGCGCTGGCACAGGCTGGTGAGCGCTGCCGTGTTTTTAGGCAGGGTGCGCTCCTCGCTGGAAAGCAGCCCGTAGGTGCGGGGGAACATCATGTGCTCCCTGCCCAGCAGAATGCCGCCGTTCTGCTGCTTTTGCAGCAGGGTGGTCTCCACCACGCTCTGCAGGCTGATCCACTGGTCGCGCCCCGCCACCTGATCCTTGACGTATTTGGTGTAGGCGGTAAAGTAGCTGTTCAGCCCTTTGGCGGTGAACTGGGTCAGCGCCGGGCGCTGGCTCAGGGTGGTGTTCTCCAGCTCGCTGTAGCTGCGGTCCGGGGTGACCATATCCAGCGCGAACAGCCCGATAAAGAACAGGCTGAACACCACCAGCACCGGGTAATGCAAAAGGGAGGAGGTCTTTTTATCGTGTTTGGACATCTTCCCGCCTCCTTAAAAGTTAAAATACAGGAACGGGCTGTTGGTGCTGCCCACCACATAGGCGGTGGAGACCACCAGCAGCGTCAGGATGGCGGCGCAGCGGGTGACCACGTTCTTGCGCAGCACATCCCACAGCTTTTCGATCAGCGGGGTGCAGCACACCACGCTTACCGCCAGCAGTACGCCGTAATTCCGCAGGAAATACAGCGGCGACACCCCGTCGGAGGGGATAAAGAGTTTCTGGAACAGCAGCCCGAAGGACACGCCGGTGTCGTTGCCCACGAACATCGCCCAGCCTACCACCACAAGGAACAGGGTGTAGAAATGCGGCCACACCCTGCCCTTTTTCAGGTAGGGCAGCAAAAACAGCTTTTCAGCCGCCAGCAGCACAAAGTAGTAAAGGCCCCAGCAGATAAAGTTCCAGTTCGCGCCGTGCCAGATGCCGGTGAGCAGCTCCACGATGAACAGGTTCAGGATCTGCCGCCGGAGCCCCTTGCGGTTGCCGCCCAGCGGGATATACACATACTCGCGGAACCAGCCGGACAGGGTCATGTGCCAGCGCCGCCAGAACTCGGTGATGGAGGCGGAGATATAGGGGTAGTTGAAGTTTGCGGGGAAGTCGAAGCCCAGCATCTTGCCCATGCCGATGCCCATCATAGAGTAGCCGGAGAAATCGAAGTACAGCTGCAAGCTGTATGCGATGATGCCCAGCCATACCAGCGGGGTGGAGGCGTTTGCCAGACCCACAAAGGTGGTGGAGGGGCTGTCGGCCACCCCGATGATGTCCGTCCACAGCGCGCCCACGGCGTCCGCCAGCAGCACCTTTTTGGCAAGACCGAAGGTGAACAGGGTCATGCCCTCCTCGATCTGCTTGAAATTATAGCGGTGCTTATAGACGTGCAGCTGCTCGGAGACGTCCCGGTACTTGACGATAGGCCCCGCGATGAGCTGCGGGAACATGACCACATAAGCGCCGAAATCGATGATATTGCGCTCGGCTTTTACATCCCGGCGGTAGACGTCGATGGAGTAGGAAAGGGTCTGGAAGGTGTAAAAGCTGATGCCCAGCGGCAAAGTGCCGATGCCCTGAATCTCGGCAAAGGCGGTGCCCAGCAGGGCGTTTGCGCTGCGCAGCACAAAGTTTGCGTACTTGAAGTAGAACAGCATCCCTAAGCTGCCGATGAGCGCCACCAGCAGAAAGAAGCGGCGCAGCGCGGGCTTTGCATCAAAGTGCTCGATGGCAAGGCCGCTGAGGTAGTTGATGAGGATAAGCGCCACCATGACCGGGAAAAAGCGCACTTCGCCCCAGCAGTAGAACACCAGACTGCACAAAAACAGCACGGTGTTTTTCAGTTTTGCGGGGGCAAGATAGTATAGCGCCAGCGTGATGGGCAAAAAGCGGAACAGGAAGATGATGGTGCTGAAAACCAAGGGGTCAGCCTCCTTTGTGTTGTGATGTCAAAGCTCCCCCCTTCGGGGGAGCTGGCAACGCCGACAGGCGTTGACTGAGAGGGTTCTAACGGAGAGGGCTTGACTGAAAAAAGCCGATGCCGCAGATGGCACCGGCTCAGAAGGTCAGATTCAGCTGTTCAGGGCGCTGTCCACAGCACTGTTCAGGTCTGCGGTGCACTCGTTGGAGGCGATCACCATGACCACACGGTCACCCTTGGAGGAGATGATGGCGTTTTCCACATTGCTCTGTGCCTGTGCAAACTCGGCATAATTGCCGTAGAAGGCCACCTGATCCTGCTTGTAGCTTTCCAGCGCGGTCACCACGTCCTGTGCCTTGCCAGAGGCGGCCTCCACCACCAGCACAAGGCCGGCATCGCCGTTGTCGTTGCTCTTCACGCCCTTGTAACTGGCTACATCCTCAGACTTCAGGCCGAAGTCGTACTCGATGTTCATGGCAGTGATCTCGAACTGGTTGGAGATGGGGTCAGCAGCCAGCAGGCTTTCCACGGCGCTGTCCAGATTGGAGGTGCCGTTTTCAGCGGTATCCGCTGCCGGGGCGGCAGTGCTGGAAGCCGGTGCAGAGGCAGAGGTGCTGGACACGGAGGACGGCGCGGAGGAAGCGCTGCCGCCGCAGCCGGTCAGGGCAGCAGCCAGCACGGCGCTGACAGCAAGCACAGAGAGTTTTGTGCGGTTTATCATAAAATATTCCTTCTTTTGTTAAATTCGTTTGTCGGGGTGCGGGGCTGCGCCGCGCACACGGGCAAACTGTATTTATCTTACCATAACAGCAGGTAAATTGCAACGCACCCCACAGGGTTTTCCGGCAGTTTTCATCGGATTTTAACCGGTCACGGTCTCCCCGGCAGCAATGCGCTGCAAAACGGCTACCGCGTCCTCCAGACACAGGCCGCTCTGGTTGAGCAGGGCGGCGTTTTCCGGGCCAACATAGCGCCAGTGCCACGGCTCGTAGGTAATGCCGGTCACGCTTTCGGCCTCCTTGGGGTAGCGCAGGATAAAGCCGTACTGCTCCGCGTTCTCGCACAGCCAGCGGAAAGCGGCAGTGTCGGCAAAGCCGGTGTCAAGGGTGGTGTGCTCCGGGCTGTTCAGGTCGGCGGCAAGGCCGCAGTTGTGCTCGGAGCAGCCCGGCGGGTTCACGATGGCAGCGGCCTTTTCCCGGGCGGCGGCTTCGCTCAGGCCCTTATTGCGGTAGTACTGGGTCTTGTCATTGTACAGCTTTTTCTGGTAGCTGACGCTGCGGTAGCCGCTTTGCATCCGCACATCCACGCCGTCCTTGGCGGCAGCGGCCTGCATGGAGAGAAAGGCGTTGGCGGCTTCGGTCTGCAAGGTCTTGTTGATGGCGGTGGCCGAGCCGCATTCCTTGGTCTCGACGGGGTAGTCCTCCGTTATCGGGTGGGTGCGGTTGACAAGGATCATGCGGGGGTCATCCAGCAGCGCCTGCGCCTGTGTGGCGGTAAGGACGCTCTGCTGCGCGCCGTTCTCGGCGGGCTGCTGCACCGGCGTGTCGGGCAGGGTGCTTGCAGCCTGCACAAGGCTCTCCGCAGGCTGTTCAAGGCTCTCGGCGGGCAGCTCCGGCAGCTGCGGCACCGCAGCCTTGCGGGTGCAGGCGTAGGCGGTGCCGCCCGCCACAAAGCAGACCAGCGCCGTCAGGCAGAGCAGGCGGCGGGCATGATGTTTACGGGGATGGGAAGAACGCATAGACTATACCTTCTTTCACAAAAAAGGATAAGCACCCGCCGCCCCGGGCAGACTATCCACAAAAGGGGGCGCGGGAAGATGAAGATGACAGCGCAGGAATACGCACGGCGGGTACAAAAGGCCGGGCCGCACTCGCCGCTTTTGGCAGACTGCCTTTGGGCGTTCTGCGTGGGCGGCGGCATCTGCCTGCTGGGCGAGGGGCTGCGGCAGCTGTTTTTGCGGCAGGGCGCGGACGCCGAGGCGGCGGGCACCCTGACCAGCTGCACTTTGATCTTGCTCTCGGCGGTGCTGACCACGCTGGGCTGGTACCAGAAGCTGGCAGCAAAGGCCGGGGCGGGGTCGCTGGTGCCCATCACCGGCTTTGCCAACGCGGTGGTCAGTGCGGCCATCGAGTTCAAAGCCGAGGGACGGGTGCCGGGTACGGGAGCCAAGATGTTCCTCATTGCCGGGCCGGTCATCGTGTACGGCACGCTGGCGGCGGTGGTGTACGGTGCGGTGCTGTGGCTGCTGGGGGCTTCTGCTTTATAATACGGAACAGCCCCGCCGGATATTGCAGTGCCACAGCACCAGTATAGCACGTTCCGGGGCATTTTTTGCAGAAAAGGAGAAATTTTTTATGACAGAGCGCCGGGGCGATACCCTGTTGTTCCATACCCCGCCGGTCATCGCCGCACAGGCGGCGGTGGGCGGCAAAAAGGAGAGCGAAGGCCCGCTGGCTGCGGGCTTTGACGAACTGACCACCGACAACCGGCTGGGACAGAGCAGTTGGGAGGCCGCCGAAAAGCAATTGCAGCTGCGGGCGGCGCGGCTCTGCCTGCAAAAGGCGGCTCTGCCCGCCGAGCGGGTAGACCTTGCACTGGCGGGGGACTTACAGGCGCAGTGCACCGCCTCCGGCTATGCGCTGCGGGAACTGGGCGTGCCCTTTGCGGGGCTGTTCGGGGCGTGCAGCACCATGGCCGAGGCGCTGGCACTGGGCGCAGCACTGTGCAGCAGCGGGGCGGCGCAGAACCTGCTGGCTATGACCTCCAGCCATTTCTGCGCGGCAGAGCGTCAGTTCCGCACCCCGCTGAGTTACGGCGCGGTGCGCACCCCTACCGCGCAGTGGACGGCCACCGCCGCCGGGTGCTGTCTGCTGCGCCCGGCAGGGCAGGGGGTGGGCATTGCCGCCGCCACGCTTGGCAGGGTGCAGGACTATAACATCAAGGATATCAACAACATGGGCGCAGCCATGGCCCCGGCAGCAGCCGCCACGCTGCTGCACTATCTTGCCGATACCCGTGCGGAGCTGCGGGATTTCGACTGCATCTATACCGGCGACCTTGGGCTGGTGGGCAGTCAGATGCTGCGGGAACTGCTGGCGGCAGAGGGCCTGCTGCTGAAAAACCACGCGGACTGCGGCTGTCTGCTCTACGATGCCGGGGAGCAGCGGGTAAAAAGCGGCGGCTCGGGTGCGGGCTGCTGCGCCGCCGTGCTCTGCGCGCATATCCTGCCAAAGCTGTTGCGCCGCGGCAGCCGCCGGGTGCTGTTCATCGCCACCGGGGCGCTGATGAGCCAGACTACTTTTTTGCAGAAGGAGAGCATCCCGGCGGTGGCGCATTTGGTAGAGCTGACCGCGCCGGAAAAGGAGAACTGAAATGAACTATCTGTGGGCATTTTTAGTGGGCGGTGTCCTCTGCGCGGTGGGGCAGCTGTTCATCGACCTGACAAAGCTTACCCCGGCACGCATCCTGACCGGCTATGTGGTGGCGGGGGTAGTGCTCTCGGCAGCGGGGCTGTATGCGCCGCTGGCAGAGTTTGCTGGTGCGGGGGCGAGCGTGCCGCTGCTGGGCTTCGGGCATCTGCTGGCAAAGGGGGTGCGCACTGCCGTGGCGGAAAAGGGTGCCATCGGCATCCTGACCGGCGGGCTGACCGCTGCCTCTGCGGGTGTCACCGCAAGCCTTGTCTGCGGCGTGGTGTGCAGCCTTGTGGGCAAAAGCCACGACCAAAACTGAATAATGGATTGCATTTGCGGCTTGCGTGAAATCACCCCTCATCCGTCATTGCTGACGCACTGACACCTTCCCCCCAAGGGGGGAAGGCTTCAGTGCCAGCGGGAAACCTTGCGATATAGCAAAAGGCTTCCCCCGGTCGGGGGAAGCTGTCACCGCAGGTGACTGATGAGGGCGCGTGCAAGCGGCGGCTTGCGGGAAAGTACTGCTTGTCTGCGCTGCTTCGCCATATTTTGCGCCCGGCGGCTGGTAAACTGGGGGCAAAACGGAGGTGAGGCGCATGAAACACAGCGGGCAGACCGTATTGTGGGAACTGTGGGCGGCGCTGTGCCTGTGCACGGCGCTGGTGCTGCCGCCCGGCAGCCCGTGGCTGCACGAACCCGCACTTTTGTGGCCGGGGCTTTCGCTGGCGGTGCTTGTGCCCGCAGCGTGGGCGGCGTGGTGGATGGCACTGCCGCCGCAGACGTTGCCGCCGGAGCAGCTGCTGGAGCCGGTGCAGCGGCAAAGCCTTGCCGCGCTGTGTGAGACATAACGGCGGAAAAAACAAAAACCCCTGTGCCGGGTACCCGGTACAGAGGTTTTGTTCGTCAATCAAACTGCGCGATCAAGCGTTCTTGTTAGCACGCTTTGCCATGCGGCTGATCTTGCGGCTGGCGGTGTTCTTTTTGATGACACCCTTAGCGCGAGCCTTGTCGATCGCGGAAACAGCAGCCAGGACGGTTGCGTCCTT
>CAKSVD010000009.1 GCA_934503275.1 uncultured Faecalibacterium sp.
GGGCTTCTTCATGATCTCGAACTCCTTGTTGCCGACAAAGATGCTGGAGTTGCCGGGAGCGACCTTCATGTTCAGCATAGCGCCGATCAGGTTGGCCACCTTCATGGCCTCCTCCTCGTTGTCGGTGTTGATGCCGACGTGCAGCAGCTTCAGGCCCAGCATGGTGTCAACAGCTTCCTTGCTCTGTGCGGTGATCTTTGCCCAGTCGCCGGCCTTGATCACATCGCTCTTGCACATCCAGGTGCCGCCCACGGCAAAGATCTGGTCGTAGCCCAGATAATCGTTGACGTTCTTGGCGTTGACGCCGCCGGTGCACATCCAACGTGCGCCCTTCAGGGCAGCGCCGATGTTCTTCAGCATACCCACGCCGCCGTTTGCCTCGGCGGGGAAGAACTTCAGAGCCTCGCAGCCCATATTCATGGCCTGCTGCATCTCGCCTGCGGAGCAGGTGCCGGGCATCATGATGCCGCCCTTGGCGATGACGTGCTTGCAGACCTCGGGGTCGAAGCCGGGAGCAACGATGAAGGAAGCACCGGCAGCCATGGCACGGTCAGCCTGCTCGCAGGTCAGAACGGTGCCGGCACCCAGCAGCATCTCGGGCATCTCCTCGTGGATCTTGCGGATGCACTCTTCAGCACAGGCAGTGCGGAAGGTGACCTCAGCTGCGGGCAGACCGCCCTCAGCCAGAGCCTTGCACAGGGGCAGGGCCTCATCAACGCTGTTAAAAGCGATAACAGGGATAATGCCGATCTGATAGACCTTTTCTACGATGGGATTCATAACGCATTTCTCCTTTTATATTTGAACTCTCTCGGTGCGTCGGGCTTGCTCCTGTGGGCGCAATACCCCCATACGCGCTTATAGTACTAGTATAAACGAACAGCCCGTCTTTGGTAATGCTCAACAAGCACAATGTTTGGCATAATAGCTTGTATACATTGCACAAAAATGACGAATGACCCGAAAAAACGGGGCAAAACCCGGTAAAAATGCTGGAAAATCGCTGCAAAAAATGGCTCATATTCCAAGGGTTTCCAGTATCTCGGCTACGCCGTCGTGGTCGCAGTCGGCCCTGCTGACAAGGTGCGCCAGCGCCCGGAGCTCCGGCATCCCGTTGGCCATCACAGCGGCCACCCCGGCCTTTTGCAGCATGGCGCGGTCGTTCTCGCTGTCGCCGACCGCAAGGGTGCATCCGTGCGGGACGCCCAGCCGGTCGGCCAGCGCGCGCAGCGCCTCGCCCTTGTCCACACTGGCGGCGGTCACCTCCACGTTTCTCGGCGACCCCTGCACGACCTCCACACCCGGGATAGCGTAAAAGCGGGGCAGCGCAGCCGCAGCCTGCTGCGGGGTTTCAAAAAATACGCAGAGCTTTTCAATGGCAAAGGCGTTGCGGCTCATCCACTCGGCTGCGTCCCGCAGAATGGTAAAGCGTCCATCGTTGGGCTGGCGCGCCTCGGTGCTGTCCCTTTTTGCTGCCCAAGCAGCGGCCAGCGCTATGCTGCGGGCATCGGTACAGGCGTATCCGTCCGAAAAAATGCGCAGGTCGGCGTGGCAGCTTTCGCAGACCGCAAAGGCCTCGCGGGCAGTTTCCACCGGCATCAGGCTGTGCAGCAGACAGACCGGGGTGCTGGTGCGGTGCTCTTTTGCGTTGAAATAGCGGCTGTACACTGCGCCCATGGGGTCATTGCCCAAGTCCCACACGGCGGCACCGTTGCAGGTGATGACGTAGCGGATGCCGGGCAGCTGCGCCACCTCCGGAGGCAGACTGGCCAGCGGACGCCCGGTGGCGGGCACGATGTACACGCCCTTGTCCACGGCGGCCTGCAAGGCGGCGCGGGTGCGGGGTGTGACGTGCCCCTCGCGGTTCAGCAGGGTGCCGTCCAGATCCAGTGCGACCAGACGGATGGCGGGAAATTCTTGTGGCATGACATACTCCTTTTATAATAAGATCCAGTTTATTTTATTGTATCGCAGGTGCAGCAATTGCGCAAGTGGATGGAATGTGCTATAATAACACGTCAATTCACATAAAAATAGGAGAAACGACATGAAGCTTAGCCAACTGCGCAGCCGGTGCCGCCCGCACCTGTGGTACCAGCTGTACTGGGTGGTGTACCTGATCTGGTTCTTCTGGCTGGATCTCACCGTCACCGTCCCGAAATATATCATTCACAGCCCGCTGGACGATCTGATCCCCTTCAACGAGTGGTTCGTGCTTCCCTATTGCAGCTGGTTTCTGCTGCTGGCGGGGGTAACGGCGGCACTGTGGTGGTGCGATACTGCCAGCTACGATAAACTTTGCCTGACCATGTTTTCCGGCATGACCTTCTGCCTGATCCTGTATATGCTCCTGCCCAACGGGCTGGAACTGCGCCCCGCCGTGGAGACCCTTGGCCGGGATAACCCGGCGCTGCGGGTCATGCAGCTGCTGTGGAAAGCGGATGCCGCCGTAAACGTCTGCCCCTCCATCCACTGCCAGAGTTCTGCCTGCATGGCAATGGCCTTCAGCCACAGCAAGCTGGCAGAGGGCAAGCCTTTGCGCAAGGTGCTGGCATGGGCGTGGGCGGCGCTGATCTGCCTGTCCACCGTGTTCACCAAGCAGCACTCGGTCATTGATGTGGCCTGCGGCTTGGCGGTGGCTTTTGTGTGGCTGCCGGTGGTGTACCGCCCGGTGCGTGCACTTCATTGAACAAAATAGCAAAAAATCGAGAGCAATTTTCGGTTGCTCCTGCTATTGACAGTTGCCCGGCAGTTGGGTAATATGGTCATATACTAATATATTACAAGTTTTACCACCAACTGACCCCGAAGGGAGAACACTGCAATGGCATCTTTGAGTGCGAGGGAACAGGCGTATCAGACCATCCGAAGCCGGATCATCACCATGGAACTGAAGCCCGGCGACCCCCTGAACGACAGGGAGCTTGCGGAGCAGATGGGCATCAGCCGCACCCCCATGCGGGAGGCGCTGATCATGCTTAACATTGCCCACATGGTGGATATCAAGCCGCAAAGCGGCACCCATGTGGCCCCCATTGACCTGAAGCGGATGGAACTGGAGCAGTTTGCCCGCTTTACCCTTGAAAAAGAGATCTTGAACCGGGTGCGCGGACGCCTGACCGACCAGCAGGAGCAGGAGTACCGGCAGATCATTGAGAACTACCGCCTGCTGGAGGCGGACCTGACCCAGCCCAGCCGCGAGACCCGCCTGCTGGAACTGGACAACCAGTTCCACCGCAAGGCCTTTGAGATCACCGGCATGGAGGCGCATTTTGACCATATGCTGGGTGAGTTGCAGCACGTTGAGCGCATCCGCAAGTTCAGCCTGCAGACCAACGAGAACAAATCCGTCTGCGCCGCCCACACCCGCATTCTGGAAATGGTGCTGCATGGCACCGCCGATGAACTGGGCGAGGCGCTGGAAAGCCACCTGAACCGCTATAAGCTTTCGGTGGAGCAGGCCCGCAGCGTCCATCCGGAGTATTTCACCGAAGGGTAAAATATCGCTTGCCGCCGCGCGGATGTTTCCGCAGAAAACCAGCACGGCAGATGTTGTTTGCCATTATGGCCCCTCCTGTGAAAAAGTGGTTTCAAAACACCCGCAGGTGTTTTGAAACCCCGAAATTTAAAATATTCTTTCCGCTGAATATGCCCAGAGCAACGCGGAGGGCATTTCCAATCGTCTTGCTTATCGAATATAAAAAAGCCCGCCGGCAGAGCAGTGCATCGCTGTCTGTCGGCGGGTTTTCTGTTAAGCAGCAGGGGAAAAGGTTAGTTCTGCTTGCCGGCCTCGGCCTTCATGGCGTTGTAGCCGATGAGCACGGTCCAGACGTAGGCGCAGGTCTTGGGGATCATCAGCATACCGATCAGGGGGTTGACGTCTGCCCACAGCACCACGGGGATATAGAAGCCGAAGCTCAGCACGATGGTCAGCCACATCCAGCGGAAGGCCTTATCGTTGTTCTGCTTGGCGCTGCGGTAGAACAGCACGATGATCAGCAGACCCAACAGAGCAAAGGGCACGTTGCGCAGAATGCCCCATGCCAGCGGGGTGTGGTTGGTGAGCCACTGGTTCTGCGGCATCATGCACAGCACAACGCGCACAGCGGACAGGGCGTACACCGCAGCGGTCACGTTCTTCTGCCCCTCGATCTGGTAGCGCTTGCGCCAGACGTAGTACAGCAGCACATAGAACACGGTCATGGTCACAGAGGTGATCCACTTGCCCAGACCCAGCGGCACAGCGTAGCTTTCCAGACCGGTGGTGCACAGTGCCAGTGCGCGGGGCACCAGATGGAAGGAATCGCCCGCGCCCAGCACAACGGCCATCAGGCCGAACAGGCGAAACTGGGTGCCGGCCTTGCTGCCGCGGATCATGCGGATGCCCACCGTGAGCACGGTGACCAGATAGAAGATGTCGAAAACGGTCTCAATGATTGCTCTCATGCGTTATTCTCCTTTGTTTGGATCGCAGGTTTGATTTTGATTTTATAGCGAACCGGCGCGGCACAGCCCATACCGGAGGCATCGAAGGGAAAAGGGCTTGCAGTAGTATGGTCTGCGGGGCACGAAAATCAAGTTGAACTATGTTCACATTGAGGCTTAAAAAAATCCCACAGGATCGTGGGATGTTTTTTGCTTAATAAATGGTTCTGCGTACGATCTCCAGCACCGCAGAGGGGTCGAAACTCTGCTGCACCACCGCAGACAGCATCAGGGAGAACAGAATGCCCGCAAACTGCTCCGGGGTGAACTGCTCGGTAAAGGCGTCCGGACGGATCTTGGCATCATGGCGCAGCACGTTGCACAAGGCGTCCAGAATGTGCTGCCATGTCTGCCGCATCTGCTGCTTGCCGTCGGCAGTGTCCTGCTGCACAAAGCCCAGTGCGTGGTGGGTGAAGAAGCCGGGATACTGCTGGCAGCCGTATTCCATCTGCCGGTACATCCACCGGATGCAGGACAAGGTATCCTGAAACACGGCTTCGTCCTCCGGGTGGTGGAAGATGTCGTTCCAGATGCTTTCCACGGCCGCGCTTACCAGCTCCGTCTTGGAGCCGAAGTAGTTGTAGATGCAGCCCACGGAGACCCCGCAGGCGGCTGCGACCGCACGGATGTTGACCGCTGCCCAGCCGTTCTGCTGGATCAGTTCCCGGCTGGTTTTCAGGATGTCCGCTTTGGACGTTGCCATTGGATTCGTACGCTCACCTCCCAACATGAACATTGTTCGTGCTGCACAGTATACAACGGCAGTAGGCTGCTGTCAAGGGGGGAAAATAAATTTTTTCGTCCGCTCCCCGGCGGGCGCACAGGGGCAGACCGGAGCATCAATGATTTGCTTCAAGTTTGCATTACCTAAAATGTGCCAAATTCATGTCAAAACGGTAACAGTTCTTACTTCATCGTTGTTTTTTGACGAAAAAAGCTTGCTTTTTTCGTCAATGTGCGTATAATAAGAGAACATCAGGCCAACCAAGGCAGTTGGTATGCTGCTGGAGGCCTGACACCAACATAAGAATAAAAAGGAGATATCCCTATGAAGCTCAAGACTGTTGCAATTGCCGCTGCCGCTCTGGCACTGGCTGTCGGCATGACCGCCTGCGGCGGCTCTGCCTCTACCGCTGCATCCTCCACCGCATCCTCTGCTGCTGCCTCTTCCGTGGCTGCTTCCTCCGAGGCTGCCTCCTCTGTGGCTGCTTCCTCTGAGGCCGAGGCTACTTCTGCCGAGTACACTGTGTACAACACCACCGGCAGCAAGGTGACCGAGTTGTACCTGTACGATGCAGGCTCTGAGGACAAGGGCGAGAACCTGGCAGGCGAGGGTCTGGCTGACGGCGAGAGCATCGTCATCACCCGCGATGTCGAGGCTGACAAGCAGGCTGACGTTGTCTACGTTCTGGAGTTCACCACCGAGGACGGCAATACCCAGAGCTTTGACACCCTGCACTACGAAGTGGCTCCCATCTCTCTGAAGAGCGTGGACGCCGCTGCCGGTGCTACCGCTATTGCTTTCGAGGCTCCCCAGAAGTAAGAGCAAACCCTTACATCCGCAAACAGAAAAAGGCTGCTGCACCGTGCGTGCAGCAGCCTTTTTTGTTAAAGTAGACGATTTGGAATGCGCTCCGCGTTCGCTTTGCGCATAAATAGCGGAAAGAAGAATTTTATTTGTAGTTCCGAAACGCCTGCGGAGTTTGGCGGGGCAAAGCCCCTCCATCTGCTAACGCAGACCACTCCGCTACTCGAAAGCCCCACTGGGGCTTTCATTGCTGCGCAACCGCAGCCTTTTCGGAACTACTTTTTCACAGGGAGGAGCGTAGCGGTTGACAGGTGGTTTTCCTTTATGACCCCTCCTGTGAAAATGGGATAGCGGAACGCCCGCAGGCGTTCTGCTATCCCGAAATTTAAAATAATTTTTCCGCTGAATATGGCTAGAGCGCAACGACGACGACCGCCGCCAGCGGCGGAAACAGGGAGGAGTTGTTGGGGCAGCGGCCAGCAAGACGCGAGTGCCGCCCAAGGCACGATGCGGATGCTGGGTGCCGCAACCCGATAGCGGAGCGCATTCAAATGGTTCTATCACATCCGGAACCCACGGAAGCCCCAGCCGCCGCAGCAGCAGTTGCACAGCAGGTTCAGCAAAATCATGCTCCAGCACCAGCGCAAAAGCCCGCCGGGCTGGGCGTAGGTGGTCTGGGTACGGTAGGTCTGGCCGGGGTTCTGCATCCGGCGCAGGTGCATCTGGTACTCGGTGTTGTTCGGGTCCAGCTGCACGGCGCGGCGGGCGTCCTGCAAAGCGTCCACGCTTTTGCCAAGGCCCTGATTGGCCAGCGAGGAGAGATAGTACCACCGCGCATTGCGGCCGGTCATGCTGTCCAGCACCCGGCGCGCCTCGGCGTAGCGGCCGCTGGCCACAAAATTGCGGGCGGCCTGCATTTCCGGGGTGTCGGTGCCGGAGGCGCTGGGCCCGGCCTGCTGGTAGCCGCCAAAGCCAAAGCCGAAGCCAAAGGGGTCGAAGCCCTCAAACCCGTCAAAGCCGTCAAAACCGGTGTAGCCGTAGTTCTGCTGGCCGTAGCCCTGCTGACCATAACCTTGCCGGTTATAGCTTTGCTGCTGGTAGCCGCCGTAGGGGTTGCCGCCCATCTGGGGGCCGGTATCGCCCTTGGTAATGGCATCGTAGGCGGCCTGCACTTCCTTGAAGTGCTCCTCGGCCGTGGGGTCGTTGGGGTTCAAATCCGGGTGCCAGCGCTTGCACTTGGCGCGGTATGCTTTTTTGATCTCGTCGTCGCTTGCGCCGCGCTGAACGCCCAGCACCTCATAGGGATCTCTCATGCTCGGTATACTTCCTCACTCATTATACTGACGGTACAGCACCGCTGCACCATATCCGTTTTATTTTACCGGAACATCGGCACAAAATCAAGACGCATCGGGCTTTCCGGTGCGTTTTGCATTTTTGCAGTTGTATTTCAGCCACACGCCGGAATACAGGATGTTGCGCAACAGGTCCGCGTCCTCCACGCAGGGCAGACGCTCAAAGTTCTGTGCACAGCGTGCCAGCAGCAGCTCGAAGATGTCCAGCATCTCCTCCTCGTAGTCCGGGTGGGTGCTCAACTCCCGCAGGGGGTTGTATGCGCCCCGGCGCTTGTCGCGGGGCAGGTCATCGTAGGCGTCCAGCAGGTAGATGAACTTACCCAGATGGAAGCCGATGCTGCGCAGCTCCGGTGCCCAGCGGTCCTGCCGGTAGTCAAAAAGCTCGGCCATCAATGAGCCGAAGCAGCCGGACACCGCGTCAAGGTCGGTGCTGCCGGCGGCCTCGTACGCGGCAAGCTTAGCAAGACACGCGCGGATCGCATTGCACTGCCGCGGCCAGCGCTGGGCAGCCTCGGCGGTACTGTTGTCCAGCAGGGTACTGTACCCCAGCGCCAGCAGATTATGGTCATCCTGCCATTTGTCCTGCGCATTGTAGTAATGCAGCGCCACGCTCAGGTCGGCGCAGTAGTCGGTGGGGTCGGCGCTGCGCCAAAGCACACCGTGCACCGGGTGGATGGGGCAGCGGCTGATGCCGCTGTCTGCGGGGGTCTCGCCCTCGTACAGGCTGCACAGCAGAATGTTTAAAAAGGTCAGGTCATAACTCAGGCTGAACCGTCCCCGCAGCCCGTGCAGAGCGTCGATGCGGCGGCACAGCCCGCAGTAGGCCGAGCGGTAGCGGCTCTGCGCCTCGGTGCTGAGGGCGGCCCGATCCGGGATCACATATCCGAACATGGCGGATCAACTCTTTTTGATGAACTGGGTGCCGCAGCGCGGGCAGGAGATCTGGATGCGTCCGCGTCCCCGGGGCACGCGCAGCTTCTGACGGCACTGGGGGCAGCGGTAGTAGTGGTATAGCTTGCGGTTGGCCCACTGCTCCTTCAGGCTGCGGAACTTGTTGTTGAACCGGTCCTTCAGGCTGTAAAAGCGGTAGTTCTCCTCGGTGCGCTTGGAGATGTTGCGGCTCAGGCTGCGGTAGTAGCACAGGATCAGCAGCGCTGCGCCCAGCCATGTGAACAGGGAAACGCGGGTGAGCAGCGACAGCAGCAGCATCACGATGGAGCTTATGCTCAAAAACTGGTTCAGGCCATCGGTGCCGTAGCGCCCGATCATGAATTGACGGAATTTTTCTCTCATAGGTTTTCGCATCCTCTTCTCTGGGGCTTTACACACGGAAACGCAGGGCAGCAGCGCCGCCCTGCGGAATACTTTGTACCTCTAGGATATCAGCCAACCATGATAAAATTTTGAACAGACTGCAAATCTATCATGAAAGGACGAAAATTAAACGTTTTGCTCCTCCCGGCTGCGCACGGTGAGCACCGCTTCGGTGTCCAGTGCGCCCTCCATGCGGCAGTGCAGCACGGCGCGTCCGGCCTCGCCGGTGGTGGCAAGGTAGGTGCCCGCCATGCCGCCCCGCAGGGGCACTACGCTGGGGCCTAAAATTTTCAGCGGTCCTTCCACGGACAGGCAGACGGCCTCGCCGCAGTAGGGCAGCAGGTTGCCGTTCTGGTCGATGGCGCGCAGGCTGACGGCGGCGCAGTCCCATGTGGGACCGTCGGTCAGCAGGGGGTTGTGCACGGTGCATTCCAACCGGACGCTCTGCACCGGCTCCCGCACCACGGTGCGCACGGCGCGGCCATGCCACACCGCCTCGAACCGGTACACCGGCGCGGAGCTGCCCAGCACACCGATGTACTTATAGTACATCCGCAGCAGCTCGTTCCAACTCAGCCGCAGCGAGAGCATCCGCGCCTTGGAAAGGGGCGAAAGCGCCATGGCGTCCCGCCGCAGCTCGTTGAGGATGGCGGCAGTCTGCACAGCGGTGGTGTGATCCATGCCCTCGTACTTTTCCAGCAGGGAGCCCACAAAATCGTTGATCTCGATGGGCGGGTGGGGCAGGGCGGCAAAGCGTCCCCGGCGGTCGGGGGTAAACTCGGCCACAAAATCGTTGCCGCGGTATAGCCGAACGCTCTCGGCGTTGGTGAACACCCAGCAGGCGGCGGCTGCGCCGCCGGGCAGGTCGCCCAGTGTCATGGCAGAGGAGACCTCCAGCACGATGTCAGAGGGGGCACGAGGCGTTTTCTGGCTGGCGTAGACGGCGGCAGAGAGTTTGGGATTGCGGAAAAGATCCATCACGCCGTGGTAGCAGATGCGGTCGCCGCTGCCAAACTCCCGGTGGGTGTTGTAGTCGGTCATGCACCAGCCAAAGCTGCCCGCCACGCCCGGCTGGGCGATGCTGTCGTTGAGCACGGCGGCGTGGTGCAGCGCCTGCACCAGACGGTGGGGTTCGTCATCAAAAGGCTTGGCGGGGAAGTTCTGCCCGCCGAACTCACTGATGAGGTAGCCCTTGCGGGTGTCGGGGGTCACGGCGGCGCGGTTCTCGCAGCCCGCGCCGCGCCCGGCGTAGGAATAATCGTTGTAGGCGTAAACATCCTCCAGCAGCTGGCTTTTGCGGGTGCTGCGGCTGCCCGCTGTGGGGCGGGTGGGGTCCAGCCGGTGGATCGCCTCGTTGGTGCGCTTATAAAAGGCTTCGTTGTCGGGGCTGCCGCTGATGCGGGCGCCCCACAAAAACACGCTGGGGTGGCTGCGGTACTGGCACACCATCTCCCGGCAGTTTTGCAGCGCCTGCGCCTGCCAGACCTCATCGCCGATGTGCTGCCAGCCGGGCATTTCGGGGAACACCAGCAGACCCAACTCATCGCAGGCGTCCAGAAATGCCGGGCTGGGGGGCGCATAGCAGGTGCGCACGGCGTTGCAGCCCAGTTCCTTTTTCAGCAGCTGAGCGTCCAGCCGCTGGATGCTGTCCGGCATGGCATAGCCCTGATAGGGGTAACTCTGGTGCCGGTCAAGGCCGCGCAATTCCACCCGCTGGCCGTTCAGGTACAGCCCACCCGCCACGAACTGCACGGTGCGGAAGCCGAACCGCACCGTCTTTTCGTCCAGCACCCGGTCGGGCAGGCCGCCGGTGCCGGGGCGGATGAGCCGCACGGTCAGGGTGTACAGGGTGGGGTGCTCCAGACTCCACGGGTGCACATTGTTCAGCGTGCCGGTGATGGGCAGGGAAAGCTCGCCGCTATACACTGCCTGGCTCCCGGCGGGGCTGCGGATCTCGGCCTGCAGGGTGCAGCCGACCGTCTCGCCCACGGTGGCGGTGTAGATGCGGAAATCGCCCTCCGCCTTTGCCTCGATGAACACGTCCCGCAGGTAGGCAGGCTCCTTGATGTCCAGACTGACGGCGCGGTAAATGCCGCCGTAGGTCAGCGCATCCAGCTGCCCGCCGAAGGGCGGGATATTCAGATCCTCCCGGCTGTCGCAGCGCACAGCCACCACGTTCTTCTGCCCCAGACGCAGTGCGCCGGTCAGGTCTACCGTAAAGGCGGTGTAGCCGCAGCCATGGTGGAACAGCCGCCGCCCGTTGCAGAACACGGTGGCGTCGTGCGCCACCGCCCCGAAGGTAAGCAGCACGGTGCGGCCCAGCCACTCCTTGGGCGCAAAAAACTCCCGCCGGTAGCCGCACAGGCGCTGGTAGTCGTTCTCGCTGCAATAGTTATAGGGCAGGGGCTTGACCGTGTGCGGCAGCCGCACCGGGGTAAGGGAAAGCTCCGGGCACTCCGGGCGCACCAGCGCCGGGTCAAAGGTGGGGGCGAACAGCCAGCCCTCGTTCCAATCGTAGTGTTCCATAGCAGGATCTCCGTCTGAGTGATAAGCTTATAGAGGTATGGTATCACAAAGTTATGAACGAAAAAAGCATTCGCGCCCCTTTTGCACCGGTTCAGCAGAAATTTTGTGGTGCACGAAAGCTGCCGGTGGCAGATTGCCCAATAAACGCGGGGCAAAATTGTATAAAATCGCCCATAGAAATGGAGCCCCGGAACGCCAGCGGCGTTCCGGGGCTCCAAATTTATTTATACCTCAGCGGATAAAGTTGGTCATGGGGCGGGGCGGGTTCTGCGGGTGGTCGATACCGGCAGCCTTACCGGCCTCGATGCAGTGCAGCAGCCATGCCATGTTGCGGCCCAGTTCCTGCATCACGGCGCAGCCCTCGGCGTCCTGCAGTACCTGTTCGGGGTTGGAGCCGTGCACCATGGCCCAATAGGAGCCGTTGACCAGCGGCATCTGGAAGAACTGGGGGTACTTGGCCAGCTGGTCAAGGGTGGCGGTGGTGCCGGCGCGGCGGGCAGAGCAGCAGATGGCGGCGGGCTTGTAGGCCAGATACTTGCCGCCCGCGTAGGCCAGACGGTCCATAAAGCTGGTCATGTTGCCCGCAGCGGAGGCGTAGTGCACCGGGCTGCCGAACACAAAGGCGTCGGCGGTCTTGGCCTTCTCAATGGCCTCGTTGACCACGCCGCCGAACACGCACCCGTTGCCGCTGCGGCAGCCGCCGCAGCCGATGCAGCCGCCCACGGGCTGGCCGCCGACGTGCAAGATCTCGGTTTCAATGCCCTGTGCCTTCAGTTCCCCGGCGATGAGGGAAAGGGCGGTGTAGGTGCAGCCCTTCTCGTGGGGGCTGCCGTTGATGAGCAGAACTTTCATGCTGTATACTCTCCTTTACTGAAATGCGCCGTAAAATGCGCAATATTGCTGCTATGATTGTAGCACAAAGCCGCCCGCAGCGCAATGCGGGCTCTTGACAATGCTATGCAGTTGGGAGATAATAAAGGATACGAAAGAGTTAAAACCGGCTGCCGCGGGGGCGGCAGCTACGGCAAGGAGGTAACATCATGCGCGTGATCGCAGGAGAAGCCCGGGGCCGCAGGCTGGAAGCACTGCCCGGCACCGATGTGACCCGCCCCACCCTCTCGCAGGTAAAGGAGGCGATGTTCAGCATCGTACAGTTCGATCTGCCCGGGGCCCGGGTGCTGGATCTGTATGCCGGCAGCGGCCAGCTGGGCATCGAGGCGCTCAGCCGGGGTGCGGCCCGGTGCGTCTTTCTGGACGAGAGCCGGGAGGCCGTAAGCATCGTGATGCGCAACTGCAAGGCCTGCGGCGTGTTCGACCGCAGCCGGGTGAATATCGGCGAGGCTGCGCGGTTTTTATCGGCCTGCCGGGAGCAGTTCGATCTGGTGCTGCTGGATCCACCCTTCCGCGGCGGCACGCTGGAAAAGATCCTGCCTGCCGTGGAAAAGTGCGTTGCCCCCGGCGGCATTGTGCTGTGCGAGAGCGAAACAGGCATCGTGCTGCCCGCGCAGGCGGGCAGTCTGACCCTGCAGAAGCAGTATAAATACGGCAAGGTGCTGCTGTGGAAGTACACAAAGCCCATGCAGCCCGCCGCTGAGCAGGAGGGAGAAGCCTTATGAACGTGAACGAACTTTTGGATACCATTGAGGATGCACTGGAAGAGAGCGCAAGTGTGCCCCTTTCCGGCGGTAAGCGCATCGTGGATGTGGAGCAGATCCGGGATTATCTGGACGAGGTGCGGGCGGCTCTGCCCGGCGAACTGCGGCAGGCGCAGCAGATCGTGAACGACCGGGCGCAGATCGTAGACAGCGCCAACGCACAGGCACAGGCCATCGTGAAAAAGGCCGAGGAGCGTGCCCGCATTCTGGTCAGTGACGCCGAGATCGTCAAGGCTGCCCAGCAGCGCGCGACTGAGATCACCGTTGCAGCCCAGACCGAGGCACGCACCCTGCGCCAGACCGTGACCGACTACTGCGAGAATATGCTGCGCACCACCGAGGACACCATGGTGGAAAACGCTGCACAGGTCAAAAACATCCGTAACAGCCTGCGCCAGACCGCCAAGAAAAACGGCTGATAACGGCCAACTTTCCACACAAATTCCACAGATTGCGGATAACAAAGTCCCTGCGAGCAAAAATGACGGCTCACAGGGACTTTTTTTGTGGATTTTTGCGGCAAAAAGCCGCCCGAAAACCCTTGCATTCACGAACTTGATTTGCTACAATAAAGATGTATCAGTGGGGCAAAGTGGGTAAAAGTAGGGCACACGCCCTGAAAACGCCCCTGAAAGGGGGAGCAGCGCATGTTTTTTGGCCGTTATGATTACACCATCGATGCCAAGGGGCGACTGAACTTCCCCGCAAAATTCCGCGACGCCATGGGCGAGAGCTTCGTGGTGCTGGAATGGGTGGACAGCTGCCTGTTCGCACTGCCCATGGAGGAAGTCCAGCGGCTGGCGGACAAGCTGGAAAGCGATGAGTTGATGGACAGCTGGGCCATCTCCGGCGATCTGTTCAGCACCGCCTGCGAGGTGGTGCCGGACAAGCAGGGACGCATCCTGCTGCCCGCAGAGCTGCGCGCCTACGCCGGGCTGGAAAAGGATGTGACCATCATCGGCAACCGCAACCACGCCGAGATCTGGGCCACCGAGGTCTGGAACGCCCGCCGCGCCGCCGTGACCAACGACCAGCGCGCCGAACGGCTGCGCAAGCTGCACCTCTGATGCAAAAAACTAAACCGAGAAAGGAGGCCGTGCCAATGGCCTTTGAAGAACAGCAGCCCTTTGACCCGGCCTCGTTTGAGCATATCCCCGTTTTGCTGAACGAGTGCCTGACAGGGCTTGCCATCGACCCGGCGGGCACCTATCTGGACGGCACCGCCGGCGGCGCGGGACATTCCCGCCAGATCGCCTTGCGGCTGGACGCCGCCAAGGGCGGCAGGCTCATCTCGCTGGATCAGGATCCGGACGCGGTGCAGACCGCGCGCTCCCGTCTGGCCGGGCTGCCTGCCACCGTGGTGCAGATCAACTTCCGCTATGCGGGACAGGCGCTGGAGCAGCTGGGCATTGAAAAGATCAACGGCGCACTGCTGGATCTTGGCGTTTCCAGCCACCAGCTGGACGATGCCGCCCGGGGCTTTTCCTACCGGGCAGACGCACCGCTGGATATGCGCATGAGCCAGCAGGGCGAGACCGCCGCAGACCTTGTGAACACCGAAAGCCGCGAGGAACTGGCCCGCATCCTGCGGGATTACGGCGAGGAGCCCTACGCATGGCAGATCGCAGGAAAGATCGTGGAGGCGCGGGAAACCGCTCCCATCCTGACTACCCTGCAGCTGGCAGATATTGTAGCAAGCGCTATGCCCCCGGCAGAGCGCCGCAAGAATAAGAACCCCTCCCGCCGCACCTTTCAGGCACTGCGTATTGCAGTGAACCACGAGTTGGATGCGCTGGAGGAGGGCTTGGATACCATTTTTGATCACCTTGCACCGGGCGGCCGGTTGTGCGTGATCACCTTCCACTCTCTGGAGGACCGGCTGGTCAAGAACAAGTTCCGCCGCTGGTCCACAGCCTGTACCTGCCCGCCGGAGTTTCCGGTGTGTATATGCGGCGGCAAGGCAAAGGCAAAGCTTATCACCCGCAAACCCATTGAAGCTGATACGCAGGAACTGGAGGAGAACCGGCGCAGCCGTTCCGCCCACCTGCGTGTATTGGAAAAATGCTGAGATGCCGGAAGCACCGGCATTGTGAGGAGGAGAGAAACCATGGGTCAGCCAGCATATGATCGTAACGCGGTGCGCCGCCGCAGGGCACCGCAGCCGCAGCGCAAAGCAAACCTGCGGGTAGCAAAGGGCGGCAAGCGGCGGTTGAACCCGCTGCAGGCCGCCGTACATAACGCCATGAATCTGGTGGCGGCAGCACTGCTGGTGGGCTTTGCCATCAGTCTGCTGTGGAGCGAGGCACAGTTGGTGGAACTGAACGACCAGATCCAGGCCACCAAGGCGCAGCTAGTCAGCGAGCAGAGCCAGTATACCTACTACAACAGCACCCTGAACAGCAAGACCAACATTGCCAGCGTGGAGGAGACCGCAGGGCGGCTGGGTCTGATGAAAGTAGACCCCAGCCAGATCACCTACATCCGCTTGGGCGAAAGCGGCGCACTGGTGCGCCGGGAGTCCACCGTGCGGCAATGGACCGACTTTTTGTACACCGGCGCGGTGAACATTCTGGGCACCGTGAGATAAACGAAGAAAGCGTGCGGCAGCGCACGCTTTTTTCGGTTTATGGACACCGCAGTCTGAACAAATAACAGCGCAGGGCGCGCGGAATGCAGTGCACGCCCCGCAGGAGAAAACCGATGCAAGAACCTTTCCGTAACAAAAAAAGCAGGGGCTACCGCCTGCGTCCGGCCTCCGGACGGGACCGGCTGGACAGCCGGGTGCGGCGGCTTTGCAGCCGTCTGGGCATCCTTGCGGTGGTGGCGGCGGCCGCCATCGTCATTCGCAGCCTGTATAATATCCAGATCGTCCACGGGGCCGAGTACCGCCAGTACGCCGCCCAGCAGCAGCTGCTGGATACCACCATCAAGGCCACCCGCGGCGAGATCTATGATGCTTCCGGCATCACCCTTGCCTCCACCAGCGTGGTGTGGACCATCTGGGCAGACCCCAGCTACAGCAGCATCCTTTATACCAGCAAGACCAACGATGACGGCACTGTGACCAAAACGCTGGACCCCGCCATGTGCGCCGAGGTGAGCCGGGAGCTGACGTTGCGTCTGCTCTCCGGGGACGGCGAAAGCATGGACAGCGTGGACACCTCCTCGGCAGAGTATCAGCAGCAGTACCAGACCGTGTACGATGCACTTTCCCGGCTGGATTCTGCCTATGTCACCCTTGCCACCAAGGTGAACAACGCGGTGAAGCTTTCCATTGAAAAATACGTCGCCAGCTTCAACAAGACGCACAAAAAGGCCACCGATACCTCCCGCAAGGGGCGCATCTCGGTGTCCTCGGAAAAAAGCTTCCAGCGCAACTACCCCTACGGCGCCTTTGCCGCAGCGGTGCTGGGCTTTACGGATGCGGACGGCATTGGCACCTACGGACTGGAAAAATCCTACCAGTCCACCTTGGCCGGTGTGGATGGCCGCACGATCACCCAGCGCAACGCGGTGGGCAACGCCATTGCAGACGCCAACGCCACCACATTTGCCGCCAAGGACGGCTCCAATCTGGTGCTGTCGCTGGATGTGAACGTGCAGGAGATCGCAGAGCGGTACCTGAACGAGGCCATTGCGGCCAACACGGTGGAAAACCGCGGCTGCGCCATTGTGATGAACGTCAAGACCGGCGCCATCCTTGCCATGGCCTCCAAGCCGGACTTTGACCCCAACGACCCGCTGAACTACACCGCCAATGAGGCTTACCTCAACGAACTGGTGCACGCAGAGCCGGAACTTTACGGCATCTATAAAAAAGATGCCGACGGCAACTACATCACCGACGAGCAGGGCAATAAAATTCTGGACGAGGAAGCGGACTATTCCGGCTACTACCGGGATATCCTGTGGAAGAACAAGACCATCACCGAGTTGTACTACCCGGGCTCTGTGTTCAAGGTCATCACCTCCGCCATGGGCATCGACTCCGGTGTGGCCACCATGAACACCACCTTTACCTGCTCCGGCGCCTACGGTGTGGCCAAGGAGACCTACCACTGCGCCGGGCGCAAGGCGCACGGCACCATCAACATGGCCGAGGCACTGCGCAAAAGCTGCAACCTCTACTACATCCAGCTGGGGCAGCGCGTCGGGTCGCAGCAGTTCTATAACTACTTCGATGCCTTCGGCTTTACCGCCCGCACCGGGGTCGACCTGCCCAGTGAGACCAACTTTATGCAGTACTACCGCGCCGACCAGCTGGGCGAGGTGCAGTTGGCCTCCTCCTCCTTCGGTCAGGCCATGGCCATTACCCCGCTGCAGATGTGCACCGCCGTTGCGGCCACCGTCAACGGCGGGTATCTGGTCACCCCCCATGTGGTGGATAAGATCACCGATGCCAACGGCAACGTCATTCAGGAGATCGGCGCAAACGTGCGCCGTCAGGTCATCAGCCAGAGCGCCAGCGAGGTCATCCGGCAGATGATGGAGTACGAGGTGGGCAACGGCACCGGCGGCGGCAAAAACGCCTATGTGTCCGGCTACCGCATCGGCGGCAAGTCCGGTACTTCCGAGCAGCTGAATATGCACCGCCGCGCCGACGGCGACTATAAAAAGGTAGCCTCCTTTGTGGCAGTGCTGCCCGCCAACGACCCGGAAATTCTCGTCTACGTCATGCTGGACGACCCCAACAACGCCCGGACGGACTATTCTTCCATCCTTGCAGCCCCTGTGGCGGGCAATATCATCAGCGAGGTGGCTCCCTATCTGGGCATTGCCACCGACGGCGAGGACCGCAGCGGCACCATCGTCACCGTGCCCAACCTTGTGGGCACCGAGTGGAGCAACGCGCAGGTGCAGCTGAACATTCAGGGCCTGAAGCATCAGCTGCAGGAGAGCCAGAGCAGCCAGTCCGCTGCCCCGGTCACCTACCAGTACCCCCACGCGGGGAGCAAGGTGCCCTACGGCACCACCATCTACCTGTATACCGATACCTACGAGGGCAGCCGCACCGAGGTGCCGGATGTGACCGGCAAGAGCCCGGACTTTGCCCGCCAGATGCTGAGCGCCGCCGGGCTGAACTGCGTGGTGGAAGGCAGCGGTACGGTGCAGGCGCAAAGCGCCGAGCCCGGCTCCAGCGTGCAGCGCGGCACCATCATCACCCTGACCTGCGGGTAAAACAGCTTTTTCGGCATCTTCGCCCAAGGCTTTCAGCATAAAGCACTGCCGCAAGGCAGTGACGGATGAGGGTGCAGGATTCAATAGAATGAGAGGGGATAGAACAATGGAAAAGATCCATGCAAGCAAGCTTCTGGCAGGGCTGGTGCCTGCCGGAAAACTGACCAGTGACCCGGAGGTGGAACTGGTCACCACCGACAGCCGCGAGGTAAAGCCCGGCTGCATTTTTGTGGCCTTCCCCGGCGAGCGGTTCGACGGCCATGATTTCGCCGCCCGTGCGCTGGAGCAGGGCGCGGCGTATGTGGTGGTCAACCACCCGGTGCCCGGTGTGCCGGAGGAAAAGGCCATCCTTTGCCCGGACAGCTACCACGCTATGATGGTGATGGGCGCAAACTACCGCAGCCAGTACCACCCCAAGATGGTGGGCGTGACCGGTAGCGTGGGCAAGACCACCACCAAGCAGATGACCTACGCCGCCCTGAGCGGCTTTGGCGAGACCATCAAGACCGAGGGCAACCAGAACAATGAACTGGGAATGCCCCGCACCCTGATGCGGCTGGAAAGCAGCACCGAGTACGCGGTCATCGAGATGGGCATGAGCCATGCGGGCGAGATCGACCGTCTGGTGCGGGCAGCACGCCCGGATGTGGGCATCATCACCTGCATCGGCGTGTCTCACATCGGCAATCTGGGCAGTCAGGAGAACATCTGCAAGGCAAAGCTGGAGATCTGCAACGGTCTGCCGGAGGGCGCGCCGCTGGTGCTGAACTACGATGACCCCTTCCTGCGCAAGGCAGCGCTGCCCGCCCATGTGCGCCCGGTGTGGTTCAGCCTGAGCGATGAAAACGCAGACGTCTGCGCCCTGTCCATCCGGCAGGAGACTGACGGCATGAGTTTTGTACTGGAGGATCAGGAGCACGGCACCTTTGTGGTGAACATCCCCGCCATGGGACGCCACAATGTGGCCAACGCCTTGGCCGCCTACTGCGCCGCCACCCGTCTGGGGTGCGACGCCAAGAAGGTCATCCGGGGGCTTTCCAACTTTGAGCAGACCGGCCGCCGCCAGAAGGTGGTGGACAGCAACGGCGTGACCGTCATCGAGGACTGCTACAACGCAAACCCGGACAGTATGAAGGCTGCGCTGGCCATGTTCAAGGATTTCCCCTGCAAGCGCCGCTTTGCCCTGCTGGGCGATATGCTGGAGCTGGGCGAACTGAGCCGCGAGGCACACGAGGAGTTGGGACGTCTTGCCGCCGAGAGCGGACTGTACTGCCTGATCACCTACGGCGAGCAGGCCAAGCGCACCGCCGTGGTGGCTGCCGCCAAGGGGGTAGAGACCCTGCACGCAGAAAATTACCGCGAGGCTGCCGACGCTTTGCTGGACCGGGTGCAGCCCGGCGATGCCGTTTTGGTAAAGGCCAGCCACGGTATGGCACTGGAAAAGGTGCTGGATATCTTCTACGAAGAGCATAAAGAAGCGGAAGTATAACTATCTGGCGAAATGGAGTGTCTGATCTATGGAGCGTTTCGCCTTGGCAGCGGCGGTGGTGCTGGGGTTTGCCCTTACGGCAGCCCTGTGCAGCCTGTTTGTGCCGCTGCGGCGGGTGCTGGAACGCCGCGAACAACAACAGCAGCCGGTACAGTCTGAGCAGCCTCGGCCTGCACCCCTGCGTGCCCCGCTGTGGGGCGGGCTGTGTGCGGCGGCGGGCACGGTGGCTGCGGTGGGCGTAGGCTGGCTTGCCGCCTGTGTAGGCCAGCCGGAGCTGCTGGGCAGCGAGGGTCGGCTGATGACGCGGCTGCTCACGGCGCTGGCCGGAAGCCTTGCCTTTGGGGCAGTGGGACTTGCAGAGGACCTTGCCCGGATGCGCAGCCCGGCGGCGCTGGGGCTGCGGCGGGACGTCCGGCTTTTGCTGGAAGCACTGGCCGCGGCATTCGTTCTTTTGCTGCTGCGGGCCGCGGGCTGTCTGCCCCGGGGGCTGGACGTGCCCGGGGCGGGGTATGTGCTGCTGGGCAGCGCCGTGCCCTTTTTGTGGGCGGTGCTCATGGTGGCGCTGGCCGAGTGTGCCCGCATCGCCGAGCGGGACGAGGGAACCGTGTGCGGCGCGGCCTTTGTGGCCATGCTGGCGCTGATGATGGCAGAGGCCGGCTTGGGCGTGCCCGGCCTGGCGGTGCTGCCCGCCGCGCTTGCCGGGGCACTGGTGGCACTGCTGCTGTGGGCGTTCCCCCCGGCAAGGCTGGGGGTGGGCTGCTGCGGCAGCCTGCTGGCGGCGGGTGCTATCGGCTGCATCCCGCTCAGCCTGGATATGACCAGCCTGACCGTGCCGCTGGCGCTGCCCTTCTGGGCGGCGGGCGGTCTTTTGGCAGCGCAGCTGCTGAGTGCAAAACGCACCGGTAAGCCCTTGCGCTGCTGGGTAAAAAAGCATAAAATGAGCCCGGAGACGGTGTTTCTGTGCAGCTTTGCGCTGAGCGCTGTCGGCTATGTACTGGCGCTGGCGCTGCTGCGCTGGTGCTGACCGGGCACAGAGAGGGAAGGGAGCGCAGATGGCGACTATCCGCAAAAAACACAGAGCGCCGGTGCCGGTGTTCCAGCGAGACCCGGGCCCGTGGTCCCGGCTGCTGATCGACTGGCTGGCCACGCTGGCCGTTATTATGATCTTTGGGCTGGTGATGCTGTTCAGCGCCAGTTACACCACCGGTTACCTGCGCATGGGCGACAGCTTCCACTACATCAAGCAGCAGGCGCTGTGCATGATGATCGGGCTGGCCTGTATGTTCCTGATGAGTTATATGGATCACCGCTTTTTACGCAAGATGGTGGTACCGGGCTACATCATCGTGCTGGCCATGCTGGCCGTCACCCTGACCATGGCACCCCTGAACGGCTGCCGCCGCTGGATCCGCTTCGGCGGGCTTACACTGCAATCCTCCGAGGTGGCAAAGTTTGAGATGATCCTGTTCAGCTCCCATCTTGCGGCCAAAGCGCCGCAGGTGGAGCGGCTGGACCCGGAGCGCCGCATCCTGCTTACCCCCCGGGAGTGGCTGCGGGTGCGGGTGTGGAAGCAGCTGGTGGTGCCGGTGCTGCCCCTTATACCGGTGGTCATCCTGCTGGCGCTGGAGCCGCATATGTCCGGCATCGTGCTGACGGTGGCGGTGGTGGGCACCATCCTGCTGCTGTCCGGCAGCGGCGGTGTGCTGACATGGGCGGGGGCCATCACAGCGGGCGCGTTGCTGGAGACCCTGCTCTCCCATGTGGACTCCATCCCTTACCTGCAAAAGCGTCTGGACGGCTGGACGCAGGATCTGAGCAAGATGACCGACCAGACCGTGCAGAGCCTTTATGCGATCGGCTCCGGCGGGCTGAAGGGGCTGGGGCTGGGCAACAGCGTGGAAAAGCAGCTCTGGTTGCCGGAAAGCACCAACGACTTCATCTTCAGCGTGGTGTGTGAGGAACTGGGCTTCATTGGCGCAGTGCTCATCATCGTGCTGTTCATGCTGTTCATCGTGCAGGGGCTGCTCATCGCCTATAAGGCGGAGAATTTGTACTGCACCATGGTGGGCATCGGCATCATGGCGCAGATCGCGTGGCAGGTGTTCTGCAACATCGCCGTGGTCACCAACACCCTGCCCAACACCGGCATCAGCCTGCCCTTCTTCTCCTCCGGCGGCACCAGCCTGATCTTGCTGCTGGCAGAGATGGGCGTAATGGTGAACATCGGCCGCAACGGCGAGCGGGCAGCGCAGCAGCGGGAGCAGATGCGTGCCCAGCGGGAGGCCGCCCGCACCGAGCGCGAGGCAGAACTTGCCCGCAAGACCATTGATCTGGCCTCTGCCCGCGCAGCCCGCACGGAAGAGTAAAACGAACCGCAAGCCCGCCCGGCCGCAGGCCGGGCGTTTATAAGGAGGAATCACCATGCGTGTTCTCATCGCAGCCGGCGGCACTGCCGGACATATCAACCCTGCACTGGCCATTGCCGGTGCGCTGAAAAAGGCCGACCCCACCGCCGAGATCCACTTTGCAGGCCGCAAGGAGGGCATGGAGTACCGTCTGGTCACACAGGCGGGCTATCCCTTCCACCACATCGAGATCACCGGCTTCCAGCGCAAGCTGAGCCTGCACAACATCAAGCGCAACATCATTACCCTGTGGAATCTGGCGCTCTCCGGCCCCAAGGCCAAGGCCATGATGAAGGAGGTAAAGCCGGATCTCGTCATCGGCTGCGGCGGCTATGTGTCCGGCCCGGTGGTGCGCTGCGCCGCCAAAATGGGCATCCACACCGCCCTGCACGAGCAGAACGCCTTTCCCGGTGTGACCAACAAGCTGCTGGCCCCGGATGTGGATATCGTGTTTGCCGCCGTGCCCGCCGCTGTGGAAAAGCTGGGCGCACCGGACAAGACCCTTGTGGTGGGCAACCCCGTGCGGCCGGAGGTGTTTGCACAGGCCGCGAACCGCGAGGCCATCCGCGCACAGCTGGGTGCGGGCGACCGCACCGTCATCCTGTCCTTCGGTGGCAGCCTGGGTGCACGCCGGGTGAACGAGGTGGTGGCAGACCTGTGCGCTTGGGAGCAGCACGAGCACAAGCTGGTGCTGCACCTGCACGCCACCGGGCAGTACGGGGTGCAGCTGTTTGAGCAGCTGCAAAAGCAGAAGGAGTTTGTCCCCGGCGACAGCCTTGTGGTAAAGGAATACATCAACAATATGCCGGAACTGCTGGCAGCGGCAGACCTCGTCATCAGCCGCGCCGGTGCGCTGACGCTGGCCGAATTGGAGGCCGTGGGACGCGCCGCTGTGCTGATCCCCAGCCCCAATGTGGCAGAGAACCACCAGTACTACAACGCCATGGAACTGCAAAAGGCCGGGGCGGCTGTGGTCATTGAAGAAAAAGACCTGACCGGCGAAAAGCTGGTGCAGACGGTGGCCGAAATGCTGGCACAGCCCGGCAAGCTGGCCGAGATGGGCAAAAACGCCCGCAGCCTGTCGGTGGATGACAGTCTGGACCGCATCGCTGCGGCGCTGCTCAAGCTGGTAAAGACCCCGTGATGCAGCCCCGGAATAAACAGGAAAGAAGGTGCGAATGATGCAGCAGAACCGTGACCGCAACGGCAGACCCCGGAACACCAGACCCTATGATCTGAACCGGGATGTGGTGCGCACCTCTGCGCCTTCGCAGAATAATCCGCCCCGGAGCACCGGCAGCAGCCGCTACGGCTACAACGGCGAGCCGCTCAGCCGCCCGCCCTCCCGCAGCGCCAACGGCAGCGTGCGTTCCTCCCGGGCAGACAACAGCATCCAGTTCCCCACCCAGACCCACCGCCCGGCGCAGGGGCAGGGGAGCAATACCACCCAGTACCCTACCGGCAGCCGCCCGGCAGACAGCAGACCCAAAAATGCGAAGTCCGGCGGCAAGCAGCGCCGCCCGGCAAACAATGCCCGCAGCGGGCAGAGCAGCCGGAAAAACCAGAACCACCCGAACGCGCAGAATCACCCGAACCGGCAGCGCCCGGCAGCCAGCCAGAACCAGCGCCTGCGCCCGGCGCAGAGCGCCCCGCAGCAAAGCCCTGCCCGGCGGGAAAAGCGCAAAAAGCGCAAGGTGACCCGCGCCACGCTGCGCCGCCGCCGGATACTGCGCCGCCTGACCGCCTTTGCCATGCTGCTGTGCGTCATCGGCGCGGGCATCTACCTGACCATGACTATGCTGTTCCGCATCAACTCCATTCAGGTGCAGACCCCGGACGGCAAGCAGGTGACCGAGATCGCGGGCTACTCCGCAGACAGCATTTTGCAGCGGATGGGCGTGCAGCTGGAGGAGAACATCTTCAGCTTTGAGCCCGGCGAAAAGGCCGCGGTGCTGGAACAGAACTTCCCGCTGCTGGGCTCCATCAAGGTGATCCGGGACTACCCCAACACCGTGGTGGTGCAGGTGACCGAGGCCGTGCCCGCCTACGCGGTGCAAAACGGCAGCAAGTGGCTTGTGATCTCGGACAAATGGAAGATCCTGTCCGAGGAAAGCACCCAGCCCGAGGGGCTTTGCACCCTGTATGGCGGCAAGCTGCAGGACACCGCCCCGGGACAGGGCTTCCGGTTCGTGGAGGACGCGGACGCCGCAAGCGCTTCCGGCTCGGAAACCGCCGAAAGCGAAAGCGCGGTGGGCACCGAGACCGCCCGCATGGAAGCGCTGCGCACCTTAGTAGGCAAGCTGGAGGAATACGGCCTGTCGCAGGATGTGACGCGGCTGGAGGTGGCAGACACCGAGCAACTCGCATTTTTGTATCAGGACCGCATCAGCGTGCTGCTGGGCACGCTGAACGATCTGGATTATAAGCTGGACCGTGCCCGCTATGTGCTGACCAACGCCGACGGCAAGGGCTGCGGCCCCACCGACACCGGGCGGCTGGACTTCAGCCATACCAGCGCCAGCAGCACCCGTAAGATCTATTTTGCACAGGGTGAGCCCACTCTGCCCTCCGGCTATGTGGTACCGCCCAAGGCCGAGGAACCCACCCCGGCAGAGGACACTGCCGACAGCACGGAAAGCACCGAGGGCACTGAGCCCACGGATACCACCGAACCGGCAGCTGAAGCGGACACCGGGCAGCTGCCCCTGACCCACCCTGACCGCATGACGGCCAACGAAGAAGAAAACCCCATGTAAAGAAGCTTTTTGGAGGAGACTGTATGAAGCTGGAACAACTGATGGAAGGCGTGCCCTTTACCCTTGTGCAGGGCAGTCTGGATACTGAGATCGCAGATATCATCTACGACAGCCGCAAGGCTGCCCCGGGGCTTTTGTTCGTGTGCATCGTGGGCACCCAACGGGACAGCCACGCGTTTGCCGCCGACTGCGCCGCCAAGGGGGTCAGCGCGCTGGTCATCCAGCACGACATCGACCTTTCCACCATGCCCGGGGTGACCGTGGTCAAGGTGGAGAGCAGCCGCTATGCCATGGCGCTGATGAGCGCAAACCTCTTCGGCAATCCTGCCCGGCAGATGACCATGATCGGCGTCACCGGCACCAAGGGCAAGACCACCACCACCCACATGATCAAAAGCGTACTGGAGGCTGCAGGCCGCAAGGTGGGTATGATCGGCACCAACGGCATCTATTATATGGGACGCCACAAGGACACCGCCAACACCACCCCGGAAAGCTACGAGCTGCAAAAGACCTTCCGGGAGTTTCTGGATGCCGGCTGCGACACCGCGCTGATGGAAGTGTCCAGTCAGGGCCTGATGATGGACCGTGTGGCGGGCGTGCACTACGATGTGGGCGTGTTCACCAACCTTTCGCCGGATCACATCGGCCCCGGCGAGCACAAGACCTTTGAGGAGTACCGCAGCTGGAAGGGACAGCTGTTCAAGCGCTGCGACGTGGGCGTGGTGAACATTGACGACGAGAACACCGCCGCCCTGCTGGAGGGCCACACCTGCAAGCTGGTCACCTATGGCCGCGATGAAAAGGCCGACTACCGCGAGACCGGCTACAAACTGCTGCGCACCCACGATTTTCTGGGCGTCGCCTTCCACGTTACCGGCAAGGACGAGATGGACGTCAAGGTGAATATGCCCGGCGAGTTCAGCGTGTACAACGCGCTGGCTGCGCTGGCCGTGGGCAAGGTGCTGGGTCTGCCGGATGCTGCCATCCACGACGGTCTGGGCAAGTGCGTGGTGAAGGGACGTGTGGAACTGGTGCCCATCAGCAAAAAGTTCACCATCCTGCTGGACTACGCCCACAACGAGGTATCCACCGAGAGCCTGCTCACCACCCTGCGCGCCTACAAGCCCCACCGTCTGGTGGTGGTGTTCGGCTGCGGCGGCAACCGCTCCAAGCTGCGCCGCTACGGCATGGGCGAGATCTGCGCCAAGATGGCCGATTTCTCCATCCTCACCGAGGATAACAACCGCTTTGAAAAGGTGGAGGATATCATTGCGGACATCCGCGAGGGCATGAACAAGGGCAACCCGGACGCAAAGTTCGTGGAGATCCCTGACCGTCTGGACGCACTGCACTACGCAGTGGATCACGCACAGGAGGGCGATCTGATCGCCGTCATTGGCAAGGGTCACGAGACCTACCGCGACCGCGAGGGCGTCAAGACCCCCTTCCTTGAGCGGGAACTGCTGGAGGAGTACGCCCAGCAGATCGGGCTGGAATAAGAAAATAATATTATTATTGCGGGAAAGGCCGCTGCACAAAGTACTGTGCAGCGGCCTTTTTGTATCCTTTGGGAGCCCCTATATAAAAAGGAAGCAAACTGTGTCAGAAATGTAAAAGATAAAAATATTTAACTAAAACCATTGACTTATCCAACGGTTTGGTTATAATGGTCGTGTTCGATACCTCACAAATTTTAGGTAAATAATTAAACACAAACGGTGAACATAAAGGAGAATACTACCATGACTTTCGAGGAAATGAAGAAGATCGTTGTCGATACCCTGAGCTGCGATGAGGACAAGGTGACCATGGAAGCCAGCCTGACCGAGGATCTGGAGGCCGACAGCCTGGACGCTGTGGAACTGAACATGGCACTGGAAGAGGCCTGCGGCGTGTCCATCCCCGATGAGGAGCTGGCAAACCTCAAGACCGTGGGCGATATCTTCAACTACATCAATGCCCATGTCTGAGGCTGACCGAGGCGAAACGCGATGAACAGTATCAAAGACCTGCTGCCGGGCAGTATGCGGGAGCGCACCTTCCAGCTGAAGGCCCGGCGGGATGCGGGTGCCGTGTGGAACGACCCGCAGTTCGTGGAATGCAAAAAGTGCGGACGCCGCGCCACCCGCCAGATCTGGAACAAGGCGCAGTACGTCTGCCCCAACTGCGGGGTGCACCTGCCCATCGGCGGGTACTACCGCTTAAACCTCATCCTTGATAAGGGCAGCTTCCGGGAATTGGACGCCGACCTTGCACCGCAGGATGTGCTGCAGTTTCCTGGCTACCCGGAAAAGCTGGAAGCACAGACCGGCAAGACTGGCCTGAAGGAGGCTGTCATCACCGCCACGGGGCGCATCGAGGGCACCCCGGTGGTGGTTGCAGTGCTGGACAGCCGGTTCTTTATGGGCAGCATGAGCACCACCGTGGGCGAAAAAATCACCCGCGCCGTGGAGCACGCCGCTGCAAAGCACCTGCCGCTGATCATCTTCTCGGCCAGCGGCGGTGCCCGGATGCAGGAGGGCATCTTTAGCCTGATGCAGATGGCTAAGACCTCTGCCGCCATCGAGCGGTTCTCCGCCCGGGGCGGGCTGTACATCAGCGTGCTGACCCACCCCACCACTGGCGGCGTGACCGCCAGCTTTGCCAGCCTTGGCGACATCATGCTGGCAGAGCCCGGGGCGCTGATCGGCTTTGCGGGCCCCCGGGTCATTGAACAGACCATCGGCGAAAAGCTGCCCGCAGGCTTCCAGCGCAGCGAGTTCCAGTACGAGCACGGCTTTGTGGACAAGGTGGTGCCCCGTACCGAAATGCGCGAAACACTGGCGCAGCTGCTGCGGCTGCACGCCTGAGGAGGGAGCGCCTTATGATCAAGGACATTTTACAACAGCTCGCACCGCTGGATGAAAAGATCGCTGCTCTGCGCGGCGACCCGGCGGACGAGAACATGACCGATATCACCAACCACGCTGCCGAGTTGGCAGAGCTTTCCGCGCAGGAGGACGCTTTGCTGTCCGGCTGCGGAGCGCTGACCGCAGAGGACAGGGTCTTTCTGGCACGCCACCCGGAGCGCCCCCACATCGACGAGATCGTGGATGCGCTGTTCACCGACTTTTTTGAGCAGTGCGGCGACCGCCAGTGCAAGGAAGATGCCGCCATTCTGGGCGGTGTGGCCCTGTTCCATGGCCAGCCGGTCACGGTCATCGGCCACCGCAAGGGCAGCACGCTGGAGGAAAACCTGCGCTGCAACTTCGGTATGCCCGGGCCGGAGGGCTACCGCAAGGCCCTGCGCCTGATGAAGCAGGCGGAAAAATTTGACCGTCCCATCATCACCTTCATCGACACCCCGGGCGCATACCCCGGCAAGGACGCCGAGGAGCGCGGACAGGGCGAGGCCATTGCCCGCAACCTGATGGAGATGAGCGGCCTGACCGTGCCGGTGATCGCAGTGGTCACCGGCGAGGGCTCCTCCGGCGGTGCGCTGGCGCTGGGTGTGGCAAACCGCATCCTCATGCTGGAAAACGCCGTCTACTCGGTGCTGAGCCCCGAGGGCTTTGCCAGCATCCTGTGGAAGGATTCCTCCCGCAGCGGCGAGGCCTGCGAGATCATGAAGCTGACCGCGCAGGATCTGTACAAGGACGGCATCGTGGAAGAGATCATCCCGGAGCCGGTGGGCGGCGCACAGCGCGCCCACGGGGTACTGTTCGGCAATCTGGACGAGGCGCTGCGGCGTCAGCTGCGCAGCCTTGCCCGCATGAACGGCCGTCAGCTGGCCGAGCAGCGCTACCAGAAATTCCGTCAGATCGGAGAAATGAGGAAAGCATGAAGGGTTTGCGTCTGATCGCCACCGGCGGGGCTTTGCCCGGCCGCACGGTCACCAACGAAGAGCTGAGCCGCACCGTGGATACCAGCGACGAGTGGATCACCACCCGCACCGGCATCCGCACCCGGCACTACTGCACCGAGGGCGAAAACGCCGCCACACTGGCCATTGCCGCCGCAAAGCAGGCGCTGCAGCGCAGCGGCCTTGTCCCGGCAGACATTGCCTGCTGCGTCTGCGCCACCCTTTCTGCGCCGGACGCCACCCCAAGCGTAGCCTGTCAGGTACAGGCGGCGCTGGCACTGCCGGAAAACCGCCCCGCACTGGATGTGAACGCCGCCTGCTCCGGCTTTTTGTACGGCACGGCGGTGGCGCGCGGCCTGCTGGCTACGCTGGGCGGGCGGTACGCGCTGGTCATCGGCACCGAGGCGCTCTCCCGCCTGATGGACCCCGCCGACCGCTCCACCTGTGTGCTGTTTGGCGATGGTGCCGGTGCGGCGGTGTTTGAACTGACCGACACCTCCGTGCCCTTTGCCATCACACTGGGTGCCCGGGGCGATGCCGCCATCCATGCCGGCGGCCCCAGCCGCACAGGCTCGGCACCTATCAGCATGGACGGCAGAGCAGTGTTCCGCTTTGCGGTGGACGCCCTGCCTAAGTGCCTGCACACCGTACTGGACGAGACCGGCCTTACGCTGGACGGGCTGGACTGGGTGGTCTGCCATCAGGCCAACAGCCGTATCATCGACCACTGTGTCAAGGCGCTGCACGCCGACGGTGCAAAGTTCTACAAAAACATGGATCGCCACGGCAACACCAGTGCTGCCAGCATCCCGGTGGCGCTGAACGAACTGGCTGAAAGCGGCCAGCTGCACCCCGGCCAGACCCTTGCCTGCATCGGCTTCGGCGGCGGCCTGACATGGGGCGGCATGATCGTGGAATATAAAGGATAAAGACCATGAAACTTTTAAACGAGATCCTGGGGACGAAATACCCCATCATTCAGGGCGGCATGGCCAACATTGCCACCGGTGAGTTTGCCGCCGCCTGCTCCAACGCCGGTGCACTGGGCATCATCGGTGCGGGCGGCATGAATGCCGATACCCTGCGCCAGAACATCCGCCGCTGCCGGGAACTGACCGACAAGCCCTTTGGCGTGAACATCATGCTCATGCACCCGCAGGCAGATGAGTTTGCCCAGATCGTGGTGGAGGAAAAGGTCGCCGTGGTCACCACCGGCGCAGGCAACCCGGGGAAATACGTTCCTATGTGGAAAGCTGCCGGCATCAAGGTGATCCCGGTGGTGGCGGCTGCCGTACTGGCACGGCATCTGGAGCCGCTGGGCATCGACGCCGTCATCGCCGAGGGCACCGAGAGCGGCGGCCATGTGGGCGAGATGACCACCATGGCACTGGTGCCGCAGGTGGTGGACGCGGTCAGTGTGCCGGTCATCGCCGCAGGCGGCATTGCAGATGGCCGTCAGCTGGCGGCTGCGCTGGCGCTGGGTGCCTGCGGTGTGCAGGTGGGCACCTGCCTGCTGGCAAGCGAGGAGTGCCCCATCCACCCTAACTACAAGGCCGCGCTGCTCAAGGCCGGGGACAGTGACACCATCGTTACCGGACGCACCGTGGGTGCACCGGTGCGTGTGCTGAAAAACCGCATGAGCCGGGAGTATGTCCGTCAGGAAAAGGCGGGCGCCAATAAGATGGAACTGGAAAAATACACGCTGGGCAGCCTGCGCCGCGCCGTCTTTGAGGGCGACACGGTAAGCGGCAGCCTGATGGCCGGTCAGGTGGCCGGAATGCTGCACGAGGTGCGCCCCGTGGCCGACATCCTTGCCGACCTGTGGCAGGGCGGGAGGCAGCGCATCGCCGCGCTGAACGCCGAATGCTGACCCTTGGCGGCAAGCCCCTGCAAGTACCCATTTTGCAGGGCGGCATGGGCGTGGGCGTCTCGCTGGGCGGGCTGGCCGGTGCGGTAGCAGCCTGCGGCGGTATGGGGTGCATCTCCACCGCCGATGCAGGCTACCGGGAACCGGATTTTGCCCGCGACCCGGCGGCAGCCAACCACCGTGCTCTGACCGCAGAAATTCAAAAAGCCAAGGCCATTGCCGGGGGCATGGGTGTGGTAGCCATCAACGCGATGGTAGCCACCCGGGACTATGCCGAGGCCATCCGCACCGCCGTGGCGGCGGGGGTGGACGCCGTAGTCTCCGGTGCGGGTCTGCCGCTGGAACTGCCGGGCATCGTGGGCACGAAAGAGGTAGCCATTGCACCCATCGTATCCAGTGCCCGGGCGGCAAAGCTCATCCTGCGCCGCTGGGCAAAGGGCTTTGACCGCACCGCCGATTTTGTGGTCATCGAGGGCTGCAAGGCGGGCGGGCATCTCGGCTTTGCCGAGGAGGACCTGCTGGCCGACCGCTGCCAGACTTTGGACGAGATCCTGCCCGGGGTGCTGGCCGAGGTAAAACCCTACGAGGAGCAATACGGCCACGCCATCCCGGTATTTGTGGCGGGCGGCGTGTACACTGGTGCCGACATGGCACACTTTACAAAGCTTGGTGCTGCGGGCGTGCAGCTGGCCACCCGCTTTATCCCTACCTACGAGTGCGACGCCTCCCAGACCTACAAGGACGTGCTGCTGACGGCAAAGCCGGAGGATGTACGCATCATCCACAGCCCGGTGGGAATGCCCGGCCGCGCACTGAACACCCCGCTGGTGCAGGCGCTGGCCGAGGGCAAACGCTTCCCGCCCCGCCACTGCGCCCGGTGCCTCAAGACCTGCGACCCCGCCGCCGTGCCCTACTGCATCACCCACGCCCTTATCGAGGCGGTGAAGGGCAACGTGGAGGAAGGGCTCTTCTTCTGCGGCGAAAACGTGGGCAGGCTGGACCGGATGCGCACCGTGCGCGAACTGATGGACGAACTTGTGACCGAATGGAGGCAGAATTTATGAAGCTTGCCGTACTTTACGCCGGTCAGGGTGCGCAGCACCCCGGCATGGGCAAGGAATTTTACGAAGCATCTCCCGCCTTCCGGGCGGCCTTTGACAGCGCAGCGCTGGATTTTGACCTGCACCGCGTCTGCTTTGAGGACCCGGACGGCGTTTTGAATCAGACCGAATACACCCAGCCCTGCATGGTGGCCTTTGCCTGCGGCGTGACCGCTGTGCTGGCCGAAAAGGGTGTGCAGCCCGCCTATCTGGCGGGGCTTTCGCTGGGCGAATACTCCGCGCTGCAGGCAGCCGGGGTGTTCACTGCAAAGCAGGCCATCGAGTTGACCGCCTTCCGGGGCAAGGCCATGGCCGAGGCTGCAAAGGGCCTTGACTGCGGCATGACCGCCGTGCTGGGGCTGGACAGAGAAAAACTGTCCGCTTGCTGCGAGCAGGCGGCAGAGGCGGGCTGTGTGCAGATCTGCAACTACAACTGCCCGGGGCAGCTGGTCATCGGCGGGGAGAAAGCCGCTGTGGAGCAGGCTGCCGCGCTGGCAAAGGAAGCCGGTGCCCGCCGCTGCATCCCGCTGAAGGTCAGCGGCCCCTTCCACACAAGGCTGATGGCTCCCGCAGGGGATGCGCTGGCACAGCGCTTTGCGGACGAAAACTTCGGCACCATGGAGACGCCGGTGCTGTTCAACTGTCTGGGACATGAAAAGGCCGAGACTGACAGCATCCCGCAGCTGCTGGTAAAGCAGGTGCAGAGCAGCGTCTACATGGAGGACACCCTGCGCCGCTTGGGTGAACTGGGCGTGGACCACATTCTGGAGGTCGGCCCCGGCAACGCCCTGAGCGGTTTTGTGAAAAAGACTCTGCCCGGGGTGGTCTGCACCGCAGTGGAGACCCCGGAACAGCTGGATGCGGTGCTGACCGCATGGAAGGAAGCAGAATGAGCGAAGAAAAGCTGACCCGCACCGCTATTGTTACCGGCGGCAGCCGGGGCATTGGCCGCGCGGTGTGCGTGGCACTGGCAAAGCAGGGCTGCAACGTGGTGGTGAACTACTGCCACGGCGCAGAGCCTGCGGAGCAGACGGCAGCGCTTTGCCGCGCCGAGGGCGTGCAGGCGGTGACCGTGCAGGCAGATGTATCTACCGCCGAGGGCTGCAAAGCGCTGTTCGATGCCGCCGCCGAGGCCTTTGGCCGGGTGGATGTGCTGGTGAACAACGCGGGCATCACCCGGGACAACCTGATCTTGCGCCTGACCGAGCAGGATTTTGACGCGGTGCTGGACACCAACCTGAAAAGCGCCTTTCTCTGCTGCAAGGAGGCCGCCCGCCGCATGGTGCGCCAGCGCTATGGTCGCATCGTGAACCTTTCCAGCGTGGTGGCGCTGCGCGGCAATGCCGGGCAGACCAACTACGCCGCCAGCAAGGCGGGGCTCATTGGCCTGACCAAGAGCCTTGCCCGGGAGTTGGCCGCGCGGAACGTGACCGTGAACGCGGTAGCACCCGGCTTTATCGACACCGACATGACTGCCGTGCTGCCGGAGGCAGTGCGCACCGGCATGACGCAGGGCATCCCCGCAGGCCGCGCAGGCCAGCCGGAGGATGTGGCGCAGGCAGTGGCGTTTTTTGCCGCAGAACAAAGCAGCTATCTCACCGGGCAGGTGCTCTGTGTGGACGGCGGCATGGCAATGTAAAGGAGAACCCTTATGGATAAACGCAGAGTTGTGATCACCGGCCTTGGCACGGTGAACCCGCTGGGCAACAATGTGGCCGACAGCTGGGCGGCAGCCCGTGCCGGTAAATGCGGCATCGGCCCCATCACCCAGTTCGACACCACCGACTTCAAGTGCAAGCTGGCCGGTGAGGTAAAGAACTTTGACCCCGAGACCGTGGTGGACAAAAAGGAAGTCCGCAAGATGGCACGCTTTACCCTGCTGGCACTGGGCGCTGCCGCCGAGGCTATTGCAGACAGCGGCCTTGATACCGAGGCCGAGGGCAAGGACATCGGCGTCATCCTGTCCAGCGGCATCGGCGGTCTGCCCACCATTGAGGAGCAGCACGCCCGCGGCGAGGAAAAGGGCATGGAGAAGGTAAGCCCCTACTTTGTGCCCATGGCCATTGCCAACATGGCAGCGGCACAGGTGGCCATCCGCTTCGGTCTGAAGGGTATGTGCACCTGCCCGGTCACGGCCTGCGCCGGCGGCACCAACGCCGTGGGCGACGCCTTCCACCGCATCCGGGACGGCTACGAGCCGGTGATGGTCTGCGGCGGCGCGGAAAGCTGTATCAGCCCCTTGGGTATCGGCGGCTTTACCAGCATGAAGGCGCTTTCCACCGCCACCGACCCGGACGCTGCCAGCCTGCCCTTTGACGCCCGCCGCGGCGGCTTTGTCATGGGCGAGGGCAGCGGTGTGCTGGTGCTGGAAGAACTGGAGCACGCAAGAGCGCGCGGCGCACACATCTACGCCGAGGTGGTGGGCTACGGTGCCAACTGCGACGCCTACCACTTTACCGCCCCGGCTCCCGGCGGCGCAGGCGCCATCGACTGCATGAAGCTGACCTTGGTGGATGCTGACATCGCACCGGAGCAGGTGGACCACATCAACGCCCACGGCACCGGTACCCACATGAACGATGCCTGCGAGACTGCCGCCATTCACGCCGTGTTCGGCGCACACGCAAAGAAGATGACCGTGGTCAGCACCAAGAGCATGACCGGCCATCTGCTGGGCGGCGCGGGCGGCATCGAGGCCGTGTTCACCGCGCTGGCACTGCGGGATCAGTTCGCCCCGCCCACCATCCACTACGCGCAGCCCGACCCGGAGTGTGATCTGGACTATGTGCCCAACACCGGGCGGCAGCAGGAGATGCAGTACGCGCTGAGCAACAGCCTGGGCTTTGGCGGCCACAACGCCTGCATCGCCCTGCGCAGATGGGAGGGCTGACCCATGGCAGAGCCCCGTACCGTGCGTGAAAACGCCAATACCCTGAGCAGTGTGCAGATCGCGGAGATCCTGCCGCACCGCTACCCCTTTGCTCTCGTGGACCGCGTTCTGGACTACGAGCCGGGGCAGTGGGCCATCGGCCGCAAGTGCGTCACCCGCAACGAAGAATTTTTCAACGGCCACTTCCCGGCACAGCCGGTCATGCCCGGCGTGCTGCTGCTGGAGGCGCTGGCGCAGACCGGCGCTGTGGCGGCGCTGAGCCTGCCGGAAAACAAGGGCAAGCTTGCGCTGTTCGGCGGCATCAAGAGTGCCCGCTTCCGCAAGCAGGTCACCCCCGGGGACGTGCTCACCCTGCACTGCGAGCTGGTGCAGCAGCACGGCGCTGTGGGCGTAGGCAAGGCCTCGGCATGGGTGGACGGCAAGTGCGCCGTCACCGCCGAACTGACCTTTGTGCTGACCGACGCAGCAGAATGAAAGAAAAACGTCCCTTTTGCCGATAGACAGAAAGGGACGTTTTTTGCTGTTATTCAAACGACGCTAGTTGCACAAACGCGAAAATTGTATTATAATAAATTTGCTGTTTCGGCAGCAAGGCACTGCACATAACGGCAGGCGGTCGGCTACACTTCCCGAAAGGGGGTGAGGCCATGCGCATCACATTCCATATTGGTGAGTTTACATTCACCATTATTGTGAAGAAACGCAAGAACCGCCACCTGGCGGGGTGACGGTTCTCAAGAATCGCTAAACTCTGAATCGGGCTGACCGCTTGTCGCAGTGCCTTTTCTGATTCTATTATAATGCTCCGGCGCAGAACTGTCAAGCAGCTGCACCGGAGCATTTTTGTTATGGAAAAAATTACAGCTTCTTGCCGGTCAGCAGTTCGTAGGCCTCCAGATACTTGGCAATGGTCTTGTCAATGACATCCTGCGGCAGGTCGTAGTTGCTGTCGGGGTTGGCCTTCAGCCAGTCGCGGACGAACTGCTTGTCGAAGGAGGGCTGGCTGTGACCCGGCTCGTAACCCTCCAGCGGCCAGAAGCGGGAGGAGTCCGGGGTCAGCATCTCGTCGCCCAGCACCACGTTGCCGTCTTCGTCCAGACCAAACTCGAACTTGGTGTCGGCAATGATGATGCCGCGGGACAGTGCATACTCGGCGCACTTCTTGTACAGGGCAATGGTGTAGTCGCGCAGCTTAGTGGCGTACTCCAGACCGTGGCCGGGGAACTGCTTCTCCAGAACGTCGATGCTCTGCTCGTAGGAGATGTTCTCGTCGTGGTCGCCGATCTCTGCCTTGGTGGAGGGGGTGTAGATGGGCTCGGGCAGCTTATCGGACTCCTGCAGGCCCTCGGGCAGCTGGATGCCGCACACCTTGCCGGTCTTCTGGTAGCTGGCCCAGCCGCTGCCGGTGATGTAGCCGCGCACGATGCACTCGATGGGCAGCATGGTCAGCTTGCGGCACATCATGCTGTTGCCAGTGAACTGGGGCTGACGGAAGAACTCCGGCATATCCTGCACATCCACGCTCAGCATATGGTTGGGCAGCAGATCGCGGGTATAATCGAACCAGAACTTGCTCATCTGGGTGAGCACGGTGCCCTTTTTGGTGACCTTGTTTTTCAGGATGACGTCAAACGCAGAAATGCGGTCGGTGGCAACCATGATCAGGCTGTCGCCATTGTCGTAGATCTCGCGGACCTTGCCTTCTTTGATGGGTTTGAACTCAGTCATAATCAAACACTCCATTTTTCCATGTTCTCAGCAGCGCAGCAGCGCGGCGCAATTCTTACCCTACTATTCTACCATACTGCCGCGCAGTTTAAAAGGAACAGAATAAAAGAAAAACGGGCCAGTTTTGTGTTTTTATCGTGAAAAGTGCGCAAAAAACGGCAGGGAATTTCGGCATTTTGACGATAAAAGTCGTACTTTGTCCGCAAGTGCACACCTCTTTGTAAAATACAGTCATGGACAAGCGCCGCCGGTTGCGGTATCATAATAATATAAGTATATCTGCGCTCCGCAGGGGCGCAAAAGTAAATGAGGAGGTAAAGAGTATGGGCAAATTCCCCAAGGGCTTTTTGTGGGGCGGCGCTACCGCCGCCAACCAGTGCGAGGGCGCATGGCAGGCAGACGGCAAGGGTCTGGCCACGGTGGATGTGACCCCCTTCGGCCCGGACCGTTTCCCGGTGGCAACGGGCTATATGGAAATGCTGAATTGCGATGCTGCGCATTTCTACCCCAGCCACGAAGCCATCGACCTGTATCATCACTATAAAGAGGACATCGCCCTGTTTGCGGAGATGGGCTTCAAGTGCTTCCGGCTGTCCATTGCGTGGACGCGTATCCTGCCCAACGGCGATGACGCCCAGCCCAACGAGGCAGGGCTGGCCTTCTACGACAGCATTTTTGACGAGTGCCATAAGTACGGCATCGAGCCGCTGGTCACCATCTGCCACTTTGACACCCCCATTGCCCTCATCAAAAAATACGGCGGCTGGAAGGACCGCCGCATGGTGGACGCCTATGTCCACTACTGCGAGGTGCTGTTCGACCGCTTCAAGGGCAAGGTGAAGTACTGGCTCACCTTCAACGAGATCAATATGCTGCTGCACCTGTCCTTTACCGGCGCAGGGCTGGTGTTCTACCCCGGCGAGAATGTGGAGCAGGTCAAGTATCAGGCCGCCCATCACGAACTGGTGGCCAGCGCAAAGGCGGTAAAGCTGGCACACGAAAAAATGCCGGACGCCATGGTGGGTTGTATGCTGGCGGCGGGGCAGTTCTACCCCCGCACCTGCGCCCCGGAGGATGTGCGGGCGGCGCAGGAGGCCGACCGGGACAACTACTTCTTTACCGACGTACAGGTGCGTGGCACCTACCCCGTGTGGGCTAAAAAGCGGATGGAGCGCGCCGGGGTGCAGTTGTGCACCCAGCCGGAGGATGACCGCACGCTGCGGGAGGGCACGGTGGATTTTGTGTCCTTCAGCTACTATTCCAGCCGCTGCATCACGGCAGATAAGGAACTGATGGCGGCAGAAAATGCGGATGGCAACGCCGTGTCCGCATCGGTGAAGAACCCTTACCTGAAGGCCAGCGAGTGGGGCTGGGCCATCGACCCGGTGGGTCTGCGGGTGACCTTGAACACCATCTATGACCGGTACGAAAAGCCCATGTTCATCGTGGAGAACGGTCTGGGTGCGGTGGATACCGTAGAGCCGGACGGCTCCATCCACGACAGCTACCGTATCGACTATCTGCGGGCACACATCGAGGAGATGGAAAAGGCCATCAACGAGGATGGTCTGCCCCTAATGGGCTACACCACATGGGGGCCCATCGACCTTGTAAGCGCTTCCACCGGCGAGATGAAAAAGCGGTACGGCTTTATCTATGTGGACAAGGACAACGACGGCAACGGCACCCTTGCCCGCAGCCGGAAGGACAGCTTTTACTGGTACAAAAAGGTCATTGCCTCGGACGGCGAGGACCTGACCTGAGCAAGCGCCCCGGCACTGCCTGCGGAACAGCAGCGCCGGGGCGTCTATGTGTGAGGACGAACCGATAACGGAGAAAATTTATGACACCACAAATCATTGCACACCGCGGTGCTTCCTATCTTGCACCGGAAAATACCCTTACAGCTTTTAAAAAGGCCATGGAGATTGGCGCGGACGGCGTAGAAATGGACGTACAGCAGACCAGCGACGCCGGGCTTGTGATCCACCACGACTATATGATCGATCTGCACACGGATATTTCCGGCAAGATCTATGATATGACCATGGGCGATTTAAAGGAACTGGATTTCGGCAGCTGGAAAGACGCCATCTTTCAGGACGAGAAAATCGCCACCCTGCAGGAGGCCATGGAATTGTGCAAGCAGATGCCGGGATGCACCGTGCATCTGGAGTTGAAATCCACCATGAACAACGACCCGGACTTTGTGCCCCGGGTGCTGGAGGTACTGCGGCAGACGGAGATGACAGAACAGGTGATCCTTGTTTCCTTCAACCACGCGCTGCTGCGGCAGGCAAAGCAGCTGATGCCTGAGTTGCGGGTGGGCGCACTGGTATACGGCGAGCTGGAAAGTATGCTGCTGCCGCCGCCCATCATCTGGAAGGATCTGGGACTGACCAACGGCATAGACGATATGGAAGCCATGGACGCCGCCCTGCCGGAGGGCGCAGCGGACGAGGAAAACTGCGGCTGGATGACCCGCTGGATGAGCGATAAGGTAAGTATGCTGCGGGCAAACTTTCCGGGCGAGAGCCTGAGCGAGATCTACGAGAACCTGATGGTGCAGCGGGATCTGCCCGCCTACATCCACAGTCTGGACTTTGTGCCGGAGTGGGTCAGCTGTGAGTACCACACCGCCTACAAGAACCCTGCATTTATCGACGCACTGCACGAGATGGGCATCAAGGTGGCCCTGTGGACGGTAGACACGGAGGATTCCGTCCGCAGCCTGCTGCGCACCAGTGCGGATGCCTACGTCACCAACCGTCCCGACCGTGTGCGGGAGTGGATGGAGAAGGAGCAGGCGGCGACTGCCACGGCGGAGCCGGCCCCCACTGCCGAAGCAGAAACCGGGACAGCTGCCGCAGAGTAAGCCAAAAGAGACGTTTCAGAAGGACGGAAGTCCGTACGGAAGCGTCTCTTTTTTGTTCTGCTTGACAGAGAACAGGGATAAGAGTACAATATGTATTGTATCAAACAGTTTCACATCAAACAACTTGAACAGAGGAAACCATTATGTGTACACAGCACCCTATTGAAGAGCACTGCAAGCTGGACCCGCCGTGGGAGGGGCCGCAGGTCATTCCCGCCCAGCTGCGCCGGGTGGACAACCTGATCTTCCGCAGGCTGAACCAGTTTTCCCGCGCCAACGGGGTAGAGCAGACCACCCCCATGCACGGGTGGATCATCGAATATCTCTACCGCCACCGGGACGAGCCGGTATTCCAGCGGGACATCGAGCGGGAGTTTTCCATCACCCGCTCCACCGTGACGAACATTTTGCAGCTGATGGAGCGCAAGGGCTACATCCAGCGGCTGAGCGTGCCGCAGGACGCCCGGCTCAAGCAGCTGGTTTTGACCGAAGAGGGCATCCGTCTGCACGAAAAGACCCTGCTTTCCTTCCACCAGACCGACGATTATGTAGCTGGGCTGCTGACTGAGGAGGAGAACGCAGAACTGCTGCGGCTGCTGAACAAGCTGCGGGAGGCATTGAAATAACCACCTTTTCCGTCAAAGCACCGAAAAAAGGCTTGTTAAATTAGTAATTATGAACATTTTACGAAACGCCTTGACATTTAAAATGTTTTGTATAGAATTGTTTTGTACCAAACAAATAAATTCAAACAGGAGGGAACTCAGATGATCAAAAAGCTTGTGTCGCATCTGGGCGAGTATAAGGCCGCCTCGATCAAGACACCGCTCTTTGCTGCGCTGGAAGCCATTATGGATGTGCTGCTGCCCACCATCATGGCCTTTATCATCGACCAGGGCATTGAAAAGGGCGATATGAACGCCATCCTCCGCTACGGCCTGCTTACCTTTCTGGTGGCAGCCATTGCGCTGGTGCTGGGCGTGCTGGCGGGCAAGTATGCCGCCGAGGCATCCACCGGCTTTGCCGGAAATCTGCGGGATGCCATGTATGAAAATATCCAGCATTATTCTTTTTCCAACATCGACAAATTCTCTACGGCAGGTCTTGTCACCCGCATGACCACCGACGTGACCAACGTGCAGAACGCCTTCCAGATGATTTTGCGGATGTGCGTGCGCGCCCCGGTGCATCTGGTGTTTGCCATGTTCATGGCCGTGGTCATCGGCGGCCCGCTGTCGCTGGTGTTCGTGGTGGCGGTGGCTTTTCTGGTGGCGGTGCTGGCTGCCATCATGATCCCTACCTTCCGCATCTTTGACCGGGTGTTCAAGAACTACGATAACCTCAACGCCTCGGTGCAGGAGAACGTTTCTGCCATCCGCGTGGTCAAAAGCTTCGTGCGCGAGGGCTTTGAGAACGAAAAATACACTGCCGCCTGTGAGAGCCTGTACAAACAGTTCGTCAACGCGGAAAGCCGTCTGAGTTTCAATAACCCCGCCATGCTGGTGGCGGTGTACGGCTGCAACATCGCGCTGAGCTGGTTCGGTGCAAAATATGTGCTGCACGGTGCCATTACCACCGGCCAGCTGAACGCCCTGTTCGGCTATATCATGAACATCCTCATGGCACTGATGATGCTGAGCATGGCTTTTGTTATGATCGCCATGTCCGCCGCCTCTGCCAAGCGTATCGTGGAGGTGCTGGACGAGCACACCGACCTGCCCCCGGCAAAGCAGCCGGTGCAGCAGGTGGCAGACGGCAGCATCGAGTTTGAGCACGTTACCTTCAAGTATAAGCACGGCAGCGGCCAGCCGGTGCTGAACGATATCAGCTTTACCATCCGGCCCGGCGAGACGCTGGGCATCATCGGCGGCACCGGCAGTGCAAAATCCAGTCTGGTGCAGCTGATCCCCCGCCTGTACGATGCCGAGAGCGGCACCGTGCGTGTGGGTGGCGTGGACGTGCGGGATTATAACCTTGACGTGCTGCGCCGCGAGGTCTCCATGGTGCTGCAGAAGAACGTGCTGTTCAGCGGTACCATTCTGGACAATCTGCGCTGGGGCGATGCCAACGCCACCGAGGAGGAGTGCATCCGCATGGCAAAGCTGGCCTGCGCGGACGAATTTATCCAGCGCTTCCCGGATAAGTACGATACATGGATCGAGCAGGGCGGCTCCAACGTGTCCGGCGGCCAGAAGCAGCGCCTGACTATTGCCCGCGCCCTGCTGCGCAAGCCTAAGGTGCTGATTCTGGACGATTCTACCAGCGCCGTGGATACCGCGACCGATGCCAAGATCCGCAAGGCCTTCCGGGAGGAGATCCCCGGCACGACCAAGATCATCATTGCACAGCGTATCTCCTCGGTGCAGGATGCAGACCGCATTCTGGTGCTGGATAACGGCCAGATCAACGGTCTGGGCACCCACGCAGAGCTGCTGGCGACCAATGCCATCTATCAGGAGGTCTACAACAGCCAGACGCAGGGCGGCGGCGATTTTGACAAGCAGGGAGGTGCGCAGTAATGGCAGTAAAGGAAGTACATGGCCCCGGCCCGCGGGGCGCACGGGGGCCGCGCCCCAAGGTGGAAAACCCGGGCAAGCTGCTGAAGCGCATCATGGATGAGGTGTTCCGCAACTATCTGCCCCACTGCATCCTTGTGCTTATCTGCATCGTGGTCAGCGCGCTGGCCAATGTGCAGGCCAGCCTGTTTTTGCAGACCTTGATGGACGATTACATCGTCCCCATGACCCGCCAGCAGGACCCCAGCTTTGCACCGCTGGCCGGTGCATTGGTGCGGATGTGCTGCATCTACCTTGTGGGCATTCTGGCCGCATGGGCCAACGCCCGCATCATGGTCAACGTAACGCAGGGCACGCTGCGCAATCTGCGCACCAAGCTGTTCACCCACATGGAAAGCCTGCCCATCCGGTATTTTGACACCCATCCCCACGGCGATATCATGTCCGTGTACACCAACGATGTGGATACCCTGCGCCAGATGCTCAGCCAGAGCATCCCGCAGCTGGTGTCCAGCGTTATCACCATCGTGTCGGTGTTCTTCAGTATGTGTATGCTCAGCTGGCAGCTGACCATCGTTACCATGCTCATGGTGGCGCTGATGCTGTTCTGCTCCAAGCAGATCGCAAAAAGCTCCTCCAAGTACTTCATCCAGCAGCAGCGGGATCTGGGCAAGGTGAACGGCTACATCGAGGAGATGATGGAAGGCCAGAAGGTGGTCAAGGTGTTCACCCACGAGCAGCAGACCCTTGCCGGCTTCCGTGCGTTGAACGACCAGCTGAAGGAAAGCGCCAAACAGGCCAACGCCTTCTCCAACATCATGATGCCGGTCAACGCCCAGCTGGGCAACATCAGCTACGCCATCTGTGCACTGACTGGTGCAGCCATGGCCGTGGGCGGCGTCGGCGGCATGACCCTTGGCACCGTGGTGGCCTTCCTCAGCCTGAACAAGGGCTTCAATATGCCCATCAGTCAGGTGTCCATGCAGGCCAACAGCGTCATCATGGCACTGGCCGGTGCGGAGCGCATCTTCAAGATGATGGACGAGCCCAGCGAGACCGACGAGGGCTATGTGACGCTGGTAAACGCCAAGTACGACCGCAACGACCAGCTGGTGGAAACTGCCGAGCGCACCGGTCTGTGGGCGTGGAAACACCCCCACCACGACGGCACTACCACCTACCACAAGCTGGCGGGCGATATCACCTTTACGGACGTAGACTTTGGCTATGTGACGGAAAAAACGGTGCTGCACGATATCAACCTGTATGGCCGTCCGGGGCAGAAGATCGCCTTTGTCGGCTCTACCGGTGCGGGCAAGACCACCATCACCAACCTGATCAACCGCTTCTACGATATTCAGGAGGGCAAGATCCGCTACGACGGCATCAACATCCACAAGATCAAAAAAGCCGACCTGCGCCGCTCGCTGGGCATCGTGCTGCAGGACACCCACCTGTTCACCGGCACAGTGATGGAGAACATCCGCTACGGACGGCTGGAGGCCAGCGATGAAGAGTGCATCGCAGCCGCCCGTCTGGCCAACGCCGACGGCTTTATCAAGCGCCTGCCGGAGGGCTACAACACCATGCTGACCGGTGACGGCGCCAACCTCTCGCAGGGACAGCGCCAGCTGCTGGCCATTGCCCGCGCAGCCGTAGCAGACCCGCCGGTGCTGATCCTGGACGAGGCGACCTCCTCCATTGATACCCGTACCGAGGCGCTGGTGCAGCGCGGCATGGACGGCCTGATGTATGGCCGCACCAGCTTTGTCATCGCGCACCGCCTGTCCACCGTCCGCAATGCAGACTGCATCGTGGTACTGGAGCAGGGCCGCATCATCGAGCGCGGCAGCCACGACGAGTTGATCGCCAAAAAGGGCAAGTATTACCAGCTTTATACCGGTAATCTGGCCGAGAACTAAGCAATTTCCCACCTTTTCACAAAGCCGCCGCACAGCCATGCCGCCGTGCGGCGGCTCTTTTTTATATTATAGAAAAGAAAAAACCACGGTGCATGGTGCGCATCGTGGTTAAACAGGTCTATGAACAGGAACGGGGAACGGCATGGAAACCGTTCCCCATCGATTGGCATTTGGTGGGTGTGCCCCTTCCCACATTTCTTTTGGCCCGATGGGCGTGTAGCAGCACATTCTCTACTTCAAATGCAACCTTATCCTATGATTATTATAGCATTTTTATTCTTTGATGTAAAGAATGGGGTTCCGCTCCATGAGTTTTTTCAAATTTTTATCGCGAATCCGATAAAATGTCATAACGGAATTTTTAAAATCCGGGTTATCTGTACCCAAGACTAAACGGATAACGACATTCAAATTTGTATCAGGAAGCTTCTTTACGGCAAATATCGTGCCTGCGTTCTTTAAGTCTTGGAGCAGGATGTCCGGAGAAAGTATCGAGTCACGTCCGTATTGTTCAAACAAATCATAATCTTCTGGATGGCGTTCTTTGATATGAGCGATTCTCTCGTCTGTTATAATGACTTCCGTGGTTTGCAGATGCCCAAATGTTGAAATAAGCGGAGTAGGGTCTAAATTACCGAGAACCGTCAGAATTATTATCTCCACGCTCCTGTCATTGTCTATAAAACAAAGTATAACATGATTTTATATAGCTGTAAAGGCGGATGCTTGTTTCCCATTGTGTCTGCTATTTCCCGTTGTGACCTCTCCCGTGAAAAAAAGCAATTCTGGAAAATCCGCAGATTTTCCAGAATTGCAAATATAAAAATAATTTTCCGCTGAAGATGGCCAAAGCGCACGCGGCGGCCATTCAAAATCGTCCGCTCCACGGTATACAAATGCCCCGGGCTGTGCTAGAATGGAGCAAACGAGTAGAAAAGGCTGGTGAGTGTATGCACCCTTTGACGGAATATCCCCGCCCGGCCATGCGCCGGGACAGCTACGAGAACCTGAACGGCCTGTGGCAATACGCCATCACCGCCTCGGCACAGCGCCCGGCGGGCTGGGACGGTGAGATCTTGGTGCCCTACGCGCCGGAGTGCCGCGCCTCCGGGGTGGGGCGCGCGCTGCAGCCCGGGCAGTGGCTGCACTACCACCGGTACTTTGCGCCGCCCGCCGGGACAGGCGGCCGGGTGCTGCTGCACTTCGGTGCGGTGGACTACGCCTGCGCCGTGCAGGTGAACGGCCATCTGGTGGGCGGCCACCGGGGCGGCTACTGGCCCTTTACGCTGGATATCACCGCGCAGCTCAACGGCACTGGCCGCAACAGCCTGTGGGTGGCGGTGCAGGACCCCACCGGCCACGGCATACAGGCGCGGGGCAAGCAGACCTTGCAGCCCGGCGGGATGTTCTACCCTGCGCAGAGCGGTATCTGGCAGACGGTCTGGCTGGAGCGCGTGCCGGAAAATTACATCCAGTCTCTCACCGTTACGCCGGACTACGATGCCCGCACTGTGACTGTGAAAGTGCATACCTCTGCGCCCGGCGGTGCGGTGAACCTGTGGGCGGTGGTGCGCGCCGGGGGTGTGACCATTGCCGAGGATTGGGGCGGCGATGAGGCCGACCGGGACGGCACGGTGACGCTGCATATTGCGGACGAGTATTTCTTCCCGTGGAGCCCGGACACGCCCTTTTTGTACGACCTGACCGTGGGCACCACGCAGGGAGAGGAAGAGCAGATCGACACCGTGCACAGCTACTTTGCCCTGCGCAAGTGGAGCTGCGCACCGGACGCACGGGGCGTGCTGCGCTTCTGCCTGAACGATAAACCCATTCTGCTCAACGGCCTGCTGGATCAGGGCTACTGGCCGGAAGGGCTGTACACCCCGCCCTCGGATGCGGCGGTGGAGCGGGAGTTGAGCGAGGTAAAGGCGCTGGGCTACAACCTGCTGCGTAAGCACGCAAAGCTTGAGCCGCAGCGCTGGTACTATCACTGCGACAAGCTGGGGCTTGTGGTCTGGCAGGATATGGTCAACGGCGGCAGTAAGTATAACCTGTGGTTCGTCACCTACCTGACCAATGTTTTGCAGCCGCTTGTGCGCCGTCTGCCGGACAAAGCGCCCCTGTGGGGGCTGCTGAGCCGGGGGAGCGAAAACAGCCGCACCGAATATCGCCGGGAACTGGCAGATACCGTGCAGGCGCTGCGCTGCCACCCCTGCGTGGGCTGCTGGGTGCCCTTTAATGAGGGCTGGGGACAGTACGATGCCGCCGGGGCAGTACAGGCCATCCGTGCGCTGGACGATACCCGCCTTGTGGACGAGGCCAGCGGCTGGTACGATCAGGGCGGCGGGGATGTGTACTCTCTGCACAACTACTTCTACCCCCTGCGGGTGCGCCCGCAAACGCGCACCGTGGCGCTGAGCGAGTACGGCGGCATTGCATGGCCCATGCCCGGGCACGAGCCGCCCCGCAAGACCTACGGCTACGGCACAGCCAAAAGCCGGGAGGAACTGACCGCCCGGTACAAAAAAATGCAGCTGGGCACGGTGCTGCCGCAGCTGCAAAAGGGGCTTTCGGCGCTGGTATACACCCAGCTGACCGACGTGGAGGACGAGGTGAACGGCCTGTTCACCTACGACCGTACCGCCATCAAACCGGACGCCAACGCCGTCCGCTCGGTGAACGCTGCCCTTGCCGCAGAGTTTGCGAAAGTAATAAAATAAAAACAACGCCCGGGTTTTCCACGTCCTTCCTGCTGGAAGGTGGAAAACTCGGGCGCGCTGTTTTTTTTAAGAGGATATTCTGCTCCGGAGCGTACTGCTTACAGGATGCGCACCCGGATGACGGCGGGGATGCTGCTCAGCTTTTCGCTCAGGCGGGCATCCACGGCACCGGTGGCATCCAGCATGGTGTAGGCCATGCTCTTTTTGCTCTTGTTCACCATGTTTTCGATGTTCAGGCCCGCCTCGGTGGTCAGGGCGGTGATCTGGCTGATCATGCCCGGCTCGTTTTTGTGGATGATGCAGATGCGCTTGCCGCCGGCGCGGGGCTGGTGCACCTCCGGCAGGTTGACCGAGTGGGTAATGTTGCCGTTGCGCAGGTAATCGCTCAGTTCCTGCGCCGCCATGATGGCGCAGTTGTCCTCGGCCTCCGGGGTGGAGGCGCCAAGGTGCGGGGTGCACACGATGCCGGGACGGCCCAAAATGGCCTCGGAGGGGAAGTCGGTCATGTAGCCGGATACCTTGCCACTGTCCATGGCCTCCAGCAGGGCGGCGGTGTTCACCAGCTCACCGCGGGCGTAGTTCAGGATCTTGACGCCGTCCTTGCACAAGGCAAGGGTCTGGGCGTTGATGGTGTCCTTGGTGGTGGGCAGGTAGGGCACATGGATGGTAATGTAGTCGCACAGGGGCAGCATATCGTTCAGGTTTACGCAGTGGTGTACCTGACTGCTCAGGTTCCATGCGGCTTCAATGGAGATGTAGGGATCGTAGCCGTAGACCTCCATGCCCAGCTCGATGGCGCAGTTTGCCACACGGGAGCCGATGGCACCCAGACCGATGACGCCAAGGGTCTTGCCCTTGATCTCGTTGCCCACGAACTGCTTTTTACCCTTTTCCACGCTCTTGGCCATGGCCGGGTCACCGGCCAGACCCTGACACCACTGGGCGGCGGCGGCCACGTTGCGGCTGCCTGCGATGAGCATCCCGATGACCAGCTCCGCCACGGCATTGGCGTTGGCACCCGGGGTGTTGAACACCACGATGCCCTGCTCGCTGCAGCGCTCCAGCGGGATGTTGTTCACACCCGCACCGGCGCGGGCGATGGTCAGCAGGTTATCGTTGAAGGTGGTGTTCAAAAGGTCGGCGCTGCGCACCAGAATGCCGTCCGGGGCATCGGCATCCACCGAGACATCGAACTGGTTCTTGGGCAGCTTTGCCAGCCCGACCGGGCTGATGGCGTTGAGCGTTTTGATGGTGTACATATCTGAAACCCCTCTTTATGCATTCTCTTTGCGGAACTTCTCCATGAAGTCCACCAGCTTGTCCACGCCCTCGGCAGGCATGGCGTTGTAGATGGAGGCGCGCATACCGCCTACCAGACGGTGACCCTTCAGGTTCACAAAGCCCGCCTCGGCGGCCTCGGCGCAGAACTTTTTGTCCATGTCTGCGTTGGGGCTGGTGAAGGTGACGTTCATGGTGCTGCGGTAGCGGTGCTCCACAGGGTTCGTGAAGAACTCCTGCCCGTCCAGATAGTCGTACAGCACCTTGGCCTTGGCCTCGTTGATCTTTTGCATATTGGCAAGACCGCCGATGTCGTTTTCCAGATACTTCAGCACCAGACCGGTCATGTAGATGCACCAGCACGGCGGGGTGTTGTACATACTGTCCTTAGCCAGCAGGGTGGTGTAGTTCATCATGGTGGGCACGTTGTCTGCGGCGTGACCCAGCAGGTCATCCCGGATGATGGCAATGGCCATACCGGCGGGGGCTACGTTCTTCTGCACGCCAAAGTAGATGCAGCCGTACTTGCTTACATCCACGGGCTTGGAAAGGATCATGGAACTCATATCTGCCACCAGCGGCACGCCCTCCACCTGCGGCAACTCCACATACTGGGTGCCGAAGATGGTGTTGTTCTGGCAGATATGGATGTAGCTGGCGTCCTTATCGTAGTCAATAGCGTTTACATCCGGGATATAAGTGAAGTTTTTATCCTTGCTGGACGCTACGATCTTGGCTTCACCGAACTTGGCAGCCTCCTTGGCAGCCAGACCCGAGAAGTTGCCGGACACGATGTAGTCTGCCTTGCCGGTGGTCATAAAGTTCAGCGGCACCATGGCAAACTGCTGGGTAGCGCCGCCCTGAAAGAAGCCAACCTTGTAGTTATCGGGGATATTCATCACCCGGCGCAGCGAGGCCTCGGTGTCCTTGATGATGGCGTCGAACCACTTGCTGCGGTGGCTCATCTCCATGACGCTCTGACCGCTGTCGCCGTATTCCAGCAGCTCGGCCTGTGCCTGACGCAGCACCTTTTCGGGCAGCATACTGGGGCCTGCGCTGAAGTTATATACTCGTGCCATAATGAACCTCTCCTTTTCCTGTGATACACCTATTACGCAGCACCGCCGTTTTTGCGGTGCGTCTGTTACTTTCCGTAGCCGTAGTATACCGGTTTTCTCATGCCGAAAACAAGAGCATCTTTGCACAAAGATATTGCCCCTGCACCCCGCCTGAGAGCACAAAGCATACAAATGTGCACCGCGCAAGGACAAAATATAAGACAATTGTAAAAGATACGCACGATCCCCTGATTCCATGCGGATTTTCTGCTCTTGTAACTTTGGCATAAATGCGGTATACTGGGAAAACTAAGACAAATGCAAAAGAAAAACGAAGCTCAAATTGTGAAAGTGCGTTTGGAGCGGCCCGCAGAGCTTGTCGGGGCAAAGCCCCTCCATCTGCTAACGCAGACCGCTCTGCCGCTTAAAAGCCCCACTGGGGCTTTCATTGCTACGCTGCGCTCCGCAAACGCGGTCACTCCAAACGCGAAATAAAATAGTCATTCCGCTGAAAATGGTCAGAGCAAAGCGGAGACCATTCTAAATCGTCCCGCCGCAAAAAACGGTGACTAAGGAGAATTGAATCATTCAAGGAGGTACAACAGATGTATGGCTTACCGGATACCCTGCGGCCGCTTTCGGCGGCAGAAGAACAGGTGATGCTTGCGGTGTGGGCGTGCCCGGGCGCGGCGGCGCGGCGGGACATCAGCCAAAAACTCAAGGCCACCGGCTGGGCGGCGGCTACAGTGCTGAATTTTCTCTATCGGCTGGAGGAAAAAGGCTGGGTCAGGTCGGCAAAGCAGGGCAACTGCAACGTGTATGTGCCGCTGGTCACCCGGCGGGCGTACGGTGTGTACTGTATGCGCCAGCGGCTGGACACCCTGTTTGCAGGCGACCTTGCCGCCGCCGTTCATGCGCTGGTAAGCGAGAGCGGCTGCTCTCAGAGTACCTTGGAGCAGGCCATCCGGGTGCTGGAGGAGAAGCATCAGGAGACCGAGGAGTACGATTTGTACGATCCCTACGGTTGAATTGTTTTATTTTTGTTTACAAATGGTTGGTTGACACCGAAATATCCGTTCTGTAATATAAAAGTTATTGAAAAACGAGAAACTGATATGGACGAATAGGAAAGGAGCAGCCAGATACATGGATCATTTGCAGAAGGTATTAAGCTACTTCGACCAGCAGCAGCCCCTTTGCGCAGAGCACGACCGCATCCCCAAGGACCTTTACCGGGAGTTCGGGGTCAAGGCGGGTCTGCGCGATGAGACGGGCAAGGGCGTGCTGGCAGGCCTGACCAACATCTCGGACATCCGGGCGTTCCAGTATGTGGACGGGGTCAAGCACCCGGCAGACGGTCAGCTGCTATACCGCGGCTACGACGTAAAGGACCTCATCAACGGCAGCCGCGGCAGCCGCTTTGCCTTTGAGGAGGCGGGCTATCTGCTGCTGTTTGGCCAGCTGCCCACCCCGGAGCAGCTGGAGCAGTTCTGTGCGGTGCTGGGCGAGTGCCGCACCATGCCCACCAACTTTACCCGCGATGTCATTATGAAGGCGCCCAGCCACGATATCATGAACAGCATGGCGCGCAGCGTGCTGACGCTGGCCTCCTACGACCCCAAGGCGGCGGATCTGGACACCGCTAACGTGCTGCGCCAGAGCATCCAGCTGGCGGGCATCTTCCCCATGCTGGCGGTGTACAGCTACCACGCCTATAACCACTACGAAAAAGACGCCAGTATGTATATCCACCGTCCGGACCCCAGCCTTTCCACCGCAGAGAACTTTTTGCGGATGCTGCGCCCGGATATGCAGTACACCCCGCTGGAAGCCCGCGTGCTGGACGTGGCGCTGCTGCTGCACGCCGAGCACGGCGGCGGCAACAACTCCACCTTTACCACCCGCGTGGTCACCTCCTCCGGCACCGACACCTACTCGGCCATGGCGGCGGCGCTATGCTCCCTCAAGGGCCCGCGCCACGGCGGTGCAAACCTGATGGTCATGCACATGATGCAGAACATCCGGGACAATCTCCACGATATCGAGGATGACGAGGAACTGGAGACCTACCTGAAAAAGCTGCTCCATGGCGAGGCCTTCGACCGCAAGGGTCTGATCTACGGCATGGGTCACGCCGTCTACTCCCTCAGCGACCCGCGCGAGGTGGTGTTCAAGGGTTATGTGGAGCAGCTTGCCCACGAAAAGGGACGGGATAAGGAACTTTCCCTCTACACCCGCATCGAGCGCATGGCACCGCAGCTTATCGCGCAGGAGCGCAAGATTTTCAAGGGCGTCAGCCCCAACGTGGACTTTTACAGCGGCTTTGTGTACGAGATGCTGGGCATCCCCATGGAACTGTACACCCCGCTGTTTGCCGTGGCGCGCGTCATGGGCTGGAGCGCCCACCGCATCGAGGAGCTGCTCAGCGCCAACAAGATCATCCGCCCAGCCTACAAGAGCCTTGGCGGCACCCACGATTATATCCCGCGCAGCCAGCGGGCATAAAGGGAGGGCATCAGCATGGAAGAGTTGCAGCAGCATCAGGGGGAATGGTTCTTCCTCCACGAACTCAACGTGGATAAGGTGTTCAGCACCATCCAGCGGGCAGATTATCTCATCCTGTATTATATCAAGGTGGCGCAGGAGGCAAATCCCGGCGAAAAACTCTATCTTGCCGACCTTGCCGCCGCCATGGGGGTGCAGGTGACCGAACTTTCCAAGGGCATCGAAAAGCTGCAGGACAACGGCTTTGTGGCATGGAAGACCGACCGCGAGGCCGGGCGCACCTATGTGGAACTTTCCAGCAAGACGGTGGAACTGATGGCAGAGGAGCGGGAACTTTTGCAGCGCTGCTACCGCCGGATGCGCGCCGAACTTGGGGACGAGGAACTGCGCCGCGCCGCTGCCACCATGCAGCGCGCTACCGCTATCCTGAAGGAAGAGCGGGAGAAGGAACTCCCCGCTGGGAAGTAACAGCTTTTAGAGAACGATTGGGAATGCGCGCCGCGTTCGCTTTGCGCATATTGAGCGGAAAATAGAGTTTTAATTTGGGGTTCTGAAAAGCCTGCGGGCTTTTCAGAACCCCTTTTTCACGGGAGGAGTTTGGAAACGAACTCCCTCAGGCATCCCCAAGGGGCTGCCCGGTGTAAAAAGAAATACCGGAGCATCCGCAGACACTCCGGTATTTTGAAAGGATGGCTTTATTTGATGCAGCTTGCGCAGGGGGTATAGCCTGCGGCAATGGCTTCGTCATAGCTGGAAAAGAGGACTTGGTTCTTTTCCGCAGGCAGGTTGGCGCAGGTGGGCAGGTGGAACTTTTTGCTGTTCACGTTGCCGATGTAGGCCTGCTGCGCCGTGCTGGAGGACGACGGGTCGGTGGGGTTCAGCTGGCTGTCCGGCACAAAGTGCTCGGTGCCCACGGTGAAGTTCTGACCGTCGCTGCCAATGGTGATGGTGCCTTGCAGGTCGGTGCGGTAGACGTCCACCTTTGCGTCCCGCAGGATGCTCAACGTCTCCTCGTGCGGGTGGCCGTACTTGTTGCCTGTGCCGCAGGAGATGACGCCCATTTCCGGCAGTACGGCGTTCAAAAACAGGTAGCCGGTGCTGGTGCTGGAGCCGTGGTGCCCTACCTGTAAAACATCGGCCTTCAGGTTGGCGCCGCTGTTCACAAGGTCGGTCTCGGCGGTCTTTTCCATGTCGCCAGTCAGCAGAAAGCTGGTGCTGCCGTAGTCAATGCGCAGCACCAGTGAGGTGTTGTTGGTCTCGCTGTACTGCGTTACCGGGCCCAGCAGGGTAACGGTGGCACTGCCCAGCGGCCAGACGGTGCCCACGGAGGGCACCTCCAGCTGCAGACCCTGCTGCTGGGTGTACTTGACAAAATCGTTGAAGCATTTGGTGCCGCTCTCGGTCACCGGGCTATAAGCGTGCCCCGCCGGGAACCTTGCCATTACGGCGGCAAGGCCGCCAACATGGTCCTCGTGGGCGTGGGAGCAGAACACATATTGCAGCTGCTCAACCCCCTGCTTTTGCAGGTAGGATACCACCAGACTGCCGTCGTCCACGTTGCCGCCGTCGTAGAGCATGAACTGTCCGTCACACTCCACCAGCACGCTCAGTGCCTGCCCTACATCAATGAAGTGCATCTCAAAGGGCTGGCTTGCCCCGGTGGAGGGCTTGACGATGTGTCCGCCGCTGCCGGGCAGGCTGTCACAGGCGGTAAGCCCCAGCGCCAGCACAGCGGCCAGTGCCAGCGCAGCCAGCCGCAGGAACAGGCGGCGGGGGAATAAAGTTACTTTTTCTTCTTTCCGGTTTTCCACGTTGCGTTCTCTTTCTGTTGATTATTTTTGGGTCTGTGGCCGGGCGCAGAGTTGGGCGCAAAGCGTGCGCCCGGGCTGGGTTGACGGCCTGCCGGGGCAGCAGTGCGGGCGTTTTTGCCGGTGCTGTGTCCCTTCTGGTTGGAATGTACGGTATAAGTGCCATCGTTGTGGATGGTCACCTCGGCGCTCTCCGCCCGGCGGGCGGTGCGCTGCACGGCGCGGCGGCCTGCGGCAGGTACCAGCAGGGGGATCAGATCCTCCCGGTGGGTCAGCCGCAAAGCCTTGACCACCTTTTCCGCGTTGCGGGGCTCGTAGTATTGCAGCAGCGCACGCTGCAGCGCCTTACCCTCGGGGGTCTTTTCCACAAACACCGGCTTGAGGGTGTAGGGGTCGAGACCGGTATAGAACATACAGGTGCTCACAGTGCCGGGGGTGGGGTAGAAGTCCTGCACCTGCTCCGGGCGCATATGGTTCTTATAGAGGTACTCGGCCAGATAGACCGCATCCTTCAGGGTGCTGCCCGGGTGGCTGGACATGAGGTAGGGCACCAGATACTGCTTTTTGCCCGCCTTCTTGCTCAACTCGTAGAATTTATCCTTGAACTTATTAAAGGTCTCGATGGGCGGCTTGCCCATGTAGGCAAGGGTGTTGGGGGCGCAGTGCTCCGGGGCGACCTTCAGCTGGCCGGACACATGGTATTCTACCAGTTCCTTGAAGAAGGTATCGTCCGGGTCAGCCATCAGGTAGTCGAACCGGATGCCGCTGCGGATGAACACCTTTTTCACGCCCGGCAGTTCCCGCACCCGGCGCAGAATTTTAAGGTAGTCGCTGTGATCCACGATCATGTGGGAACAGGTGGTGGGGGCAAGGCAGTGCTTGCCGCCGGTGCACATCCCGCGCAGCATCTGCTCGCGGCAGGAGGGGAAGCGGAAGTTTGCGGTGGGGCCGCCCACATCGTGGATGTAGCCCTTAAAATCCGGCTCGTGGGTCATGCGCTCGGCTTCCTCCACGATGCTGTCGGCGCTGCGGCTGGTGACCCGCCGCCCCTGATGCAGCTGGATGGCGCAGAAGTTGCAGCCGCCGAAGCAGCCCCGGTTCTGGATGATGGAGAACTGCACCTCGCGGATGGCGGGCACGCCGCCCATGCTCTCGTAGATGGGGTGGTAGCGGCGGGTGTAAGGCAGGGCGTATACCTTGTCCAGCTCTCCGCGCACCAGCGGCTTTGCGGGGATGTTCTGCACCAGATACTTTTCGCTCTGCTTCTGCACGATGATCTGGCCGCTGACCACGTCCTGATTATCCATCTGGATGCGGCAGGCCTTGGCGTAGGCGGTCTTATCGCTGGCAACCTTTTTAAAACCGGCGCACTCCACATACCGCTGGGGCAGATGGTCGAAATCGGTCAGGTAGCAGGTGCCGTTCACGTCCGTGATGCTTTCCACCGGCTCCCCGGCGGCCAGACGGCGGGCGATCTCCACGGTCTGGTGCTCACCCATGCCAAAGCTGATGAGATCCGCGCCGGAGTCCTCCGCGATGCTGGGCAGCACAGTGTCCAGCCAGTAATCGTAGTGGGCAAACCGGCGCAGGCTGGCCTCCAGACCGCCCAGGATCACCGGCAGGTCGGGGTAAGCCTGCTTGGCAAGCTTGGTATACACGGTGGCGCTGCGGTCCGGGCGGGCACCGGCCTTGCCGCCGGGGGAGTATTCGTCCTCCGCGCGGGGGATCTTTGCCACAGAATAGTGGCTGACCATGCTGTCCACGTTGCCGCCGCCGATGAAAAAGCCGTATTTGGGCTTGCCGAACCGCTTGAAGTCCTCGCAGTCGGTGTAGCGGGGCTGCGCCAGCACGCCTACCTTGTAGCCCTCGGCTTCCAGCAGGCGGCTGATGATGGCAGTGCCAAAGCTGGGGTGGTCCACATAGGCGTCACCGCCCACCACCACAAAGTCCAGCTGTTCCCAGCCCCGGGCTTCCATGTCTGCCCGGCTGATGGGAAGAAATTCGGTGTAGATCTGGGGAGTAGAATGTTCCATAATGCTCCTTTATTATTCCTCCGGTTGGTTCATCTGCATTTCCAGCCACTGCTGGCGGCTGATGAGCACGGCGCGGGGTTTTGCGCCCTCGTAGGGGCCAATGATGCTCTTTTGCTCCATCTCGTCCATGATGCGGGCGGCGCGGGCATAGCCCAGCTTGCAGCGGCGCTGCAACAGGCTGGTGGAGGCCTGACCGGCGTCGATGACCACATCCACGGCCTGCTTGAACATGGGGTCGGAGCCTGCGTCCTCTTCGGCGTCGGCACCGCCGCCGCCCTTTTTGCCGTCCTGAATGGCGTGCTTTTCCATAGCCTCGATCATGGCCTCGTCGTACTGCACGGTGGCGCTGGACTTGATGAAGTCCAGCACACGGCTGATCTCCTCATCCCGCACAAAGGTGCCCTGAATACGGGTGGGCTTGGGTGCGCCCACGGGCATAAACAGCATATCGCCCTGACCCAGCAGCTTTTCTGCACCGGCACCGTCCAGAATGGTGCGGCTGTCCACCTGACTGGACACCGCAAAGGCGATGCGGCTGGGGATGTTGGCCTTGATCAGGCCGGTGATCACGTCCACGCTGGGGCGCTGGGTGGCAACGATCAGGTGCATACCGGCGGCACGCGCCTTCTGGGCGATGCGGCAGATGGAATCCTCCACGTCCTTGCCCACCACCATCATCAGGTCGGCCAACTCGTCGATGATAATGGCGATGTAGGGCATCTTTTCCAGTCCCGGCTGCTCGGCAGCCAACTTGTTGAAGGACTTGATATCGCGCACATTGTTCTCCGCAAACAGGCGGTAGCGGCGCTCCATCTCCTGCACCGCGCTGCCCAGTGCACCGGCGGCCTTGCGGGGCTCGGTGACCACCGGCATCAGCAGATGGGGGATGCCATTATACTCGGCAAGTTCTACCACCTTGGGGTCGATGAGCAGCAGCTTCACGTCCTCCGGGCTGGAGCGGAACAGCAGACTCATGATGATGCTGTTCACGCACACGGATTTACCGCTGCCGGTGCTGCCCGCGATGAGCAGATGGGGCATCTTGCACAGGTCGGTCACCTGCGCTACACCGGCAATGTCCTTGCCAAGGGCGATGCCCAGCGGCGAGGTCATGCGCAGAAAACTCTGGCTCTCAAAGATGCTGCGGATGGAAACGGCGGTCTTTTTGTGGTTGGGCACCTCGATGCCCACGGCAGGCTTGCCGGGGATGGGGGCTTCCATACGCACGTCCGCCACCGCAAGGTTCAGGGCGATATCGTCCGCCAGCGAGGTGATGCGGCTGATCTTCACGCCCGCCATGGGCTGCAGTTCGTACCGGGTAACAGAGGGCCCGCGGGAGATATCCAGCACCCGGGTGCGCACGCCGAAGCTTTCCAGCGTGTCCACCAGCTTCTGGGCGTTGGCCTTCAGTTCCTCCTGTGCGCCGGGGTCGCTCTCCTCCTGCGTTTTTTCAAACAGCTCGATGGGCGGGTACTGGTACTCGTAGCTGTCCACCGTCTCGGCCTCCTCGGCGGGGGCAGTGGCGGCCGCCTGCTCGGAGACAGCGGGCTTTTCCATGGCCGCTGCCACCAGCGAGTTGATGTCCTTTTCCTCCACCGGCTCGGCGGTGATGCTGATCCAGCCATCCTCGTCCGGCGCAGAGCGGAACGCCACGGCGTTCTCGGCGCTCACCCGGGGCACAGTGGGCTGGATAGGTGCAGCCTCCGGCTGCGTGGGCATCTGCGGCTGCACCACCGGCGCTGCCGGCTGGACGATGGGCGCATCAAAAGCGGGGGCGGGCTCTTCCGGCTGCACAGCGTCCTTGGCAAAGAAATCTGCCGCAGCAGTGACCACCGGGTCTGCCACGATGGGCGGCGGCGTGGGTTTGGGTGCAGGGCGCAGCGGGTCCTGCCCGAAGGTGCCGCCCGGCCCAACGATCAGCGGCTCAATGGGCTCGCTGCCGCCCTCGGAGAGAGCGGTGTGGTCGGGGCCAAGGTCTACGTCAAAGGCAGCGCGGGGATGCGCAACGCTGACCCGTACCGGGGTGATAGGCGGCGCGGCAGGCTCCGGCTGGGCAGGGGCGGCGGGTGCAGCCTCAGTTTCGGCAGCATCCGCCTCCATCTCCTGCGTTACCTTGTGCCCCCAGCGCAGCACACCGGACATCCAGTCCGGCACCCCCAGATGCAGCCCGGCGGGCTCGTCCTCTTCGTCCAGCGGCTCGTCCTCTGCTTCGTCATATTCCTCATCAATCTCCTGCTCGGCCTGCCGGATGGCGGCGCGTTCGGCGCGGCGGGCAGCGCGCTGCTCTGCAAAGGCAGTGCCGCGGGCGTGGATGCCGCCGGTGACGGCGCACAGCCAGACCCAGACCTCGGCGGGGGTGATGTCAAAAATGTACAGGCTGCCGCACAGCAAGAGCACGACCATGATGAGGTTTGCCGCCGGGCGTCCGCACAGCAAAAGCAGCATGCCGCCCAGTACAAAGCCCATTGCGCCGCCGGAGAACCATGCGTTCACGCCGTTGGCGTAGCAGGCAGAAAGCATTTGCAGCGCCGACAGCCCCTGCGGCTGGATATCGGAAAATACGATGACCGTGCCGCAGACAAAGACAAGCCCCAGCACCAGCTTGAGGATGCCGGACAGCAACTCCTTGCCCCGGGTGTACAAAACGGCCAGACAGCACACGGCTGCACCCAGCACAAAGCTGCCGCAGCCGAACAGCCCGAACAGCACATCATGGAGCACCCGCCATGCGGAATCGCCCTGCACAAAGGCCAGCACGATCAGCAGCAGGCCGCCGAACAGGGTGCCAAGCCCTGCCGGAAGCCGCTGCTCTGCTTTTTTACGGCGGGCAGCAGTACGCCGTGTCGTTGATTTTCGCTTTTTCGTTGCCATTCTACTCTGTTCCCCAACTTCCCATAGACACAATATTTGATTCTACTATTGTACCACGCAAGGGCAAAAATGGCAAACCATAATGTTGTTTTTATTATTCCCGCTCGATCTCCCTGTACAGCCACGCCAGCGCGTCCGAAAGCCCGCCCAGTTCGTCGATCAGCTTTTCCTTTACGGCACGGCGTCCGTCCAGTACCGTGCCCATGTCCATCACCAGTTCTCCGGTGTGGAGCATCAGCTGGGTGTAGCGCTTTTCCGGCATACCGCTGTGGGCGGCTACAAAGCCGGTGATGCGCTGCTGCATCTGCTCGAAGCAGTGCATGGTCTGCGGGACGCCTAAGATCAACCCGGAGTGCCGCACCGGGTGCACCGTCATGGTGGCGGTGGGCACGATAAAGCTGTGCCGTGCGCTGACCGCCAGCGGGATGCCGATGGAGTGCCCGCCGCCCAGCACCAGCGTGGCGCTGGGCTTGGAGATGCTGGCAATCAGTTCCGCCAGCGCAAGGCCGGTCTCCACATCGCCGCCCACCGTGTTCAGCAGCACCAGCAGCCCCTCGATGCGGGGGTCCTCCTGCACCGCCACCAGCTGAGGGATGACGTGCTCATATTTGGTGGTCTTTTGCCCCTGCGGCGCTTCGGTGTGCCCTTCGATCTGACCGATGACGGTCAGGCAGTGGATGACATGACCGCCCCGGCTCAGGGTGACCGTGCCCAGATCCTCGATATCCTCTTTTTCCATCCGGTGCTGCTCGGCGGGGGTGTCTTTTGCCGTATCCATGCGCGTTCTCCTTCCGTAGCGGGATCTTTGTGGGGTCAGTATCCCCCGGCTGCCGGGGAAGTATACAGGAGAAAAGAAACAAAAAACTTTGTGAATTTTTTGCTTTTTTACAAATAGGTATTTGACATTCGCTTATCATGCTGTATACTTTAAATAATATAACAGGATAAAACGGAACATCTCTCTGCGCGCAAAGAAGCCCCTTGCATGGCGGCAGAAGCTGCAGCGCGTTGGGCAGAAAGGAGAATTTTGCTATGAACACCCCCCAGAAAGCATCGATCCCTGTGATCAAGCGTCTCCCCAAATATTACCGGTATCTGCGCTCCTTGCAGGACGACGGCATTACCAGCATCTCCTCCCGGGAACTGGCCTCTCAGATGGGCACCACCGCCTCGCAGGTGCGGCAGGACTTTAACTGCATCGGTGACGTGAACGGCCGGCAGGGCATCGGTTACTCGGTGGAGAACTTGCTTTCCATTCTGGAAAGCCTGCTGTTCGGCAACGGTGACCTTCTGCCCACTATTTTGATCGGCTGCGGCCGCTTGGGCAAGGCTGTGAGCCGCTTTATTACCACCGACACCAACGGCTACAAGCTGATTGCTGCCTTTGACGTGGCCGAGGGTGAGGTAGGCAAGGAGATCAGCGGCATCCGCATCCGGCACATTGACGAGTTGGAAGCCTTCTGCGAGGAAAACAAGCCCAAGGTGGCGGTGCTCTGTGTACCCCGTGATGGTGCACAGCAGGTGAGCGGACGGCTGGTGGATCTGGGCATCGAGGGCTTCTGGAACTTCTCCCACTATGACCTGTCGGTGCCTTATCCCGATGTGGTGGTGGAAAACGTCCATCTGGGCGACAGCCTGATGAGTTTGGGCTACCGTTTGCGCAATCAGGAGTGACGGCATGGCAAAATTGTATTTCCGCTACGGTGCCATGAACAGCGGCAAGAGCACGGCGCTGATGCAGGTGGCACACAACTACGAAGAGCAGGGCATGAAGGTGCTCATTTTAAAGCCGCAGGTGGATACCAAGGGCGGCGGGGAACTGGTGAGCCGTCTGGGCGTACGCCGCAAGGCAGACCTGCTGATCCCGCCGGAGTTGGACGTGTTCGAAGCCGTACAGGCGGCAAATGCCGCCTCCGGGCCGCTGGCCTGTGTGCTGTGCGACGAGAGCCAGTTCTTTACCCCGGAGCAGGCCGAGCAGCTGTTCATGATCACGGTAGATCTGAACATCCCGGTGATCTGCTACGGTCTGCGGGCAGATTTTTCCCTCAAGGGCTTCCCGGGCTCTACCCGTCTGCTGGAACTGGCGCACACCATCGAGGAGATGAAGACCATCTGCACCTGCGGGCGCAAGGCCATCTGCAACTGCCGCAAGGTGAACGGACAGTTCGTCTTTGAGGGCGAGCAGGTAGCCATCGACCTTGAAAACGATGTGCAGTACGTCAGTATGTGCCCACAGTGCTACTTCAAGGCACGGCGGGCGTTCTACGCTGCAAGGAAAAACTGAGATACTTTTATAATTGTATACAAGCCGCTGCACCGTGCCGGGTGCAGCGGCTTTTTTGCGTGATTTGCGGAAGAGTTACCCCCTCAGTCTCGCTACGCTCGCCAGAGTCTCCGACAGGCTGTATACAGACTGATATATCAATTTGTTGTATTTCACGGCAGGGACTGATATATCAACCGGGCGAAATACGCACGTTTTTTGCGCTATTGATATATCAGTTCCGACAGGGCGTTTGTCTGCCGAAGGGGAGAGCGGGCAAAAGAAGAGGGAAACGGGTAGCAGCTGCAAAGCATAAAATTTTACAGACAGAACGGTAAATGTAACAGGAATTATTGAAATTTCCGATGCTATGTCCCTGTTGCATCCCAGATTTTTATGCAAGTCATTGAAGTATACAAGTTGCACAGTTTTTCAGCGCAAGTTTATTCATTTCGGCAAGGACGTCGAATTGCACGCGAAAACAAGGGCAATATTTGTACGTTTTTATCCTGTATCACTGTAAAAACCATCTTTCTTTTTTCGGTAGCTTTTGTTATCATAATTGTATACAAGGGGGTATGTGCAGATCCCCAACATGAAGATGTTTTCTATTAGGAGGAGAACAAAATGAGCAAGGCAATTTCTCGTCGTAATTTCCTGATGGCTACCGGCGCTGTCGGTGCTGCAGGTCTGCTGGCTGCTTGTGGCAGCAAGCCCGCTGCTTCTTCCACCGCTTCTTCCGCTGCTTCTCAGGCCCCCGCTGCTTCCGCAGACGAGAGCCTGGCCCTGTCTGACGGCCCCGTCAACCTGAGCATCAGCTGGTGGGGCGGCGACAGCCGTCACGCTGCTTACCAGAGCGCTCTGGAGGCTTTCCAGACCGAGCACTCCAACATTACCGTGGAGCCCACCTTCGCCGCATGGTCCGGCTGGGAAGAGAAGATGGCTGCTGCCTTCATCGCTGGCAACGCTCAGGATGTCTGCCAGGTGAACTGGAACTGGCTGTATAACTACTCTGCTGACGGCAGCAAGTTCGTGGATCTGAACACCGCTTCCAAGTTCATCGACCTGACCCAGTGGGATGCCGCTGCTATGGACGCTTGCTATGTGGCCAACAGCCAGCAGTGCGTGCCCGTCTCCATGACCGGCCGTATCTTCTACTGGAACATGACCACCTTTAACAAGGCTGGCATCACCGAGGTTCCCAAGTCTCTGGACGATCTGATGGCTGCCGGTAAGGCTTTCCAGGAGAAGCTGGGCGACGATTACTACCCCATGCACCTGGGCGCATACGACCGTATGATCCTGATGGTGTTCTACCTCGAGTCCAAGTACGGCAAGGACTGGGCAGATCCCGTCACCTCCACCCTGAACTACACCGAGGACGAGATCGCTGAGGGTCTGGCCTTCATCAAGAGCCTGGTGGACAACCACGTCATGATGAACCTGAAGACCTACTACTCTGCAAACTCCGATACCGCTACCCACCAGTCCAACGAGTGGATCACCGGTAAGATCGCAGGCATCTTCGAGTGGGATTCCGCTGCAAGCAAGTACTCCTCCGCTCTGGATGACAGCAACAAGGACGGCTTCACCGTCGGCGAGGAGATCAAGTTCGGCGACAACAACGGCGGCTTCTCCAAGGTGTCCATGGGTCTGGCTATCACCAAGACCTGCAAGAACGTTGCCGAGGCTGCTACCCTGATCAACTTCCTGCTGAACGAGGAAAAGGGCGCTTCCATCATGGGCTCCGAGTGCGGCATCCCCGCTTCCAAGGCTGGCCTGAAGTTCGCTCAGGACGCCGGCGCTGTCAAGAGCCTGGTTGCTGAGGCTAACGCCAAGGTCATGGCCTTCACCACCAACAAGCTGGATCCCCTGTTCGAGAACAACGACCTGAAGGCTTCCGGCACTGGCATCTATCAGGAAGTGTTCGACAACATCGACTACGGCGATCAGACCCCTGAAGAGGCTGTCGAGACCCTGCTGGACGGCATGGAGTCTGTTGGCTACACCATCGGCTAAGCTTACCTCTTTCTGACAGCGGTCAGAACCGGATATTCCGTATCTGAAATAAATAAGGGCATCTGCCGCCCGTACGACAGGTGCCCTTGTTTTGTCGGAGAATGGTTATCAAACCTTGAAGGAATTATTGCCGGTCTGTGACCTGCTGCACTGTCTGCTTCAAAATCCTGTAAAAGGAGGACTTCGGATGAAAAAAAGTAATGCGCTCGCCGGCGCACGAACTCCGTTCCAGAAATGGGTCGATAAGTATCAGGGCCTGTTTTATCTGATCCCTTGGATCATCGGCTTTCTCGTCTTTAAGGCGTTCCCCTTCGGTCAGTCGCTGTACTACAGCTTTACCGATATGAACTTCTTCAAGGACGGAACCAGCTTTGTTGGTCTGGCCAACTACATCACCGCATTCCACACCAAAAAGATCACCAAGGCGCTGATCATTACCTTCAAGTACGCCTTTATCACCGTGCCCCTGAAGCTGATCTTCGCACTGTTCATCGCCTACATCCTGAACTTCAAGATCGCCTGCGTCAACCTGTTCCGCACCGTGTACTACATCCCCTCCATTCTGGGCGGCTCTGTGGCTATCGCCGTGCTGTGGAAGGCTGTGTTCAGCGTGGACGGTCTGCTGAACACCGTGGTCCGCGCTGTCACCTTTGGTGCGGTGCAGGGTCCCGAGTGGCTGAGTGACCCCCACTACGCGCTGTGGATCATCTGCTTCCTGCGTATATGGCAGTTCGGCTCCGCCATGGTGCTGTTCCTTGCTGCACTGAAGGGCGTGCCCGCAGACCTGTACGAGGCTGCTACCATCGACGGTGCCGGCAAGTGGCGTCAGTTCTTCTCCATCACCGTTCCGATGATCACCCCCATCATCTTCTACAACCTGGTCACTCAGATCTGCCAGGCTTTCCAGGAGTTCAACGGCCCCTACATCATCACCAACGGTGGTCCCCGTGGCTCCACTACCCTGATCTCCCTGCTGGTTTACAACTACGCATTCAAGTCCTACGACATGGGCATGGCCTCTGCTCTGGCATGGATCATGTTCATCATCGTCTGCATCCTGACGATCATTGCGTTCACCAGCCAGAAGAAGTGGGTCTACTACTCGGATGAAAGGTAAGGTGACCAATATGGGAATGAAAGCATCGAATAAGATCGCAACCTTCTTTAAGTACTTCGTGCTGATCCTGGTTGGTATCATCATGATCTATCCTCTGCTGTGGATGATCAGCGCTACCTTCAAGGATAACAGCGAGATCTTTGCAGGCATCAGCCTGTGGATCAAAAAGCCCACGCTGGATGGCTACCGCAACGCTCTGAACAACTTCGGCGGCTCCATCAACATCCTGCAGGCCATGCTCAACACCTATAGCTACGTCATCCCCAAGGTGATCTGCACTGTGGTGTCTGCCTGCATCGCCGCTTACGGCTTTGGCCGTTTCGACTTCCCCGGCCGCAAGCTGCTGTTCAACATCATGCTGGCCACCCTGTTCCTGCCGCAGGTCGTGCTGAACGTGCCGCAGTACCTGCTGTACAACAAGTTCGGCTGGGTGGACAGCCCCTTCTATCTGGCCATCTGGGTGCACTGCGCATTTGCTACCGAGACCTACTTCGTGTATCAGCTGGTGCAGTTCATGCGCAACGTCCCGCGTGATCTGGACGAGGCTGCCGCCATTGACGGCTGCTCCTCCTTCCAGACCCTGTACAAGGTCATTGTGCCCATGCTGGGCCCCGCTCTGGTGTCCTGCGCACTGTTCCAGTTCATGTGGAGCTGCAACGACTTTATGGGCCCGCTGCTTTACGTCAGCACCCCCGGCAAGTACCCCATGTCCCTGTTCGTCAAGCTGTCTATGGACGGTGATACCGGCTTTGCTTGGAACAAGATCCTTGCGCTGTCCCTCATCTCCATCCTGCCGCAGCTGATCGTATTCTTCTGTGCACAGGATCAGTTCGTTGAAGGTATCTCCGCAGGTGCCGTCAAGGGCTAATGCGCCATAAGAACATTTGACCAAGACCAACACCCCCTGTGCTGCTCCCAACGGATGGCACAGGGGGTGTTTTGGTGAAAGCGTTATTTCCTCTGCTTCTTGCGGTACTGCAGGGGGCTGATATCCATCACCTCGCGGAACACGCGGCGGAAGTGGGCGGCGCTGGCAAAGCCGGTCTGCTCGGCAATAGCGCTGATGGAAAGTTCGGTGGTCTCCAGCAGCTTCTGCGCGGCCTCGATGCGGCGGTTGTTCAGGTAGTCCACGATGGACTGCCCGGTCACCCGCCGGAACAGGCGGCTGAGATAGTAGGGGGAAAGGTAGAACCGCGCCGCCACCTCGGTAAGAGAGAACTTTTGCCGGTAGTTGGCGGCAAGGTAGGCACACACCTGCTCAATGGTCTCGTTGCTGGGGCGCGCCACAGCGCTGCTCTCGGCAAGGCACTCCTGCTCTACATAGTGCAGGATCAGCAGCAGGTACAGCCCGCCGGGGTAGTCCTGCTCCGGCATGGCAGAGCGCATCATCTCCAGCAGAGTGCGCAGGCGGCGGGTCCACAGCACCGGGCCGTACAACACCGTCACCTCGCCGGGCAAAAACAGCCGGGCAAAATCCTGCTGGGTGGCGCTGCGCAGCTCGTGCAGGGCGCTGAGCGGAAAGCGGCAGCCCACCAGTTCCGGTACGGCTGCACCGGCGGCGGTGAGCACCGCATCCCCCGCGCCCAGCAGCAGCGCGCTGCCGGGGTTTACCAGCAGGCTGTTTTCCCCCATTTGCAGGGTGCAGCTGCCCTCGCTTACCAGCAGAAAGGTGCCCATCTCCTCGTCTGCCGTCAGTTCCAGCTTGCTGCCGTTCAGCCGCACGGTGTCTGCCTTTACCTTTGCGTTGATCTTTTCCCGTTCCGCTCTCATTTTGCGCATCCTTTCCGGAAACAGCCTTCCCGATAGCCGGGAGAGCACTTTTCCTCATGATACCACGTCTGCCCCGTGGGGGCAAGACAAACTCACAGGAGGTTATTTCGCATGAATCTGACCCTGATCCGTTCCATGACCCGCAGCGCCGTTTTTGAACTGGAAAACGAGCTGTGTTACCGTCCGGCACACCCCTTTACCGTTGCCCTGAACGGCAAGATGGTATACGAGGCCTGCAACACCAACGTGTTCTCCCTGTTCTCCCTGCTGCCCGGCACCGCCTATACGGTGGAGGTGCAGGCCGAGGGTGAGACCCTGAAGCTGGATTTCACCACCGAGGCCGAGACCTTCTTCGTGGATGCTTCCCGCTACGGTCTGGTGGCTGACGGCGAGACCGACAACACTGTGCGGCTGCAGGCGGCGCTGTCCACCTGCCCCAAGGGCGGCACGGTGTATGTGCCCGCCGGCCGTTACCGCACCGCCAGCCTGTTTATGAAGAGCAACACCACCCTGTATCTGGAAAAGGGCGCTGTGCTGCTGGGCGATAACGACCGCACCCATTACCCCATCCTGCCCGGTGTGCTGCCCAGCGAGAACGAGGTGGACGAGTACTACCTGACCGGCTGGGAGGGCAACCCGCTGGACAGCTTTGCAGGCCTTTTGAACATCACGCAGGTGCATGACGTGGTGGTGACCGGTGAGGGCACGCTGGACTGTGACGCCGAAAACGGCGACTGGTGGGTGAACCCCAAGGTCAAGCGCATCGCATGGCGTCCCCGCGCCGTGGCTGCGGTGGACAGCGAAAACGTTTGCCTGCACGGCATCACGGTGCAGAACAGCTACTCGTGGACCATCCACCCCATCTTTGTCAAGCACCTCGACCTGCTCAACTTCAACATCAACAACCCCTACAACGCCCCCAACACGGACGGTATCGACCCCGAGAGCTGCGAGGATATCCGTATTATCGGCATGAACATCCATGTGGGCGACGACTGCATCGCCATGAAGGCCAGCAAGGTCTTTCTGGGCATGAAGCTGAAGCGCAGCTGTGAGCACACCGTCATCCGCAACTGCCTGCTGGACAAGGGCCACGGCGGCATCGTCATCGGCAGCGAGATGAGCGGCGGCGTCAAGGATATGGTGGTGACCCAGTGCCTGATGGACCACACCGACCGCGGTCTGCGCGTCAAGACCCGCCGCGGCCGCGGCAACACCGCCGTCATCGACGGGCTGGTGTTCCGCAATGTGGAGATGCGAGGCGTCAAAGCACCCTTCGTCATCAATATGTTCTACTTCTGTGACCCGGACGGCCACGGCCCCTATGTGCAGTGCCGCGAGCCGCTGCCGGTGGACGAGTACACCCCCAAGCTGGGCAGCCTGACCATGGAGAACATCGTGGCCACCGATGCCCAGTTCGCGGGCTGCTACTTCGACGGCCTGCCGGAGCAGCCCATCGAGCGGGTGACCATGCGGGATGTGAGCATCACCTTCGACCCCAACGCCAAGGAGGGACAGGCTGCCATGGCCGACAACCGTCCGCTGGTGAAAAAGCTGGCCATCTATGCCGAGAACGTCAAGGAGATCGACCTGCACAACGTGAAGATTGAGGGCTACGAGGGCGAGCGGCTGCACTTTGCCAACGTAGGACATTTTGAGGAGGACTGACCCATGACCCATGAAGAGATCCTGTCCATGCTGGGCGACTATGTGGACTACCTGATCGCCAATTCCAGCGCCGAGGCACCGATGTGGAACATCGAGAAGGTGCGCAGCGGCAAGCCCAATAAGTGGAACTACATCGACGGCTGCATGATCACTGCCTGTCTGAGCCTGTACAAGACCACCGGCGACGAGAAGTATCTGGAGTTTTCCAAGGAGTTCATCGACTACTTTGTGCAGCCGGACGGCTCTATCAAGACCTACGACCCCAAGGAGTACAATCTGGATAACGTGAATCAGGGCAAGAACCTGTTCATCCTGTACGATATCTACGGGGACGAGAAGTACCGCAAGGCTATCGACACCATCCGCAGCCAGCTGCTCACCCAGCCCCGCACCAAGGAGGGCAACTTCTGGCACAAGGACATCTACCCGTGGCAGGTGTGGCTGGACGGCACCTATATGGCGCAGCCCTTCTACATGGAGTACGAGACCCGCTTTAACAAGATGCAGGGCTGCATCGACAGCTACAAGCAGTTCATGAACATCAAAAAGCATATGCGGGACGAAAAGACCGGCCTGTACTACCACGGCTATGATGAGAGCCGCCAGATGTACTGGGCAGACCCCGAGACCGGCTGCAGCCCCAACTTCTGGCTGCGCGCCATGGGCTGGTTCCTTGTGGCGATGGTGGACGTGCTGGAGCGCATGGACGAGCAGCTGTACAACGAGTACCGCGGCATCATGGCCATGCTCAAGCAGACCGTAGAGGATATGCACAAGTTCCAGGACGAGCAGAGCGGGATGTTCTGGCAGGTCATCGACCACCCGGAGGCCGAGGGCAACTATCTGGAGACCAGCGGCACCGCCCTGTTTGCCTACGCTGTGCTCAAGGGCGTGCGTCTGGGCTATCTGCCCAAACGCATGGCTGCATGGGCAGAGAAGGCCTTCTACGGCACCTGCGACCGGTATCTGTCCAAGAACCCGGACGGCAGCCTGCAGCTGGACGGCATCTGCCTTGTGGCAGGTCTGGGCGGCAAGGATCACCGTGACGGCTCTCTGGCCTACTACTTCAGCGAGCCGGTGGTCTGCAACGATGCCAAGGGCGTAGGCCCGCTGGTGCTGGCCTATACCGAGATGATCGCACGCAAGTAAGCGGCGCATAGCACAAAGCAAAAAATAACACCCGGGTCTTTCACACGGAAGGTGGAAGACCCGGGTGTCTTGTTTTATGCAGGCATCAGCTGTTGGCGCTGGTGTCGTTCACGATCTTGGCGGCGGGCAGCTTGCCCATAGCAGAACTGCTCAGGGTGCTCGTCAGCTGGGCGCCGTAGGCGGCAAGGGCATCGTCCAGTTCCTCGCCCTTCATGTCGCTCAAAATTTGGCTGCGCAGAGCGTCCAGTGTGGAGACGCTCAGCGGGTCCAGACGGACGGCCAGCATCATGGCGTAGCCGGTGTACTGGATGGCGGCTGCCTGCCCGTAGGCAAGGCCGCGCAGGGTGTCGGCGGCACCCTCCTGCGTAAAGGCGCCGGTCAGGTCGCTTTCACTCAAAAGGTCGGTCTGCAGGGTGCTGGTGGAGGGAACCTCTGTGTCCAGCACGGCGCAGATATCGGTCAGCGCGCTGCTTGCGATGCTGTTAAAGGCGGTCAGCTGGCTGGAAGTATCCTCCGGGGCGTTGGCGTTGTAGCTGTCCGCAGCCTTCTGGGCAAGGGAGAGCATCTCGGCCTTCTGGTCGTCGCTGGCAAAAGCGAAGGTGCTGGTGTTGTACAGGGGCACGGTGATAAAGCCGATCTCGTACATGGTGCTGTCCAGATGCTCGGTCAGTTCGCCGTCCTCCACGGGGGTCTCGCCGTCCTTGCCGTAGATAAGATCCAGCAGCAGGGTGTGCTTGTACTGCAGCTGCTGGTACAACTTCAAGGTCTCCGGCCCGATGCCGTTGGCGGTGTAGGCATCGCCGTAGTTATCCATCAGCTGCTGGGCGTAGCTGTCGGCGGCGGACTTCTGTTCCTCGGTCAACGCGCCGCCCAACTCGGTAAAGCGGGCATCCACGGCAGCAAGGGTCTGCAGGGTCTCAAGGGTCTTTTGCGCCACATAGTCCTTTACCACGGCAGTCTCGCCGGTGTCGGCATCGGTAGTGATGGTGGCATTGAGGAAGGACTTCACCTTGCTGGTGTCCTGCTCAGAGCCTGCCAGCTGCGCAGCCTGCTGGTAGGCATCGTACTGCGCCAGCAGGTATAAACCGCTGGTCACCTCAAAATCGCCGATCTTGCCCACGGTATCCGGGGTGGAGAATACACAGCCCACAAGGCTGACGGTCAGTGCAAGTGCGCATACCAGCGCAAGCAGTTTCTTTTTCATGCGTTTTGCTCCTTGTTGTTCAAAATGGCATCCATGGCTTTCAGGATGCTTTGCAGCAGCTCCAGCGGCTTTTCGTCCGGCTGCAATACCACCGAGAGATAGGGCTTGCTGCCCGCCCCGGCGGTGACCCGGCCATTGAAGGCCTGTAACAGACCGCGGATCATGGCAAGATCCAGCGTTTCCAGATTCAGCACGAGGGTATCCTTCTTCTGGGTCACCTCATATACGCCCACAGCGGCGGCCTGCACGCGGACAAGGGAGACATTGACCAGATCGCTCACCGAGGGCGGCGGGTCGCCGTAGCGGTCGATGAGTTCGTCCAGCACATCGGCGGCGTCCTCCGGGGTCTGGATGGCGGCAATGCGCTTGTAGGCCTCGATGCGGCCTGCGCCGTCCGGGATATACTTTTCCGGGATGAAGGCGTCCACCCGCAGGTCCACAAGACAATCGCTCTTGTCCCGCTGGATAGGCTCGCCCCGTGCCCGGGCAATGGCCTGTCCCAGCATTTTAACGTAGAGGTCGTAGCCCACGGCCTCCATGTGGCCGTGCTGGCTGTGCCCCAGCAGACTGCCCGCGCCGCGGATCTGCAGATCCCGCATGGCGATGCGGAAGCCGGAGCCGAAGGCGGTGAACTCCCGGATGGCGGAAAGCCGCTTCTGGGCGATATCGGTCAGGGTCTTGTCCCGGCGGAAGGTGAAGTAGGCGTAGGCCTTGCGGCCGGAGCGTCCCACCCGCCCGCGGATCTGGTACAGCTGCGCCAGACCCATGCGGTCGGCATCCTCAATGATGAGGGTGTTGCAGTTGCGCACATCAATGCCGGTCTCAATGAGGGTGGTGCAGACCAAAATGTCGATCTCGCCGTTCAGCAGGTGCTGCCACACGGGGTTCAGCTCTTCCTCGGTCATCTTGCCGTGGGCGATGCCCACCCGCGCACCCGGCACCATCTGGCTGACATGGGCGGCGCAGGCTTCGATGTTGTCCACCCGGTTGTGCAGGTAGTACACCTGCCCGCCCCGGGCAAGTTCCTTCTTCATGGCTTCGGCAAGGATGACATCGTTATATTCCAGCACAAAGGTCTCCACCGGCTGCCGCTCGATGGGCGGCTGCTCGATGGTGGAAAGATCCCGGATGCCGCTCATGGCCATGTTCAGGGTGCGGGGGATGGGGGTGGCCGACAGGGTGAGCATATCCACCCCGATGAAGTTCTCCTTCAGCTTTTCCTTGTGCTTCACGCCAAAGCGCTGCTCCTCGTCGATGATGACAAGGCCGAGGTCGTGGAACTTTACGTCTTTGGAAAGCAGCCGGTGGGTGCCCACCACGATATCCACGCTGCCGGCCTGTAAGCCGCGCAGGGTCTCTTTTTGCTGCTTGGCGGTGCGGAAGCGGGACAGCATCCCGATCTTCACCGGGAAGGCCTCCATGCGGGAGAGCAGGGTGTTGTAGTGCTGCCACGCCAGCAGGGTGGTGGGAGCCAGCAGGGCGCACTGTTTGCCGCCCATGATGCACTTGAAGGCAGCGCGCAGCGCCACTTCGGTCTTGCCTACGCCCACATCGCCGCAGAGCAGGCGGTCCATGGGGTAGCCCTTTTCCATGTCCTGTTTGATCTCGGCGGTGGCGTGCAGCTGGTCATCGGTCTCGTCGTAGTCAAAGCGGGTCTCAAAGTCCCGCTGCCAGTCGCCGTCCGGCGGGAAGGCATAGCCCGTGGCCTGACGGCGGCGGGCATAAAGCTCGATCAGTTCCTGCGCCATCTCCTCGGTGGCCTTTTTCACCTTGGCGCGGGTGCGCTGCCACTCGGCGCCGCCCAGCTTTGCCAGCTTTACCTTTTCCTCGTCGCCGGGGGCGGTGTAGCGGCTGAGCAGGTCCAGCTGGGTCACCGGCACATACAACACATCCGAGCCGGAATACTGCACCTTGAGGTAATCTTTGGTAGCGCCCTGCACCTCCAGCCGCTGGATGCCGGCGTACATCCCGATGCCGTGGCTCTGGTGCACCACATAGTCCCCGGGCTTGATGTCCGAAAGGCTGGACAGGGCGTTTTTGTTCTTCTTGCGCTTTTTGGCTTCGGCGGCGGCTTCCTCGTCCAGTCCGTGGCGGCGGCTGGAAAGCACCGCCGCGTGGGCAAAGGGGAAGGTGCACCCGGCGGTCAAATGCCCGGGCAGCACCTGCAGAACGCCCTTGGCGGGGCGCACATCCCGGCTCATGCTCACGGCATAGCCCTTGTCGGCAAGGTCGCGGGTCAAAGCGGCTGCGCCCTTGGGCGTACCGGCAAACAGGGTGACAGCATAGCCTTGGGCGATGAGCGGGTCTAAGTCCTCCCGCAGGGAGGCAAGGTCGCCGTTCCAGTTGGGGGCGGCAAAGGCCTCGGCGTTGATAAGGTCTTTGAGTTTGAACTCGTTCATCCCGCGCAGGAAGTTCTCGCACAGCAGGGTGCTATTGCTCTGGGCGGAAATGACAAGATCGTCCATGGTCTGGTATAGCACATCCAGCCCGGGGCAGAGCACGCCCTCCTCCAGCAGCCCGGTCATCTCCTCGCTGCGGCGGAACTCGGTGGCCTTTTGCGCATCCCGGATGCCGCCCACTTCGTCCAGAATGAACAGAGGCGCGTCCAGATGGTCCAGCAGCGTAGCCGGGGCGGGGTAGCGGATGCCGTAATATTTATCCATGGCCTCCGGCATCAGGCCGGAATCCAGCTGGGAAAGATCGGCCTCGGTGGCCTTTTCCAGCGCGGTGCGGCGCTTGCCGCGCGCCTTTTTGATGGCGCTGCGCAGCGCCTCGGCGGTCTCGGCGGTGCTGCCGAACAGCACCTCGCGGGCAGGGGAGAGGTAGATCTTTTCCAGTGCGCCGTCCCGCCGCTGGGTCAGCAGGTCAAAGGAGGACATGGAGTCGATCTCATCGTCCCAGTACTCCACACGGGCGGGCTGATGCATATCCGGTGCGTAGATATCCACGATATCGCCGCGCACGCTGAACTGCCCCGGGCCGTCCACCTGACTGCGGCGCACATACCCGGCGGCAAACAGCCGCGCCACCAGTGCTTCGCGGTTATACACCATGCCGGGCTTTAAAGTGAGGGTGTTTTTTATAAATTCGTCCTTGGGCACGGTGTATTGCAGCAGTGCTTCGGCGGGCACGCAGACCGCCTGCAGCCGCCCGCCCGCCAGTGCGCCCAGCACCGAAAGGCGGCGGTACTCGTACTCGCGGCCGGCACCCTCCACCGGGCGCAGCATAAAGTCCCGGGGCGGGAACACCGCAGCGGTAAGCCCCAGCGCCTTGAGGTCATCCGCAAAATGGGTGGCCTCGGCCTCGCCGGGGGTCACGATGCACAGCACCCGGTCAAGGTCTTTTTGCAGGGCGGCATACAGCAGCGCCCGACCTGCGGGCGGCAGACCGAACAGCGCCGCCGGCCCTGCGGAGCCAAAGCTTGCGGCGACCTTCTGATATTCCGGTGTGGCCTTGAGTAAGGCTTCGTACATGGAAAAACCTCCTTTCCTTCTGGGATATGGGGAAACCTTTACCCGTTATACTTGCTTTGTGCCAGACTCAGCTTACCGTCCATGATAAGCTTTGCGGCGGCTTCAAGGTCGGGGTAGCGGTCGGCGATGGCCTTGGCGTCCTCCGGCGGGAACTTGCCCAGGACCCATGCGGCAAGGTCGTAGTCCGGGTGGGGCTTTGCGCCGATGCCGATGCGGATGCGGGGGAAGTTCTCCCCGCCCAGCCGGGCGATGATGCTCTTCAGGCCATTGTGCCCGCCCGCAGAGCCGGAGGGACGGATACGCAGCTTGCCGGGTGCCTGTGTGATATCATCGCACAGCACCAGCACATGGTCGGCAGGGATCTTGAAAAAGCCCGCCATGGGGGCGATGGAATCGCCGGAGAGGTTCATGTAGGTCAGGGGTTTCAGCAGCACCACCTTGTGGCCGTCCACCTCGCCCTGTCCCCACAGGCCTTGGAACTTGGTTTTGCCCACAGAGATGTTCCACTTGTCGGACAGCGCGTCCAGCGCGGCAAAGCCGGCGTTGTGGCGGGTGCCATCGTATTTTGCTTCGGGGTTGCCAAGCCCTGCAATGAGCCAGATATCGTTTTCATTCATGATAGGATCATACCTTTTCCTGATAATAGTGTGATACAACATCTAAGTATAACATACGCGCGCGCAAAAAGATATACATTATAAGCAAAAAATGCCCCCGTGCCGCAGGGCACAGGGGCAAAAGGGTTTATTACAGGTTCAGCGTGATGGCAGAGGCCTTCCAGCGGCCCTCCTCCTTCACCATGGTGATGGTGCCGGATACCTGCGCGGCGGCGGTGCTGTCCGTAGCGGTCAGCAGGGCGGCGGAAAAGTCGTAGCAGTTTTCTGCCCCGGCGCGCTTTTTCAGGGTGAGGTCAGCGGGCACCAGCTGATCGCCGGACTGCCCTGCCAGCGCGGTGATGCGGGTGGGCAGACGGTTCGCCATGATTTTGTTCAGGCAGTCGGCTGTCGTGGCATCGCCCAGCTGCGCCTGAAGGAAGGCGTATAGCCCATCGGTATCCGCTGCGGCAAGCCCCGGTTCACTGCCGGAGGGCGCAGCGGCGTCCACGGCCTGCTCCACGGCAGAGGAGCAGGAGAGCAGCTGCTGCACCACGAACTCCGCCTGCTTTTTTGCGGGGTCGCTGCGCAGGCGGGTCAGGGCGAACACGGCGGCAACAGCCGCGAAGAAAAGGACAAGGCTCAGCGCCTGCTTGCGAAAGCTTTCAGACTTCATGCGCGGCTCCCTTCCGGCAGAGGTTTACTTGCTCTGCTCGTTTTCCAGCTTCTGCTTTTTGGCGATGTAGGCTTCCATCTTGGGGGCTGCCCAGCCGTCCAGATTGGTCTGGCGCTCCCGGGCGATGCCCAGTGCTTGTGCGGGCACATCCTTGGTGATGGTGCTGCCGGCGGCGGTGTAGGCGCCATCGCCCACCTTGACCGGAGCCACAAGGTTGGTGTTGCAGCCGATGAAGCAGTAATCGCCGATCTGGGTGCGGAACTTATCCTTGCCGTCGTAGTTGCAGGTGACGGTGCCGCAGCCGAAGTTGCAGTACTTGCCCACATCGCTGTCGCCGATGTAGGTCAGGTGGCTCACGGTGTTGCCCCGGGCAAAGTTGGAGTTCTTGGTCTCCACATAGGCACCCAGATGCACGCCGTAATCGGTGACAGTGTTCACCCGCACATGGGTGAAGGGGCCGATGTTGTTGTGGGGGCCGATGTGGCTGCCGTAGATCTGGCTGGCGTTCACGGCAGTGCCCTCGTCCACGGTGCTGTCCTCGATGAGGGTGTTAGGGCCGATGACGCAGCCCACGCCGATGACCGTCTTGCCCCGCAGGATGGTGCCCGCAAGGATCACAGCGCCCGGGGCAATGACCACCTCCGGGTCGATCTGCACGGTGCGGCTGTTGATGACAACGCCGTTTGCAATGTGCTGCACAAGGATGTCCTCGCGGGCAGCCTCGGCGGCGTCCAGCTGTGCCAAGGCAGCGGCACGGGCCTGCTCAGAAATAGGATTCTGCATAAAAAAATCTCCCTTCCCACCAAAGCGCGCGGCGGAAGAGAGACAGGAAAGGCGACCGGAAAATTGTTGCCTGTCCGCCCAGCATCTCCGCTGCGGAAAGCTTTGTTCCGACAAAATAGAATTTGAAAAGTTACAGGGATAGAAAGTTGTATCCAACAGAACAAGAAATCGCGTGTATAAACAAAAAACCTCTCGAACTTTCTCCCATTCTATACTACCTTAAAACTTGGAGAATTTCAAGAGATTTGCATAAAAAATAACAGACAAATTCGGGATTTTGCATGGTGGAAAGGAATGGATTTTCTGGTATAATAGTTTAGCATTCACAAAACAATGTTCATCGTACGTTCAAGACAAGGCAAACGATGAGACCACGGCAAGTGTACCGATGGTCACGAATGGGAGGTAAACAACGCATGAGCAAAAAGTATCTGTACTACTTCAGCGAAGGCAATGACGCTTTCGGCGGTGACAAGGTCACCATGAAGAACACGCTGGGCGGCAAGGGTGCCGGTCTGGCCGAGATGACCGCAGCCGGTATGCCGGTGCCGCAGGGCTTCACCATCACCACCGACGCCTGCACCCAGTACTACGCAGATGGCCGTCAGATCAATGACGCCATCACTGCTGACATCTTTGAGCACCTCAAGGGTCTGGAAGAGATCACCGGCAAGAAGTTCGGTGACAACACCAACCCCCTGCTGGTCTCCGTCCGTTCCGGCGCACGTCAGTCCATGCCCGGCATGATGGACACCATCCTGAACCTGGGCCTGAACGACGAGGCTGTTGAGGGTCTGGCAAAGAAGACCGGCAACGCCCGTTTTGCATACGACTGCTACCGCCGCTTCGTGCAGATGTTCGCCGACGTCGTTATGATGGTCCCGAAGAGCCTGTTCGAGGTCGAGATCGACAAGATGAAGGAAGCCAAGGGCGTCAAGAA
>CAKSVD010000010.1 GCA_934503275.1 uncultured Faecalibacterium sp.
GCTTGGCGCTCACATATAGTACCATACCGCAACTACTTTTGCAAGCCTTTTTTACATTTTTTTCGCCTTTTTTTGCGGTTTGTATACATCAGCTAGTTTTTTGCTTGGTTTCTGGGGCGGTTTTGACCTTTCTTCCACCATTTCTGCGCAAAACAGCCGCTGCACTTTTTGTGCAGCGGCTGTTGCCTTGTAATTCAGTTCTTTTCCTCCTGCTTCATCTCCCGCAGGGTCAGCCAGACAGCTGCTGCCAGCATCGGCAGTGCAGCAATCAGACCAATGGGCATGGGACCCAGTACATTATAATAAGCATCTGACGGGGTGACCAGCACCTGTGGCAGCGCCGCAATGGCGTTGAACGCTCCATGCGCAATGGCGGGCACCCAGATGCACTCCGTTTTCTCGTAGAGGATATCCAGCAGGGTGTTGAGGGCAAAGCAGACCACGCACCACACCACCAGACCCAGCAGGGGTGCGCCCAAGTAATTGGTGCCGTATTCGTAGCCCACCAGCAGCATCAGCGGCCAATGCCAGACGCCCCACACAACACCGCCCAGCAGACGGCCATTCAGCAGACCGAACCGCTCCTTCAGGCGGGGCATCATGTAGCCGCGCCAGCCGACCTCCTCGCCCAGTGCGGGGAACATATTGATGGCCGGGGCAAGGAGCACCGCAAACAGCCCATTTTGCAGCAGATAGCTGCCGGTGGAGACTCCCAGCTGACTGTGCAGGGTCTGCGCGTCCATCTCGCCGCCGTAGGCGGCTACCAGCCAACTGCCGGAAAAGTCCAGCCGGGAGGGAAACACCGCAAAATACAGCACTGCGCCCAGCAGGGTGAGCACCGCCGGGCCGAACCATGCCGCCAGCCAGAACCGCCGCTTGCCCTGCACCTTCCAGCCGATGCCGGTGGGCTGGCGCAGAAATGCTTTTTGCACCAGCAGTACCGCCAGCAGCGGACAGAACATGGTGACGATGAGCGCCAGCTGATACAACACGGCGTTATTCTGCTGCAAAAGCGCCATGCAGCCGCCCACCTGACACAGCCATGCCATGCCGAAGGCGAACAGGAAGTACAGACCAAAGCCCTGTTTTTCTTTTACTGTCATACAAACTTCACCGCCGTTCCGTAAGCGATCACCTCTGCCGCGCCCTGCATGACGCTGGCAGAGGCGTACCGCATTCCCACAATGGCATCTGCGCCAAGGCTTTCGGCGTCCTTGACCATGCGCCCGGTGGCGATCTGACGCGCCTCGGTGAGCATATCGGCGTAGTCAGTCACCTCACCGCCCACAAGGGTGCGGAAACCGGCCATCATGTCGTGGCCAAGGTTGCGGCTCTGCACCGTGCTGCCCCGCACCACGCCCAGCGCTTCCAGCTTTTTGCCCGGGATCTCGTTAATAGTTACGATAAGCATCTTCTTCTCCCTTTCCGATCTCTTCGATCCGATCCAGCAGCACCTTCAGGGTGCCCACGATGCAGCCCGCCGGGATGCCGAACATTACCACCAGCAGCGGCAGCGGCGGGGCATCCTGCGGGTCGGTGTAGATCGCCCAGCCCATGATAGCCATTACAAAGGTCATCATGGTCACAAAAAGGGCGGCACCGATGCAGGCGCCCCGGATGCGGCGGGTCTTTTGGTCGGTCCGTTCAATGTTCACAAAAGTCACTCCCTGTTCTTCCCGTGCGGTCAGACGCGTCAGCGTCTGCTCCACATCCAGTTGTTCCAGAGGGCCGTTTTCCTGTTGCAGCAGCGTGCAGAAGCCGATAGCCTCCTCCAAGTCGGCGCGGCGGCTGCGCAGACGTTCCAGCTGCTGGCTCATGCCCTCGGCCAGTGTGCGCTGCCCTTCCAGCATTTCCCGGATCTCTGCCAGCGGCACGTCCAGCTTGCGCAGCAGCTTGATGCGGCGCAGACGCTCCACATCTGCCTGCGAGTAGCTGCGGTAGCCGTTGCCCGGCTCCCGGCTGGGGCTGATGAGCCCCTCTTCCTCGTAAAAGCGGATGTTCTTTTTGGTCACGCCGACGGCGGCTTCCACTTCGTTGATCTTCATGGGTCACGACCCCCTCCTTACGGGAGTATTCTACACCTTCCACAAAGGGGAAGGTCAAGCCTTTTTGCAAAAAGAGCCGCTGCACAGGATCGCACAGCAGCTCCTACCTTTAAAAATAGCACTTGATCTGGAAACGGTCGGCGTTGTCCTGCTTTTTCTCCACCACGATGTGCTCATGGTTGAAGTCGAAGTGCACCGGGGTGCACAGGTCGGTATTGCGGGTCAGGCGCAGCAACTCCTGCACGCGCTTCTTTTCCTCCGGCACATAGAACAGGTAGCTTACGCCCTCCTTTTTGGCGCGGCCGGTACGGCCGATGCGGTGGGTGTAGTGCTCGTTCTCGCTGGGCACGTCGTAGTTGATAACAGCATCCACGTCCGAGACATCAATGCCGCGGGCAGCCACATCAGTAGCCACCAGAATGGCCAGCTTGCCGTCCCGGAAGGCCTGCATGATCTGGTTGCGCTCCTTCTGGGAAAGGTCGCCATGCAGGCAGTCCACCGAGAAGCCCAGCCGTGCCAGCTGGTTTGCAAGCGTAGCGGTGTTGAACTTGGTATCGCAGAACACCATCACCCGCTTGTAGCCCTCGCCAATGATGATCTGTGCCAGATCCGACAGTTTGTTGCGGCCGGAGGTCTCCAGCATATACTGGGTGATCTTGGGCTGGCTCTCCTCCCGGGGCTGCACGGTGATCTCCTCGGCGTTGTGCTGGTACAGCCAGCCGATATCCATCACCTCGCGGCTGATGGTGGCGGAGAACATGGACAGCGCCTTGCGCGCCTTCATCATCTCGATGATGTGGCGCACATCCTTATAAAAGCCCATATTCAGCATCTCGTCGGCCTCGTCCAGCACGATCTGGGTCACATGGGAGATATCAATGCTGTGGTGCTTGTAGTGATCCATCAGGCGGCCCGGGGTGGCCACCACGATCTGGCAGCCCTCGGCCAGACGCTTTGCCTGCTTTTCCATATTGGCGCCGCCGTACACGCAAGCCACCTGCACCTCGGGCATAAAGTAGGTGAGGTTGGTCAACTCCTCGGCGATCTGCTGGGCAAGTTCCCGGGTGGGTGCCATGATGACGGCCTGCGGGTATTTATTTTCCGGCTGGATATGCTCCACCACCGGGATGCCGAAGGCACAGGTCTTACCGGTGCCGGTGGGTGCCTTGGCGATGACATCATGCCCGGCCAGCATGAGGGGGATCGTCTTTTCCTGAATTTCGGTCATTTCGGCAAAGCCCATGCGTTCCACAGCCTTGTGGATGGCTTCGCTGCACTGCAACTCGCTGTAAAGCATTTGGACAACTCCGTTCTTTGTGGCGTTTTTTCTCGTTGCAACAAGTATAGCATGAAATGCCGCGCTTGTCAGCAGAGAAACCAAAAGATGCCGTGCATCGCACACAGGGCGGGACGATTTAGAATGCCCTCCGCGCTGCTTTGGGCATAATCAGCAGAAAATAATTTTGAATTTCGGAATATCGGAACGCCTGCGGGCGTTCCGATATTCCATTTTCACAACAGAGTTTTTGGCAAACAAAAAGAACCGCACCCGGGGTCACGGGTACGGTTCTCAGTGTGCAGGATCAGGCGGTCTCTTCCACGCTCTTCTTGCCGGCCTCCAGCTTCTGCTTGAAGCGGCCACTGGCCTTGAAGCCGGGGATGGAGGTGGACTCCAGCTGGCTGGAGACCTTGGTCTTGGGGTTGGTGTAAGCCTTCGGCTTGCGGGGGCGCATCTCAAAGCGGCCAAAGCCGGCGATGGTCACCTTTTCGTCCGCACGCAGGCAGTCCGCGATCTGGTCAAACATTGCATCCATCGTGGTCTCGACCTGAGCTTCGGTAAAGCCGGTCTTGCGTGCCACGGTTTCGATCATCTGGGAACGGGTCATGTATCGATATCCTCCTGGAATGTCCAAAAGTAACGTCTTTTGGCAAATTTTGCGTTGTTGAGTATAACATATTTCTCGTACTGTTTTCGATGGATTGCGCACGAAATGTAGCTTATTGCGCACGAACCATATTTAGTTCCGTGCACCCCGCACAAATACAGCGCCCACCGTTTCGGCAGGCGCTGTACAGAACTATTTTATGCGGGTGTTACGGCTTATTTGCCGCGGTACAGGGTGGCAATATCCACCAGCGGGATGTTCGCCAAGCTGTGCTCGCTGCGCAGGCAGTCCACCAGAGAAGCAGCGGTATCCACTGCGGTGATGCAGGGGATGCTCAACTCCACGGCCTTGCGGCGCAGACGGACGGAATCGCGCCGGGGGTCACGCCCCTTGGCGCTGGTGGAGAACACATAGTCCACCAGACCGCTCTGCAGCAGGTCCACGATGTTGGGCGCCTCGCCGGAGATGTTGCGCACCTCGTTGCAGGGGACCATGTGCTTGTTGAGCCATGCACAGGTGCCGGAGGTACCGTAGAGCTTATAGCCCATATCCTTCAGCTTCCATGCAATATCCACGAACTCGGGCTTGTCGCTGTCCTTCACGGTGAAGATGCAGCAGCTGCCCGGGCCGGGGGTCTTGAAGGTATAGCCTGCACCGATCAAGCCCTTGAGCAGGGCATCGTGGTAGTTGGGCGCAATACCCAGCACCTCGCCGGTAGACTTCATCTCGGGGCCGAACTGGGTATCCACGGCGTGCAGCTTTTCAAAGCTGAACACAGGCACCTTTACCGCCACATAGGGGGCGTTGGGGTGCAGACCGGTGCCGTAGCCCATATCCGTCAGCTTCTCGCCCAAGCAGCAGCGCACGGCCATATCCACCATGGGCACGCCGGTGACCTTGGAGATGTAAGGCACGGTACGGGAGGAGCGGGGGTTCACCTCGATGACGTACACACGGCCATGGGAGACGGCATACTGCACATTGACCAGACCGGTGACGTGCAGCTCGCGGGCAAAGCGGCCGGTGTAATCCACCATGGTGTCGATCTCGTCCTGCGTCAGGTGCTGTGCCGGGTAGACACAGATGGAGTCGCCGGAGTGCACGCCGGTGCGCTCCACCTGCTCCATGATGCCGGGGATCAAGAAGTTTTCGCCGTCGCAGATAGCGTCCACCTCGCACTCGGTACCCATGATGTACTTATCCAGCAGCACCGGGTGATCCATGTCGACGTGCTCGGTGATAACGCCCATGTACTCGATGATGTCAGCGTTGTTATAGGCCACGATCATGTTCTGACCGCCCAGCACATAGGAGGGGCGCATCAGCACCGGCAGGCCGATCTCCTCGGCAGCGGCCAGCGCCTCGTCCAGATTGAACACGGTACGGCCCGGAGCGCGGGGAATGTTGCAGCGCTCCAGCAGCTCGTCAAAGCGCTCGCGGTCCTCGGCCTCGTCGATGGCGTCCGCCGGAGTGCCCAGAATGGGCAGACCGATCTCGTCCATGTGCTTGGCCAGCTTGATGGCGGTCTGTCCGCCGAACTGCACCACGCAGGCATCCGGCTTTTCGGTGGCAATGATGTTGTCCACGCTCTCCGGGTTCAGCGGGTCGAAGTACAGACGGTCGCCGGTATCAAAGTCGGTGGAGACGGTCTCGGGGTTGTTGTTGACCAGAATGGCCTCGCAGCCATTCTTCTTCAGGGTCCACACGCAGTGCACAGAGCAGTAGTCGAACTCGATGCCCTGACCGATGCGGATGGGGCCGGAGCCAAAGACCAGAACCTTTTTCTTTTTGGGCTCGCCCTTGGCCGCGGTCTCGGCTTCCTTCTCAGCGATGAAGCTTGCGGCCTCGTTGTCGCCATCATAGGTAGAGTAGAAGTAGGGGGTATTGGCAGAGAACTCGGCAGCGCAGGTATCCACCATCTTGAAGCCGGCGCGGTAGTTCTCCACGGGCAGGGTGTCCACCTGTGCCAGACGGCGGATGGTCTTATCCTGGAAGCCGTACTTCTTGGCAGTCTTGTACTGCTCCAAGGACAGCACGCCGTTGCACTGTGCCAGACCCTTTTCCAGATCTGCCAGATGCTGCATTTTATCAAGGAACCACCAGTCGATCTTGGTGATATCGTAGATGACCTTGTGGTCGATGCCGCGCTTCAGCGCCTCGTACACGCAGAACACGCGCTCGGCGTCCTGAACGTGCATATGCTCCACTACTTCCTCGTCGGTCAGTTCCTCAAAGGGCTTGTGGGTCAGGGTGTCCATGCCCAGCTCAATGGAGGAAACAGCCTTCATCATGGCGGCCTCGAAGCTGTTGCCGATGCTCATCACCTCGCCGGTAGCCATCATCTGGGTGCCCAGAGACTTGTCGGCGTAGACGAACTTATCAAACGGCCACTTCGGGTACTTGACCACGATGTAGTCCAGCGCAGGCTCGAAGCAGGCGCAGGTCTTGCCGGTAACGTCGTTGGTGATCTCGTCCAGTGTGTAGCCGATGGCGATCTTGGTAGCCACCTTGGCAATGGGGTAGCCGGTAGCCTTGGAGGCCAGTGCGGAGGAGCGGGACACACGGGGGTTGACCTCGATGACCGCGTAGTCAAAGCTGTCCGGCTTCAGTGCAAACTGGCAGTTGCAGCCGCCCTCGATGCCCAGCTCGGTGATGATATCCAGTGCGGCGGTACGCAGCATCTGGTACTCGTGGTCGGTCAGGGTCTGGGAGGGAGCCACGACTACCGAGTCGCCGGTGTGGATGCCCACGGGGTCGAGGTTTTCCATGTTACATACGGTGATCACGTTGCCCTTGTGGTCGCGCATCACCTCGTACTCGATCTCTTTCCAGCCGGCGATGCACTTTTCCACCAAGATCTGATGGATAGGAGAAAGGCGCAGGCCGTTGGTGCCGATCTCGATCAGCTTTTCGCGGGTCTCGCAGATGCCGCCGCCGGTGCCGCCCATGGTAAAGGCCGGGCGCACGATGACCGGGTAGCCGATGCGGTCGGCGCAGTCCAGTGCGTCCTGCAGCGTCTCCACCACCTCAGAGGGGATGATGGGCTGGTGCAGCTTCTCCATGGTCTCCTTGAACAGCTCGCGGTCCTCGGCACGGTCGATAGTCTCCGGCTTGCAGGCCAGCAGACGGATGCCGGTGCGGTCCAGATAGCCGGAGCGTGCCAGTTCCATGGACAGGTTCAGACCCATCTGGCCGCCAAGGTTGGGCAGCACGGAGTCCGGCTTTTCGATGTCCAGAATGCGCTCCACGACTTCCAGCGTCATGGGCTCGATATACACATGGTCGGCCACGTCCGGGTCGGTCATGATGGTAGCGGGGTTAGAGTTCAGCAGAACGGTCTCGATGCCCTCTGCTTTCAGGGCGCGGCAGGCCTGCGTGCCGGAGTAGTCAAACTCCGCAGCCTGACCAATGATGATAGGGCCGGAGCCAATGACCAGCACCTTTTTGATTCTGGGGTCCTTCGGCATTTCAGCGTGCCTCCTTTGCTGCTTTGACGTTGTTCAGGAAGCGGTCGAACAGGAATTCAGTGTCCTTGGGGCCGCCGTTTGCTTCCGGGTGGAACTGCACGGTGAAGCAGTTCCACTTTTTGTACTTGATGCCCTCGCAGGTGCCGTCGTTGGCGTTCACCTGTGCCACCTCGCCCATCTCGGCGGGCAGTTCCTCGCCCACGACTGCATAGCCGTGGTTCTGGCTGGTGATAAAGGTGCGGCCGGACTCAAAGTCGGTCACAGGCTGGTTGGCACCGCGGTGGCCATACTTCAGCTTCATGGTCTTGGCACCGGCTGCCAGTGCGGACAGCTGGTGACCCAGACAGATGCCGAAGGTGGGGATGTTCAGTTCAAAGATATGCTTGAGGTTCTCGATGATCTCCACCGGCTCGGCGGGGTCGCCGGGGCCGTTGGACAGCATGATGCCGTCCGGAGCAAGGGCCTTGATCTCTTCCGCCGTTGCAAAGGCGGGCATCACGGTCACCTTGCAGCCGCGCTTGACAAGGCAGCGCACGATGTTGCGCTTGCAGCCGTAGTGCATCAGCACGATGTGGGTCTCGCCTTCCGGGTTGAACACCTCGGGTGCGGCGCAGGTCACGTTCTTCACAGCATCGGTCACGGCGTAGGCGCGGATCTGGGCCAGCAGTGCCTCGGTCTCGGCCTTGTTGGCCGGGTCGGCGGGGTCAAAGGTGGTCAGGATCGCACCGTTCATCACGCCGCTCTCCCGGATGATACGGGTCAGGTGGCGGGTGTCGATGCCCTCGATGCCGATGGTGTTGTTCTTTTTCAAAAAGCTGTCCAGCGTCTCCTCACAGCGCCAGTTGGAGGGGGTGGTGCAGGCTTCGCGCACGATGTAGCCCTTTGCCCAGATGCGGTCGGACTCCATGTCATCGTGGTTCATGCCGTAGTTGCCGATGAGGGGATAGGTCTGGGTGATGATCTGGCCATAATAGCTGGGGTCGGTCAGGGTCTCCTGAAAGCCCACCATGCCGGTGGAGAACACCACCTCGCCCACGGTCACGCCCTGCGCGCCCACGGACTGTCCGGCAAAGACCATGCCGTTTGCCAAAAGAAGATATGCGTTCATAGTTTTCCTCGTTTCAACAAAAGCTTTCAGTTTACAGGGTCTGCTTTGCTTCCTGCTTCATCTTGCGGCTGCCCAGATGCACCAGCGGCAGCTTGCCCTCCTTGCAGATGGGGCACTCCTCCGGGGTGTAGTTGGGCAGGTTCAGCTTCAGGGCGCTGGCCAGAATGGGGATGGGAGACGGAGCCTCGGGCTTGGTGCGGTCCACCACGCAGGTAATGCCAAGGCAGATGCCGCCGGCCTCTTCGATGACGCGCTTGGTCTCCAGAGAGGAGATGCCGGTGGTCACCACGTCCTCAGCGATGATGCACTTTTCACCCGGGTGGATGGCAAAGCGCTTCAGGCACATCACGTTGTCCACGCGCTCGGTAAAGATAGCGCGCTTGCCGGTCTGGCGGGCCAGCTCGTAGGCGTACACGATGCCGCCCATGGCAGGGCCAACGATGACGTCCACATCCATCTCCTTGACCTTGTCGGCCACAGCCTTCATCACCTCGGCGCAGCGGTCCGGGTACTGCTGCAGATAAGCCATCTGGCAGTATGCGCCGGAGTGCCGGCCGGAGGACAGCAGGAAGTGACCCTCCAGAAATGCGTCACAGCTCTTCAGAATTTCAAGTGCTTCACTCATTGTACTTCTCCCTCTCTTTTCAGTGGTGTATATTCCTTTGGGTGGTATTGTACCACGCTTTTACGCTATTTGCAAATTTATGCGCTAAGTTTTATTTTATGCGCATAATTGTGGATATTTTATGGATATATCAGTTTTTATTCTGCATGGCGGGCGCAGCCGCGGATCTCGTCCAACGTTTTCACGCCGTTCTTGTCCATCCATGCTGCCATCTCGTCCGCAATGGTCTCCATGGCGCGGGGGTTTGCAAAATTTGCAGCGCCCACCTGCACTGCGGTGGCACCTGCCATGATGAACTCCAGTGCGTCACGGCCGGTGGCAATGCCGCCCAGGCCCACCACCGGGATGTTCACCGCACCCACGGCCTGCCATACCATGCGCAGGGCAATGGGGCGCACCGCCGGGCCGGACAGACCCGCAAAGATGTTGTTGAACACCGGGCGGCGCTTTTCCAGATCGATGGCGCAGGCCTGAAAGGTGTTGGTCAGGCTGATGGCGTCCGCACCGGCGGCCTCCACAGCCTTGCACATCTCGGGGATGTTCTCGGCCTGCGGGCTCAGCTTGACCATCAGGGGCTTTTTGCAGGCAGCGCGCACCATGCGCACCACCTCACCGGCAGCCTCGGCCTTTACGCCGTAGGCCATGCCGCCCACCTTGACGTTGGGGCAGGAAATGTTCAGTTCCACGATGTCCACCGCGCTCTCGCTCAGCATCGCAGCGCCTTCCACATACTCTTCCTCGCTGTGGCCGCCAAGATTTGCAATGGCCACCGTGCCGTACTTCTGCTTCAGTTCCAGCATCTCGGGCAGTTCCACGTCAATAAAGTGCTGCACGCCGGGGTTCTGCAGGCCGATGCTGTTGATGAGGCCGGAGGGGGTCTCCCACAGGCGCTCGCCCTTGTTGCCGTACTGGCCGTGCAGGGTAAGGCCCTTGCCGGAGATGCCGCCGATTTTAGCAAAATCGGCCAGTTCCTCGTACTCCACACCGTAGCCCACGGTGCCGGATGCGCCGATGACCGGGCTGTTCATCACAAAGCCCAGCAGGTTGGTTTTCAGGTCTGCCATCAGAAGAACACCTCCGTTGCGTCAAATACAGGGCCGTTCTTGCACACGCTCTTGCCCTCGCCGCCCTTGGTCTCGCAGGTGCAGCCAAGGCAGGCACCAATGCCGCAAGCCATCTTCTTTTCCATGCTCACAAAGCAGGGGGTGCCTTTTTCCGCACACAGGCGGGCGGCGTTCTTCATCATCACGGTGGGGCCGCACACCAGCACCACGTCGTAATCGGCGGGGTCGTACAGCTGGGTGACAAAGCCGTGGAAGCCCACCGCGCCGGTGTCGGTGGACACCTTGACGAGGTTTGCGATGCTGCGGTACTCCTCCATGCAGTAGGGGGTGTCGCGGAATCCGAAGAACACATCCGGCTTTACCCCGGCAGCGGCCAGTTCGCGGGTAAGCTGGAACATAGGCGCAGTGCCGATGCCGCCGCCCACCACGGCGATCTTTTTGTACTTGCTCACGATCTCCGGTACATCAAAGCCGTTGCCCATAGGGCCGGTGAGCTGGAAGGTATCCTGCTGCTTGAGCTGTGCCAGCTTCTCGGTGCCCTCGCCCACCACCTGATACAAAAACTCGATGGTGCTGCTGTCCGGGTTCCAGCGGTGCACGCTGATGGGGCGGGACAGGAAGGGGGCTTCGTCTGCGCCCCAGGAGCGCAGGGTGAAGAACTGGCCTGCGTGGGGGGCATGGTCGCGGTCCGGCCACACCACGGTCAGCAGGCGGATGTCCGGGGCAATGACCTCATTGCGCAGGACGGTGGCTTCACAGCAGGCTGCACGCATGAGCAATGGCCTCCTTCATGTTCACACACTCGTTGTAAGCGGCCTCGTCAAAGGCAGTGCCCGGCTGCTTTTTGTAAGCCAGCAGGATGCCGCGGCTGGAGTTGACCACGCCGCCGTTGCCCTTGGTGAGGTACTGGGCAATATCCTCGGCCTTGCCGCCCTGTGCGCCGTAGCCGGGGATCAGGAAGAAGCTGTCCTGATACTTTGCGCGGATCTCGGTGGCCTCCTCGATGTGGGTGCCGCCGATGACCAGACCGATGGAGGAGTAGCCGTGCTCGCCCATGTAATCCTTGCCCAGCGCGTTCAGCTTGTCGCCCACCAGATCGTAAACGTGGCGGCCATCGGCCAGCTTCTCGTACTCAAAGTCCTTGGCGCCGCCGTTGGAGGTGCGGCAGAGCACGAACATCCCCTTGCCCTGCTTTTCGGCGTAGGGCAGGTAGGGGCTGATGGAGTCCAGACCCATGTAGGGTGCCAGCGTAACGAAATCGCTCTCAAAATCGCCGGTAAAGTGGCCCATGGCGTACATCTCGGCGGTCTTGGCAATATCGCCGCGCTTGATATCCGCGATCACCGGCACACCGGCCTCGCGCACAGCCTTCAGGGTGTCGGCGTAGGCCTTCATGCCCTCCATGCCCAGAGACTCATAATAAGCGATCTGCACCTTGTAGCAGCCTGCCACGGCCTTGGTGGCATCGATGAGCTTTTTGTTGAAGCGCACGATGTTCTCGCCCTTGGTCAGGGTGCTGTCCACAAAATCGGCGGGCAGGTAGCTGAAGTCGGTGTCCAGACCCACGCACACCGGGCCGCGGGCTTCCACAGCTTCGTACAGTTTGTCCATGTTCGTCATTTGGGTGTCCTCCTGTTTGTTCTCTGTTAGATTAGGTATCGTTATATCGCATCTTGTAAGCGTCCTCGCCCTCTCAGCCTCACTTCGTTCGGCAGCTCTCCCAAAGGGAGAGCCAAGCCCCTTACCGTAAGGCTTTGCCTGAGAGGGTTTCGTTCTTCTTACTCCTCGGCCTGATAGGTGATCTTACCGGCCTTGATGGTTGCAAACACCTTGCCGTAAAGCTGTGCACCGTCAAAGGGGGTGTTGTGGCTCTTGGAGTGCAGCTTTTCCTTTTCCACCGTGTAGGGGGTGTCCAGATCCACCAGCACAAAGTCGGCATCGAAACCCGGCTCCAGCTGACCCTTGGCAAGGCCCAAGATCTCGGCGGGGCGGGTGCTCATCAGGTGCACCAGCAACTCCAGCGGCAGACCCTCCTGCTTGCACAGCTTTGTGTAACACACGCCGAAGGCGGTCTCGCTGCCCACCATACCGGCCATGCCCTTCAGCTTATCTTCCTCAGAGTGGGGTGCGTGGTCGGTGGCAATGGCGTCCACGATGCCGGTGCGGATGCCCTCCACCAGCGCCTCCACGTCGTCGGCGGTGCGGATGGGCGGGTTGACCCGGTAGTCGCAGCTATCGTTGGTGAACCACAGGTGATGAGGGGTCACTTCACAGGTGACTGGTGCGCCCCGCAGCTTTGCCATGCGGATGGCGTCCAGCGCACCCCGGGTGGACACATGGCACATATGCAGCCGGGTCTGGTAGTACTCGCTCAGCCAGCAGTTGCGCACCGTCTCGATATCCTCGGCCAGACGGTAGTCCCATGGGCTGATTTCCATATCCTCGGCGTGGCTCATGACCGTGATATCCTTCTGGGTGCAGATGGCAAACGCCCGCGCCATGGTGGCGTTATCCTGCACGCCGTGGCCATCCTCGGTGATGAACTTCACACTGGCGGGCAGGGTCTTGAGGTGGTCGATGCTCACGCCATCAAAGTTCTCGGTGATGGAGACAGTCTGGTTTGCATCGCACAGCCCTACCTCGGCAGCTTTCTGCTCCACCATCATGGCCTGTGCGGCAGAGGAGCAGACGGGCTTTGTGTTGGGCATCAGGTTTACAAAGGTGTAGCCACCGGCGGCAGCGGCACGGCTGCCGGTCTCGATGTCCTCCTTGTACTCAAAGCCCGGAGTGCGCCAGTGGCAGTGCAGATCCACAAATGCGGGCAGCACAGTCAGCCCACCGGCATCCACCACCGTCTCGTTCTCGGCGGCAAGGGCGGAAAGATCCTGCCCTACGGCAGCGATTTTGCCATCCTTTACATAGATCTCGAGCGGCCGTCCCTCAGTGTTCACAGCGTTTGTCAGCAGCATCGCGGTTCCCTCCTGTAATGGTATTTTTGTGTATCAGGCGCCCGAAAACGGGCAAAAAAAAACTTTTCCCCGCAAAGGGAAAAGCTCATTGCGCAAAAAAGGAAACAACGAAGCCACGGCAAAACCGGACGCGAACTGCTTGTTCAGTTTCGGGTTCTGGGCGCTGCACAGCATGGTGTTTCTCCTTTTCTTGATGGTTGCGTTTTCATTCGTATTATTTTATCATAGAACCGCAAAATATGTCAATGGCTCCAGCGCAAATCAGGTGCTAAAAGGTTTATGGCATCTCTCGCCGAATTTTGGATACTCTACCCAAAACCCGGTCAGCGCGGCAAAATAACTGCCATTTTGTTCCACAATTCCTAGCGCAGCGCTGTACTTTCATTGCCTGATGTGCTATTATAATACGGTAAAAGGGAGAGCCCCGCCGCGTGGGCGGGTGTTTATGGGAAAGAGAGGTTTTCCGCATGGGTTTACTTGAGGACGCGCGGAACATCCAGCGCAAGGACCCCGCCGCACGCAGCGTGCTGGAGGTAATGCTGCTATACCCGGGATTCCACATTCTGGTGTACCACCGCATCGCGCACTGGCTGTACGGGCGCAAGCACTTTTTTCTGGCACGGTGGGTCAGCCAGCATGGCCGCCACCGCACCGGCATCGAGATCCACCCGGGTGCCACCATCGGCAAGTGTCTGTTCATCGACCACGGCATGGGCATCGTGTTTGGCGAGACCTGCGAGATCGGCGACAACTGCACCATCTACCACGGGGTAACGCTGGGCGGCACCGGCAAGGATACCGGCAAGCGCCACCCCACCTTGGGCAACAACGTGCTCATCGGCGCGGGCACCAAGGTGTTGGGCCCGGTGTTCATCGGGGATAATGCCCGCATCGGCGCAGGCAGTGTGGTGCTGCGCAACCTGCCCGCCAACTGCACCGCCGTGGGCGTACCCGCCGAGGTGGTGCGCATCAACAACAAGGCGGTGAACCCCGCCGACGATCTGGACCAGCAGGATCTGCCGGACATCGTCTCGCAGCGGCTCACCGATCTGGACCGCCGCCTGAGCCAGCTGGAAAAGACCGCGCAGGGCGATATCCCGCCCACTGCCGCACAGATCGCCGCCCGGCAGCGGAAATAAACTATATTTTTATGATAAAACGACACCGGACAGAGCAAACGCTGTCCGGTGTTGTTTTATCACATTTTATTCTTTAGCACCCTTCCCCGGCGCAGAGGGCTTTCACCTTCTGCACGGCGGCAGCTACAAGGCTGCCGATGGGCTGGTCGGGTACGCCGACGATATAGTTTTCGCAGTGGTTCACCGGGATCAGCACCCGGGTGGCGCTGCTCTGGCACACTGCCGTGGCCATGGCGGGGGTGATTTCCCCCAGCAGCGCGTCTGCAATAACAATGCCGATAGGCCCCACGATGATATCCGCGCTGCGGCAGTTCACCACCACAGCGTTCTCGCCGGTGGCGGCGCGCTGCGCACCGGCCTTGTGCATGGCCTGTGCGGCAACGCTGTTGGTGCCCACGGCCACCAGCCGGACGTCCGGGCACTGGGCGCTGAGGGCAGCCACCAGCTGGCGGCCCAGTCCCCCGCCCTGCCCGTCAATGACAAGCACGTTCATGCTGTACCTCAGAAGTCGATCTCTTCCAGCCGCAGCAGCGCCAGAATGTAGATCTTGACGGCCTCCAGCAGCTTGTCGATGGGAGCAGCCTCGTTGGCACCGTGCATCGGGCCGCCGAACTCCGGCAGCTTCACATCCTCATGCTCCGGGCCGAAGCTGACAGCATAGGGGAAGTGGCGGGCATAAGTGCCGCCGCCCATGGTGAAGGGGGTGGCATTCTCGCCGGTCACCTCGTTGTAGGTGTCGATGCAGGCGCGGATGGCGGGGCTGTCGGCCTCGATATAGAAGGGCTCGGCTGCGTCCACATCCTCCAGCTTTGCGCCATCGCCCAGCGCAGTGGTGATCTGTGCGGTCAGCTTTTCGCCGTTGGTGCAGGTGGGGAAGCGGCTGTCGATGGTCTGCACCAGCTTGCCGTCCTCCATATAGATGCGGCCGCCGATGATGGTCAGCGGGCCGAAGGGGCCGTCGGCGCAGTCGATGCCAAGGCCGGTGCCTGCAGTGGAGCTGTGCAGCTTGCGCAGTGCCTCCAGATAGGCGCGCTCGGCGTCGTTGCACAGGCCGTTGTCCAGCAGATAATCCACCACCAAACCAATGGCGTTCACCGTGCCCTCCGGCATGGCGGCGTGGCCGGACTTGCCCCAGCCGCGCACCCGCACGCCGTCCCCTTCCGGCTCCAGCGTGATGTTGGGGGCGTTCTTCAGCTTGCAGATATCGGTCTTGACCAGAGCGCTGGCGCGGTCCGGCACAGCGTTGTTGGCCACACCGCCCTCAAACGCTGCAATGACGCCGTTGCACACCGGGCTGACGATCTTACCGCCGAAGTGACCCTTTTCGCCGTTGCACACCGGGAACTCGGCGTCCGGGGTAAAGCAGAACACCGGGGCGGGGTAGTTTTCCAGATAGTACTTCACATCGTTCATGTGGGTCTCCTCGTTGTCGCCCACGATGGCACGGATGGGGTAGCGCAGCTGGTAGCCCTGCTCCTTGAGGAACTTCAGCGCATACAAGGTAACGATCATCGGGCCCTTATCGTCCGAGACGCCGCGGCCCAGCAGCCAGCCGTCCTGAATGCGCATCTTAAAGGGGTCTGCCGTCCAGCCGTTGCCCACGGGCACAACGTCCACATGGCAGATGGTGGCCAGATATTTTTCCGGGTCTGCACCGGCCAACTCGGCATAGCCGATGTAGTTTTCGCAGTTGCGGGTGGCAAAGCCCATGCCTGCTGCCAGTTCCAGCGTCTTGTCCAGCGCGGCCCGAGGGCCTGCGCCGAAGGGTGCGCCCTCCTCCGGGGTGCCCTCCACACTGTCGATGGCGACCAGCGCTGCAATGTCCTGCAGCAGCTGCTCTTTGTTTTCCGCAATGTATGCGTCAATTTTCTGATTCAGTGCCTGATCCATGTTCTATAACGTCCTTTCTGGCCGGGAGCAGAGCCCGGTTTTCACAACTATCATCCAGTGTAACATACTCCGCGCGGAAATGCTACCGGCATTTTTCACGACAAAAGCGTCCGCGTTTTGTCAGCCTGCCGCAAACAGCCCGCTGAGCGCACCCAGCAGCCCGGCGCTTGCCAAGCCCATGATGATGCCCGCCAGCAGCACACCACCCATGCAGGCGATCAATACGTCCTTGAACTTCATATCCAGAATGGAGGCTGCCAGTGTACCCGTCCACGCGCCGGTGCCCGGCAGCGGAATGCCCACGAACAGCAGCAGCGCCACGGTCAGACCCTTGCCGGCCTTAGCCTCCAGTGCACGGCCGCCTTTTTCGCCCTTGTTGATGCAAAAGCGGCAGATGGGGCCGATGAGAGGCTTGTGGTAGCCCCAGATGAGGAACTTGCGGGCGAACAGGTAGATAAAAGGCACCGGGATCATGTTGCCCAGCACGCACAAAAGGTAGGTGGGCAGCGCCGGCAGCCCCATACCCAGCCCGATGGGGATGGCTCCGCGCAGTTCGATGATGGGCACCATGGAGATAAAGAAGATTAGAAGATAATTTTTCAGCATTGGCTTCTCCTTATATTACAGGTCGATCTGCAACTCCACCGGGCAATGGTCGGAGCCAAAGATCTCGTTGTGAATCTCGGCGGTGCGGATGCGGTCTGCAATGCGCCGGGAAACGATAAAATAGTCGATGCGCCAGCCCGCGTTCTTTTCCCGCGCGTGGAAGCGGTAACTCCACCAGCTGTACTTCACCTCGTCCGGGTGCACCACCCGGAAGCTGTCCGCAAAACCCGCCGCCAGCAGTTCGGTCATCTTGGCGCGCTCCTGATCGGTAAAACCCGCGCTCATGCGGTTGGTCTTGGCGTTCTTGATATCCATCTCGGTGTGCGCCACGTTCAAATCGCCGCACAGGATCACCGGCTTTTTTGCGTCCAGCGCCAGCAGATACGCCCGGAAGGCGTCCTCCCACTCCATGCGGTAGTCCAGCCGCTTCAGCCCGTCCTGACTGTTGGGGGTATAGCAGTTCACCAGATAAAAGCCGGGGTATTCCAGCGTCAGCACCCGCCCCTCGTGGTCGTGCTGCTCCAGCCCGATGCCGGTGGTCACCGCCAGCGGTGCCGTTTTGCACCAGCAGGCCGTGCCGGAATAGCCCTTTTTCTCGGCCGAATAGGTGTATTCGGTGTAGCCCTCCGGCGCAAAATCCGCCTGTCCCGGCTGCATCTTGGTCTCCTGCACCGAGAAGATGTCCGCGTCCAGCGCGGCAAAACTCTCGGCAAAGCCGTGGGTCAGGCAGGCGCGCAGGCCGTTCACGTTCCAGCTGATCAGTTTCATGCTTTTCTCCTTATGTTATGCCTGATATTTTGTTTTCCATGCGCCGCTGCGGAAACGCAGCACAAAGCAGGTCACGCGGCAGGTCCAGTCGATGACCATAGCCACCCACACACCCACAGCGCCCCAGCCCATGCGGACGCACAGCAGATAGCTGAAGCCCAGCCGCCAGCAGGCCATACTGAGGATGGACACCACCATAGTGAATTTCACATCGTTTGCCGCGCGCAGGGCGTTGGGCAGCACGAAGGACAGCGGCCAGAAGATGATGGCGCAGCCCGCATGGATGGTGACCAGCATGATGGCCAGTTCCATCGTCTCGCCGGAAAGGGCGTAGATGCCCACCAACTGCCGGAGGAACAGCAAGATCGCTCCGTTGGAAAGCCCCATTGTAATGTAAGCCCACAGCAGCAGCTTGCGGGTGTAGTAAACGGTCTGCTCGTGGTCGCCGGCACCGATGCAGCGCCCCACCACTGTGATCATGGCCAGACTGATGGCCTTACCCGGGATGACGCCCATACCGTCCAGATTGTTGGCCACGGCGTTGGCTGCGATCTGCACCGTGCCGAAGGTGGAGATCATGCTCACCACCAGAATGCGCCCGGCCTCGAACAGGCTGTTCTCAAAGGCCGAGGGGATGCCGATCCCCAGAATGCGCTTTGCCATGCCGCCGTCCAGCCGCAGGGTCTTGGGCACGGAAAGCACTGCATCCTCCCGGTAGCACTTGCGCAGGATCAGCGCCGCAGCCACTACGCGGGACACCACGCTGGGCCATGCTACGCCGTCCACTCCCATTTTGAGGCCGAAGATGCACACCGCGTTGCCCACGATGTTGATAATGTTCATCAGAAAGCTGATCTGCATGGAGATCTTGGAATTGCCGATGCTGCGGAACAATGCCGCACCGCCGTTGTACAGCGCCAGAAACGGGTAGCTGAGGGCGATGATCTGCAAGTACTTCACGCCCGCGTCCAGCACGTCGGTATCAATAGAGCCGTAGAACAGTCGGATCATGGGGCGGGCCAGCACAAAGCATACCGCGCCGATCACCACGCCGGACAAGCCGCTGAGCAGCAGCAGCTGACCGGCGCTTTTGTCGGCGTTCCTGCGCTCTTTTGCGCCCAGATACTGGCTTACCACCACCGCGCCGCCGGTTGCCAGCGCCGCAAACAGCACGATGATGAGGTTATTGATCATATCCACCAGACTGACGCCGGAGATGGCCGCCTCGCCGCAGCGGGACACCATCATGGTGTCGGCCATGCCCACCGTCACTTCCAGCAGCTGCTCCACCAGCAGCGGGACGGCCAGTATCAGCAGTTCCTTTTGGCTGAACAGCGGCTCCCGCCCGCCGGTCAGTCTGTTTTTTTCATTGCCATGCAGTAGCTTTGTCATTCGGTTTTCCCCTCCCGGCGCCGGACGCTCTTCCGGTACGCCGCCGCTGCCCGGTGCGTGTATTTTTCCGGTTGCAGCAGATGTGTCCATCTTAACACACCCCCGGCTGCTTGTAAAGCGGTGCAGCCCACATCACACAAAAATCAGCTTTCCAAGCCTATCTTCCATTGCCCGCCGGTTTTATAAAGGTATCCCTGCATGGTTTTCTTGCAAACTTCCCGTTTTTATGCTTGTTCGTCAGTTTGCTGGGAACTTTCAATAAAATTTGTGCGTTTCTACAAAAATGCGATTTCCCGCGTTATTTTGGGTAAAATTTTTAAAAAACCTCTTGCAATTTTTGTTCTGAAGTGGTATGTTGTATCCAACAAAAGCGAATCTTGGATACATCCACCTCTTGGAGCACCTTCTTCGGCTCCGTGCACGCCTTTGTTTTTACCTTGCTATTTTCTTCATTTACCTTCTTATCATTTACCCTGCCTGTCCCGCAAGGGACGAGAAAAGCGATGACCCACCTGCACGGGTCATCGCTTTTTCTTTTGCTCCGGACGTTCCGCCGCAGCCTAGCCCTGCTTATTTTTCCGGTAGTCCCGCGGAGTCATGCCAAAATGCGCCTTGAACACCCTGTTAAAATAGGAGAGGTTCTCAAACCCGCACCGGGAGGCGATGGTCAGCACGGTCTCGTCGGTAGTCTGCAGCGCCTCGGCGGCGGTATTCAGCCGGTATTCGTTCAGAAAGTTCACAAAGCTTTGCCCGGTCATCTGCCGGAACCAGCGCATAAAATGGCTGGCACTGAAGGAGCAGACCCCAGCGGCATCGGCCACCCGGAGCGGCTCGACATAATGGGCAGAAAGCCATTGCAGCACGGTTTTCAGCCGCTGGGTGTCGGCGGTTTCAGCGGGAAGCTGCTGCCTGCCCTGTGCAATGAGCAGGGCAAGAAACCGCAGCAGCGCCCCCTTGACCAGCAGCTCGTAGCCGGGGCGCTTTGCGCGGTTGGCATCCTCCAGTTCCCGCAGACAGGCGGCGGCTTGCAGATAGCATAAATCGTTCGTGGTCAGCCGCGCGGGCAGCAGCAAACGCCCGCTTTGAAGCGGCAGCAGATATTTTTCAGCGCAAAGGTCCTCTGCACCGCCCAGAAGTTCCGGCTCAAAGATGATATTTTCATATTCCATGCGCTGCCCCTCTGCCTGCCGCAGCGCGTGGAGCGTGCCCGGTGCAAAGAGGAAGATATCTCCCCGATAAGCCGGATAGGTCACAGTGCCCACCTGTACCAGCCCCATACCCTGCTTGACAAAGACCAGTTCCATGCTCTCGTGCCAGTGGAGCGCCACCTGCTGAAAGTCCCCCGGAATGGTGCAGGGGTACAGGTTGAACGGAAAGCGCACGGCACCGTGCTGCTTTGTCTCCTGCAAAGAAGCCTGATTTTGCATCATCTCACCTCCCAATGATAGGATTGTACCATAGTTTGCACTTTTTAGGCAAGATTTTGATCGTTCTATGTGGTATATCTTGAAGTACAGATGTCAAACCTGTTTTCCGCAAGGTGTATCTGAAAACAAAGAAATAGACTGGATTTTCGACGTTTCCGATACACCCTAGCAAAGGAGGATGCTTTTATGAGCCTTACCGAAACGTTACAGAGTATCACCGGCAAGCTGCTGGCAGACTGCACCAATCAGGAACTGTATCTGGCATTGCTGGAACTGGTACGGCAGAAGAGCGCCGACCGTGTGCAGCCGGTCACCGGGCGCAAGCTGTACTATATCAGCGCCGAATTTCTTATTGGCAAGCTGCTGTCCAACAACCTCATCAATCTGGGACTGTACGATGAAGCCCGGTCTGCGCTGGCTGCTGCCGGAAAAAGCCTTTCCGATATTGAAGAGGTAGAGCCGGAGCCCTCTCTGGGCAATGGCGGCTTGGGGCGTCTGGCTGCCTGCTTCCTCGACTCTCTCGCAACGCTGAATCTGCCCGGCGACGGCGTGGGTCTGCGGTACCATTTCGGCCTGTTCCATCAGTCCTTTGAGGACGGCGTGCAGAACGAAAAGCCCGACCCGTGGCTCACCGCCCACAGCTGGGCGGAAAAGACCGACACCACCTACCCGGTGGAATTGGCGGGCAAGGAGTACACCGCCCGGCTGTACAAGCTGGCGGTCACCGGCTACGAAGGACGCACCAACACCCTGAACCTGTTCGATCTGGACACCATCGATGAGAGCATCGTCCATGACGGCATCGCCTTTGACAAGACCGCTATTGATAAAAACCTGACCCTCTTCCTCTACCCGGACGATTCCGACGAGGCGGGCCGCCGTCTGCGGGTGTACCAGCAGTACCTGATGGTCTCCGCCGGGGCACAACTCATTCTGGCCGAGTGCGCCGCCCGGGGCTGCAACTTCCATGATCTGGCAGATTACGCCGCTATCCAGATCAACGACACCCACCCCAGCATGGTCATCCCGGAGCTCATCCGTCTGCTGGGCGCGCGCGGCATCGAGTTCGAAGAGGCCGTGGAGATCGTCACCAAGACCTGCGCCTACACCAACCACACCATTCTGGCCGAGGCGCTGGAAAAGTGGCCCCGTACCTATCTGGACGCCGTGGTGCCGCAGCTGATGCCCATCATTGAAAAGCTGGATGCGCTGGCACGCACCCGCACCGAGGACGAGAGCCTTGCCATCATCGACAAGGACGACCGGGTGCACATGGCGCACATGGACATCCACTTCACCCACTCCACCAACGGCGTGGCAGCGCTGCACACCGAGATCTTGAAAAACTCCGAGCTGCACGGCTTCTACGAACTATACCCGGAAAAGTTCAACAATAAGACCAACGGCATCACCTTCCGCCGTTGGCTGCTGGAGTGCGACCCGCGCCTGACCGCCACGCTGGAAAAACACATCGGCTCCGGCTTCCGCAAGGACGCTACTGAGTTGGAAAAGCTGCTGGCCTTTGCCGAGGACGAGACGGTGCTGAACGAGTTGACCGCCGTGAAAAAGGCCAACAAGGAAGCGCTGGCCGATTGGCTGCTGCGTACCCAGAAGGTGCGCGTGAACACCAACGCCGTGTTCGATATCCAGTCCAAGCGCCTGCACGAGTATAAGCGCCAGCAGCTGAATCTGCTGTACCTCATCCATCAGTACTACGAGATCAAGGCAGGGCATCTGCCCGCTGCTCCGCTGGTGAGCATTTTCGGCGCAAAGGCCGCGCCGGCCTACACCATTGCAAAGGACATCATCCATGCGCTGCTGACCCTCTCCAAGGTCATCGCCGCAGACCCGGAGGTGTCCAAGTGGCTGCAGGTGGTGTTTGTGGAGAATTACAACGTCACCGCCGCCGAAAAACTGATCCCGGCCTGCGACCTGTCCGAGCAGATCAGCCTTGCCTCCAAGGAGGCCTCCGGCACCGGCAACATGAAGTTTATGCTGAACGGTGCGCTGACGCTGGGCACCATGGACGGTGCCAACGTGGAGATCAGCCAGCAGGTGGGTGAGGAGAACATCTATATCTTCGGCCAGACCTCCGATCAGGTCATCCACCGCTACGCCGTGGGCGATTACGACCCCGCCCAGTGGGTGGAGGGCGATGCCAACATCCGCCGCGCCATCAGCTTCCTCACCGGCCCGGAAATGCTGGCCGCCGGCCACGCCGAAAACCTGACCCGCCTGCATGATGAGTTGATCCATAAAGACTGGTTCCAGACCCTGCCGGACTTTAACGCCTACGTTGTGCGCAAGGGACAGGCCCTCAGCGATTACGCCTGCGACCCCATGGGCTGGCGGCGCAAGTGCCTTGTAAACATTGCCAAGGCGGGGATGTTCTCCTCTGACCGCACCATTGCCGAGTATAACCGCGACATCTGGCATCTGGGCAAATAATCGTTTTAAACCTGCGTTTCTCCTTCATTTTCTCATAGGCTGCTGCACGCTTCATTGCTGTGCGGCAGTTTTTTATTTGGGCGGAGCATAAAAACAAAAGATCCGAACCCTTCTCCTATCGAGAAAAGTTCGGATCTTCATTGTTTGGTGCGGATAAGAGGACTTGAACCTCCACCGAGTTGCCCCGATTAGAACCTGAATCTAACGCGTCTGCCAATTCCGCCATATCCGCATATTCTGTTGTGTTCCTGCGCCGTAGCGCCGGGAACGATAGTTATTATACCAGATGCAGCAAAATTGTCAAGCACTTTTTTGAAAAACTTTTTACCTTTTCAGAAATAATCATACTTTCGTAAAAAAGGCTGCCGCAGGCTGTGGTTCTGGTCAACATGGTGTCCCACCGGGCACCCTGTAAGCGTTTTGCGGCGTTTGCAGACGCTTTGCGTTGTATCGCGTGTGCTGTGCACCGTTTTAGGTTTGACAGGGTTTTCGCGGCGATGTAGAATAGAGGTATTGTTTTCTTATAAAATAATATATAGAGGAGCGTTTTTGCCATGCTGTATTTTGAAAACGACTACTGCGAGGGTGCACATCCCGCCATTTTGCAAAAGCTGACCGAGACCAACTTTGAAAAGGTCTCCGGCTACGGCACCGACCCCTACTGCGCCAGCGCCCGGGAGAAGATCCGCGCCGCCTGCGCCTGTCCGGAGGCCGATGTGCAGTTTATCTCCGGCGGCACCCAGAGCAACGCTATCGTCATCGCATCCATGCTGCAGCGGTGGCAGGGCGTGGTGGCTGCTGCCACCGGTCATGTGGCCGGGCACGAGGCAGGTGCCATCGAGTACACCGGCCACAAGGTCATCACCCTGCCGCAGCACAACGGCAAGCTGGACGCTACCGAACTGCGGGCGCTGGTGGCTACCTTCTACGCCGATGACAACCACGACCACATGGTATTCCCCGGCATGGTGTACATTTCTCACCCCACCGAGTACGGCACCCTGTACACCAAGGCCGAACTGGAAGCCCTGCACGCCGTGTGTCAGGAGTATAAGATGCCTCTGTTCCTCGATGGTGCACGGCTGGGCTACGGTCTGGCTGCCGAGGGCACGGACGTGACGCTGGCCGACCTTGCCCGGCTGACCGATGTGTTCTATATCGGCGGCACCAAGGTGGGTGCGCTGTGCGGCGAGGCTGTGGTGTTCCCCCACGGTGCACCGGCGCACTTTATGACTATGGTCAAGCAGCAGGGCGCACTGCTGGCAAAGGGGCGGCTGCTGGGCATCCAGTTCGACGTGCTGTTCACCGATGACCTGTATTTTTCCATCAGCAAAAACGCCATTGCCACCGCCAACCGCCTGAAGGCCGGTTTTGCGGCAAAGGGCTACCGCTTCTTTATGGACTCCCCCACCAACCAGATCTTCCTTGTGCTGGAAAACGCCCAGCTGGCTGCGCTGGAAGGCAAGGCAAAGTTCAGCTTCTGGGAAAAGTTCGACGATGCCCACACCGTGGTGCGCATCGCCACCAGCTGGGCTACCCGCATGGACGAGGTGGAAGCGCTGATCGACCTGATGTGATCCAATCATTATAAATCAAGAGGCTCAGAGGCGCCTGCGGGCGTTTCTGAGCCTCTTTTTATCGTTCTTCTGTGTTCCACGGCTGCGGGGTGCTTTCCACCGGCTGGCCGGGGGCGGCAAGGGCGCGTTCCATCAGCAAAGCAAGGTAGGCATCCTGCAAAGCGTCTGCCAGCGGATACACCTCCGCCCCGCCGGCAAGATAGCCCTGCATCCTATCCAGAAAACAGGCGATAGCGGTCTCGTCCTCGTTAAGCCCTGCCTGCGCAGCGGCAGCTGCCAGCGGGTCGGGCAGCAGGGTCAGTTGACGGCACACCGGCTCCCCGGCGGCATCCAGACAGCGCAGGGTATCATCGAACACCTCGCCCCGCTCTCCCTGCACACTGGTGTGGGTGCTGCGCAGATAGGAGTGGTACTGCACGCCGTTAAAATCCAGAAACGCCGTGCTGCCGCCCGCAAATTCCAGCGTGTGCTGCTGCAGGGTCTTTTCCACCAATGCGCCGTTATGCACCGCGCCCCAGCGGGAATCCGTTTCGATGATCTTTTCCGTCCAGCTGCGTCCGGTCACCCGCACCGGCTGCTGCCCGGCGTTCAGGAACTGCCGCGCCAGACTGACCGCGTGATAGCCGTGCGCTACCGACAGCCGGGCGAACTGCGGCGTGCCCAGTGCGCCGCTGCGCACCGCCGCCAGCCGCTTTGCCAGCGTGGGGTACAGCCAGTACTGCTCCGCCACCTGCAGTTTTGCGCCCTGCCGGTGCAGCTGCCAGAGGGCGCGCAAGGCATCCTCGTCCAGCGCCGCCGGGGTCTCGCACAGCACGGCAAAGCCCCGGGCAAGCCATTCGGTGCTGACGGCGGCGATGGACGCCTTATTCACCGCCACCACCACAAGATCCGGGTGCAGGGCAGCGCACTGCTCCGCCGAGGTGCTTACCGGCACGCCGTACTCCCGGTGCATTTTTTCGGCCTTTTCCTCGGTGCGGCAAAGCATGGCGCACAGCTCGAACCGCTCCGGCAGCGCCTGCGCGATGCGCCAGTAAAACAGCGACCGCCAGCCGGAGCCTACCACAACAAACCGCAGCTTAGCCATTTGCCTGTTCCTCCTGAATATGCTTTTGCAGTTCCTGCTCAAACCGGTCTGCGTCCAGCGGCAGGGTGATCTTTTCCCCCAGCCATGCGGACAGGTAAGCCGCATCGGTCAGTTCCAGCGCCCGCACGCCCTCCACGCCGGGGGCGGTCAGGGGCGTACCGTGCAAAATGGCATCCGCAAAGTTTGCCAGCATCTCCGGGTAGGGCTCAGTCTGCGGCGCGAACTGCTCGGTGACGGTAGTCTCGGTAAGCTGCTGGCGCTCGGTGCAATCGGCAGTGCGGCGGTAGGTCTCGGTGTCCGGCGCGTAGGTGTGCAGGGTGAGAGTATCCTCTTCCAGCAGGGCAGTGCCCTTGGTGCCCACGATCTCCAACCGCTCGGTGTAGCTGCCCTCGCCGGTGGAAAGGATAAAGGTAGCCGTGCGCTGCTGCGGGTACTCCATCAGCAAAGTGGCTTCATCATCCACCATAAAATTGTTATACTTACCGTATTGTATCATGGCATAAATACTGGTTGGCATCCCAAACAGCCACTGCCAGATGTCCAGAATGTGCTGACCCTGATTGAGCAGCGCACCGCCGCCCTCCCCTGCCCAACTGGAGCGCCAGCTGCCGGAGCGATGGTACATCCATGTGCGGAAATAACGGCTGTTTTCCAGCTGCACCCGCTTGATCTCGCCCAACGCCCCATCATCCAGTAATTTTTTTAGTCGCATATACTTTTTGTAGCGGCGCTGATGGAACATCATGGCGAAAACAAGGCCGCTCTCCTCAGCGGCGCGGTTCATTTTCAGCGCCGGTGCCAGCGCGTTTGCGCTGGGCTTGTCGCACAGGACGTGCTTGCCGTGGGCAAAAGCCTGCATCACCAGCGCCGGGTGGGTCTTGTGCGGGGTGACCACCAACACGGCGTCAAACTCCTCCGCGTAGTCGTACAGCTGGTCTGCGCTGGGGCACACCCGCACCGTATCCGGCAGGGTGTCCTTTGCCCACTGCTGCGCCCCGGCGCTGCGGCAGACCACGGCGGTCAGGCGCAATGCGCCCGCCTTTCCTTCTGCGATCATCTGGGCATACTTGCGCCCCATGACTCCGGTGCCGATAACGGCTGCGCGTACTTCCTGCATGATGGTCCCTCCTGTTTTTCCACAAGGTGTTTTGTTCTGGGGGAAAACTGCCTTTCACCCCTTTAGGTTTGCTTCAATGGCGGTTTTATCCAGCCCCTCGCCGATGACGATGACTACCTCCTGCCCCTGCGGGATGGGGGCAAGGGTGCAGCCGGCGGCGGTGGCGTTCAGCTCCAGCCAGCCGCCTGCCGGGGCGGGCGCAAAGCCCTTGACCCGCAGCACCTGCCCGCACTCGGGCGCTGCGAACAACCTCTGTGCGGCGGCTTGCAGCTGCTGTGGGGTGAGGTGCAGTTCCAGAAAGCAAAGGGAGGTAAAGGCTGCGTGCTCATCAAAATGCAGCTTTTCGCAGCTGGCCTGCCGGTAGCCGCAGGCGGCAAGGGCAGCAAGGTCGGCATCGGTCAGAGTGTCCCAGTCCTTGGCAACAATTTCCCCCGGTGCAAAGCGGCGGGAAGATTTTGCGGTTTCCAGTGCCCGCGCCAAGTGGGCAGCGGCGGCGGCGCACTGGGCGGGTGCTGCCAGCTGGGCGCGGCTCAGCAGCACACAGCCCGCGTTCATGGTCTCGGAAGCCAGCAGATACTCTGCCTGCGGCGAAAGTGTTTCCGGCAGCAGGGCGTCTACAATGGCAATCACGCTGCCCAGCTGATACCACCGGTCCAGCGGGTCGTCCCGCAGGATATCGAAAAACTCGTCCACGTCAAAAATGCCGCTGGGCTCCACCACCACCCGGTCAAAGCCGCGCATGGCCATGGCGATGAGTTTGGTGCGCATCCGGCGCTGGTGGGTGTCGCAGTCGCAGCCGCCGCTGATGGTCTCCACATCGCAGCCGGGGCCCAGCACCTCCTGCACCAGCATGGCGTCCACGTTCACCGCGCCAAAGTCGTTTTCCAGAATGCACACCTTATGCCCCTGCTGCACCAGATACCGCACATACCGGCGCAGAAAAGTGGTCTTGCCTGCGCCCAAAAAGCCGGTGATGAGATCCACCTGAACCATATCTTTTTACCTCCGTTGCAAAAACCCTCCCAGCGCCGCAGCGCCCGGGAGGGCTTGTATTTCAGTCTTTTTTCCGGCGCTGCAATTCCCGGATGAGCGCAGCCGGACACTGCCAGTGCCGCTACCGAGACCGCTGCCGCCACCAGAAAGCTGCGGCGCGGGATCCTGTTTTTCATCCTGTCCCCTCTCAGAGCGCACAGGCTCATTTTACGCCATATTATACTATTTTATATAATACCACCGTTTCCGGCATAGTGTAAACTATTTCTTCAAAAATCTGGTAAAAAAGTGCAGATGACGAATTTCGGTCTTATTTTTTGGCAGTTCTGTCAAAAAACACGCCGCAGAGACCAAAAAAGCCCCCGCCGACAGAGGGAAAAGGTGTCGGCGGGGGCTCGGGGAAATGTCAAATCAGAGGTTCAGGGCTCAGTCATCTGCGGCCTCGTCCAGATTGCCCAGCTTCTTGGCCTGCTCCACAACGGCAGGCACCAGCATCTCGGGCAGGGTCTCGTAGCGGGCAAACTCGGTGGTGAACCAGCCGCGGCCCTGCGTAGTCTGGCGGATAAAGGTGGTAAAGCTTGCAAGCTCTGCCAGCGGTACCTCGGCAATGATGGTCTGCAAGCCGTCCTCGTCCGGCTCCATGCCCAGCACACGGCCGCGGCGCTTGGTCACATCGCCCATGATATCGCCGGTGTTGTCGCCCGGCACATGAGCCTTCAGGGTGTGGATGGGCTCCAAAATCACGGGGCCGGCCTCCGGCATAGCGGCCTTGTAGGCCAGCTTTGCGGCCATGATAAAGGCCATTTCAGAGCTGTCCACCGGGTGGTAGCTGCCGTCCAGCAGGGTGGCCTTCAGGCCGACCACGGGGTAACCGGCCAGCACGCCCTTTTCGGCAGCCAGACGCACGCCCTTTTCCACAGCAGGGAAGAAGTTCTTGGGCACGCTGCCGCCGAACACCTTCTCCTCAAACACCACCTGCTCGCTGTCGCAGGGCTCGAAGTTGATGATAACGTCACCGAACTGGCCGTGACCGCCGGTCTGCTTCTTATGGCGTCCCTGCTTCTGGCAGGCCTTGCGGATGGACTCACGGTAGGCGATGCGGGGTGCCTCCAGACCGATCTCCACGCCAAACTTGTTCTTCAGCTTGGCCTTTACCACGTCCAGATGCTGCTCGCCCAAGCCGCCGATGACCTGCTGATGGGTCTCGGCATTGTTGATGTAGCACAGGGTGGGATCTTCTTCCATCAGGCGTGCCAGTGCGCTGGAGATCTTGCCCTCGTCGCCCTTCTTGGCCACGGTAACGGCCATGAACAGGCTGGGCTTGGGGAACACCGGGGCAGGCAGCTTGACCACGCGGTCTGCATCGCACAGGGTATCGCCGGTCTTTGCGCTCACCAGCTTTGCCACAGCGCCGATATCACCGGCACCGATGCCGTCGTTCTCCAGCTGCTTCTTGCCAAAGACAGTCAGAGGCTTGGTGATCTTTTCCACCTCGCCGGTGCGGGCGTTGGTCAGCGGCTCGCCTGCGGTCACCTTGCCGCTGACAACGCGCAGATAACTCAGCTTGCCCACAAACGGGTCAGCCACGGTCTTAAAGACGTAGGCGGCAGTGGGCTCGTCCTCGGTGCAGTGCAGCTCCACCGGCTCGCCGTTGGCATCCTCGGCCAGCGTGCTGGCCTCGTGCTCCGGGCTGGGCAGCAGCTTGTGCATATTGAACAGCAGCATATCCAGTGCCTGCATATTCACGGCGCTGCCGCAGAACACGGGGGTGATCAGGCCGTCCTTAACGCCCTTGCGCATACCCTCCACGATTTCCTCGGTGGTAAAGGGCTCGCCGCCGAAGAACTTTTCCATCAGTTCATCGTCGGTTTCCGCAATGGCCTCGCCCATAGCCTCGATCAGGCCCTGGAAGCGGTGGCCGATGTCCGGCAGATCCACCTGGATCTGCTTGCCGCCCTCGTACTTAAAGGCCTTCTGGCTGAACAGGTTGATGTACACAGGGGTGCCGTCATCCAGCTTTGCGGGCACGACGCAGGGGCAGACAGTGGAGCCGAAGCGGATCTTCATGTCCTCAAGGATCTTGAAGTAGTTGGCATTTTCCAGATCGCACTTGGAGACGAACACCATGGTGGCCTTGCCGTTCTTGCGGGCCAGCTGGAAGGCCTTTTCTGCGCCCACGGTAACGCCGCTGCGGCCGGAGACGCACACCAGCACGCTCTCGGCGGCGCGGATGCCCTCGTACTCGCCGGCTTCAAAGTCGAACAGACCCGGTGCATCGATCAGGTTGTACTTGATGCCCTCGTACTCCACCGGCACAACGGAGGCCGACAGGCTGGCCTTGCGCTTTGCTTCCTCGGGATCAAAGTCCGAAATCGTGGTGCCGTCCTCAACCCGGCCCATACGCTCGGCAGCGCCCGAAAAATAGACCAGTGCTTCGGTCAGCGTGGTCTTGCCGCAGCCGGCATGGCCGGCAATCAGAATATTGCGGATGTTGTTGCTTGCGTATTTCATATCGGTTTTTCCCTCATTTCCGCCGCACGGAGCGTTCTCTCCGTTTTTGTGGCATATTTTACAAAGATAATACCACACTCGAAGCGATTTTTAAATATATCGTTTCAAATTTTAGCAAAAACGCCTGCCAAACTTCCGGGCACCGTTTTGTGCAAGTTGACACCGGGGCGTAAAATGGGCCGACAGAAAAAACAGAACTCCCGGCAGCGCGTACAGGTGCGAGACCGGGAGTTTTCGTTGCAAATATGCGGGTTTTGTGATATGCTTTAGGTGCCGCTTCGGCGGTAAGGGCGTTGACCCAAAACGCAAGGCGGCTCTGTGTCCTCACTGGTTCTGCAAATTCACCCCAGAGTGAAGCAGGTGTCAGGAGGGCAGCTTTTTGAAGTGATCTCTCCTGATGCCTTCGGCGGAAGGAGGGATGTTGGATGTCGATCTCCGAGATTCTGATGCTTCTGACGCTTATCGTCACCATCGTACATGTTACCTTTGAAATCACATGGAAACTCGAGCAGAGCGAAAAACACCATGACAACGGCAAAAAGAAAAAGTGACCGCCAGCGCTTCCCCAAGCCACGGTCACTTGATCTTTTGGTCATTTGATCCATGAGGAGCGGAGCCGTTTTGCCGGGCAGCGCTCTTTCTATTCGTAGTATAGTCTATTTTTCCGGGTTTGTCAAGCCGCAGACCCGCCGGAAGAGGCAGGAGGTTTTACGCGATGAAGCGCGAGGATTATATCAACTGGGACGAATATTTTATGGGCATTGCACTGCTTACCGCCATGCGCTCCAAGGACCCCAACAGTCAGGTGGGCGCGTGCATCGTAAGCCCGGAAAACAAGATCCTTTCCTTGGGCTACAACGGGATGCCCATGGGCTGCAGCGATGACGAGATGCCTTGGGAGCGGGAGGGTGCACCTCTGCAGACCAAGTATATGTACGTCTGCCATGCCGAGTTGAACGCCATTCTCAACAGCGCCCACAACAACCTGAAGGGCGCCCGGGTGTATGTGACCCTGTTCCCCTGCAACGAGTGCACCAAGGCCATCATCCAGTCCGGCATTGCCGAGGTGGTGTACTACGGCGACAAGTACCACGACAGCGATTCCAGCATTGCGGCGCGGTTCATGTTCGAGCACGCCGGTGTCCGGCTGACCCCTTATAAGCCCACCGGACGCCGGGTGGAGTTTGAGTTGTAAGCTTTCTCTTGACCTTCCCGATGCAACGTACTATAATAGAACCACGGCTTGAATAAATATTCAAGAGTGCTTGCATAGAGAGGGAAATATACAATGGAACTGAAAAATCGCAGCTTTTTAAAGCTATTGGACTACACCCCTGCCGAGATCGGGCAGCTGCTGGAGTTGGCCGCAGACCTGAAGGCCAAAAAGAAGGCCGGTATCCGGCACGACCAGCTGCGGGGCAAAAACATTGCCCTGATCTTTGAAAAGACCTCCACCCGCACCCGCTGCAGCTTTGAGGTCGCCGCCCACGATCTGGGCATGGAAGTGACCTATCTGGACCCCTCCGGCAGCCAGATCGGCAAAAAGGAGTCCATCGCCGATACCGCCCGGGTGCTGGGACGGATGTTTGACGGCATCGAGTATCGGGGCTACGGCCAGCAGATCGTGGAAGATCTGGCGCACTACGCCGGTGTGCCGGTGTGGAACGGCCTGACCAACGAGTTCCACCCCACCCAGATTCTGGCCGACTTCCTTACCATTCAGGAGCATTTTGGCCATTTGAAGGGCATCCACTTCGTTTACTTCGGCGATGCCCGCTACAACATGGGCAACAGCCTGATGGTGGGCTGCGCCAAGATGGGCTTACACTTTACTGCCTGCGCCCCCAAAAAGTACCAGCCCGACCCTGCGCTGGTGGAGCAGTGTCAGGCCATCGCCGCCCAGACCGGGGCTACCCTCTCCTTTGAGGAGGATCCCGTCAAGGCCGCAAAGGGCGCGGACGTACTGTACACCGATGTGTGGGTGTCCATGGGCGAGCCGGTCGAGGTATGGGCAGAGCGCATCCATGATCTGGCTCCCTACCAGATCAATCAGGATCTGATGAATATTGCAGGCCCTGATGCAGTATTTATGCACTGCCTGCCCGCCTACCACGACCACAAGACCACCGTGGGCAAGGAGATGGGTGAACGCTTTGGCCGCGACGCCATGGAGGTGACCGACGAGGTATTCGAAGGCCCGCAGAGCATCGTGTTCGACGAGGCCGAGAACCGGATGCACACCATCAAGGCGGTCATGGCAGCCACCTTGGGGTACAAGGAATAAAGAGATAAGCCCGGAAGGCTCGCAGACCTTCCGGGCTTATTCTATCTAATAATATTTTCCGCTCAGCGATCATTCCGAAACTGCATTCTGCAGCTTCAGTACACCTGCCTGCGTCAGGCGCTTACGCAGCAGTGCACCCACGATGCAGGACACCACGATCTTGCCCAAGTCCAGCGCAATAAAGGGGTAGACGCAGACGGTCAGCGCGTAGCCTAACTCGCACTGCATCTGGAACACGAACCATGCCGTGCCCAGCACATAGCAGGCGGCATCGCCCAGCACCAGACCCACCGCAGAGATCACCGGGTTGCCCTTGCTCTTTTCAATGAACATCCCGCCAATGAAGGCCAGCAGCAGATAGCCCACCAGATAACCGCCGGTAGGGCCTGCCAGCTTGGCAAGACCGGCGCCGTAGCCGGAGAACACCGGAATGCCGATGGCGCCCAGTGCCAGATAGATGACCACGCTCAGGGTGCCGAACTTCGGCCCCAGCAGCCATGCGGTCAGGCAGATGACAAAGTTTGCCAGCGAGATGGGCACGGCTCCGATGGGCACGGTCAGCGGGCCCAGCACGCACAGCACGGCAGCCATCACAGCGGTAACGGCCATCTGGTAGGTGGTCAGTTTTTTGTCTTTCATAGTCAATTTTCCCCTCTGTTTTTTCGTTTTGCAAGGCATCTGTGCCCGAGTATACCGCACCGGTGCACCGCAGGTCAACGGAAAAGTTTGCAAGGGGTTTACAATCAGAATTTTGATTGTATTACTGTGGAAAGTATGTTAAAATAAAAATGACCGCCCACAGTCTCACAAACACTGAGCGGTCATTCTTATTGACTACTTAGCCGAAGGAAACTGACCCTTGCAGCCAGCACCCTTTCTATTTGCAGTATAGCCTATTTGTACGAAATGTCAAGAAAAATACGGAGGTTCCCATGGGTGGAGGTCATGTATCGCGGCCGGATTTCGGGATGCCGCAGCCGGATGCGGCGTACCCACTGACCGAGTTCTATCTGCTGGCGCAGCAGGCGCTGGAGAAAAGCGGCAGTTTTATGCTGCCCGCCCTCTACGCAGGGCTGCACGCCCCCGCCCGGCGCATCTACCGGGAGGAAGCTGCCGGGTATCTGCAGCTTGCGGCAGTTCCGGCAGAGGGCTTGACCCGGCTGCTCTCCCCTGCCCGGATGCAGCTTTTATATAGCAGTCTACAGGTGCAGCAGGACGGCACCCCCGCCGCCCTGCTGCTGACCGAGGAGTGCACCCGCCTGACCGTGGCGGTGCAGCTGCTGCCGCCCTTTGTGTGGGAGGACCCGCTGCCGCCGCTGCCGGATGTTCCGGCGGCGCTTACCCTGCAATTGACCATGCAGGACGTGATGGCCATCGACACTGCCCCCGCCGCACTGGCGCACAAGCTGGTGCACAGCACCGACGGCAAATGCTGGCTGCATCACCCCAAAGCCGAGACCTTTCTCTCCGAGCGGCTGGCGCTGCTGCAAAGGGTTTATAAATAAGTAGGAGCACCCTCCCCTCTTTTCCTTTTTGCGATTCCGTGGTATACTGACCGGTAAACCGGCAGGATATCCAACCTCTGTCTGAGAACGTGGACGTGCCTTGCGGTCCGGTGCGTCCGGCACACAAAAAATGGAAGGATCCGGGTTTTGTTCTGCAATAATCGGGGATGCTGAGCCGTATATTGAGTGAACGTCCCCGTGAGAACCACAAACATTCCATCGAGAAGCCCGCTTCCGGGCATCCAAGGAGAGTTTATACAATGGGACAGCTGACCAGAAACGAAGTATTTACCTTGGCGGTGCAGCGTTACAGCGACACCGTCTACCGCACTGCAGTGCATAATTGCCGCTGCACAGCCGATGCCGAGGATGTGGTGCAGGATGTGTTTGAAAAACTGCTGCACTACAACGGCATCTTTGAGAGTGAGGAGCATCTCAAGGCATGGCTGCTGCGGGTGGCCATCAACCGCTGCCGGGACCTGACCCGCGCCGCCCACCAAAAGGACACCGAACTGGACGAAAACCTGCCCGCCCCCGATGTTCTGGAAGAGGACGGCAGCGTGTTGGATGCCATCCGCACCCTGCCGGAAAACTACCGCAATGCCATCTATCTGCATTACTACGAGGGCTACACTGCGGCAGAGATCGGGCGGATGATGGCGGTGCCCACAAACACGGTACTAAGCTGGCTGCGGCGCGCACGGGCACAGTTACATACGATGCTGAAGGAGGAGATCGAAGATGAGGTGGTATGAATACAAGATGGAGGTCGATGACCTTGCTGCCCCGGACGATCTGAAGGCAAAGCTGCTGGCCATGACCGACACCCTGACTGCGGAGGAAAAGGCCGAGCCCATGATGGCCGCCTCTGCCCCGCAGACCGCTGCACCCGCAGCACCCCTGAACACTGAAACCAAGAAGAAAAAGCCCATCCGCTTCCCGGTAAAGCAGCTGGGCACGCTGGCCGCCTGTCTGGCCGTGTGCGTGCTGGGCTACAGCACCCTGCATTTGGGCATCGGGATGGGCAGCGCCAAAAGCAGCGCACCCGCCCTGTACGCAGCCGAAGGCGCTGCCAACAGTTCCGCTGCCTCTGTGGCAGCGGGCGGGTTTGATCTCCAGCACGCCGCGCTGGACAGCGCCCCCGAGGCGGTGAATTACAGTCTGGAGGCAGACGACCGCTCTCTGGAAACGGAGTATAGCGGCACCGGCAGCACCGAGGCTGCTGCCCCTGCGGTGGACAGTGCCAAGATCATCTACACTGCCAACCTGACGCTGGAAAGCAAGGACTACGAGACCGCCCGCAGTGCGCTGGACAGCGCCCTTGCCGAGGCGGGCGGCTATCTGGAATCCAGCAGCGAGTACACACGCACCGGTTCCAGCCGCTCCGTCAGCCTGACCTTCCGGGTGCCGCAGGCCAACTACCAGAGTTTTCTGGATGCTGTTGCCGCTGCCGGTAATGTGACCTACCGCAGTCAGCAGGCCGATGACGTGACCGCCCAGTATATGGATGTATCCGCGCGGCTTTCTAACCTGCAGGCACAGCGCACCCGCTTACAACAGCTGCAGGCAAAGGCTGAAAATCTTTCCGACCTGTTGCAGATCGAGGACTCTCTCACCGAGGTGCAGTCCCAGATTGAAAGCTGGCAGAGCCAGCTGGACTGGTACAGTGATCAGGTGCAGCAGTGCACCGTGTATATTGACCTGAACGAGGTGCAGACCTATACCCCTGCGGACGAGGGCTTCTTCTCCCGCATCGGCACCGCCTTTACCTCCGGCTGGGGCAACTTTGTAAACGGCTTGCAGCAGCTGGTGGTAGCACTGGCCTCCGTCTGGCCGCTGGCAGTGCTGGCGTGCGCCGCCGTTGCCCTTGCGCTTGCATGGCGCAAAAAGCACCCGAAGAAGTGACCCCCATATAAATCAATTTTCCGCATAAAGGCTTCCCCCGGCTGGGGGAAGCCTTTTGTTCATCCCCGCTGAACAAAAAAACAGATTGAATTCTAAGAATTCAATCTGCTTGGTGGTTGCGGGGGCCGGATTTGAACCAACGACCTTCGGGTTATGAGCCCGACGAGCTACCAGACTGCTCCACCCCGCGATATTTACTTTTTGCTTTTCAGCGGTTCTCGCTGACTGCTCAAGTATAATACCACAGGCAGGGCAGAATGTCAACCCTTTTGGAAAAAAATTTTAGCATCCTCTTGCCGCGGCTTTTAATGCGTCATTGTCCGGTGCTGTGCGCGGTATTCGGCGGGGGTGATGCCGTACAGGCGGCGGAAGGTCTTGAGGAAGCTGCTGTAATCCGGAAAGCCGCTCTCGGTGCAGGCGTTTAGAACGGATACCCCCTCCTCCAGCGCCTTGCGGCAGTGCTGCATCCGCAGATAGGTCAGGTAGTTGTGGATGCTCTCCATGGTGCACTCCTTAAACGCGCGGGAAAGGTGCTCCCGGCTGGCGTAAAGTTCCTGCGCCAGCTGCACGGTGGTAAGGGTCGAGTCCTGATAATGCGCCTGCAGATAGGCCACCGCGCGCGCGACCAGTACACTGGTGCTGCTGGGGGCAGCGGTCTGTCCGCTGCCGGTGGCCTGCGTGATGAGCAGCATCATCTCAGCGGCCTGCGCCTCAAAAACGTTGTCCCGGATGGAGCCCGGCAGCTCCAGACTTTGCGCCATGCGGATGAAAAGCCCCTTGAAGTCCCACTTGCGGCAGGCCTCGCTGTCCAGCACGGTGAGCTGCTGCAGCCAGCCTGTGTTTTTCAGGTTCACGCGACGGCGGGTGGCCTGCCAGAGGGCATCGTCGATCTGAACGACCAGACGATCCGACTGGGCATCGTTGATATTGCAGTTGCCGGAGTGGTAGACCTGAGAGGGAAAGTAGATCAACTCCCCCACATGGACCAGATACACGCTGCCGTCCACCGAGTAGCGCACCGTGCTGCCGCCGATGGGGAGCACCAACTCGTGATACGGGTGGGAGTGCACCACAGACTGCTTGTTTTCCCGGTTCGTGTACCATGCGACCAGAAGCCGGGTGTTGCTCAGCCCCATCCGCGCCTGCGCTTCCGTAAGGACATTATCTATATAATGTGTGACCCGTTCCATGCCCATAGCCGCTCCTGCTCCTTGTTAAAAAAATAAGAATCATTCTTTTACGTCCTTTTTTGCCCTAGTATATCAGTACATATCACATTTTGCAACATTTAAATCACAAAATCTGCGGAAAAGCAGTGGGATTTTTAGTATTATAAGGGTGCAAGGAGACGAGATTGACCAAATACACAAAAATAACGTAACATTTTTGTGCTTATTGACAAATGCGTTGGTTGCATTTCGTGACGGTTCCATCTCGTATTTTCCATCCAGATCAGATTGATGATGAGGTGCACGATGAAAAAGATCATTTCCGTTACGCAAGAGCATCCCATGGTAGCGCTTGCATCGGATATTACCTATATGCAGAAGTCGTTCTGGTGCGGCTGCTCCGCTTACCCGCTCAAACTCAGCTTCATGCGGGCGCGGCATCGATACGCATTTGATCCGGAACATGAGAACTACCCCTGCATTGTTTTCGTCTGCGGCGGTGCGTGGGAAAAGGTGGATCGCAATGTCTGGATGCCTAATCTGGCGTACTACTGCCAGAAGGGTTATGCGGTGGCCAGCGTGGATTACAGTTGCCTGCCGGTAACGGTGCACCCGGAACAGGTTACCGAGATCAAAACAGCCATTCGCTTCCTGCGGGCGCACGCGGCCGAATTCCGTATCGACCCGGAACGGATCGCCATCATGGGCGAAAGCGCCGGAGCCTATCTGGCGGCGTTGACCGGCCTGACCGGCGACGAGAAAGAATATCGGAATGAGTATTATCCGGAGCAGTCGGATGCTGTGCGCGCTGTGTGCACCTGGTATGCGCCGACGGATATCCACCGCATGAATACCGACATGGTGCATATGCAGATTGGGGATTTCCCGGTGCTTCCCTCGCTGGTAAAGCAGAGCGCACCGCCATTTCTGATGCTGCACGGTGCAGCTGACAGCACGGTGCCTTCTCAGCAGTCCGAAATGCTGTACGAAGCACTCCAGAACGCAAAGGTGGAAAGCGATCTGATTCTACTGGAGGGTGCGGAGCATGCAGACTATATGTTCCAGCAGCCTTCTGTTAAAGAACTGATCTGTGACTTTATGGATCGGCATTTGAAATAAGGGAGAAACCGGATGCAAAGCTCGAAAAACCATTTTGAGGCCGCGGTTCTGTTCGACCGAGCCACGATCCTGCGGATGTTCCGGACAGAATACTATGCTTTTGAGCGTTTGCAGCTGCTCACGCGCCTGCTGATCGCAGCCATTCTGCTGTTTATGGGACTGTTCGGCGGGCTGCCGCAGATTGCCGCAATCCCATGCCTTGCAGTCGGTGCATGGCTGATCGTCAGTCTGGATTTTCCGAGCAAAGTCCGTGCGGAGAGAGTATTGCAGCAACAGGGAGAGCAACCGTCCAAAGTGCGGTATCGCTTCAACGATACCGGCATCTATGTGGAAAACGGTGCCCACCTGAAATACGAGCAGGTCGGGCGGCTGATTGAAGATGACGAATATTTTTATATCTTTCAGGACCGGCAGTTTGCCGTCATGGTACCCAAAACGGCGCTGCTGCCAGACAGCCCGGAACGCTTCCGTAAATACATCGCCCGGCAATGCGGGATGGAGTGGAAACGCGGCGGTTCTTTTTTGATGGTGGATCGGAAGGACTTTGTTCAGATGCTACAGGACAAGACTTCCCGCTGGTTCGGACGTTGAATGGATGGAATTGCGCCAACAGGCGCTGTCAGACATAAGAAAAAAGGGGGATACCAATATGTTTTTAACCTGTCACTATTTCAGCAAGGTGCTGATGCACAACACCGAGATCAATGTTGTGATTCCTACCCCGGAGGGTAATGAACAGATCACCGAGGCAGGCCCTACGCAGCGGTACGATTACGAGAATGGTCTGCCGGTGGTTTATCTGCTGCATGGCGCTTACGGCGACAACAGCAGTTGGGTCCGTTTCAGCAATATTGAACGGTATGCACAGGCCCACAACATTGTAGCAGTCATGGCATCGGTGGAAAACAGCCTGTATCAGGATATGGTCCATGGCAACAAGTATTTCACATTTATCAGCGAGGAGCTGCCCAGCTTCATCACAACACTGTTCCCTGTGAGCAAGAAGCGGGAAGACACCTATATCTGCGGTTTCTCCATGGGCGGTTACGGCGCATGGTTCATCGGTCTGTCCTGCCCCGAGAAGTATAGCAAGATCGCAGGTATGTCTTCTGCCATGGATGTCGCCGGGCTGGCGGACGAAGTGCAGAAGGGCAACATCGAAGCACCGTTCCCCTTCCACGACATCTTTGAGGACCCGGCTCATCTGGCTGGCAGCGACAGGGATATCTTTGAGCTGTACCGCCGCGATGCAGAAAAGGGCTGTGTGCCAGAACTGTATCAGGCCTGCGGTACCAAGGATTTTCTGTATCAGATGAATGAAGATGCCAACCGGCGTTTGACAGAGATGGGTGCAAAGATCACCTATTCGGTCACACCGGATGCCATGCATAATTGGGATTACTGGGACAGCGAGCTGCCCAAGATTCTGGACTGGATGATGCAGAAATAATCATTTCTGGAATGTTGCGCCGGAAGCGTACCGGCGAGCAGATAGAGAATACAGAAGAAGAAAAATATTTTTCAGGAGGAAACCAAGTATGAAAAAGATCAATCGTCGTGAGTTTATCCGTATGTCTGCCGTTCTGGCGGCAGCTGGCGCTCTGACTGCCTGTGGCGGCAGCAAATCCGGTTCCACCGCTGGTGCTGGTGCTTCTGCAGAGGGCGTGAAGGGCCTGACCCTGAAGCTGAGCCACAATGCCAACGAGCAGCACCTGATCCACAAGGCTATGACTCAGTTTGCCAACGAGGTCAACGAAAAGACCAACGGTGACATCAAGATCGAGGTCTACCCCAACGCAACGCTGGGCGGCGAGAAGGATAACCTGGAGCAGATGGGTATCGGTGCTCTGGATATGGCTAAGGTGTCTGCTGCTTCTCTGGAAACCTTTGCTCCCGTCTACGAGGCATTCTCTGTCCCCTATATCTTCAATAACCGCGATCACTTCTACGGCTTCATGGACAGCGATCAGGCCAAGGAAGTTTTCCACTCCACCGAAGCTCAGGGCTTCATCGCTCTGACCTGGCTGGATTCCGGCACGCGCTCCTTCTACACCGTCAAGACCCCGGTTATGACCCCGGCTGATCTGAAGGGCCTGAAGATCCGTACCATGGATTCTCCCATGGCAATTGAAATGATGAACTGCTTCGGCGGTTCCGCAACGGCTATGCCGATCAGCGATGTCTACACTGCAATGCAGTCCGGCGTTATCGATGGTGCAGAGAACAATGAAACCGCTCTGACCGTTGGCGGCCACGGCGAGGTGGCAAAGTGCTACAGCTACGATGAGCACACCCGCATCCCCGATATCGTCCTGATCAGCACCAAAGTCTGGAACCAGTTCTCTGTGGAGCAGCAGGAAATCGTGCAGGCTGCTGCCGATGCTGCAAAGGAGACCTACAAGGCTGACTGGCAGGCTGCGATCGAGCAGGCTGTGAAGGATGCCGAAACCAATATGGGCGTCACCTTCTATCACCCCGATTCTCTGGCTCCGTTCCAGGAGGCCGTCCAGCCCATCTACGACCGTTTGGCCAAGGAAGAGCCGGAAGTCTGGGCACTGTGCGAGAAGATCCAGGCATTCCAGGCCTGATTGCCTTGTCCTGCATCTGCGGACCCCGTATCATTGCATCTTTTTCCGCATAACTGCTGCCATTGCATCCGGGCAGCAGTTATGCCATAGGAGAAGGATTCAAAAAGGAGGAAAAAACCTTGAAAAAACTGGAAAAAGGGCTCGATTTTGCTATGAGCACAATCATGTCCGTCGTTATGCTGGTGTTGCTGATCTTTGGCACCTGGCAGATTTTCACCCGCTGGGTTCTGAACGACCCTTCGACATTTACCGAAGAGATGCTGCGCTACCTGCTGATTTGGGCTGGTATGATTGGTGCAGCCTACTGCTTCTTCCACGATAAGCACGTCAAGCTGACGCTGCTCACTTCCAAGCTGCATGGTCCCGCACTGACCGCGGCGACGATTTTTAATGAGATCATCGTCGTTCTGTTCGTGTTGTATGTCTACGTCTACGGCGGCGGCCAGATGATGATGCGCACCATGGCCAGCGGTCAGCTGACGGCGGTTCTACGTCTGCCCATGAGCCTGATTTATGGCTGCCTGCCGGTATCCGGCGTGTTTGTCATTCTGTCCAAGATCCTCCGCTATCTGTCGCTGTATGCGGAGTCCAAAACTGTGAAAGGGGGCAAATAAGTCATGGGTGTTATACAGGCAACATTGATGTTGTTCCTTATCTTCTTCGGTCTGATGTTCGTGGGTGTGCCGATCTCCGTCAGTATCGGCGTTGCATCCATCTCCATCCTGCTTACCGGCTTTGATCTGAATGCCCTGGCCTACATCGTGGCCCAGCGGTGTTTCTCCGGCATCGACTCGTTTGGTCTGCTTGCTCTGCCGTTCTTCATGCTGGCAGGCAGCATCATGAACAAGGGCGGCATTGCTCGCCGACTGGTCCGTCTGGCCCGCTGCTTTGTGGGTAAGATCCCCGGCTATCTGGCTGCGACCAATGTTCTGACCAATATGTTCTTCGGCGCTATTTCCGGTTCTTCTGTTGCTGCTGCTTCCGCAGTCGGCAAAATCATGGGTCCTCTGGAAAAGCAGGAAAATTATGAGGACGCTTACGCTGCGGCGATCAACATCTGCTCCGCTCCCACGGGCGTTATCATTCCCCCGTCTGGTCCGTTGATCCTGTTCTCTCTGACGGCCGGCGGCGTTTCGGTCAGCGCACTGTTTATGGCAGGCTATATCCCCGGCATCCTGCTCGGTCTGTGCGTCATGGCAGTTGCGATCATCATTGCAAAGAAAAAGGGTTACACCGGCTCTACCGTGAAAGAGGACGCCTCTACCCTGAAGATCTTCCTGGATGCGATCCCCTGCATTCTGATGATGGTCATTGTTATGGGCGGCATCCTGCTGGGTTGGTTTACCGCTACCGAGGCTGGTATCGTGGCCTGCCTGTACTGCATTGTATTGGGCTTCCTGTACCGCGAACTGACCGTCAAGCAGCTGTGGAACCTGATGAGCGAGTGCATGATGGATACTGCTGTGATCCTGTTCCTGATTGCTGCATCCAATATCATGAGCTACGCAATGAGTTATACCGGCATTCCTGCCGCACTGAGCGCAATGCTTATGAGCATTACGGACAATAAGTATATCCTGCTGCTGATCATGAACGTGTTCCTGCTGGTTCTGGGTATGTTCCTGGATCTGACCCCTGCTGTTCTGATCTTTACCCCGATCTTCCTGCCCATCGCCACCGGCTTTGGCATGAATCCGGTTCATTTCGGTGTGATGCTGATTCTGAACCTGGCAATCGGTTCGGTCACGCCGCCCGTTGGTTCGGTTCTGTTCGTTGGCTGTAATGTTGCCAATGTTACGATGGAGGAAGTTACAAAGTACATTGTGCCCACCTTCGTTGCGATGGTAGTTGCTTTGATGTTGGTCACATACATTCCGGCACTGACCTTGTTCATCCCGCAGCTTGCAGGTTTGATCTGATCTTCATCAGAATTTTATAATTGCTTTCATGCCTCCTGAACTTCTTGAATATGGCCATGCTATATTGGGAGAACAGGGGGCATTTTTTTATCAAAAATCAACTGAGAGGAGTAAAAACTATGGAGATCTGCTCCCGTTTTACCGGCATGGAGCGCAAGGACGGCGCTTTCCTGCTGCATACTGATAACGCTGATATCAAGGTCTGCTTTGTGACCGATGAGATCGTCCGCGTCCGCGCAAGCTTTGACCATGAGCTGGCAGAGGAGTCCTACGTTCTGATGACCACCGCATGGGAGGATCGGATGGACGAGTTGTTCAAGGGTGAGCGCACCCGTGTGGAGCCCTTTGCCGCACAGGTCACCGAGGATGACAGCACCCTCACCTTTGCCACCGGCAAGGTGACACTGGTGGTGGACAAGGACCCCATCAACTTCAAGCTGCTGGCTGCTGATGGCTCCGAGCTGTACAGCACCCTGCCCGGCAACCCCTTCGTCAAGGACGCCAACAACCGTGTGGTGGCTTATAGCCGGATGAAGGAGGACGACTGCTTCTACGGCTTTGGCGAAAAGACCGGCCTGCTGGATAAAAACAAGACCTTCCAGCGGGAGCGCGCCACCGACGCCATGGGCTACGATGCCGAGAAGATGGATACCCTCTACAAGCACATCCCCTTCTATATCCGTCTGGACCGCGACACCCACAAGGCTGTGGGCGTGTTCTACCACAACTTCTACGAGTCCGTGTTCAACATGGGCTGCGAAAAGAGCAACTACTGGCCCCGCTACACCTATTTTCAGGCAGACGGCGGCGATCTGGACTGCTTCCTGATCGGCGGCGACACCATTGCCCGCATCGTGGACAACTACACCCTGCTGACCGGCCGTCCGGCACTGCTGCCCAAGCGTGCACTGGGCTATCAGGGCTCCAGTATGTACTACCCCGAGCTGGAGAAGGACAGCGATGACGCTGTGCTGGGCTTTATCGACACCATCAAGGAAGAGGGCTTCCCCATCGATGGCTTCCACCTGTCCAGCGGCTATACCAGCCAGAACAACAAGCGCTGCGTCTTTACATGGAACACCGAACGCTTCAAGGACCCCAGCGCCTACTTCCACGCCATGAACGAAAAGCACGCCCAGAACGTGCCCAACGTCAAGCCGGGTGTCCTGCTGTGCAACCCCCGTTTCGACGAGTTCAACGCAGATGACGTATTCGTGAAGGACAGCAAAAACCCTGAGACCTACGGTGTCGGCAAATGGTGGGGCGGCGACGGCGCATTCTGGGACTTCACCAAGCCCGAAGGCCGTGCAGCCTGGAAAAAGTACCTCACCGAGTCCATCATCGCCGTGGGCACCGATTCCGTCTGGAACGACAACTGCGAGTACGACAGCCTGATGGACAAGGACTGCACCTGCGATTTTGACGGCAAGGGCGGCACCATCGGCCAGCTGAAGCCCATCATGAGCACCCTGATGTGCAAGGTGGGTGCCGATGCCGTGGTGGAGCACAACGCCAAGGCACGCCCCTACATGGTCTGCCGCAGCGGCAGCGCCGGTATCCAGCGCTATGCCCAGACCTGGTGCGGCGACAACTACACCAGCTGGAAGAGCCTGAAGTACAATATCCCCATCATCACCGGCATGGGTCTGTCCGGCCAGCCCAACGAGGGTGCGGACATCGGCGGCTTTGCCGGCCCCGCACCCACCGAGGAGTTGTTCGTGCGCTGGGTGCAGAACGGCATCTTCCAGGCCCGCTTCTCCATCCACTCCGCCTCCAACGATAACACCGTCACCGAGCCGTGGATGTTCCGGGAGTCTGCAGACACCATCCGGGACGCCATCCTGCTGCGCTACCGCTTTACTCCCTATCTCTACAGCGCCGAGTACGAGGCCAGCCAGACCGGTGCACCCATCATGCGCGCTTTGGTCTACGACTTCCAGAACGACCCCAAGGTCTGGGAGGAAAGCTTCGAGTTCCTGTTCGGCCGGGATATTCTGGTGGCCAACGTTCTGGAGGAGGGTGCCAAGACCCGCACTGTTTACCTGCCCGCAGGCTGCAAGTGGTACGACTGGAACGATAAGTTCCGCTGCTACGAGGGCGGCCAGACCATCGAGGTGCCGGTCACCATGGCTACCATCCCCATGTTCGTCCGCGAGGGCGCAGTCATCGCCATGGCAGACAACCAGCTGATGACCATGGAGGGCGACCACACCACCGCCCTGCACCTCATCGTGGCGCCCAAGGGCACCACCACCACGACCCTGTACGATGATGACGGCATCACCAACGATTTCAAGAGCGGCGTGTACCGCAAGACCACTATCACCACCACCGCAGGCGAGCGGGTGACCATGAACTTTGCCTCCGAGGGCAGCTACAAGGACACCGTGGAGACCATCAAGGTGGAGATGATTGCCAAAGAGAAGAGCCCCTTCTGGGTCACGCTGGATGGCCGCAAGATCGAGCACTTCCTCAACCGCCGCAAGTTCGACGCCGCTGCCGAGGGCTGGTATTACAGCCAGAGCAAAAAGGCTGTCGAGGTCAAGTACGCAAACCCCGCCAAGGATCACGAGTTGACTGTTTCGTTTGAGCAGTTCGACCTGATCGGTATGTAACACTGCACGGAGGAACCTCTTATGCTGCTGCGTAGTTTTGAATCTTTTGAAAAGACCGAAAACGGCTACCTCATCCACGGCGATGCCGCTGATGTGAAGCTGGTTTTCATGACAGACGATATCATCCGCATCCGGGTGCACTTCGACAAGGGCACCCCCATGGAGGAAGAGTCCTACACGCTGGTGACCACTGCGTGGGAGGATCGGATGGACACCCTGCTCAAGGACGAGCGCACCCGCATCACCGCACTGGATGTCCCCTGCGCAGAGGACGATAAGACCCTGACCTTTGAGACCGCACACGTCACCCTGAAGCTGTTCAAAAAGCCCTTCCATTTTGAACTGTACGACAAGTCCGGCAAGTTGATCTATCAGGATCTGCGGGAGCGCGCCTTTGAGAAGGATCAGATCGGCCGTCTGAGCCACTTCTCCAAGGTGGATCGGGAATACGACCACTTCTATGGCTTTGGTGAAAAGACCGGTCATCTGGACAAAAAGGGACGCCGCCTGCGGATGTCCCCCAAGGATGCCATCGGCCACGACCCCGAGACCGGCGACCCGATGTACAAGCACATTCCCTTCTACATCCGGGTGAATGAGCACGACCTGCGCCCGGTGGGTCTGTTCTACCACAACTCCTACGACTGCGTGTTCGACCTTGGCGAGGAGCTGTCCGGTTACTGGGAGCGCTACTGCTACTACCAGACCGACGGCGGCGACATCGACCTGTTCCTGCTGGCCGGTGAGACCCTGCCCGAGATCCTGAACGAGTACACCCTGCTGACCGGCCGCAGCGCCCTGCCCACCAAGCAGTCTCTGGGCTACTGCGCTTCCACCATGTACTACGCCGAACTGGAAAAGAACTGCGACGAGGAGATCTACAAGGTCATCGACAAGCACGAAAAAGAGGGTATCCTCATCGACAACTTCTGGCTGGCCTCCGGCTATTCCAGCGGCGAAAAGGACAACCTGCGCTATGTGTTCAACTGGAACTACAAGCGCTTCCCGGAGCCGGAAAAGTTCTTTGAGAACATGAACGCCCGGGGCATCAACGTCATCCCCAACCTGAAGCCCGGCATCCTGAAGCACCACCCCTACATCGACCTGTTTGAAAAGAACGATGTCTTTATCAAGACCCCGGACGGCAAGGCTCCGTACTACGGCCGCTGGTGGGGCGGCGAGGGACGCTTCTTCGACTTCACCGGCCCGCGCGGCCGCAACACCTGGAAGCAGCTGCTGGAGGAGAACATCCTCAAAAAGGGCACCAAGACCGTCTGGAACGACAACTGCGAGATGGACGGCGTGGAGGACCGCGACGCCCAGTGCGACTTTGAGGGCAAAAAGGGCACCATGGCAGAGCTGAAGATCCTGCACTCCAACCTGATGGCCTACACCGCCAAGCAGGCGCTGGCAGATGTGTACCCCGGCGAGCGTCCCTACATCATCAACCGTGCAGGCTACGCAGGTATCCAGCGCTACGCACAGGTGTGGGGCGGCGATAACCTGACCGACTGGCGCACCGTCAAGTTCAACATTGCCACCATTCTGGGCATGGGCCTGTCCGGCTGCTCCAACATGGGCTGCGATATCGGCGGCTTTGCTGGCCCCGCACCCGAGGCAGAGCTGCTGCTCCGCTGGCTGCAGAACGGCATCTTCCAGCCGCGCTTCTGCCTGAACTCCGCCAACAACGATAACACCGTTACCCAGCCGTGGATGTACGAGGAGAACCTGCCCTACATCCGTGCAGCTTACCAGCTGCGCTACCGTCTGCTGCCCACGTTGTACTCCCTGATGTACGAGTCCAATCAGAACGGTATGCCGGCATGGCGTCCGCTGTTCCTTGAGTTCCCGGATGACCCCAAGTGCTACACCGACAAGAACCTGACCTTTATGTTCGGCAAGAGCATTCTGGTGGCGAACGTGGTGGAAAAGGGCGCCACTACCCGCACCATCTACCTGCCCGCAGGCTGCACCTGGTACGATATGAACGATGACCTGCGTGCATACGAGGGCGGCCAGACCATCGAGGTCCCGGTCACGCTGGCCAGCATCCCCATGTTCCTGCGCGGTTCTGCCATTGTGGTGACCACCGAGGACGTCAAGCACATCCTCAAGGACACCATGCACCAGATCGACCTGCTGGTCGCTGCCGAGACCGACACCAGCTTTGTGCTGTACGATGATGACGGCCACACCGAGGACTACAAAAACGGCGTCTACGCCAAGACCACCATCACCGTCAAGGCCGGCGACCGCACCGATATCCGCTTTGCCACCGAGGGCAGCTACGAATCCCCCGTGGAGCGCATGACCCTGAAGCTGGTCAGCAAGAAAAAGGGTGCGCTCTGGGCCAGCGTGGATGGGCAGCAGCTTCCCCAGTACATCGTCCGCGACGGCTGGGAGGCCGCAGAGTCCGGCTGGTACTACAACCTGTCCGACCGCACCATCTGGGTCAAGTTTGCAAAGCCTGCCAAGAAGGACTTCACGGTGACTGTCTCCACCGAAAAGTTTGACCTGATCGGTATGGCAGAGGACTAAAAAGCCATTTCCAATCTTCTTTAATTCTTCTTCAAAAACGCGAAGGCCCGTGGGGAGTTCCCCACGGGCCTTCGTGTTTTTTATAAGCTTCAGGCTTCGGTCTGCGACTCCCGCCGGAGGATGCGGCAGACCATGAACAGGCAGTAAAACATCGCCAGACCCCATGCAACGGGGTTAGAAAGGCAGATGCCCAGATACCCAAGGCCAGTCTTTACCGCCAGCACACCGCCAAGGCTGCGGCCGATCAGTTCGCCCACGCCGGAAACAACGGCCAGTACGCTGTAGCCAAGCCCCTGCAAGGTGTTGCGGAAGATCATCAGCAGGCCGTGGAAGCAGAACAGCATACTCATGACGCTGAGATACTGGATGGCGCCCGCCGTGACGGCGGGGTCGGCATCGCCCAGCACCAGCCCCACAGCGTAGGGCTTGATGAAAAAGATCACACCCCACGCCACAGCGCAGTAAAGCAGCTGCACCATGCAGCCATCCTTGATGCCCTGCCGGATGCGGTCGGTGGTGCCGGAGCGCTTTTGAGAAGTAGCTGCCATAACAATTGTATTTTCATCCATTGAATGGTGAAAGCCGTTCACCATTCAAGAGGAGGGCAGTTCTTTTCTGTTCCAAAAAAGTACGCTTCCAGCATCAGGCACAGGCAGTGGTAGATGGGCAGGTGCAATTCCTGAATCTGATATGTTTCTTGCAGCGGCACCCGGATGCACACATCGCACAGGGGCAGCAGAGGGCTCTTTGCTGCGCCAGTCAGGCCGATCACCTTCATGCCCTTTGCCTGGGCCGTAACGGCGGCATAGAGGATATTTTTGCTTTTGCCGCTGGTGGAAATGACCAGCAGCACATCCTTTGCTCTGCCGTAGCCGTTCACCTGCTGGGCAAAGCAGAGCAGCGGGTCGCAGTCGTTCAGGTAGGCAGTGGAAAGCGCAGGATGCCCGTCCAGCGCAATGGCAGGCAATGCCTGCTGCAAATGCGCCGTCAGCACCGGGCCAAGTTCCGGGCTTGCGGCAATCAGCTTTGCCTGCTGCTCTTCGCTCAGGCGGCGCGGCTGCTTGAAGCCTTTCATCAGTTCACCCACAATGTGCTCGGCATCTGCCGCCGAACCGCCGTTGCCCGCAATGAGCAGCTTGCCGCCAGCTTCGTAGCAGTCGCACAAAAGCTGGCAGGCCCATTCGATATCCGGCCGCAGTGTTTCCAGCAGCGGATAGCGCCGCAGCAAAAGGTCCAGCTGTTCCTCTGCACGGCGTTCCGCCGCAGCTTTGGCGTTCATCCCCATGTGTCCTCCCTTTCTCCGCACAGCAGTTGCACAAATTCCAGCAGCGAGGGCACCGTGCAGTCCTGCCCGCAGTCCGGCGCATCCGCTGCGCCCAATAATGCGGTGTGACAGCCTGCATTTTTACCGGCCAGAATGTCGTTCTGCCCATCGCCCACCATCCAAGAAGCGGCAAGGTCGATGTTGAACCGTTCCGCCGCCGCCAGTAGCATACCGGGCTTCGGCTTACGGCAGCTGCACGCGATTTTCAGTTCCGGGCGTTCCCCGGCAAACCCTTTGTCCGGGTGGTGCGGGCAGTAATAAATGCCGTCCAGCCACGCACCTTCCCGGCCCAGAAGGGTCTCCATTTTGCAGTGGATCTGTTCCAGCTCGGCTTCGGTCACTTCGCCGCGGGCGATCACCGGCTGATTGGTGGCAACAATGGCAAGCCAGCCGTTCTCGTTCAGAGTGCGCACCGCCTGCGCCGCGCCGGGCAGCAGTTCAAAATCATCGATATTCCGCAAAAATCCGACATACAAGTTTAGGGTGCCATCCCGGTCCAGAAACACCGCACGCTGTCTGCTGCGCAGATTGCGGGCCGCAGCATAGCCGCTGCTCACCTCCCGGCAGACGGCGGCATAGCGCTCCGGCGTACCCATATCCTTGACGTATTCCGGGCTGTCGTAGCAGTAAAGCCGGCCCGTGCCCGCCAAGGGCTTTAAAAGCTGCCGGTCCAGATCCACCTTGCCCGCCGGGATGTCCCCGGCCAGCAGGCTGGGGCTGAGGATGTGCAGCCCGGCGTTGACCCGGTTGCGATAATACTGTGGGCGGGGCTCCTCCTTTGTCAGCCATGCGGTCACGCACTGCTGGGCATCGGCCACCACAAGGCTGCTGTCGTAAGGGTGCCCATTGGGGTGGGTGAACAGGGTCGCCAGCCCGCCGTACGCCTTGTGGTGCGTGGCAAACCGCTGCAAGTCCACATCAAACATCACATCGCCGTTCAGCAGCAGAAAATCCGCGTCCAGTTCGTCGCGGATGCGGTAGAGCGCACCTGCGTTGCCCAGCGGCTCGTTTTCCACATAATAGTGGATACGCACGCCAAAAGGCCTGCCGGTGGTGGGCGAAATGCCGCTGCCGTCGCCAAAATATTCCATGATGGCGGGTGCCAGATAGCCCACCGTCAGGATCACCTCGGTAATGCCCTGCTGCCGCAGGCTTTCCAGTTCGCGCTCCAGAATGGGCACGCCATCGATGGGCAGCATGGGCTTGGGGATATCCCGTGCCACCGACGCAATGCGGGTGCCGCGCCCGCCGGCCATGATCACAGCCTTCATACGGGTTCCTCCTCCGGTGCGTAATAAATGACCTGGGCGCCGCTGTTTTCGAAACGTACCGGAATGTATAGCAGCTTTTCCATGGCTTTGCGCACCGCAGTCTGACGCTCCGGCTGCACATAGAACACAAAAAAACCGCCGCCGCCCGCGCCCAGCAGCTTGCCGCCCAGTGCACCGGCGGCGATGCCCTTGGCGTACAGTTCATCGATGCAGCTGGTGGAAACCGCTGAACCGGTGGCGCGTTTGAGCCGCCATGTGTGGTCCAGCATCCGGCCAAAATCGTCCAAATCGGCCTGCTTGTCGGTCAGCACGGTTTCGGCTTCGTCCACCAAGGCCAGCATTTCCCGCAGGCGAGCCGTTTTGTCTGCGCCGGTGCTGGCATTGTTGATCTGCTGGATCTCCGCCGACAACCGGGTGAAGCCGGTAAAAAACATCAGCAGATTGTCGTTCAACTGCTGCTTGCGGGCAGGCGAAATGAGCACTGGATGCACCTGATAGCCCTCGGCGCCAAAATCGATGCGGTTCAGCCCGCCATAGGCCGCGGCGATCTGGTCCTGCCAGCCGCCGGCCTCGGCGCAGAGTACGCGCTCCAACCGGATGGCTTCATCTGCCAGTTTCCGTTTGCCCACATACTGGCCCTTGAGCGAATGGAACGCATTGAGCATACCCACTGCAAAGGAGCTGGAAGTGCCAAGGCCGGAACGCGCCGGCAGGTCCGCTTCGTAGGTCAGGCGGATGTGGTGCATATCCAGCATCTTCATGGCGTTGCGGATGGCCGGATGCTCGATCTGCTCCACATCCGTCACACGCTCGGTCTTGGCATAGGAAAGTTCGGTGGAGTAATCAAAAAAAGGCGGCAGATGGCGTACGTTCACATAGCAGTATTTGTCAAAAGTCGTGGACAGCACTGCGCCGCCATTTTCGTGGAAGAAGCTTTCCATATCGGTCCCGCCGCCAAAAAAGGACATGCGGAAAGGCGTTTTGGTGATGATCATTCTGCTTTTTCCTCCCGATCCACAATGTCCAGAAATGCATTGGCGCAGCGGTTCCACGAGAAGTCCCGCGCAATTTTAAAGGCGCTTTCTTCCAGATCGTTTTCGTCCGGATACGGTGCCAGCAGCCAGCGGGCCACAGCGGCATCGTCCGCACACAGGCAGTGGCCCTTCATGTCCTTGAGCGTCACCGAAGGGCCGATGGCCTGCACCGCCGCCACCGAGGTGCAGTAGTACACAGCTTCCATGATAGCCATACCAAAAATTTCGGTATAGTTCATGTTCACGTAGTAATCCGAGACGTGGTAAATTTCCCACATCTGGTCGTAGGGCACGTTGTCGAACAAGGTCACTTCCTGCTCCAGACCGTTGGCTTTGATCTTTTCCCGCAGGGCATTGCCCAGCGCGCCGTTGCCGATGATGATGAGTTTGAAGGGCTTTTTGCCCCAGATGGTCAAAAACAGGTCGATGAGTTCCAGTGGACGCTTTTCCGGCGAGAGACGGGACACATTGCAAAGCACAACATCGTCTGGGGAAAAGCCGTATTTCTGGCGCAGGGCCAGCCGGTCCGCTGTGCGGAAGTCCTTGTGCAGCACAGCGGTGTCCAGACCCACCGGCGCCACCGTGATATCCCGCACGCCCAGCGCTTCCAGTTCAGCTTTGGCGGAACTGGTCTTAGCCAGCACGGGGTTATGCAGATAGATGCGCAGAGTGCCTGCCGCAAACAGGGCATTCATTACGCTGCCTTTCAGCCCAGTGCCAAGGCTGTGGGCTGTGCCGATGTAGGGCACAAAGACCGCACCGTGCCTGCGGCACCAGCGGTAAATATGCGGCAGAAAGAGCTGTTGGTCGCCAAAGCAGAACAGTGCTCTGGTCTCCGGGTCCAGCTTGTCCGCCGGCATCCAACCGTGAGCACCCAGATGCCGCATGGGCAGATACCACACGGTCAGGCCGCTGGCCGGATGCACCTTTTCCTCTTTTTCAGCGGGGTCGATGCCCTTATAAATGGTCACCTGATGGCCCATCGCGGCCAGTGCACGACCAAGGCCCACCTCCTGACTGTTGTAGTAGCCGCGCCGGCCAAAGCCGTTGATCATCGTGCACAGAATGCCCATCTTCACTTTTCTGCCCTCCTGTATTTCCACGCCATCCGGAAAATTTGCAGATCATCCACAAAATAGCGTCGGAACAGCCGCTTGGGCTCTTTGAGAAAACGGTAGAACCATTCCAGCCCGTGGTCACGGAGCACCTTGGGAGCACGCGTTACATTCCCGGCCAGAAAATCCACGGTAGCACCGGCGCACAGCGTCACCTTTGCACCGCAGCCGCGGTGGTTTTCGTACACCCACTTTTCCTGCTTGGGGCAGCCAAAACAGGCCAGCAGGATATCCGGCTTGGCCGTTTGCAGTACCGCACGGATGGCGGCCAGTTCTTCGGGCCGTTTTTCAAAGCCCATACTGGGCGAGAGCGCCCCCGCCACCACAAGGCCCGGGCAGCTTTTGCGCAGGTTTTCTGCTGCCTTGCGAGCCGCATCCTCGGTGCCGCCCAGCACGAACACCGAGCTGCCCTGCCTGGCGGCCTTTTGCAGCAGTGCGGGCACAAGGTCGGAGCCGGACACCTTCATCTTGACCGGACGGCCATATAGCTTTGCCAGCCACACCAGCGGCTGTCCATCCACCAGCGTCAGGTCTGCTTCGTCCGCAATGCGGCGCAAAAACGCGTCTTTTTCCATTTTTACCGCAACGTCCACATTTACTTCCACCACATAGGCAGGCGTGCCCTGCTGCACCTTTTGCAATAGAAACTCCACGGCTTCGTCCAGTGTGGCGTTGCTCACACGGGTATTCAGCAGCTGTATTTTTTCCATCTTCATCAGCCTTTGTTTCTTTGTTTGTGCACATACCGTGCAGCCTGCCGGGGGCCAAGACCCACCAGCACCAGAACCGGCAGCAGTACCGCCACCGCCGCCATGCCCTTGCCCAGCAGTGCGGCCCAACCTGCAGCTGCGGGCAATACGCGGCGCAGCACCACTGCTGCCGCAAAGCCTGCGGCCAACGCTGCACCGCTGCGCGCCAGCGTAGGATAAAATGTGCCCAGCGGCAGCTGCAAACAGTGTGCCGCATACAATGGTGCATCCACAAAATGCACCAAGCTGAGCACCAGCGTGGTAAGCACGACCGCCTCGGCGCCAATGGAAGTATACCGCAGCAAAACGTACATGGATGCTACATTGGCCGCACCCATCAGGATGGTGATGATGCAAGGCAGGCGCAGCTTTTTGGCAAGGGTATAAACGTAATATAGCGGCTGCACTGCGCCGGTGGCGATATCGCTCAGCAGTACGATCATGCCCACACGGTACAAAAAGGCCGTATCCTGTCCGGGCAGCCACAGGCGCAGAAAATCGTATCCGCACACAAAAAAGCCCAGTACGATCAGGCTGCAAAAGCTGCTCGTCAGCTTCATGGCCGTGCGCAGCAGCGCCGCAAGCTCTTCTGTTTTTTTCTCGGCATATAGCCGCAGACACCGCGGCCGGAAAGCCGAGCTGATCTTAAAGATCATGGCGGTGGCAATGGTCTCCAGATTTTTTGCTACCGAGATCTGCCCCATGACCGTGGCGTCCAGCATCAGGTTCGTGATCAGCAGATCAAGCCCGCTGTTGAGCACATTGCCAAGATTGTTCAGCGCCGTCCAGCTGCCGGTGGAAAGCACCTCCCACACAGCACGGGGCGAAAAATTTTTGGGGGTGAACCGCAGCTCCGGTGTCAGGCGGCGGCACAACGCCCCGTTGCCTGCCAGCAGAAACAGCGCCCCCGCCGCCGAGGCTGCACCCACATACCATACATGCGGGGACAAAAGCATACACATGGCAAGCAGCAGCACCGCCTGCAAAAGGTAGGCGATGCTTTGCAGCTGCTCGGCCAGATCGATGCGCTCTGCAATAAAGGCCGCCGTATCAAAGGCGGTGCGCAGCAGCGTGAGCAGATACCGCACCAGCACGATGAAAAACAGCCGCCGCACATCCCCCACCAGCTGCGGCGGCACCTGAAACAGTTTGGGCAGATCGGCAATCACCACACCGCCGCCCGCTAGCAGCAGCACCGCCAGAATGAGGTCTGCCAGAATGGTGGAGGAAAAATAGCAATTTGCCTTTTCCGGCTTGGCCTGATGATAGGCCATGGCAATGAACCGTCTGGCAAAGGCGTTCAGGCCCACAGCCAGAATGTCCACATAGCTCACAAAGGTGTTGGCCAGCGCCACAAAGCCATATGCCTCCACACCGATGTTGTTGGTGACATACGGCGTGATGAGAAAGTTCATAAAATAATTGATGAACAGCGAAAGCAGCGACCAGAGCATATTCATCAGCATCCGGCGCTGCGCCCCGTTCAGGTCGCCTGTTTTCTTTGCCATACGTCGTGGTACCCTTTCGCCAGACATTCTGCCGAATGCGTCCAGTTGTATTTTTCCTGCACCAGCGTGCGGATGCACTTTTGCCGGGCCGCATACTCTGCCGCCTGCCAGTCCGCCGCTTGCAGCATGGCTGCTTTCAGTGCGTCCGGGTCCTCCGGCGGGTACAATATGCCCGCAGCGCCACCGCTGGTCTCCTCTTCAAAGGCCGGGATGCCGCTGGCCAGCACTGGCTTTGCGTAGCTATAGGCCATCAGCAGTGCGCCGCTGCCGTAGATCTCCCGGTAGGGGAACAGGCAGAAATCGGCGCTGCGGTACAGCCCGTCCAACTCGGTTTCCGGCACATGGCCCAGCCGCAGGGTCACACAGGAGCTCAGCTGCTTTTGCCGGATAATGGCCGCATAATCCGTGGCGTCCAGCTTTGGGTACTGGGCCCCCGCAATGGTCACATGCACCCGGCTGCGCTGGGCATCGGTCATGCGGGCCAGCGCTTCCAGCAGGATGTCCACACCCTTATAGCGGCGCAGCACGCCGAACTGCAAAAACTCCGCCGTGCCTGCGTGCGGAAAGGCCGACGCTTCGGCATGGATCTGGGTGTAACTCCCGTGGGGCGTAACACAGATCTTCTCTGGCGGCACATGATACTCGTCCAGCAACAGCTGGCGACAGTACAAATTGTGTACTACCAGTAGATCGCAGGAAGCATATAATGCACCGTAAAGCTTTTTGTCCCGTTCCACGGCCTCGTGGGGCAAAAGATTATGCACGGTGTGCACCAGCAGACCGCAGTGTTTTTTGGCCCGGCAGTACAACGGGATCTCGTACCGTGCATCCTTGAAGTTCTGCACATGGATCACATCGTAGCCGCCAGTGCGCATCTCGCGGGCAAGGGCAGCAAGGCCCGCACCATAGCGCAGTACCGCTTCCGCTCTGCCCTTGCCGCCGGCATAAAACTCATCCTTCCACTGCACGCCCTCCAGCGGCACCGACCCGCCTTTGCGGCAGAACACTGTCAGCTGCATATCCTGCTGGCGGCGCAGCGCGCGGCAAAGTTCCAGTGTGTACACGCTGTCCGGCAAAAACTGCTCTACCATCAGGATCTTCATTCTATCCTCCCGCCCATGCCCAGCAGCCGGAACAGCCCGTAGCCCAGCAGGGCACCCAAGGTGTTGGCTGCAATATCGTTCACATCGCACTGACCTGCCGCAGCCAACAGCTGGGTGGTCTCGATCAAGGTGGAAAGCGCCGCACCACACAGCAGCGCATAGATCCACGAGCGCAGGCGGCGGTGCATCATTGGCAGCAGCGCACCCAGCACTGCCGTAAAGCCAATGCCAAGTAGCACCACAATGAGCAAAAACTGCATTCCGCAGTGTGTATTCATGTTTCCTGCCCCAATCTTTCTATGCGTCTGCTCATGCGGCGCGGCTTTTTGCAGGCAACGCCCATGGCCATGAACAGAAACAGCATTTGGTATTCATAGGTCGAAAGGGAACGCTCCGTCCAGCCTAAGATCATGAACCACATCAGGTACACGGCGCAGAACAGATAGTCTGCCCGCTCCAGCCGATCCATCTGCCGGAAGGAAACCAGAATTGCAAAAAAGTAAGCGCCAATGCCAAACAGACCCACATTGAGCCAGAATTCCAGCAGCACATTGTGCGCACCGGTGGTCATGGTGCCCATAAACGAGTTTCGCCGGAAAGCCGTGTGCAGCAGCGCTACCGCCTGCCGGTCCCGCCAGAACATGCCAAAGCCATAGCCCGTGAAGGTGTGGCTGCTCAGCATCACCTGAATGATCTGCCGCCACAGCGGGATGCGCCCGGTAAGGGTGGCATTCTTGCCAATGGTGTTGAGTAGCGGATCCAGCATGGGCAGCACCGTCAGTGCTGTGATCAGGAAGCCCACGCTGCCGACCACATAGACAAGGCCAAGCGGCAGACGCCGTGCCTTGCCGCCGCGTCCCTCCACGAACAGCAGATAAAACGCCGGGATGGCCGCACAGAACAGTGCGCCCTTTGCATTGCACAGCACCAGCATCATGCCCTGCACTACAAACAGCAGCAGCTGCCCGCGAGAGGCCACCTGTCGCCTGGCACGTTGTAGCTTGAAGAGCACCATCTGGAGCAGCATCCCCACCGAAAGCTCGGCTGCCTGATTGTTTTTGGTGCGCAGGAACCCGATAAAATCGTGCTGGCCCTGCTCTTTGGAAAAGATAGTGCCCGGGGACAGCACGCAGTACACCAGCGTCAGTATCACAAACGCAGTCTGTGCCATGCAGATCAGCTGCAACAGGTGTTCCGTATCGTAGTGGTCGGCCATCCACAAAGCAAACAGGATGGTAACGGTAAAGCGGATGCAGGAAATCAGCTGCTCTGAAGGGTAACGTGTTACAAGCATGGAGTCCACAAAAAAGACGATGGCCATGCAGTAGATGGCAAAATATTTCGGTTTGATGTCCAGCAGCCGCAGCTCCATCACGCCGCCTTTGCCGCTGGAAAAAAGCATCAGCACCAGCTGCAAGCCAAAGGCAGTGTATTCCAGCAGGGTGCTGCTGGCGCTGCCCAGCAGGCGGGTATACTGCCCGGGAAAGCCCATGCTCACCAGCAGGACAACAAACACCAAGGCAAGATCGATGAGTTTCTGGCGGCGTTCAGTGCTTCGGTTTCCTGTAGTTGTTCCCAAAGAAGCCGCCCCTCTGGCGGGCGCGCTGCCGTTTTCCGTGTTTATCGGCGGGTACAGCGGGCTTTGCGGGCTGTCTGGACTTGGTTCCCTGCTCGGTGTCCGCTTTTGGTCCCGGTTGCGTCCCAGTTTCCGGGGACTGGGATTCCGGCTCCGGCGCAGGCTGCTGTGTCTGGGGGTTTCCATCTTCCTGTGCCTCCTCGCCATTCGCCTGTTTCCAACTGCCGTCCGCGCCCATGCGCAGCAACTCCCACATGGCCTCGTCATCGCTCAAAGTGCCGTGGCTGCGGTTCAGATCATCGGTCAGTTCGTCCATCACGCTCTGTGCCTTGCCGATGGGCTTCCAGCCTGCAGCGCCGTTATCGGCTTTTTCCGCCGGGCGGAAAAGGTCCTCCGGCAGGGGGACATCGGACACAGCGGCGTCCGGCTGCGGTTCCGTTTTGCGGGGCGCTTCTGCCTTGTCCTGCCGGAACTGGAAGGTGCTGATGGACTGCGCGCCGTTCACCACACAGCCCAGAATGCGCACGCCGGATTTATCCAGCTTTTCAATGGCGTCCTGCACGGCGGGCAGCGGCGTTGTATCATACCGCACCACGAACAGCACGTTCTTTGCCAGCTGGTTCAGGCGCAGCACGTCCGAGGAGCGGCCCACCGAGGATGCATCGATGATCACATACTCGTAGGGCTTCATAATGCCTTCCAAAAGCTTGAACAGGGTACCGTCTAACGGCACGGCGTTGCGTTCCAGAATGAGCGGCAGCAGGTCCAGATAGCCGGTCAGCGAGATCACAGCCTCCTGTGCCGAGCTTTCGCCATTATACAGTGCGTTTAAGGTGCAGTTGTAATCCACGTTTTGTAAAAACATTCCGCTCAGGCTTGGTGCCCGGGTGTTCAGGTCCAGCAGCAGGGTGCGCTTTTCCATATCGGAGAGCTGCAACGCCAAGTTTGCCGCCACGGTGCTCTTGCCCTCGCTGTCCTCGGCAGAGGTCACATAGAAGCGGTGCTGCTTTTCCTTAGTGCCAAAGCGGTTGCTTAGGATATACGCCGCCGACGCAAAGTTCTGCACCGCACTGGCATCGGTGGGCTTATCGCTGAGGATACGGGTACTCTTGGCAAAATAATCGTCATCCCGGGGCACGATGCCCAGCGTTTCCAGACCCAGTATGTCCTCTACGTCCTTCAGGTTCAGCAGGGTGGGTCGCATGATCAGTTCCAGCACGGCCACGCCCACGCCGGCTACGATGCCCAGCAGGCCAAAGATCAGCCACAGGCTGGCGTAGCCGCCGCCCATCAGGTAGGTGGCCGTAGGCGGGTCGATTACCGCCACAGAGCCTACCATCAGCGTTTCCGGCAGCACTTCCTTGCTGGCGTCCAGCAGGGCGTTCATCAGCCGCACGCCGGCATCGGCGTTGTTCCAGTTCAGGGTCAGCTGCAACACCTGCGTCTCGTTGTAGCGGCTCACGTCCAGATTGCGGGAGACCTCCTTGGGCGTGACCGACACAAGGCCCGCGCCGTCAATGGCAGCTTGCAGTACCCGGTCGCTCTTCATCACAAAGGTGGAAGCGTCCACAAGGTCCTGCGCCAGATAAAAGTCGTTGTGGGTTAGGTAGCTGGAATTGCCGGTAAAGGCACCCGTAGCCGACTGGGACGTGATGGCAACAGAGCAGTCGATCTCGTAGCTGGTGTAATTGCCCTGCAAATAGGAAATGCCGCTCAGTGCAAAACCGCAGGCAAACCCCATTAGGCCCAGCGCCAGAATCATTTTCCAGCGCTTGAACACTGCATATACCAGATCGCCCACACGAATCTGTACGTCGTTCACGCTTTGTCACCTTCCCTTACGGCTGTTTGTTTTCCGGCTCGTCGGTGTTTTGGGCGGCATCTTTTCGGTCCTTGCGGCAGCGTTTCAGCAGCCCGAACAGGAACACCAGCAGCTAGATGACGCCTGCGGCCAGCGCTGCACCCACAGCCAGTACGATGCCGCTGTGCGTGTGGACAAGCTGTCTGATTTTGTGTTATGATACAAAAAGAGTTTATCTGAAAGGAGCCCTGTGCCCATGAGACCCTGCACCATTGCCATTGCCGGCATCGGCTATGTCGGCCTTTCCATGGCAGTGCTTCTGGCGCAGCATCACAAAGTGCTTGCTGTGGACATCGTACCGGAAAAAGTGGAACTTCTCAACCATCGCCAGTCCCCGTTGCAGGACGAATGCATCCGCCGGTATCTGGCCGAAAAGCCGCTGGACCTCACCGCCACGCTGGATGCCGCCGCTGCCTACCGGCAGGCCGACCTTGTGGTGGTGGCAACGCCCACCAACTACGACAGCGCGCTGCACCGCTTTGACATCTCTGCGGTGGAGCAGGCCATTGAACAGGTCTTGGCTGTGAACCGCCATGCTGCTGTCGTGATCCGTTCCACCATCCCGGTTGGCTGCACCGAAAGCATCCGGCAGAAGACCGGTTACAAGAACATCCTGTTCAGCCCGGAGTTCCTGCGCGAGGGCCGTGCGCTGGAGGATAACCTCCACCCCAGCCGTATCCTTGTGGGCACTGATCTAAGGGATCCAGCACTGGTGCAGGCCGCACATACATTTGCGGCACTACTTGCCGAAGGTGCGCTGGATACGGACATCCCGACGCTGTTCATGGGCTTTACGGAAGCGGAGGCCGTCAAGCTGTTTGCCAACAGCTACCTTGCACTGCGTGTGGCCTACTTCAACGAACTGGACACCTACGCCGAAAGCCGCGGGCTGGATGCACGGCAGATCATTCAAGGCGTGTGTCTGGACCCGCGCATCGGCAACTATTACAACAACCCCAGCTTTGGCTACGGCGGCTACTGCCTGCCCAAGGACACAAAGCAGCTGCTTGCCAACTACGGCTCCATCCCGGAGGATCTGATCGAAGCCATTGTAAACAGCAACCAGACCCGCAAGGCGTTTATTGCACAGCGCGCGCTGGAACTGGCTGACGGCGGCACCATTGGCATCTACCGTTTGACCATGAAGAGCAACAGCGACAACTTCCGCCAGAGCTCTATTCAGGATATTCTGCACATTCTGCGCAGCAAGGGCGCGGCCCTTGTGATCTACGAGCCCACCCTGCCGGACGGCTCCAGCTTTGAGGGCATCCCGGTTGTGAACGACCTGCCCGCATTCAAGCGCATGTGCGCCCTTGTGCTGGTCAATCGCTACGATGCCTGCCTTGACGATATCTCCGGCAAGGTATACACCCGTGATGCCTTTGCGCGGGACTGAAAGCCGTTTTTGACAGACTGCCCAAAAACGTTTTCTTTTCTGTATTTTTATTGTATCACGACTGCATTTAAAGAGCAATCATTCCTGCAAAGTTTCAGCCCCGCATCCACAGCAAAAAACCGCTCACTTCAAAAGGAAACCTCCATGTTTTTCACATTTACTTCTTCTGTGGTGGAAAGTTCCAGCCGTCCGTTTGCAGATCCATGAATCCGCTTTGTGATGCATCCCTTTATAGTTCTACATCCATCCACCACACGCCCGATTCTTACACCAAAACTAGAACAACGCTCTTTTTGCTCTGCACAAAATCCTACATCATTTGGCGTAAAATTGGCGTATGGTGTAGTTTTTACTGGAAATTCATCAAAAGAAAAAGCCAGAAACTTCTCGGTACATCAAGAAGTTTCTGGCTTTATTTTGCTTAAATTGGAAATTTACTGCTCAATCGGCTTCATCGTGGGGACAGGTCAAGGAACACGCATGAAAAGCTTTATATTCCGTTATAAGCCTACTCATGCGGCTTCCTTTTTGTCCCGTCCGTACGTTACCCTACGCAACTCTCCACAAGTTACCGAGGATTTGGTGTAAAAGTGGTGTAGCGGTTGGTGTAGTGGATTTCAGACCGAAATGCCCAGTTTACCGTTCAGATTTGCAAAGGAATGGACTTTGGCTTCCTTGGTGGCTTCCGCGTAAATCTCCATCGTGGTGCTGATGTCCTTGTGTCCCATGATGTCCTGAATGATCTTCAGGTTGGTTTCATTTTCACACAGCCGGGTGCAGAATGTGTGCCGGAGATTATGGCAGGAGAAAGGCGGCAACAGCTGCGGCTCCCGCTTTTCCTTTTCGGCCTTTTCCAGTTCGGCTTCGTTGTATGCCACGCTGATGCGCTTGATGGCGCGGTTGACCGTCTGCGGGTTCTGCGGCTGGCCGAAGCGGTTCAGGAATACGAAGTCCGAGATTCCGTCGATCTCATATTCGCACACCAGTTCCAGCTCCTGCTGGTTGGCGCGTTCCTGCTCCAGTGCCTTCCGCACTTCGGGCAAGATCGGAATTGCCCGCTTACCGGCGGCAGTCTTGGGCGTGGACATGGTGAAATAGCAGCCGCCCACCTCGTGGTCATGGTACACCAGATTGTGCTGGATGGTGATAAACCCACTTTCAAAGTCGATGTCGCCCCAGCACAGGCCAACCGTTTCCGAGATACGGCATCCGGTGCCCAGCATGAAGGTGAACATCGGGAGCCAGTGCTGGAACTTCGGCGTTTTCTTGATGAAATTCAGAAATGCCTGCTGCTGGGGCAGGGTCAGAGCGTGGCGTTTGGGCGTTTCGTACTGGTGGGCGGCTTTTATAGCCGTCAGGACACCATCCGTGGGATTCACACGGATGTACTCATCGTCCACCGCCACCGCAAAGACCTGATGAAGAACATTCTGGATGGTTTCCAGCGTGTTCAACGCCATCTTGCCATTGCGGACGATGCCATTGTAGTAGCTGCGGATATCCGACTTGCGAATGTCCTTGAGCTTCATCATGCCGATCTCATCCCGGACGAACCGATTGTACATATAAACGTAGTTGGCGAAAGTATGCTCTTTCAAGCCCACCTTGTTCTTACGCCACAGTTCAAACAGGTCATTCAGGGTCAGGCTGCACTCCGGGATGCGGATGCCCTCTGCCAAATCGTGCTGGATCTTCTCTTCCTTTTCGCGCAGCCCCTCCAAGGTTGCATCATAGATGGTGTGGCGTTTCCCGTTTTTCGCAGTCCAACGGTACATATACAGCCCGTCACTCTTGCGGTAGACCTCGCCATCCTTCAGAACACGGCCTTTGTTATCTTTACGTCTTTGCATATAAACTCTCCTTTTCATGCACAGAATGTTGAAAAGGAGCCTTACGCCATGAGTATACCATGACGCAAGACTCCCTGCAACATCAAACGGTCAATTTTCGAACCGCATCAGATTGAGAATGCCTTGTCCAAATATTCGTCCAGCTTACGGCGTTTGATAAGCCGTTTGGTTCCGTTCCAAAGGACGAACTTGCATTCATCGCTATCGGTCATTGACCGCAGTTTATTGATACCGATCCCAGAGTAAGCCGCCGCTTCCTCCAAGGTCAGATTGCTCTTTTGCCAAATCGGAACTTGTCGGGACTTAGTCCCTCCATCTTGCTGACGCAAGACCGTTCCGTTGCTTAAAGTCCCCACTGGGGACTTCATTGCTTCGCAAACGCAAACTTCTTTCACTTGCACCTCCACTTCCTTGTAACCGGGTGTCTGTGATCGGGCAGGAAATTGCCAGTCCTGCCGCAGACCGTACCCGATGGGGTGTCAAATCTCCGAATACTCTCCCTTCGTTCGAGGCTGTGCGGTGGGCTTGTGCAGCTGTTCCGCCTGCAAGCGGTTCAGCAGTTGCAGCACCGAATCCCGTGCTTTCTCCTTGACCTGCTCCTTGCCCTTCTGCCGGACTTCCGGTTTCAGCAGCTTTTCCTGCAGACGTGCGGTGGTGGTCTGCATGGTCTTGAGGAACTTGTCCAGCACGGTGTCCAAACGGTGGGCGGCGTATTCTCTCGTGGTCTGCGGAGCCTTACGTTCCGGGGACAGCACCCACTTCTTCGTGTCCTCGATCATCCGCATATCTTCCTTCCGGGTCTCGGTGCGCACCACATCGGTCACGACCTCCACCGCCTTGTCGTAGGCCGCAGCCGAAACTTCATCGATCAACGCTTCCATGTCGTTGACCTTGAGGGTCAGCTTGTCCAGCTTGTTCTGCTGGGCGGCAAGCTGCTTCTTTTGCTTGGCAAGGATGAAATCCTGCTTTTCCAAATATTTGCGGTTGCCATACTCCGCTTCTTCCTCCAATTCCAGACCATGCCGTTTTGCAATCTCGAACAGCATCTTCCGGCAGGCGGCATCAAAGGTGATCTTGCGGTTGTTGCGGCGGCTGAGGGGCTTGTCCGGGTCGGGCAGCTCAAAGCCCAGTGTTTCCAGCGCCTTTTCCTGCTGGGGTGCGACCTCTCCGTGTTTGTTCTCGCAGTCGAACACATGACGTTCGTGGATATGCGGTGTACTTTCATCCAGATGCAACGCCCAGTCCAGTACATGAACATGGTCTCCGAACCTCGCCTTGAACTCTTCAATAAACTCCGTCACGACCGCCAGCAGAACTTCGCCCGAAGCGTGTTCATCCAGCGTTCCAAGTTGGTAGATGGTCTCCTCCGGGCAGGTCTTGCGGCTGGACAGCAGGTCAGGAATGGAGCGGTTACGTTCCGTGTTCCGGATCTTTGCGTTACGCTCGTTCTGGTTTTCGATGAAGGCCGTGTAATGGGTCTCGTAGAATTGCCGTTCCACATTTGAGAAGGTTGCTGCCAGATCATCCGGGTCTTGCGGGACAAGAGCCGAACGGAAACCGTGAAAGCAGTCCCAGTAGATGTTGCCCTTGGCTCGTTCGGGGTCGATGTGCTCGCTGTTGGTGAGGTCGAAATTCCGGTCGTTGTGCTTGGGGTTATAGGTGCCGTGTTTTCCGGCTCGTCCATTGTGTCGTGTCAGCTTCAGATAAACATCCCTCCGTTTCAACAGCTTGGTGGGGAGAACGCAACAGCGAAGCTGCTGGATCTGCCGCCGTTTTGCGCCAGATAATACCCAGTAGGATATGACGCACAGCATCATATCACTGGGGCAAAGGACTGCATCCTCTGCACTCCTGCACCGGGCAAGCTGTCCTGAATGGACAGCTCGTCCGGCTTTTCAGAGGGTCATTTTGACCCTCTGATTTGGTAAATGCCGCTCTCCGACACTTACCACTCTTGGCAAACTGTCAAGATGACACTTTGCCAACGCCCCCTATAAAGGAGAACTTGAGCGTTTTTCTGCGTACGTGCGTACACAGCAGGCGGCGTTCTCTGTACGCACGTACGCAGCGAAAGACCGAAAACGTGCCATATAGGGGGATCAAAAGCGGGTCATACCCGCCAACCGTTTGGCGTAAGGTCAGGCTGCACAAGGGCTTCGATACCGAAAAAGCCCCGGACACGTCGCCCGGACGAGTTGACGATGTTGTTGGTGGATTCCAGATTATACCTGCGCTGGTTGGCGATCAGCGCATCGCTGAACCCTCTGGCCTTGATCGCATTCAGGCTGTTCTCCTCACACCACATCCGGTAGACCTCATACAGCTCTTTCGAGCTGGTGCAGGCATCCGCCTTCAGGCGGATGTAGCCCTCGGATTCGAGGAAATCGAACACATTGTTGTTGTCCCGCTTCACCAGTTCCCGGTTGCGCTTGGCACGGTCACTCTCGGTGAACTGGAAGCCATTCTTCACCAGCCGCTGCAAGCCCTCAAATGCCCACAGCAGGATGCCCTCGACCTCTGCCGCCATCTTCTCGGCAATGTCCGGGTCATCCACACGGGAGAGGGGCTTGTCCTTGGTGGTCAGGATGAGCTGGCGGCGGTAGAAACCGTCCGAGCGATCATACAGAGCCTGCAGATCGCCGTTGCTGAACGCCAGCAGGCGGGCGTACATCCAGCCCTGATAACTCTGCTTGCCCTTGCGCTCCAAGTCCATCTGCCCCTGTGCGGTCACGATGGACTTGACATAGTTGGTCTGGCGCAGGGCTTCCATCCGCATATCATCGTCCACGCAGAGCAGGGTGTGTTCGAGGTCAGCACGGGCAAAGCGGTTCTCCGAGATCTTGCCGATGCTGCCATCCTTCATGTTGCAGCCGAACAGCCGGGACAGCACCACACCGATCTGCGACTTGCCCTCGCCGCCGTTGCTCTTGATGACCATCATGCGCTGCCCCTTGTTGCTGGGGATCAGGCAGTAGCCGATGAACTCCTGCACCGTGGGAATGTCCTCCGGGTAGAGCAGGTCGGACAGGAACCGCAGCCAATGGACAGGCTGTGGGGCTTTCGGGTCATACCTGACCGGGAGCCGGTTGCGGACGATTTCCGGCTTGCCCTCCTGAAAGGTGCCGTCCAGATACAGGGTGCCGTTTGCCAGTGCAATACGGTCAGTGACGGGCGGGAAGTCCTCCACCTGTGCCGCCAGCTTCAGTACGTCCACGACATTGCTGACCCGTTTGGCGATATTTGCGCCGATATGGTCTCGCAGCATATCGAAAATTTCACAGCGCAGGTTCATGGTGTCCGTGACCCTGCCGTCCGGGGTGAAAAATGCGCCATTTACATAGAGGAGCTGGTGGGTGCTGAGAAAATCGTCACAAAACAGGGATTCGTTGAAGAAGCCTTTCTTGATCCATGCAGGGGTAAAATTACTCATAGGCATTCCGTCCTTTCGTTGGCGTCACGGAAAAGCGATGTGGTCAATTTGACCACATCATTTTTCACCGTAACTGGGAAATCAACGTCCTGCCGTTCTCCCTGCATAGATTTCCTGCCCCCTTCCGGCGGCGTTTTCCGGCTCTCCCACTTGGGGGTCATCGCCGGGTATCCCATGCAGACGGTCATGCGGTTTTCAAGGTGCAACGGGCAAAACGGCAACAAAAAAGCCGTCACAAAACAGACCAGCCCTGCCTTCGCTTTTTCTGGAAGGTCATGCTAGTCGGTTATGTAACGGCTGAAAGCCAAGATGTTCAGCCCCGCAGGGTCTGAACGAATATGTAAAAATATGTTATATTCAATTGTTGGGATAGATTACCACAAAAATCGAGCCGTGTCAACAAAAAGTTTTGAGAATACGTCACTTTCGGCAGTGTGCAAGAAAAAACAATGAAAACTTTGGAAAAAAGAGAGAGGGCTGGACAGTGCCAGCCCTCTTGACAAGGCAACAACAGCCAAAAAGTTTCATTCCCACCCTCAAACCATCTTCATCCCGGTTTCGTCCCGGTTTGCAGAATGCCCTTGCAATCCGAAAGAAGCCGTGCTATAATGCCGCTGTAATTGAATCATAAATCTTCAGGGCAGGGTGCAATTCCCTACCGGTGGTACAGCCCACGAGCCGTAAGGCATGATTCGGTGAAACTCCGAAGCCGACAGTACAGTCTGGATGAAAGAAGATATCAAGTGCAGAACCCGTACGGTCCTGCGCTTGTGGAGGCTGCTCTGGGATGCGTTTGCATTCTGGAGCTTTCTTTTTTGCACAAGGATCCCTTGTGTTTTTTCGGCTTGCCCTGAACGTTTTTGTTCAGGGCTTTTTCTTTTGGAGGCAACACGATGAACGACAAAGACTATATGCGTCTGGCTTTGCAGCTTGCAAAAAAGGGCTGCGGGTGGACATCGCCCAACCCGATGGTGGGTGCCGTGGTCGTAAAAGAGGGCAGGATCATCGGACAGGGCTGGCACCAGAAATACGGTCAGGCTCATGCGGAGCGCAATGCGCTGGCATCCTGCACCGAAGATCCGCAGGGAGCGACCCTGTATGTGACATTGGAGCCGTGCTGCCATTACGGAAAGCAGCCGCCCTGCGTGGATGCGATTCTGGACGCGGGCATTCACCGGGTGGTCGTGGGTTCCGCTGACCCGAATCCGCTGGTAGCCGGAAAAGGAATTGCAATCCTGCGCGCACACGGCATAGATGTGACCGAAAATGTTCTGCAAGAGGAATGCGATGCGCTGAACAAGGTGTTCTTCCACTATATCACCACAAAACGCCCCTTCGTTTCCATGAAATACGCCATGACAATGGACGGAAAAATCGCCACATACACAGGCGCTTCCAAATGGATCACCGGGGAAATTGCCCGGACTCATGTTCAACGGCAGCGACACCGATTCCGCGGCATTATGGTGGGAGTCGGAACCATTCTGGCAGATGACCCGCTGCTGACCTGCCGGATAGAGGGTGGCCGTGATCCCGTCCGGATCATCTGTGATACACATTTGCGGACACCGCTGCAATCACAGGTGGTCATGACCGCCAAACAGGTTCCCACCATTCTTGCGACCTGCTGCGGCGACCCAGAGAAGCAGGCGGCATATCAACAGACCGGGTGCCGAGTCCTTTGTCTGGAAGAGCAATGCGGTCATGTGAATCTTCCGCAACTGATGGAACAGCTGGGGCAGGAGCAGATCGACAGCATTCTGCTGGAAGGCGGCGGAACCTTGAACTGGTCTGCACTGGAAAGCGGCATCGTGCAGCAGGTACAGGCTTACATCGCCCCGAAGCTGTTCGGAGGTAGGGATGCCAAAACACCCATTGAGGGTGCAGGTGTTTCGTTTCCGGATGCTGCATTCCGCCTGAAGAACAGCCGATTGGAACAGCTTGGCGAAGATTTCCTGATCGAAAGTGAGGTGGAGTACCCGTGTTTACCGGAATCGTGGAAGAAGTCGGAACAATAAAATCCATCAATCGGGGACAGCATTCCGCTGTACTGACTGTTCGTGCAAAAACGGTTCTGGAAGGAACCAGGATCGGCGACAGCATCGCCGTCAACGGCATCTGTCTGACCGTCAGGCAGCTCTTCCCGGATAGCTTTGCTGCGGATGTCATGCACGAGACCTTGAACCGCTCTGCGCTTGCGCAGCTCACCGTTGGAAGTGCTGTCAATCTGGAACGTGCCATGCCGGCCAACGGACGTTTTGGCGGACACATCGTAGCAGGCCATGTGGATGGCGTCGGACGCATTGCTAATATCCGAAAAGACGATACGGCCATCTGGTACACCATTCATGCAGATTCTGCGATCCTTCGCTATGTCGTTGAAAAAGGCTCTATCACAATAGACGGTATCAGCCTGACCGTGGCTGCGGTGGAATCTACGGGCTTTTCCGTGTCCACGATACCGCACACCGTCCGTCAGACGAACCTGAACCAGCGGCACAAAGGGGATTTTGTCAATCTGGAAACCGATGTTATCGGAAAATATATCGAGAAGCTGCTTCCATCAGAAGCACCGAAACAAAACACGCTCACAAAAGAAATACTGCTGCGCTGCGGCTTTTAAGGAGAGTTTAGGATGAACTTCAATACCATTCCCGAAGCTTTGCAAGACCTGAAACAAGGGAAAATCATTCTGGTAACGGATGACCTCGACCGTGAAAACGAGGGGGACTTCATCTGTGCTGCCGAATTTGCCACCACTGAAAACATCAACTTTATGGCGACCCACGGCAAAGGTCTGATCTGCATGCCGATGTCCGAAGCCTTTGTCCGAAAGTTGCAATTTCCGCAGATGGTGCAGCATAACACCGACAACCATGAAACGGCATTTACTGTGTCCATCGACCATATTTCTACTTCTACGGGCATTTCTGCCGCAGAGCGTTCCATTACGGCGATGGCCTGTGTGGACGATCACGCAAAAGCTGAAGATTTCCGCAGACCGGGGCATATGTTCCCCCTTCTGGCAAAAAAGAACGGTGTGCTGGAGCGCAGCGGTCACACAGAAGCAACGGTTGACCTGTGCCGTCTGGCAGGGCTGAAAGAATGCGGCCTGTGCTGCGAGATCATGCGGGAGGATGGCACGATGATGCGCACCGCTGAACTGGCAAAGCTGGCAGAGCGTTTCCAGATCAAATTCATCACCATCCGTGATTTACAGGAGTACCGCAAGTGTCACGATAAACTGGTCGATCGGGTAACGGCGGTGAACCTGCCCACCAAGTATGGCACCTTCAGAGCTTATGGTTTTGTGAGCCGCCTGAACGGAGAGCATCACATTGCACTGGTAAAAGGTGACATTGGCGATGGAAAGAATATTCTGTGCCGCGTCCACTCGGAATGCCTGACAGGAGATACATTTGGTTCTTTGCGTTGCGACTGCGGCCAGCAGCTGGCCGCTGCCATGACGCAGATTGAAAAAGAAGGCCGGGGTATCCTGCTCTATATGCGGCAGGAAGGCCGGGGCATCGGTCTGATCAACAAACTGCGTGCCTATGAACTTCAGGAGCAGGGCATGGATACGCTGGAAGCCAATCTCGCTCTGGGGTTCCATGGAGATGAACGGGAGTATTATCTCGGCGCACAGATTCTCCGGGAACTTGGCGTAAAAAGCCTGCGCCTGCTTACCAATAACCCGGACAAAGTATATCAGCTCTCCGAGTTTGGGCTGGAGATCTCCGAGCGCGTACCCATTCAGATGACGGCGACCCCGTATGACCTGTTTTACCTGAAAACGAAGCAGGCACGGATGGGGCATCTTCTGGAATATTAACAACGAAAGAGGTATTTAAAAATGAAAACATTTGAAGGCAAGCTGGTTTCTCAGAATATCAAGGTCGGTATCGTAGCTGCCCGATTCAACGAATTTATCACGTCCAAACTTCTGAGCGGAGCAATGGATGGTCTGCTTCGGCACGATGTGCAGGACGCTGATATTCATGTTGCATGGGTTCCGGGTGCTTTTGAGATCCCACTGGTCGCCTCTAAAATGGCAAAAAGCGGAAAGTACGATGCTGTGATCTGCCTTGGTGCCGTGATTCGCGGTTCTACCAGCCATTACGACTATGTGTGCAATGAGGTTTCCAAAGGCATTGCCACGGTCTCGCTGGAAAGCGGGGTTCCCGTCCTCTTTGGTGTTCTGACCACCGAAAACATCGAACAGGCCATCGAGCGGGCAGGCACCAAAGCAGGTAATAAAGGCTATGACTGTGCAGTCAGTGCCATCGAGATGGTAAACCTGCTCCGGGAAATGGATACCGCCGCAGAGTAAAATACACGCAGGAGTTTGCCATGATCGTTATAAAGACCCGACAGCCTGACCCGGAATTGGAGCAGAAGATCCGGATGCTTCTGGAACGAGAGCACATCGAGGCAGAGCAAATATCCATTGATTCATGGGAGAAGTTGGTTCTTCCGGGGCTTACACTGGACGGAATGACCCACGAAGTGTCGTGCAACGGCAGAAAAGTCTCCCTTACACGACTGGAGTTCGATTTGCTGCTGATGCTTGCCTCCCACGAAGGACAAATCTTCTCAAAAGAAGAGCTTTTCCGTGCTGTGTGGGGACAAAGCTGTGACGACACCTTAAAGGTCGTGGCAAATACCGTTTCCAATCTGCGAAAGAAGCTGGCCGGCTGCGGTAGCTTTATCCGCACTACCCACGGCGGCTATGCTTTTGTAAGCCAAAAGGAGAACGACCCGGCATGACCAGGATCTTATTTATTTGTCTCGGAAATATCTGCCGAAGCCCGATGGCGGAGTATGTGATGAAAGACCTTACGTCCAAGGCAGGACTATCCGAGCAATTTGAAATCGCATCAGCCGCCACCAGTGCATGGGAAATCGGAAATCCGGTCTATCCTCCTGCACGGCAGAAGCTGGCAGAACATGGCATCGACTGCAACGGCAAGACAGCCCGGCAGATGACCCGGCTGGATTATGCACGGTATGATCATCTGATTGGCATGGACGAAAGTAATCTGTGCGACATCCTGCGGCTTGTCGGCGGAGACCCACAGCATAAAGTCTCGCTGCTGATGGCGCATACGGATCATCCCCGTGAAGTGGCAGACCCATGGTTCAC
>CAKSVD010000011.1 GCA_934503275.1 uncultured Faecalibacterium sp.
ACGTCCAGAATGGTGTAGATCAGGGTACCGGGGTGGATGACGCTGTTCAGGCCATAGGCCGCCAGCATGGTTTCGTTGGTGAACGAGCTGCCGATACCCAGCAGCAGGCCCGCTACAGGCAGCAGTGCAATGGGCAGCATAAAGCTGCGTCCCACGCGCTGCAGCACGCCAAAGATTTTGTCTTTCATCTTCAGTTCTCCTTTTCTCAAGTTCGTATCCAGCATATATATCCACACAGGAAAGACCTGTGGAGAATCAAAGGTGGAGCAAGAAAGCTTACTTCCCCATCCGAATCCGTTTCAGATGGATCGTAAGGAACACCAGTTCCTCGTCCGAAAGCTCCTTGTGCCAGGTGTTGCGGACATACTCCGCAATGCAGCAGGCGCATTTGTAGTGTTCGCTGCAATTGCGGGCAATCAGGGCGCGGAACACTTCGTCGTGGGTATCGTTTTCCTGTTCCTGTTTTCCTTGAAATACGCGTTGCGCAAAAAAGCGCAAATGTACTGTAAAGCGGCTGAAATCCAGTGCATCCCGGTCAAAATGGCAGTTGTAAAAGTATTCCACTACCTGCACGCAGCCATCCACAAAGCGGGTGACATCGTTCACCACGCTCATGGTGGTGTTGAGCTCTGCGTTGACGATGTGCAGCGCAATGAAGCCGCCCTCGTCGTCCGAAAGGTCTGCATGGCAGCGCTGGCGGATGGTGGCAAGGCACTCCATACCAAGGCGATACTCTTCCGGGTAAAATTCCCGAATGGGAGCCATCAGCGGGTTGGAAAAGCGAATCCCCTGCTCGCTGCGCTGGATGGCAAAGCTGATGTGGTCGGCCAGCGTGATGAGCAGGCTTTCGTTCAGCGGGTAGTTCACCCGGCTGCGGATCATTGCCACCAGCTCATCGGTGAGCAGCAGATGCTCATACGGGATCTGTTCCAGAAGTTCCACCAACTTCTGCTGCACGGCAGGGCTGGTCATGCGGTAGCTGCGCTCCACGGTTTCAGCCTCGATTTTATAGCCCGGCTTAACGCCAAAGCCCAGACCGCGCCCGGTGACGATCAACTCACAGCCCGTGGGGTCCACCACGCGCAGAATGTTGTTGTTGATCGGTTTTTTGACGGTATATTGCATTGTTTCTCCTCCTCAGGTTGAAAAAGGCAATAAAAAAAGACCATCCTTGACACAGCAAACATACCGAAGGCTGAAACACGCTTTCGGCTTGTGCTATGCAGAGTTGGTCTAGCCCGCCAAACGGTAACAATCCAACGACGCTGCTCACGTACAATTTTCTTTTTTGTAAGGCACGAACAAATTAAACACTTGAATGGAAATTTATTCTATGCTTAATTACAATACCATATTCTTTGTGGAGTGTCAAGATGGAAACGGGTTTCTTTTTCACTTTATCAATTTTGCCCAAACTCAGGTGATTTTCTACAGCAAATTGACAAGTAAGAATATTCCTTTTTTGCTTTCTATGTGCAGTTGTTTTCAATCGAGATCATTGCGGAGAAAGCTGTGCTCCATCTCGTAACTCATCACCTTTACAAAAGACGGTCAAGAATTGCTGCCCTATATACAAAAAAGCCGCCGAGGATGCCTCCCAACTGGGAAAGCTCCTCGGCGGTATTCATTTATCGGGTATGCTGCGGTCGGAGATTGCTCTTGTCCTCCGCAAAAAACAACTCCACATTTTTCTGTGCTTTCATCAATTGTTGCATCTCATTCCGTATTTTGCGGTAGGCATCATATTGATGCCGTTTGATTCTTACGCCTGTTCGTATAAAAATAGGAGCTGTCACATTGCAACAGCTCCTTCTTTGTTTAAACTCAGTGGGTGGTGCCCATGTTCACAGCGATGTCGCTGTCACTTTCCACAATGGCTTCCACAGCCTTTTCCAGACCGCGTGCGATCTGGTGCAGATCCATGCTGGGGGTGCCCAGCGGCTTATTCACGACCTGCTCCATGGCGTAAGGCACATGGATGAAGCCGCCACGCACGCCGGGGAACTTCTTGTCGATGAGGTACAGCAGGGTGTACATCAGGTAGTTGCACACATAGGAGCCTGCAGTGTAGGACAGGGCAGCCGGAATGCCGGCATCCTTCATCTTCTGCACCATGGCCTTCACAGGCAAGGAAGTGAAGTATGCGGTCTCGCCGTCCTCGCGGATGGTCACATCCACGGGCTGGTAACCGGCGTTATCCGGGATGCGGCCATCCATGATATTGATGCCCACCTTCTCCGGGGTGATGGCGGAACGGCCACCTGCCTGACCGATGCAGATGACCACATCGGGCTTCGAGGCGTTCATGGCAGCTTCCAGCACTTCACCGGCGCGGCCAAACTCGGTAGGAACTTCCTGCTTGATGATCTGGGCACCGGCAATGGTGTCGGGCAGCAGCTTCACAGCTTCAAAAGCAGGGTTGACGGACTCGCCGCCAAAGGGATCAAAACCAGTAATCAGGATTTTCATAATGAATTACCTTCTTTCTCAGATATAAATGGATGGCTCCAGAACGGTCAGTTGTCCGTGATCCATGATCATGCGGTTGTCCACATAGATGTTGGGGTCATGGGTGACCAGATCGAAGTGTCCGGTAGCATCCTGCACACCGCCAAGGGCGATGTTGCGTCCAAAACCAATGTGGAAGGTGCCGTAGGTGGATTCGTCCTCAATATAGCAGTTGCCGTCGCAGTGGGAGTGGGTGTTCAGCCCGATGCCGAACTCTGCAGCCACCACCATATCTTCAGGGTCCTTGAAACGTTGCAGAAACTGTTTGAGCCGTCTGCCGCTCTCGTTATCCTCAATGTCCACGATCTTGCCGTGCTGCAGCTCCACCCGCACCGGGCTGGATACCACGCCGATGTAGCCCATGGAACCATCCAGGATCAGGGTGCCGCTGGTCTCGGTCTCCACCGGGGCCACATACACCTCCACGCTGGAGGATGCCAGACCGTTGCCATCGCGGCAGCAGCCGTTGAAGAAACCGGGAGTGCGCCCTTCAATGGTAAAATCCAGATTCGTGCCAAGGTCGGTTGTCACATGGATCTTACTGGCATTCTGGTAGCAGTTCATAATGATGCTGGCCATAATGCGGCTTTTGGGCAGGCTCATGTTCAAAAAGTCGTAACTCAGCAGCGACTGGCCGTTGTTTGTGCTCAGCGGCAGCGAGAGAAACCTGTGCCGCCGCTGCACCACCCGCTTGACCGCCCGCGTAGTGATCAGCGAATATTCCGTTGCACCGATCACGGCATCGTAGGGGTCAAAAGCGTCCTCGTGGTCATCAAAGTACTGGCCCACCTGTTCATGCAGGTCGTCCAGCAACAAAACCTCAGCGGTGGCCCCCACCGCTTTGGCAGTTGTCTGCATGGCCTGCACTTCTGCGGCATAATTCAGGCTGGATACGATTAAAAGACGTTCTCTTGTACGGAGCCGGACCCAGTCTTTGACAATAATGTTGGCACCGTGCTGCATTGCTTGTTCCATTCAATCACTCGATCTAATTTTAAAAACTACAGGTTACAGCGGGACAGACGATCACTTCAGCATGATCATCACAACGATCTGGACGACCAGCATGATGATCGCAACAGGCACCTGATTTTTGATAACGCCCATGGGCTTCTTCATGTCCAGCAGAGCGACAGGCACGGTGTTAAAGTTTGCAGCCATTGGGGTGCACAGGGTGCCGCAGAAGCCGCAGGTCAGGGCCAGCATACCAATAACGGTGGGGTTTGCACCGTGTGCCAGAACGAACGGATAGCCAATGCCCACGGTCATAACAGTGATGGCAGCGTAGGCGTTGCCCATGATCATAGTGAACAGCATCATGCCAATGGCGTACACCACAATACCGGCGTTCACATTGCCCTCCGGGACGATGTGGCTGACGATGTCAGAAATCACGTCGCCGACACCAGCCTTGGTGAAGATGGTGCCCAGACACGCCAGCAGCATGGGCAGCATGGACAAGGGACCGACGGTGGACAGCATACGTTCGGAATCGTTCAGGAAGGTGGAGGGCTTGTTCTCCTTGTTCATGATCATCAGCAGGATGATGGATACCAGCACGCCGATGGCAACGCCGTTCAGAGCAGACAGGCCGATGCCCAGACCGGTGATGGCGCAGATAACAGCCATCACGCCGATGCTCAGGGTAGGAGCAAAGATCTTCATGCCGATCTTCTCATAGGCAGCCTCGGTCTCAGCCTTGGTAGCAGCAGAGACGGCACCCTTCTTCACCTTCTTGAAGATGGCGGGCAGGCACATGACAACGACCAGAATACCGCTTACCAGAGCGGGCAGCCAGCGGCCCAGTGCGATCACAACGCCCAGAGCAGCCCAGAAAATAAAGGTGCCCACAGGCTCGGAGTTCTCTTTGTCCTTCAGGTTCTTCACGCCACAGTTGATGCACAGCAGGCCGATAATGATGTAGATGACTTCCATTACCTTATTGGCGAGGGTGACATCAGCACTTGTAAAAAAGCTCATTCTTCTGTCCTCCCTTATTTATAGTACTTCTGAACCATCTTGCGGTCCTTGATGATGTAGAACACGATCGCAACGGTGGTAGCAATGATGCACACCGGCACTTCAATGGCAGCCAGCGGGGCCAGCTCCACTTCAATGCCCAAGCCGGCCAGGGTGCTCTGCACCAGCAGTGCGCCGGAGCCGCCCACAAACAGTACCTGACCAAAGAACCAGGTCACGTTCTCCATGCCGGAAGCCATGCCCTTCAGCTCCTCAACATGATCCTCGTTCGGTTCATAGCCCCGCGCCACAATGGCACCTTCCGCCATAGGCATGATCACCGGGCGGACAAAGCCGGCCACGCCGCCAAAGCCCACATTGAAGGCGGCAAAGATCGCACGCATAACACCGTAAATACCAATGACCAGACCGGAGGTCGCGCCCTTGAACTTGCCGATCAGAGCCGCAGCTGCCTCACGCAGGCCGTTGCGCTCCAGAGTGCCAGTGACCAGCATGATAATAATAAAAATTGCCATGCTGCGGTTGGCCACAAAGGTGCTACCAAGGGTCTCCAGCAGGGTGACAGGACCCAGACCGCCCACGATCGCAGTCACAACGGCTGCAGCCAGAATGACGAGAATGGAGTCCAGCTTCAGCGCAAAGCCGACGATGACGATGACAATGCCAAGTAATTTGAGTAGTTCCATAATTTCCTTCCTTTACAGAATTATATTTTCCCGGCGAAGAACGCCGAAAATACATGGATGTGTCTGATTTATGCGTTGACGAATGCCGCCAGCAGCACCGAGAAGCCCAGCGCCGTGAGCCACAGCGGCACAAGACGGCGGCGCAGATGGGCGGAAATATCGCATTTTTCCAGCACGCCGGAAGCCTTCATGGGCACTACGGTAGTGGTTTCAGGTACAGCGACCTCGCTGCCGTAGGGGTTTGTAGAGGTGAATTCACCCTTGCCAGTTTCGCCCGGACAAGTATACACGCCAAAATAGGAGGTAAGGATGCCGCCCTTTCCGGCTGCTGCCTTGCTCACGCGCACGCGCTCCACGGTGAATGCTTCCGCTTTGCGTTCTTCCACCAGCAGGTTTACCCGCATCATGTTCACAAGGTTCAGCACCGACGAAACGGCAATGAGCACATCAAAAATTAAAACTAGAATGAGCAGTGGATGCATAAGCGCTGCCTCCAAATCAGAACGAATGCAGCGCCACTCCACTTCGGATACAACTCTGCATCTTTATAGATTGTATTATTATATCATAACTGTGACGGAAAAGTAAACAAAAACGCTTATATTGTGGGGAAGTTGTATACAGATTGAACAGGGGCTGTTGCACAAGCTACAACAAAAAGACCCGAGTTATTTGGCCAAAAGGTAACAGTCTTCTCGACGCTATCCGTTTATCGGATCTGCGTTTTCTCGGTGGTGTCCTTTTCCTCCGCAAGAAATCGCTCCACATTTTTCTGTGCCCGGACCAGTTCCTGCATCTCGTCCCGTGCTTTGCGGTAGTCCGGGTAGGCTGCTTTCTTCTTGGTCAGCAGCTCTGCGAACTCCGCATCCAACGCTGTGGAGTTGAAGATCACATGGTTGTGAATATGCTCCCGGTCGGTGTGCGTAGCAACCAGAAAAGCATACTTGCCTTTTGTAAAGCGCATCGCCAACTCATAACCTACTTTGTTGGCTTCTTCAGCGGTGATTTCTCCGGGTTTGAAGGACTGCCGTATCTGATAAGCGATCACATCACTTTTCTGCCTGCGTCCGTTCACAAGGTCGTACTGCCGCTTGGTGAGCATAAATTCTTCATCTGCCGTCAGGGCGCTACAAGCATAGCTGCTGACAAACTGCCCCTGCTCAGTCTTGTCCGGGTTTTCGATATAGTCCGTGCGATTTTTCAGGCAGGCCGCAACGGTCATGCCCTTGTTTTTGTGCAGCGCAATCAGCCGTGTTGCTGCCACCTCAAACCACCCCCATAAAGAAAAAGCCGCCCGAAGGCGGCACATCATCCATCAGGATTGACGGAACAACTTTTCAAAATCAGCGGCACCGGCCAGATACATCGCCTGATATCGTACGCTTTCCAGCTCATTGCAGAGCTCATCCAGCTGAAGATACTGCTTCCATACTGCTTCGCCCACCATTTTCCGGTGTGCGTCTTCCGCTGCCAGTTTTTTCTGCAGGAGTTCGTGATACCGTGCATTGCTTCCCAATTCATCCCGAAAAAGCGTTGCCTCACGGTCATTGAAATAATCCAGCATTTTATCTTTATCCATCGTTTTCTCCATTACAGTTCCGCAAGCCATTCGCTGAATCGCTCGACGGCTTCCACAAGCGCCGTTCCTGCCACGATGAGCAAAAAGCATCCGAACTCTGCCACAAAAAGGATCAGGAACTGTGTCCATTCCCTACAATAAAGAGTATAAAGTCCGCAGCCAAAAATATACAGCATCGGCAGCGCAAGCACAAATGCCGACAGATTCAATGTCAATTTCAGCATCAGCGCAAGGAAAGCCGTAAGCAGCGAAAACGGAAGAATGACCATCTTAAAAATGAACCTCATATCGAGCACCTGCCTTTCGCCCTTATTATAAAGGTATCTCCGCATCCATTGCAAGGATGTCAATCGATATGTAATCCGCAGCTCCTCTCTGCGGAAAAAAGTTAAAGTTCAGACAGTTTGGAAAGAATCTGTTTTCCGATGCCAATCAGCTCGTCCAGCCGATGCCGCAAATCTTCAATGTCTGCAGCATAAAGCTGATTGCTTTCATTCACACGTTTTGCCACCTGATTCAGATTGTTGCTGCAATTCTGAAGCAGGTACGACATCCGGCGCAGCTGCAGCAGGTCAAGGTTCAGACAATAACCATCCAATGCCATTTTGCGGATTCAGCTTCATGAATCGGCTGCGCACGACCTCCGCAGGCTTGTCATCCCCTGCCACCCGCAGCAGCTTGCGTTTGGTGGAACAGGTATCCACAAGCAAATCCACGATCTGATAGATAGTGTCCTCCTCATCCGGGCAGGCCCGGAGCAGCAAGTCCACCTCCGACGACTGCATAAAATACGCTTCCAGCCGTGTGCGCTCATCCGGTTCGTCCTCCGCGTCGGAAGAGAAAGGATCAGGTTCACTCCCCTCGGTTTTATTCCACTCAGTCTTATTTCCTCGTGATTTTGCCGTTTCCTGCTGCGCTGAATCCGCGGCACCGGAACCGTTCTTTTCACGATTCCGGAAACGCGGGTCTGCAAAGTTTTTGACGTAAATCAGATTGGGTTTTCCCAGCCCGCGCCGTTTGCGCTCAATCAGACCAAACTTTTCCAATTCCCGGAACAGTTTGGTTGCCTTGTTGTCTGCGCAGCCCAGTGCATCCATCACTTCCTGCACAGGAAAAATGATATACACCCTTCCCTGCTCATCCAGCCATCCGTTTTTCACCGACAGCCCCATGCGGTCCAACAGGATGCCGTACAGCGTTTTGGCATCGGTGGACAAGTCAACTAGAGTGGGAAATCATTGCTCACTTTGCATCCATTGAAAAACGTACATATTTAAAAGCATGTTGTGCTACCAAAAGTAACGGGAAAGGATGAGATATTTTTCAGTTTTGCTTGGCATTTTGTCTTTTTTTCAGATTTCAGCGTATAAAAAAAGCGGACAACCGTTTTGGGGTTGTCCGCAGAAGGATGTATTGTTTTCGTCACTCGATAAATGGGAACTTGTCGGGGCGAGGCCCCTCCATCTTGCTGCGCAAGACCGTTCTGTCGCTTAAAAGCCCCACTGGGGCTTTCATTGTTCCGCTTCGCTCCACAAACGCGAAGTTGTCAATTCCTCTTTGCCGCAGCGTAACGTTCCTTTCCCCACCAATTCGGCATAAGTTCTTTTAATGTTACAGTTTCTCGTTTTTCATAATCGACCATGATTTCCATATCTTCGTTTGATTCATTTAATTGATAAAAGAATTCCTGACAAGCACCACATGGCATACCGCTCCCACCTCCGTTTGGCGCACTGTCGCGGAACGCTATAAATCTTTTCATTCTTGTCTGACCACTGTTAGCATACATATTCAGTGCGGCAAGTCTATCGGCACAAATATTCATCACTCCGCTGCAGCTTTCAATGCAGAATCCCGTATAGATATCTCCGTTTTCAGCTTCTATTGCACAAACTACATTGTGCGCGTATATAAAGGGAGATACTTCCTCTGGATGATATTGCTCTTTCGCCTTCTCATACATTCTTTCCCAAATATCCATTTGATTTTCCTCCATAACTTCCGCGTTATCCCCCTCAATATACCACGCTTTTTTCCTGCGGAAAAGATACCGCGCACAAAAGGCTTCTCCGGCAACTATCCGCGCCCCGGCTCATACAATCTAACAACTATGTACCGGGAGGGATATCGTGTGCTGCTGACCTTACTGCAATTTTTCGCCACAAAATTTCTGTTTCTGGCGCTCCATCTGGAAAGCGGCTGCTTTCCGCGTCCGCTCACAGCCCGGGAAGAAGCCGCCGCCTTCAGCGCCCTGCGCGCCGGGGATGCCGCCGCCCGGGAAAAGCTGATCCGGCACAATCTGCGGCTGGTGGCGCACATCGTAAAAAAATATTACGCCCTGCCGGGCGATCAGGAGGATCTTGTTTCCATCGGCACCATCGGGCTGATGAAAGCGGTAGATACCTTTGATGCCACACGCAAGGCGCGGTTTTCCACTTATGCAAGCCGCTGCATTGAAAACGAGATCCGCATGCAGTTCCGGCGGGAGCGCAAGAGCGGGCAGACCGTCTCCCTGCAAGAAGCCTTGGAGGCAGACGGAGACTCGGCGCTGACCTTAGCGGACGTGATACAGGACGGCTTTTGCATGGAGGACAGCTGTGAGCGGCAGGAGGATGTCCGGCGGTTGCGGCAGCTGCTGGACACCCTGCCCGCCCGGGAGCGGCAGATCTTACTGCTGCGGTACGGGCTGGCCGGGCAGCCGCCCCTGACCCAGCTGGAGACCGCCGGGCTGCTGGGCATCAGCCGCAGCTACGTTTCCCGGCTGGAGACCCACGCGCTGGAACTGCTGCGGCTGGCGTGGGGCAAAAACAGCTAGGTTTCACTCCTGCAAAATTTTCAACTGCAATTCGTCCAGTTGTTCAAAAGTATATAGCCGGTTGAAAGCCTCCACCAGTTCCTTTTTAGAAAGGCGCGGCGGCAGCCCCAGCGCATTCAAGAGTCTAGCCTTGCGCTCGGCGCTGCCGGGCTTGCCGGAAAGCCCCCACTCATATAGGTCGGTGTAGGTGATCTGCCGCCCCGCCGGACGCACCGGCGCGGCACCGGCTTCCGCGCCCAAGGCGTCCAGCAGTGCCTGCCGCACAAGGGCGTCGTCCACGCCCTCTACCCCCAGCAAGCCCTCCTTGCCGGGCTGCGCCTTGCGCTTTTCCTTGCCGTGGATGGCGGGCACATAGGCCTGCACCACGTTCTGCGCGCCCACCATGTTGGTGATGTAATTGCGGATGCGGAAGCCTGCCGCGTCCGAATCCGTGAGTAAGATCAAACCGTTTTTCTGCGCCAGCGCCCGAAACAGCTGCTGGCGCTGTTTGTCTTTATAAATGCCAAAACCATCCGTCAACAGGATCATGGCATCGGTCAGGTGCGCCAGACGGACGGCATCGTACTTGCCCTCCACGATCAGCACCCGGTCGGTATGGATCATCTCGCTTTGCATCATCTTCCGCTCCCCGCCAGCGCCAGACGGCACAGTGCTGTTTCCAGCAGTGTCTGCGCCGCCACAGGCTGGCTTTTCAGGCTCTGATCCAGCTCCAGCAGCACCTGCAAGCAGGCCTCCAGCTGGGGTAGGGTGTAGTGGGCGGCGGTCTCTGCCGAGCGCTTCAGCCGGTAGTCGCTGCCCTTATAGCCAAAATCTTTGTGCACTGCACTGTAATTTTTCCGCTTTGCCGCTCCAAGCTTTACCCGGTACAGGTCCACATAGCTGCCGATCATGGCCGCTGTAATGGCAATGGGCTCCTGCTGCAGCCGCAGCAGGGTCTGCAGCTTTTTGCAGGCTCCGGTGGCGTTTTTGGCGGTGATCATGCGGATCATCTCGAACACGTCCGCTTCAAGGCTCACCGTGCCCATCTCTGCCACCATGGAGGCACTCACGGTCTGGTAGCCGGACAGGGCACAAAGCTTGTCCACCTCGTTTTCCAGCAGAAAAGGGTCCTCGCCGCAGCGCTCCAGCAATGCAGTGGCAGCGCCGTCCGGCAGGGCTGTGTCCTGCGCCTTTGCACGTTCCATCATCAGATTTTTAAGCTCAAAGGGGCGGGGCTTTGCCAGTTCTTCCGTGTAGCCAATGGCCTTGCACTGAGCTTGCAGCTTTTGCGCCTGCTTGCCCAGCTTGAGTTTTCCGCGTTCCAGCGGGAACACGCTGCCCAGCACCGCCACGGCGTTTTCCAAGCTGGAAAGGGTGCTGCACAGCTCGTCCAAGTCCTTGCTGCCGTAGGCGGCGGGGTCTATTTCCGGCAGCACCACCACGCGCCGGGTACCAAAAAATGAGATGGTACCCGCCGCCATGATGAGTTGCTCCAGTTCCGGGGCAGCGCCATCCAGTATGGTAGCGTCCTCGTCGCTGTCTGCCGACAGCACCCGCACCATCGCCGCCACTGCCTGCCGCACCAGATACCGCTCGCTGGAATAAAAATAGTAGACCGGGCAGCCCTTGTCGGCCAGCTGCCGGAGTTTTGCTTCCGTAGCCATACAAACGCCCCTTTCCTGTTATAAATTGCTCCTTGTATTGTACCACACTCGGCCCGGATTGCAAAGCGCTACCCTAGCCTTTCGCCGCCGGTGCGGCGCAGGCTGAGGGAGGCGGTGTACTGCTCCTCCGGTGTCATCCAGCTGTAGCTGCGCAGTGCCAGCAGCTTTTGGTACCGCACCGTCTCCGGTTTTTTGGCCGAGGCCACCAGCCACTCCGTTTGCAGCGGCTGCGCCAGTTCTGCCCTGCCGCTTAAGATTGCAAACTGCCGGTTGCCGATGCTCAGCCGCACAAGACACCCTTCCCGGGTGCGCAGCAGTTCCACCGCTGCCGGAGTGCAGCGCAGCTTGCGTGCCGTGTTCACCGGCAGGCGCTCTGCCCGGATGCCCTGCTGCGCGGGCAGGGTACAGGCGGTTTTTGCGTTCATGCGCAGGTCTGCCACCAACTCCACGGTGCGCACGCCCCGCCGCGTCAGCTGGTTTTCCACCGCACGCTGGGCGGCGCTGCCGCCCCGGAACAGCACCACCGCCCGGTCGTTCTGGGCAACCACTACCGCAGGTGCCTGTGCACTGCCCACAAGGTCAATGTGCACCACGTCCCGGCTGAGCGCGTTGCCCAGCCCGATGCTCACTGCTGCCGCCAGCAGAATGCCCGGCAGAGCCACCCGCAGACGCACCCGCCAGCGGAAAGCCAACACCCCAAGCCCGCACAGCAGCAGACAGACCAGCGCTGCGTAGGCGGTATCAAAGTAGATGCTGCCGCCGGGTTTTGTGCTGAGCCAGACCGCCCAGCCGTTCAATAGCCCTGTGAGCAGGTCTGCCGCCCGGGAGAGCACTCCGTGCACCGGTGCCAGCCACGGCACCAGCCCTGCAAAAGCCACTGCCAGCCCCAGCAAAAGCAGCGGCTGCACCATCCACAGCACTGCGATGCTGGAGGCCGCCGCCCACGCGCTGACGCTCAAGCCCCGCAGTACCAGCACCGGGAAGGTAGCCGCCGAGGCGCAGGCGGCAATGCAGGCGCTCTCTGCAAGACCCTGAAGCCGCTCCGGCAGTCTGTTGAACCACGGGCGTCTGACCGGCTTTTGCAGGTTCTCCCCGGCTTTGATCCAAAACCGTCTGTCGTGGGCGTCCCGCATCCGGCGGATGCAGGCGTTGCCCGCCACCGTGCCCACCACTGCCGCAAAGGAAAGTTCAAAGCCGATATCCCACACCGCATAGCTGTTGGCGGCGGTCATCAGGATGCCTGCCGCCGCCAGCGAGGTGAGGACATCTGCCGGTCCCCACACCCACACGCCCAAGGCGCTGACCCATACCGCCACGGCCGCGCGGCACACCGAGGGTGTAAAGCCGGTCACGCCCATCAGCACCAGCGCCAGCAGGCTTTTCCAGACCGTGCGCCGCTTGCGGCTGCGGTAGTTCTGCTCCCAGCGATAGGGCAGCAAAACGCTCAGGATATCCCCGCACAGGATGGAAACGTGCATTCCGCTGACCACCAGCACATGGGAAAGCCCCGCGCCACGGTAGGCGCGGCGCAGCTGTGCCGAAAGCCCGCTGCGGTCTCCTACCGTCATAGCAGCCAGCACACCGCCGGTGTCCCGGCGCATGGCCCGGCGCAGGCTCTCGCTCAGCTTTTGCTGCAAGCGGTGGGTGCGGGCACGGAAGCTGCCGCTCTCGCCCAGCACGGTGAGCTGCGGCTTTTCTGCCAACAGTTCTGCCTGCAGGGCGATGCCGTCCGCATACTGCGCCGTCCGTTCCGCTTCATCCGGTGCTGACAGCGTGAACCAGCCCTGCACCCGCTGCCCTGCCGCGCAGGCGGGCAGTTCTGCACAGGCTATGTGGAAGCCCGCCGGGCTGTTGTTCACGTTTTCCACCCACAGGGTCGCATCCACTGTGTCCGAAAAATAGCTGCTGTCCGCGCGTTCCACCTCGGCAGTCAGCAGCACGGTGCGCCCGGCGTAATTTGCACGGGCGCGCTCCAGCCGGGCGCTCGTGGTGTACACCGCGCAAACCCCCGCCAGTGCGCCCAACAGCAGACAAAGCGCCAGCTTACGGCTGCGGCACGGGATGCAGAGCAGCAGCAAAAAGGCAACAAAAAATGCCGCAAACGGCATAAAAAACTCCGTTTGCGGCAAAAAAGTCCACAGGAAACTAAGGCCCATCATTCCGGCGCAGAACGCGCAGAGCGGGCGGCGCATCCCGGCTTAGTGGAAGAACAGGGGCAGCGGCTCAAGGAAGATGATATCCTTGCGCTCAGCAGCGTCGCCCTCGGCCAGAACAGCGGCCTGACCCACGATGGTGCACTGGGTCTTTTCTGCCAGCGCGTCCAGCGCCTTCAGAGAGCCGCCGGTGGAGATGACATCGTCCACCACCAGCACCCGCTTGCCGTTCATCTTTTCCAGTTCCTTGCGGTCGATGACCAGCTTCTGCTTACCGGCAGTGGTAATGGACTGGTCCTCCACCACAACTGGGTCCGGCATATACAGCTTGACCCCCTTGCGGGCGCAGATATAGGGCTTGCCGCTCTGGCGGCTCATCTCGTGCGCCAGCGGGATGCCCTTGGCCTCGGCGGTGAGCAGGATATCAAAATCCGGGCACTTCTTCAGCAACTCCCCAGCGGCAGCCACGGTCAGCTCGGCATCACCCAGCATGATAAAAGCGGCAATGTCCATGTGGTCGTTCACCTTGCAGATGGTCAACTCACGGGTCAGGCCTGCAACGTGCAGGGTATAAGTTTCAGCCATAATCAAAAATCTCCCTTTCGTATTGGAATCAGACAGGCAGTTTTTCGCCGCCCAGAACATGGAAATGCAGATGCTTCACGGTCTGGCCTGCGTCCTCGCCCACGTTGGAGATGATGCGGTAGCCGTTTTCCAGCCCCTGCTCCTTGGCCAGCTTTGCGATGACGGTGAAGATGTGACCCAGCAGGGCACCATCCTCCTCGGTCAGCGCAGCAGCAGAGGAGATGTGCTTGCGGGGAACCACAAGGAAATGCACCTTTGCCTGCGGGTTGATGTCGTAGAATGCCACCACCTGGTCATCCTCGTACAGCTTTTTAGAGGGGATCTTTCCCTCTGCGATCATGCAAAACAGACAATCTTCCATGGGGAACACTCCTTCCTGCTTCTACAAAAGCCCGCCGCCCCGGCGCGCATCCGGCGCCGGGCGCGGGACATGGATCTTTTTAGCCCAGAGCCTTCTTGACAATAGCGCTCACAGCAGCCAGTGCCTCATCGATCTTGGTCTCGTCCTTCAGACCGGCCATTGCAAAGTCCGGCTTGCCGCCGCCCTTGCCGCCGGCAATAGCGGACAGTTCCTTGACCAGCACACCGGCCTTGAGACCCTTTTCCTGTGCCAGCTTATTCACGGTAACAGCCATGGTGATCTTATCCTCGGCCTTGCCCACCAGAACAGCCACCACGGGGTTCACGGCCTTGTCGCGGATGCTGTCGCACATACCGCGCAGGGTGTCGCCGGTGGTACCGGTAAAGTATGCAGAGGCGATCTTCACGCCGTCTGCTTCCTCAGCATTGTCGAACAGGCTGTCCACCTTAGAGGCGGCGATCTTTGCCTTCATCTCCTCCAACTCGCGGCTCATGGCCTTGTTCTCAGCCATCACAGCCTCGGCACGGGCGGGCAGAGCAGCCACGTTGTTGGCCTTGAGGGTGTTGGCCACATCATGCAGCATGGCCTCCTGCAGGTTTGCACGGATCAGCAGGTTGCGGCCGGTGACAGCCTCGATACGGCGGATGCCGGCAGCCACAGAGGACTCGCTGACGATCTTGAAGCCGCCGATCTGGGCGGTGTTCTTGACGTGGGTGCCGCCGCAGAACTCGGTAGACCAGCCCTCGATATCCACCACGCGGACCACCTTGCCGTACTTTTCGCCAAACAGAGCCATTGCGCCCAGCTTCTTGGCTTCCTCCACCGGCATCTCCTGCACGGTGACGTTCATGGAGTCAAAGATCTTATCATTGACGATCTTCTGCACCCGTGCCAGCTCCTCGGGGGTCACGGCGCTGAAGTGGGTAAAGTCGAAGTGGGTGATGGAGGCATCCTGATAGGAACCAGCCTGATGCACATGGTCGCCCAGCACCTCACGCAGGGCAGCCTGCAGCAGGTGGGTAGCGGTGTGGTTGCGGGCAATGGCCATGCGGTAGCCCTTGTCCACCTGTGCGGTCAGCACATCGCCCACCTTCACAATGCCGCTTTCCAGCACGCAGGTGTGGACGTAGTAGCCCTTGGGGGTCTTTTTCACGTCCAGCACGCGCAGGCTGCACTCGGCACCGTTCAGCACGCCATGGTCGGCAGCCTGACCGCCCATCTCAGCGTAGAAGGGGGTCTTATCCAGCACCACCAGCACGCCGTCCTTTGCCTCCTCGTCGGTGGCAATGGCATCGGTCAGGGTCTCTTCATCGCTCAGCGCCACAACGGTGCCCTTGTCGGTCAGGGTGTCGTAGCCGGTAAAGACGGTGGGCTCGGCCTCCAGTGTGCCGAACAGATCCTCGCTCCAGCCGGAGATGTTCTTCTTCAGACGCTCGGCGCGGGCGCGCTCCTTCTGCTTCTTCATCTCTGCGTGGAAGCCGTCCTCGTCGATCTCCAGACCCTGCTCGGCGGCGATCTCCTTGGTCAGATCCAGCGGGAAGCCGAAGGTATCATTCAGCTTGAAGGCGTCCATGCCGCTCAGCAGCTTCTGATGTGCCTTCTCCAGACGGTCGATCATGTTGTTCAGGATGTTCATGCCGGCATCGATGGTGCGGGCAAAGTTTGCTTCCTCGGTGCCGATGACCTTCTTGATATAGGCGTCATGCTCGCGCAGTTCGGGGTAAGCGGACTCGCTGGACTGGATGACAGTCTCCACCAGATCTACGAGGAAGGGGTGGTCGATGCCCAGCATCCGGCCGTGGCGGGCGGCACGGCGCAGCAGACGGCGCAGCACATAGCCGCGGCCCTCGTTGGAGGGCAGAATGCCGTCAGACACCATAAAGGTGCAGCTGCGGATATGGTCGGTGATGACGCGGATGGAGATATCGTTCTTGGGGTCCTGCTTGTAGGTCTTGCCTGCAATGTGCTCCACATGGTGCAGCACGCTCTGCACGGTATCCACCTCGAACAGGTTGCCCACGTTCTGCATCACGCAGGCCAGACGCTCCAGACCCATGCCGGTATCAATGTTGGGGCGTGCCAGACGCTCGTAGTGGCCCTTGCCGTCGGCGTCGAACTGGCTGAACACGAGGTTCCAGATCTCCATATAGCGGTCGCAGTCGCAGCCCACGCCGCAGGTCGGCTTGCCGCAGCCGTACTCGGGGCCGCGGTCAAAGTAGATCTCGGAGCAGGGGCCGCACGGGCCGGAGCCATGCTCCCAGAAGTTGTCCTCCTTGCCCAGACGCACCATGTGATCCGGGGCAATGCCGACCTTCTTGGTCCAGATATCGTAGGCCTCGTCATCCTCCTCGTACACAGAGATGTGCAGACGATCCTTGGGGATGGCCATCCACTCGTCACTGGTCAGGAACTCCCAAGCCCAAGGAATGACCTCGTCCTTGAAGTAATCCTGGAAGGAGAAGTTGCCCAGCATCTCAAAGAAGGTGCCGTGGCGGGCAGTGATGCCCACGCGCTCGATATCCGGGGTGCGGATGCACTTCTGGCAGGTGGTCACACGATGACGGGGCGGCTCCTCCTGTGCCAGGAACCACTTCTTCATGGGAGCCATGCCGCTGTTGATCAGCAGCAGGCTGGGGTCGTTCTTGGGTACCAGGGGGAAGCTGTCCAGACGCAGATGGCCCTTGCTTTCAAAGAAGCTCAGGTACTTTTCGCGCAGTTCATTCAAACCGGTCCATTGCATAGATTTTTCTCTCCTCAATCGTCTTTGGCGCTTATGCGCCGTTTTTTATGCTGTTATGGCAGAGGGGCGGCACGGCGAAAAAACAAAAAACAGCCCTCATCCCAAAAGGGACGAAGGCTGCTTGTGCATCAAACTCCGTGGTACCACCCAAATTGCAAAGGATAACGTGTCCCCTGCCGCTTTCGGCGCATTAACGCTGCGCAGCGTCCGGTTTATATTCGCCGGAAGCTCCGGGGTGGCGCGAAACGATCCCAACCGGAGCACCTTACAGCCGTGGGCGCTCTCTCTGGACGGTGGTGTGTGCATTTCTGACCCCATCATTGCCATCTGTCATAATTTTACATTCCGCAAGGCAGGCGAAGCGCCCCTTTGCGTACAGTTAAATTATAGCATACGCAAAACGTTTGTCAACGGTTTTGAGCAAAATTTACGGCACCCAGATGCGGCGCACCTCCAGCACCTTGCCGCCCTGCACCACCAGCGTGGTATTATAGGTGGTCCAGTTATCGGGGTCTGCATTGATCGCTGCTGCCACCGCATCCGCGCCCGTAGTCTCCACGGCTTCGGCCTGCGGGTCGGCAGAACTGTCCTTCAGCACTACATCCTCTGCCAGCGGCATCGTCTTTTCTCCCATCTCATAGTAGACAGGGTAATCGTCAAAGGTCATCGTCCGGTAGGCATCATCTTCCAGCTTCAGGTCAAGACCGTACTGCTCCTCCATGCCGCCATTGATGGTGACAAGATGGTACTGATCGTTTTTCTCGATACTCTCCACTGCAACGGTCACAAACTGATTCCATGCCGCACCCTCTTCGTGGAAGGTGATCTTGTCGCCAACGGCAAGGTTTTCAATATCCTCTTTCTTATAAATGTCGTAACCAAACACCTTTGCAGTCAATTTGCCGTCCTGTACGCCGGAGGTAATGGCGGCAGAAACAAACGTGGTGGTCTGTGTGTCATCAAGGTCATCCAGTGTCCGTGTCAGCAGATTGATCGGTTCCGTAACGCCTTCTTCTACCACATGGGACGAGGCCGGCACTACACTGGAGGCGGGGGTGCTGGCGGGGGTACCGGAGCCGCCGCAGGCCGTCAATGCGATGCCAGCAGCCAGAACAGCCAGAATCTTATATTTCAGGTTCATAAAAACACCTTCTTTCTTGACGCGGTAGATTTATTCCGCTACAATAAAAACGAATCAAGAACCCATTCTATTGCGACTGATTTTAAGATAGAGAGGAATTTCCCGTGAAAATTTTAAAAGTAAAGTGTCTTGCCCCCACCCGGCTGGACAATTATCTGACCCAGCAGTACCCCGCCCTGACCCCCGGCCGCCTGAACAAGGCGCTGCGGGAAAACAAGATCAAGCTGAACGGCAAAAAGCAGCCGCTTTCCACCCGCGTGATGGCGGGCGATGAGATCAAGCTGTTCATTCTGGACGATGTGCTGGACGCCGACCGCCGGGTAGAGGGTCCCGCATGGAAGAACGCCCGCACCCCGGCGCAGGTGGTGTACGACTGCCCGCAGATCCTGATCGTGAACAAACCCGCCGGCGTTGCGGTGGACGGCCCGGAGGACGATACTCTGCTGAACCGTGCGCTGCTGTACCTGAACAAGCAGGGCGAGTACAAGGAGAACGACCTGTACACCCCTGCCTTGTGCCACCGGCTGGACACCGGCACCAGCGGCCTTGTGATCATTGCCAAGACCCCGGAGGCCGAGGAGTTGTTCCTTTCTGCCATCAAAAACCGCGAGGTGCAAAAGACCTACCTCTGCGTCACCTTTGGCCGTCCTGTGCCGCCGGACGCCACCTTGGGCGGCTACCTGCTGAAGGACGCCGACCGCGGCATCGTGAAGATCGTGGAGGACAAGCAGCCCGGCGCCAAGGAGGTGGAGACCCGGTACGAGACCATTGCGGTCTCCGGCCGTCTGGCACTGCTGAAGGTGCAGCTGATCACCGGCCGCACCCACCAGATCCGTGCCCACATGGCCAGCATCGGCTGCCCCATCCTTGGCGACAGCAAGTACGGCAACAACAGCGCCAACCGGGAACTGAAGCTGAAGTATCAGGCGCTGTGCGCATGGGAGCTGACCATGCCCCGCTTCACCCAGCCGGACTTTGCCTTCCTCAGCGGCAAGACCTTCCACGCCCCAAAGCCGTGGTATTACCAGCAGGTGCTGGACGGCACTTTGAAGTAAGGTTTTTATCATTGATTGTGAGGGATTTTATGTCGCTTCCAAAATACAACGAACTTTACACCCTGCTTTTGACCGCATTGCAAGATGGAAACGCTCACACCATGAAAGAAGTGCGAGATTTTATTGCGCAGGCACTGCACTTGACAGAACAGGAACTTGCAGAAACCTTACCAAGCGGCACGCAAAGTGTTTTCACCAGTCGTTCCAATTGGGCAAAAACATACTTGAAGAAGGCTCAAATGATCGATTCGCCCCAGCGGGGTTATGTTGTTCTCACTCCTGCCGGAAAATCGCTCTTGGAAAGCGGCGTACCTATCACAAATTCTGTTCTGGCACAAAAATGTCCTGATTTTTTGGAATTTTATCAGCATAAAAACCTCAGTAATTCCATTATCCCCTCAGATGAATCACAAGAAGAAACACCCGAAACGCCACAAGAAACCTTTGAACGGGTCTATTCCTTGATCAATGAGCAGCTGGCAGATGATCTGCTGACCGAGGTTCTTAACCAGACACCCGCATTTTTTGAACAGCTCGTGGTCGATCTTATGAAAGCCATGAACTATGGCGAAGGATTTGTAACCAAATATAGCGGTGATGATGGCATAGATGGCATTGTCCACGAAGATAAGCTTGGATTCAATTTGATTTACATTCAGGCAAAGCGCTGGAAGCCTGATGTTACGATCAGCAAACCGGAATTACAAAAGTTTGCCGGTGCAATGATGGGACCGCCCAAAGTGGACAAGGGTCTTTTTATTACGACCGCAAAATTTTCTCCCAAGGCAAAAGAGTTTGCAAATGCACAACATATCATCCTAGTGGATGGCAAACGCCTGACTGAATTGATGATCGAATACGGCGTTGGTGTTTCTACCCAAAAAGCCTATCTTGTCAAACGCGTTGACAGTGATTATTTTTGTGATAACTGATTCCAATTTTGTATTCTGTGCAAAAAATATAACCGCTCTTGTGAAAATGCAACGCCGGGCAGACCGCAGTCTGCCCGGCGTTGTTCTATAAAAATCTCAAACACGCACCATATCCGGGGTGATCTCGGCCAGCGTATGGGCACCGCACATCTGCATGGTGTCGGCCAGTTCCCCGGCCAGCTTGTCGATGTAACACTTCACGCCCTCTGCGCCGCCGCCGTAGACAGCGGTCACGAAGGGGCGGCAGATCAAAACGCCGTCTGCGCCCAGTGCCAGCGCCTTGAACACATCCACACCGGTGCGGATGCCGCCGTCCACCAGCACCTTTACGCCGGTGCCCTTGAGGGCTGCGGCGATCTCCGGCAGTACCTCAGCGGTGGCAGGGCACTGGTCCAGCACGCGGCCACCGTGGTTGGACACCACGATAGCAGCGGCACCGGCCTGCTTTGCCTTCAGTGCACCCCTGACGGTCATCACGCCCTTGACGATGAAGGGGCGCTCGGCCAGCTGCACGATCTCGGCCAGTTCCTCCACGCTCTTGCTGCCGGCGGGCGGGGTCATGTTCTTCAGGAAAGGCAGACCCGCTGCATCCACGTCCATAGCCACGGCAAAGCAGCCGCTGGCCTTGGCCTGTGCCATCTTTTCCCGGATCGTGTCAATGTTCCACGGCTTGATGGTGGGCACGCCGCAGCCGCCTGCAGCGCCGATGGCGCGGGTAGCCATCTCCATCACGGTGGGGTTGGTGCCGTCGCCGGTAAAGGCAGCAATGCCGTTTTCGGCGCAGGCACGCACCAGTACATCGTTATAGGTCATATCGGTGTAGGTATCGGAGTAGTGCAGGTTCACTGCACCCACGGGGCCAGCAAAGAAGGGGTAACGGAAGCTTTTACCGAACAGTTCCAGCGTGGTGTCCGGTGCACCGCCGGGGCACAGGGTGTCCATATTCACCCGGATGTCCGCCCACTTATTATAATTGCGGATAGCGGTATCGCCTACGCCCTTAGCACCCGGGCCGGGGATCTGGTTTTTACAGGCCACGCCGTTGCACACCGGGCAGGCCTTGCAGTATTGACCAATGCAGGCACGGGCATTGGCAAGTACCTCAGGATAAGTCATAAAACATCCTCCTTATATCTACCGCTGCAGCACAAAATGACCCGCCGCAGCACTCTTTGCCCTCAATATAGACCTATTTTAAAGGTGCGTCAAGGGCTTTTTGTGCTTTCCGTCCATGCGGCAGAACGTTTTTTCGCGATTTTTCGTCATTTTTAAAAAAGTCTGATTTTTTTCAAAAAAATCCTTGACAAAAAGCCTGCTTTCAGGTATTATAGTGGAGCGCCAAGGGCACCCGCCCAAAGGCAGAACAAAAGATGTGGAAAGATGGCTGAGTTGGTCTAAGGCGCACGACTGGAAATCGTGTAACGTGTCAAAAGCGTTCTGGGGTTCGAATCCCCATCTTTCCGCCAGAAACCTGAAACAGAAATGTTTCAGGTTTTTTGTTTTGTCCGCAGTTTGCGGCGCTTGACATTTGCGTACAGTTCCGTTATGCTGAAGCAAATACGTTTTACCGGAAGGAGAGGTTTCCCCATGGCATCTTCCCACAAAAAGCGCACCGGCCTGCGTGCGGCGCTGATCGTTCTGCTGTGTTTGGTTCTGGTGTGCGCGGTGGCTGCGGCGGTGCTGTACAGCTTGGTCAGCCGCAAGGTCAAGGCATTTCAGAGCGGTGCCAGCTTTGCGCTGGACTACACCATCACCTCCACCGAGGCCGAGCCCCCTGCCCTTTACGCCCTGCTGGACAAGTTCGGCGGCACCACCGGCAGCCTGACCGGCCAGTATACCCCCCGGGCGCTGCAGCTGGCACTGTATCCGACGGGCACCAGCACCGTTAACGATGCCCCTCTGACCCGGATGTACATCAGCGAGGAAGAGACCCTGTACGACGCCGGGCAGCTATACAACAAGCTGCGCAGCACCGTCGTGGCCGAGTATCCGCTGGCAAGCCTGCTGCTGCCGGGCTGGTCGTTGGGCAGCTACATCTCTCAAGACCAGCTGGCCACCCTGCTGGGGGTAGACCCCGCCGCCACCGGCTTGCAGCAGGTGAACGACTTCCAGCTGGATCTCAAGCAGCTTAAAACCGTGCAGCCCGCCAACGCGAAAGAAGGCTACCTCTACCTTCAGCTGCCGAACCTCACCGCCGGGGAGGATGCGCCGCAGCTGATTCTGGGTATCGAAAAGCAGGGGTTGCTCAAGACCCTGTCCCCCAAGGTGCACATCCTGCTGGACGTGCCCGCCCACCACATCCATGCAGAGTTTTCCGGCACGGTGACTGCCGCCCAGACTGTGGTGACCGCCCCTACCTCCCGGATGCAGGACTCTGACGTGGAAAGCCTTGTGCAGCTGCGCAAAACCATCGAGAGCATCGTGCAGTTCGTGCAGACCGCCGCCCAGAGCGATGACGCTGCCGCCCCTGCTGCATAAAAAGCTTATATAAACGCAAAAAATCGGACAGACTGCGGTCTGTCCGATTTTTTTGCGTTTTATGATTTCTTATTTCTTTACGGTCTTTTTGCAGGGTGCACGCTTTGCCTTGGGCTTTGCGGCGGCAGGTGCGGCCTTAGTTGCAGGGACAGCAGTCTCGGTCTTGGTCTCCACAGCGGGCGCAGCCTTTCCCTCTGCGGCGGGGGCAGCAGGCTCAGCCTTTGCCTTGGCAGCCTTCTTCGCAGCGGGCTTTTCTGCCTTGACCGGCTCTGCAGCCTTTGCAGCGGGGGCAGCGGACTTCTCCTCCACCTTCTTGGCGGTGCGGGGCTTGCGGGCTGCGGGCTTCTTGGCGGGAGCGGCTTCCTTGGCCGGTGCGGCCGCAGTCTCGGCAGCGGGCGCTGCTTGTTCAACCTTGGCGGCACGCTTTACGCGGTCCTTTACCTCAGAGATGACCCACAGCTGGTCGCCACCACCGGGCACCTCCTGCCAGATCTGCAGCACAGCGCCCACCTCGGCACCGATGCCCACGGTATCCACGCACTTGCCGCCTGCCCAAGAAGAGCGCAGACGCACCGTGCCCTCCGGGGTGTGCTCCACCTTCCACATCTGGGACGTGCCGCCCACGTCCTCCCACAGGTGCAGCCAGGTGCCGTTGGCGGTGCCGGTCATGGTCAGATCCAGCAGCTTGCCGGAAGCACGGTTGCGGATGCGGTACACACCATCGCCCTCACGGACAAAGCTCCACTCCTGCTCGGGCTTGTGGTCGTACTTGCCCAGACGGACAGTGCCGCCGTCCTTGCTGCCCTCCACTGCCTGAATGACATTGCCGGTGTGAGCGGCAATGGTATAAAAGCGGTCGGCCTCGATCACAGTTTGTGCTACGGATTTCATGTACAAATCCCTCCCAATCATAAAAATGCACAGATTTTTCCAATTCCTTCTCATAAAGAATACCACATATCGTGATTTTTCACAAGCAATTCGACAATTCTTTAGCACTTTATATAGAAACCACCCTGTTTTCGCCTGCTTTTTCGCCCCTTCGCAGGGGCGAAAGGCCGGTTTTTCTCCCCCTCGACATTTTGCCGCAACTGCGTTATACTGTTTCCATTAGGACTATCTGCCGCTCTGGAAGGGGCGGTTTTCTCGTTTTTTGAAGGAGGATATTTTTCCATGACCCAGCAGGACCGCACTGCGGTGCAATATCATAAAATGACCGAGACACCTATCCCCCGGCTGATCCTCAGCCTTGCCGCGCCCACGATTTTAAGTATGCTGATCACCAGCATCTACAATCTGGCCGATACCTTTTTTGTAGGGCGCATCTCCACCAGCGCTTCCGGCGCGGTGGGCGTCGTTTCCAGCCTGATGGCCATCATACAGGCGCTGGGCTTTATGCTGGGGCACGGCTCCGGCACCATCATCAGCCGCCGCTTAGGCAGTCAGGATACCCACGCCGCCACCCGCTTTGCCTCCACCAGCTTTTTTACGGCGCTGGCCCTTGGCGTGGTGCTGGCGGTGGTCGGCCTTGCCACCCTGCCGGACTTCATGATGCTGCTGGGCAGTACCGACACCATTCTGCCCCATGCCTGCGCCTACGCCCGGCCCATCCTGCTTGCCGCCCCGCTGATGATCTCCAGTCTGGTGATGAACAACATCCTGCGGTATGAGGGCAAGGCAAACCTTGCCATGATCGGGCTGGTCACCGGCGGGCTGCTGAACATTGCGCTGGACCCGTTGTTCATGTTCGGGCTGGGGCTGGGCACTGCCGGTGCCGGTATCGCCACCGCGCTCAGCCAGACCATCAGCTTTGGCATCCTGCTGTATATGTTCCTGCGGGGCAAAACGGTCAGCCAGTTCCGGCTTTCTGCCGTCACCCGGGAGCCGCGCGAGTTTTTGCAGATCCTTGCAGGCGGCGCGCCCAGCTTTGGCCGTCAGGGGCTGAACAGCATCGGCGGGATGCTGCTCAACATCGCCGCCCGCAGCTACGGCGACGCCGCCGTGGCGGGCATGAGCATCGTGACCCGCATTTTTCTGTTCATCCTCTCGGTGGCCATCGGCGTGGGACAGGGCTTGCAGCCGGTGGCGTCCTTCAACTACGGTGCGCGCAAGTACCACCGGGTACGGCAGGCCGCCGTTTTTACCCTGCAAGCAGCCTTTGTGCTGCTGGTGGTGCTGATCGCGGTGTGCTGGTGGAACGACGAAAGCCTGATCCGGCTGTTCCGGGATGACCCGGAAGTCACTGCCGTGGCGCTGCCCGCCTTCCGCTACCAGTGCTTTGCCATCCTTTTGCAGCCGGTGATCGTGGTGACCAACATGACCTTCCAGAGCGTAGGCAAAGCCGGGCGCGCCACCTTTCTGGCCTGCTGCCGGCAGGGCGTGTGCTTTATCCCGCTGATCTTAGTATTGCCCCGGGTGCTGGGGCTTGTGGGCGTGGAACTCTGCCAGCCCATTGCGGACGCGCTCACCTTTTTCATCTCGCTGCCCTTCCTTTTGGCCTTTCTGCGCCAGCTGGAGCAGATGGAAGCAGACGCTGCCGCCCCGGCGCAGTTGTAATGCAATTGTAACTGTTTTTAGCCGCATTTTTCTGCAAGATCTGCAATGAAAAATGCGGCTGTTTCGTATTCTGAATGAACGGAAAAATTTTCCTCCCTGTTTTTGCAAAGGAGTGTTTTTTATGAAGCGTGTTGTCTTGCGTATCGGCTGCGGGGCAGTCTGCACTGCCCTTGCCCTTACTTTAGGCTGCGGCTGTGCCCTGCTGCCGCCCGCTACCGGCGTGCCGGGCGCTGCAAGTTCTGCCGCCTCTGTGCCAACGGACGACAGCGGCAAGCCCCTGTACGACCCCGCCATGCTGAACGATGGCCGTCTGCGGGTGTTGTACTGCTACAGTCGTTCCGGAAGCAGCACCACCATCCTGTGCGGCAGTACCCCGCTGCATCAGTCTGCCCGCAGCGAAAACGTCTCGCTGGTGGAGGACAGCGCTACCGATACCGCAGACTACTGGCTGCGCAGCTGGTCTGACCCCACCGGCCGGGGCGGGCGCCGCACCGCCCTGTACGACAAGACCGGCACCGAAGTAATGTCCTTTGAGGGCGAGCAGAGCGCCACCCTGCAAAACGGCCTGCTGGTGCTGCAGGAGAGCCGCCTGATCGATGGCGGATACGTCCCGGAGTCCGGCTACGGCACCTGTCAGGTCATCGACCTTGCCACCGGTGCAGCGCTGCCGGTACCGGAAGGTGCATATAGCTGCACCGTATGCGGCGATAAGCTGGTGTTCAGCTGCTACGCCCGCCCGGAGGGGCTGGACGATTACGACTGGGATACCGACTACCGCCAAAACAGCTGGGTGGTGGTGCAGGAAAAGGACGGCACCCCTGTCTACCGCGCTGATGCTGCCTCGGCATACCGCCGTTTCTACGACAGCGACACCCTGAGCGACTGGGTGAAGTTGGATGTTGCCACTGGGGAAGAAACCACCGACCAGATTTTGTACAACACCCTGACCGGCGAGCAGTACACGGGCTTTTTGCAGGTCTACCCGGGCGGTCTTGCCAGCTTTTCCACCGGCGATGGCCGGTACGAACTGCGGGACATGACCACAGAGGACCGCGGACTGATCGCCTCCTTTGACGAGCAGCCCAGCGGGTATTTCCCGGGCTATGTGATAACATGGCGCAGCGGCGCAGACCACGGCTACGACCTTTACGATCTGGAGACCGGCGCAAAGACCCCGCTGTACGAGGTGGATGCCACCGACAGCACCATAGCCGTCTACGCGCTGGACGGCAGTCTGCGGGTGTACAGCAAGGATAGCGGCAAGCTGCTGACCGAAACCACCGTAGAGCCGGTGGAGCACCAGCAGCGGGTACGGATGAGCAACTGCGGCAATGGCTACGTCTGGCTGGAGCTGCAGGATAACGACCGCTACGAGACCACCGCCACCCGGCTGTACGGCCCGCAGGGGCTCGTGAGCGACCTGACCGCCCTGCAAGGTAAGTACAGTTACATCAACTACCTGACCACCGGCCCCGATGGCAGACCCATGTTCTACGGCAGCCGCGATGCTGCGGGCAGCGCCTACGGCAACGTGTGCGACGTGCTGGACGCAGACGGCAAGGTGGTGCTACAGGGGCTTGCCAGCTGCACCGGGTACTATTCCAACAGCCTGAACGCCCTGCCCGACCATGTGTTTGCCGCACAGCGGGGCTTCTATGTGGGCTGGATGGATACAAGCGGCAACTGGCTGTACTGCCAGAGTATTTTCTCGTCTGCCACTGCAGACGACGAACCGAGTTACGGCTATTGATTCAGGAGGGCTTTCTTATGAAAAACGCTAAAATTTCCCGCCGCAGCTTTCTGCTGGGGCTGGCTGCCTGCTCCGCCGCCGGGGTACTGACCGCCTGCAAGGGCACGGATGCGCCCTCCGGCAGCACGGCTTCCTCTGCCGTGGAGCAGCCCGCGTCCTCTGCTGCTTCCTCGGCTGTGCAGCAGCCGGAGCCGTTTTTGACCGTGGAGGAGTTCCCTCCGCTGGACGGCAGCACCGCCTGCATTCCGCTGATGGCGCAGATGCTGGCCGATACCACCGGCATGGACTTGGAGGAAGCCCGCAGCAGTATCACCGTGAGCACCACCGCCTATGCATGGGAAAACTTTGGTCTGTACGACACCACCACCCGGATGCTGGTGGTGTACGAAGCGCCGGACTATGTAAAGGAAGAGTTGCAGGAGGCCAATGTGCAGCTGGAACAGAAGCCCATCGGAGTGGACGCGCTGGTGTTCATCGTCAACGAGGACAACCCCGTACAGGCGCTTACCCGGCAGCAGCTGCGGGACATCTACGCCGGGAAGATCACCAACTGGAAGGATGTGGGCGGCAAAGATCAGGCCATCGTTGCCTTTCAGCGCGGTGAGGATTCTGGCAGCCAGACCCTGTTCAAAAAACTGCTCATTCAGGGCGGTGAACTGATGACCCCGCCCTCTGAGCTGGCCCCCGCCGCCATGGGTGAGCTGGTGGACAGCATTGCCGATTACAACAACAGCGCCAACGCCATCGGCTTCTCGGTATATTACTACATCGACCAGATGTACTCTAAGCCCGGGCTGCGGCTGCTGGCGGTGGACGGTGTGACCCCCAGCAACGACACCCTTGCCGACGGCAGCTACCCCCTGTGCAACGATTTCTACGCCGTCCTCCACCCGGATGCCGCCGCCGACAGCCCGGAGCGCCGTCTGTACGACTGGCTGGACACCGACGCCGGGCAGGACTGCATCAAAAAGTCCGGCTATGTGGCCGTCGGCCCGCAGACCACCGTCACCATCGTGGATTGAAATTGACAGACCTTCTCTCGTCTGCTACAATAAAGGCAGGATTTTGTCGATCTTTATGCAGCAGAATGCCGAAAGGAAGGTCTTACGATGGAACATCCCTCTCACCCGGTAGAAAGCCACTGGCGCACCTCCCTGCGCAACCGCATTATTCAGGCTTCCAGTCTGCTGGAGGTGCTGTTATCCGGGCTGGTGCTGATCGGTCTGCTGCTCAGCGTTGTGCCGCTCATCCGCTGGATGCCCGGCCTGCTGTTCGACGGCAACGAGGCAGAGATCCGCACCTTTCTGGAGCGCAGCTTGGACATTGTGATCGGCATCGAGTTTATCAAGATGCTGGCCAAGCACAGCCCCGGCAGCAGCCTTGAAGTGCTGCTTTACGCCATTGCGCGGCATCTGGTGGTGGGGCACGATTCCGCCGTGGAGAACCTGCTCAGCGTGGGCGCGATCGCGCTGATCTTCATCGTGCGCAAGTTCTTCTTTGTCCCGGCCTTTGGCGCACACCTGCCAGACGGCCACCCCGCGCCGGATCTTACCCCCGCCCAGAGCGGCATCCCCGCCGACTGGTTCCATCGGCGGCATTCCGAAGCAAAGCCTGAGGAAGAGACCGAGACAAAGGAATAAGCATACACAAAAACCACCCCGCGGCGGCCGGTGAACGGCTGCTGCGGGGTGGTTTACTATTTTCTGTTACTTTTTGCCGTGACGGCCAAAGCGGTACTCCTTGCCCTCGCGGATGCGCTGGATGTTGGAGCGGTGCATATAGATGACCATTGCGGCCATGACCACCGAGCCGATGGCACACACGATAAGGTCGGCGGCAGAATAGCCCCGGAACACCCCGTACAGGATGGTGAGCACCGGGTAGAGTGCTGCCATGGTCACACTGCCCAGCGACACCATGCCGGTGGGCAGCAGGCAGGCCAGAAAGATGACCGCCAGAAAAGGGATCAGCACCGGCTGAATGGCCAGAATGGTGCCGCCCGCCACCAACACGCCCTTGCCGCCCTTGAAGCCGAAATACAGGGGCTTCAAGTGGCCGATAATGGCAAAGATTGCGGCCAGATACACCGCAAGATAGGGCGAGAGCGTGGTGCTTTCCGGCATCAGGGTGAACAGCCAGCGGCCGATGCACACGGCCAGCACGCCCTTGAGCACATCACCGAAAGCGGTAAGTGCCGCCGCCTTTTTGCCAAAGGTGCGCAGCATATTGGTCATGCCCGCCGCGCCGCTGCCGTACTTGCGCACGTCATCGTGATACAAAAACTTGCTGACGAGGATACCGGTGTCGATGCTGCCCAGCAGATACGCCTGCACAGCGGACACCGCAGCGATGAGAACAGATTCCATCATCTGAGCCTCCCTGACGTGTTATACGTCCTTGGCACCCACCTCGCCGGAGCCGCGCTCCCGCACGACCAGACGGATGGGCGTATGCTCCAGACCAAAGTTTTCGCGGATCTGGTTGATGAGATACCGCTGATAGCTGAAGTGGAACAGGTGCTTTGCGTTCACGAAGGCCACAAACGTGGGGGGACGGGTAGAAGCCTGCGTCAGGTAGTAGATCTTCAGGCGGCGGCCCTTGTCGCTGGGGGGCTGCATCCGGGCGGTAGCGCGGGCAAGCATCTCGTTCAGCACACCGGTGGGCACGCGGGCACCGTTCTCGGCGTCCACATCCCGGATCAGCTGCATCAGCTTGTTCACGTTGTAGCCAGTCTGGGCAGAGATGAAGATGATAGGTGCGTAGCCCATAAAGCTGAAGCACTCGGCATAGCCGCGGCGCTGCAGTTCCATGGTGTTGGTCTCTTTGCCTTCCACGGCATCCCACTTGTTCACCACGATGATGCAGGCCTTGCCCTGCTCGTGGGCATAGCCTGCCACCTTGCTGTCCTGCTCGGTAAAGCCGACGGTGGCGTCCACAAGGATCAGCGCCACGCGGCTGCGCTCCACAGCGGCCAGTGCACGCACTACCATGTAGCGCTCCAGACCATCGCTGATGTTGCTGCGCTTGCGCAGACCGGCGGTATCGGTAAAGATGAACTTGCCGTAGGCGTTGTCCACCGGGGTGTCAATGGCATCGCGGGTGGTGCCGGCCTCGTTGGCCACGATCATGCGGTTCTCGCCCAGAATGCGGTTGGTCAGGCTGGACTTGCCCACGTTGGGGCGGCCGATGATGGCAACAGGGATACGGTCCTCCTCCACCACGGTCTCACTGAAGTCCAGATGGGCGCACACTGCATCCAGCAGATCGCCCGTACCGTGACCGTGCACGGAAGAAATGGGCATCACCTCGTCAAAGCCGAGGTTGTAGAACTCGTACAGTTCCATGGGAGCCTCGCCCACCTTGTCGCACTTGTTCACGGCCAGAATGATGGGCTTGTGGCTGCGGCGCAGCATATGCGCCACGTCCTCGTCGGCTGCGGTCAGGCCGTTGCGCACGTCCGTGACCATGATGATGCAGTCGGCGGTGTCAATGGCGATCTGCGCCTGCTCGCGCATATGGGCCAGAATGCCCTCAGTGGCCTTGGGCTCGATGCCGCCGGTATCCACCAGCAAAAACTCGTGGCCGTTCCACTCGCAGTTGGCAAAAATGCGGTCGCGGGTAATGCCCGGGGTATCCTCCACAATGGCAAGGCGCTGGCCGCACAGCTTATTGAACAGGGTGGATTTGCCCACATTGGGGCGCCCCACCACTGCTACGATCGGTTTGCTCATGGGGTCTCCTCCTTTCTTAAAAGGGGTAAAATACAATAAAAATGGCGTTATCAGCTGCCGCTCTTTCTTCTGCGGGCAATGTGCAGGCCGCTGCGCAGCAGGGCGCGGGCTTCGTCCCCGCCTGCCGTGGGCAGCACCTCCACTTTTACGCCCAGCTGCTGCCCCAGCTGCTCCACCGTGATATCGTCAAGAAAGGTATCCTTTTCCTCCCGCAGCATCACAGCCGGGATGCCCAGCGTTTTTGTGGCAAGCCTGCCAGCGCACTGGGCAATGATATCGGTGGCGGTGATGAGGCCGGTCACACCAACGTTGCCGCCGAAAAAGCGGTTCTGGATGGTGTGGACGTGCACGGTGATCATGGGGTACTGGCGGTGCAGTTCCTCCATCATGCGGATGATGAGGGGCGCTGCCATGGTGCCGGTGACCACGTCCATCTCCTTGGTGCCGTAGACCCGGTGGGGCTTGTCCAGTTCCGCCAGAAATTCTTCCTCGAACAGGCGCATCATGCCCACACCGTTTTCCAGCTGGTCATAGTCCTCGTAGAACTCCGCCGCAGGGATGGGGCGGCCCGCCTTGAGGTACCATTCATCGCTGGGGTAGATGATGCGCTTGCCGTGGCGGCGTTTGCATTCATCGCCGAATTCTTCCATAATGTCGATGACCTCGGCGCTGGTCTTTGCATCGTAGGGCACCTGCGGGTACAGATTCTTGCGGTAATCCGTAATGCCACAGGGCACAGCTGCAATGCTTTGCACCATAGGGGTCAACTCCAGCAGGTCGGCAAGGGTGCGGCGCAACTCGTCGCCGTCGTTCACGCCGCGGCAGAGCACCAGCTGACAGTTGACGGCAATGCCGCCCTCCACCAGCCGGGGCAGGTACTTGAGCACCTCGCCGCCGCGTTTATTGGCCAGCATCCGCACCCGCAGCTGAGGGTTCGTGGTGTGCACCGAGATATTGATGGGCGAGATGTGCATCTTGATGATGCGGTCGATCTCGTGATCCTGCATATTGGTCATGGTGATGTAGTTGCCGAACAAAAAACTCAGCCGCTCGTCATCATCCTTGAAATACAGGCTCTCGCGCATACCCGGGGGCAGCTGGTCGATGAAGCAGAACATACAGTGGTTGGAGCAGGAATGCTTTGCATCGCCCAGATAGGTCTTGAATCCGCAGCCAAAGGGGCCGCGCTGCGGCCGCTGCACCTCCCACTCCCGGATGCCGTCTGCTACCCGGGCTTTCAGGTGGAAGCTGCTGCTGTCGGTATAAAAATCGTAGTCCAGCGTGTCGTTCAGTTCGTTGTCATCCACGCTCAGCAGTTCGTCACCGGGGGCAAGGCCAAGAGCCTCGGCCTCACTGCCGGCATCCACCTGCTCGATCCGTATCGCCATCTGCATCCACCTCCTTGAAAGCACAAGAAGGGGAAGGCTTTGCGCCCTCCCCTTCTGTACATAACACCATTATGCCACCAATTACGCGCAAATTAGGCCTTCTTGATGACTTCCTCGCCCTTGTAGTAACCGCAGTTGCCACATGCCTGGTGGGGGAGCTTCAGAGAGCCGCAGTTGCTGCACTTGACCAGTGCGGGGGCCTCCAGCTTCCAAACATTGCTGCGACGCTTGTCGCGGCGGGCCTTGGAAAGATGTCTCTTAGGTACTGCCATATTTTTGCACCTCCTTGATGGGTTTATCTGTTCAGCAGTGATTTAAGGATCGCGAGCCTAGTGTCTACGGGGGCATCGGTCTGCTCTGCCGGTGGGCAGGTGCATTCCGCCTTTTTCTTACCGCACTGTGGGCAAAGCCCGGCGCAGTCGGGGCTGCAAAGCAACACCGTGGGGATCTGGAACATAAACTCCTGATTGAGCCATTCGTCCACGTCCAAGTGTCCTTTTTCGTCCAGCGGAAGATCGAAATCCGGGTCATCCAGATCCCGCTCCTTGACGATCCACTCCGTATCGACTGTCTCTTCCCGGGTAACCGGGTCCAGACAGCGGGCGCACTCTCCGTGCACCGATGCCTTTGCCCGCAACGTTATCTGAACCTCGTCGCCATCGGTCTGCGCGTCAAAGACGGCTGTGACCGGCTGCGGGATCCTTGCACCGGCATAATCGTACGCAGATAAATCACACTGAAACTCTGCATGGTACGGTCTTGCGCCGGCTGTGATAAACTTTCTCAGGTCAAATTGCATAGTACACCTCTGAAAAGGCTGCTTTGTTAGTATAGCGCCAAAGCAACCCTTTGTCAACACCAAAACAGGCAGAAAACCGAAAAAATTTATTTTTCTCCGGTCTTCTGCCTGTTGGAAAAGCCTTTAGCCCTGTTCTTTTATCAGATCACAGGTACTTCTTCACATCGTGGGGCAGTGCGGCCTCGTCTGCGCTGACGGTCACGGTGACCTTCACGCTGTCGCCGGCAATGGCTGCCATCTCGTCCAGCACAACGCCCAGACGGTTGATATCGTGATCCAGCACCTTCAGGATGCCGTCAATGTACAGGTCGGTGATGTCGTAGTTGCTTGCCATCAGGCCGGCCACAAAGCCGTACAGCATTTCGCCGCCGGAGATCTTGTACTCTTCCAGATCGATCAGACGTGCTGCAGGAGCGATGTCGTAGGTGAGCTTCATGCCCTTTTCCACAACAACAACATTGCCTTTGGAGGTCTTGACCGCGTCATTGATCTGGTCGATCATAGCCTTGGTCTTGCCGGAGCCCTTGGTACCAACAATCAGTTTAATCATAGTTCAGTCCTCCTGTATTTTCCACGCCTTGCGGCGGGAGATCATTTTTAACGTTCGGCAGCTTACTTCAGCTTTGCCTCCAGCTCTGCGGTCAGGCCCTCGTAGCCGGGCTTGCCCAGCAGGGCAAACATATTCTTCTTGTAGCTTTCCACGCCGGGCTGGTTGAAGGGGTTCACGCTCAGCAGGTAGCCGCTGCAGGCGCAGGCACGCCAGAAGAAGTAGATCAGGTAGCCCACATTGTAAGCAGACAAATCGTCCACCTCGATCAGCACCTCAGGCACGCCGCCATCGGTGTGTGCCAGAATGGTGCCCTCCATGGCCTTGCGGTTGACCACGCTCATGTTCTGGTTTGCAAGGAAGTTCAGGCCGTCAAAGTTGCCCTCCAGCGGGTCGATGAACAAATCCTGCGCGGGCTTCTTCACGTCCACGATGGTCTCGAACATGATGCGGGCGCCTTCCTGAATAAACTGACCCATAGAGTGCAGGTCGGTGGAGAAGATGCAGCTTGCGGGGAACAGGCCCTTGTTGTCCTTGCCCTCGCTCTCGCCGAACAGCTGCTTGTACCACTCGTTCATCAGGGTGAAGTCCGGCTCGTAGCACTCCAGGATCTCGATACTCTTGCCCTTGCGGTACAGGATGTTGCGGATGGCGGCATACTTGTAAGCGTCGTTGTCAGGGCTCAGCACGGAGAAGCGCTCCATGGCGTCGGCAGCGCCCTTCATCAGCTCGTCGATGTCGATGCCGGCAGCGGCGATGGGCAGCAGGCCCACGGCGCTCAGCACGGAGTAGCGGCCGCCCACGTCATCGGGAACCACGAAGGTGGGCCAGCCCTGTGCGTCAGCCAGCTGCTTCAAGGTGCCCTTGGCACGGTCGGTAGTGGCGTAGATGCGCTTGTTGGCTTCCTCCACGCCCATCTCCTTTTCCAGCAGCTCACGCAGCACGCGGAAGGCCAGAGAGGTCTCGGTGGTGGTGCCGGACTTGGAGATGACGTTGATGGAGAAGCGCTTGCCCTTGCACAGGCTGATGATATTGTTCAGGTAAGTGGGGCTGATGCTGTTGCCACAGAAGTAGATCTTCAGACCATCCTCCAGCTCGTTGTGGTACATACCCTTAACGGCCTCCACAACAGCGCGTGCACCCAGATAGCTGCCTCCGATACCGGCCACCACCAGAACGTCCGAGTCCTCGCGGATCTTGGCAGCGGCTGCCTTGATGCGGGCAAACTCTTCCTTGTCGTAATCCCGGGGCAGGGTCATCCAGCCCAGAAAATCGCTGCCGGGGCCGTTCTTGGCTTCCAGCTGCTTGTGGGCGGCTTCTACCTGCGGGTAGATGGCTGCATATTCCTCTTCGCTGATGAAGCTGGAGAGGTGTTTTGTGTTCAGTACGACACTCATTATTATTAAAACCTCCAAACGATCTGCCGGGCCTTTGCCCTGCGAGGAAATATCTTGGTATAAGTGTACCGTTCCCTCCGGGTAAAGTCAAGGTCAAATTCCTTAGATTTCATACAATTTTAATAGTGTTTTTTTGTTTCTTCATCCAGATTTGTTCAGGTATCCAACAGTCTCGCCGGGCGTCCAGCGTACTTTTATGCGCTGAAGCGCTTTTTTCGGCACAGGATCATGCTGTGGCTCCCCGCAGGCTGTCCCACAGCAGCCGCAAGGCGGTGTCAAACTCCATGCGCGGCGCATCGGCGGCGGCGCATACCGGGTACTCCCCCTGCACCGCTTCGCCGCACAGCAGCTGCGCCTTGCCTACCGTCTGCCCCCGGGTCACCGGGGCCTCCAATGCCTCGGGCAGTTCCAGCTGCACGGTCAGCTGTCCAGCGCTTTCGGCGGGCAGCAAGGCGGTGGCGGGCAGGGCGGCGTAATCCAGCGGCACAGTCTCCTCGGTGCTGCCCTTTACCTTTAATTGCAGCGGACGCTCCTGCGGCAGGGGCACCGGTGCGGCGCGGTAGGCCGCAAAGCCGTAGTCCAGCAGGGTGGTGGCGGCTTCGAACCGCTCCTTGCTGGAGGGTGCACCCAGCACCACTGCGATCAGATTCAGCCCGTCCCGGGTGGCGCTGGCGGTAATGCACACCCCTGCCCCGCCGGTGGTGCCGGTCTTGAGCCCGGTGATGCCGTTGTACCGCCGCAAAAGCTTATTGGTGTTCACCAGCTGGGTCTGCCCGCCCCGCAAAGTGTCCGTCCAGATGCCGGTGTAGTGCAGCACCTCCGGACAGGTGGTCAGGATGGTGCGGCTCATGATGGCCACATCCCGTGCGGTGGAAAGATGTCCCTCCGTGTCCAGCCCGCAGGCATTGCGGAAGGTGGTGTGCTCCATGCCCAGTTCTGCGGCGCGGGCGTTCATCTGCTGCACAAAGGCAGGCTCGCTGCCGCCCACAAGTTCCGCCACCGCCACCGCTGCATCGTTGGCAGAGGACACACAGATGGCCTTGAGCATCTCGTCCAGCGTGAACTGCTCCCCGGGCTCCAGCCAGATCTGACTGCCGCCCATGTGGTAGGCGTGCTCACTGACCGGCACAGCGGTATCCATGGTCAGCCGCCCGGCGTGCACCGCCTCAAAGGTGAGCAGCAGGGTCATCACCTTGGTAATGGAGGCGATGGGCATGGTCTGGTCGGCATTCATCTCGTAAAGCACTGTGCCGCTGGTCTGGTCAATGAGGATCGCCGCGCGGCAGGGCAGGGTAAGCTGCGGCGGGGTGACCGTCAGGGTCTGCACAGCCGGTTCCGCCTGCGTTTGCACCGCCGGTTGGATGCGCAGTCCCTTGCCCTGTGCCGTGCCGAAGGCCAGCGCAAACAGCCAGAAGCAGACCACCCCCGCGCACAGCAGCGCCAGATTTCTCCGTTCCATTTCCGTCCCTCCCCGTGCGAAGTCTCTTGCTGCTACTGTATGCAGTGGTCTTTTCAGGCATGCCGCTCGTCAATTTTGCCGTACTATTTTTCATATTGTGTTCGTTTTCTGTTAACTTTGGTACCTGTCCCTTGACTTTTCACGGCAAAACTTGTAAAATTGAACTGTTCCCAGAAGGGAGCAAGCCCAGTTTCATACAATCATGCAATCACAAGGAGGGTCTCATTATGAATCTTTCTCGCCGTAACTTTATAAAGATCGCCGGTCTGTCCGCTGCTGCTGTTGCAGGTGCCGCCCTGTTCACCGGCTGCTCCGGTCAGCTCATGCTGCCCGTCCGGTTCTCTGCTACCGTGATCGGTAAAGATATCCAGAAGGCTCTGGACACCAAGCAGTTTTCTGTCGTGGCCAGCCTGAAGCCGGACGCCCAGGAGAACGCCATCAACGCTTTTGTGAGACGTCAGCTTCCCCTGTCTATGTACGAGGTCGATTTCATTGAGCGCAAGACCGATACACTGGACGGCAAGGAGACCGATTATCTGTTCGTTACCCTGAAAAACAGCTAACGGCTCGTCATTCCTTCCTGCAGCTTTGGGACGCGAGATTTTTCGCGTCCCTTTTTGTTTTGACGCACTGCAAAAGACCGGTGTCTCCGTGCAAAAACAGTCTTGCACCCCGGTGGGCTTCTGTTATATAATGAAAAGAAATGCAAAACACCCCCGTTTTTATCGAAAGGATCGTTCCCCATGCGAGTTTGTTTTTATACCCTCGGCTGCAAGGTCAACCTGAACGAGACCGGTGCGCTGGAGCAGCTGTTCCGTGCCAACGGCTTTACCATTGCGCAGGAAGGCGAGGCAGCGGACGTGTTCATCGTGAACAGCTGCACCGTGACCAACTTCGGCGACCAGAAAAGCCGCAAGTGGCTGCGCCGCAAAAAGCGCGAGAACCCGGGTGCGGTAACGGTGCTGACCGGCTGCTACCCGCAGGCCTTCCCGGAGGAGGCCACACAGTTCATGGAGGCCGACCTTGTGTGCGGCAACGGCGACCGCAAGGCCATTCTGGAGAACGTACAAAAGCTGCTGGATGGCCACGAGCGCATCGTAGCCATTGCCCCGCACCAGCGCGGCGAGCAGTTCGAGGAGCTGCCGGTGGAGCGGTTCGAGACCCACACCCGCGCCTTTATCAAGGTAGAGGACGGCTGCAACCGGCAGTGCGCCTACTGCGTCATCCCCCGCGCCCGCGGGCCGGTGCGCAGCCGTGCCGAGGAGAGCATTCTGGCCGAGCTGCACCAGTTGGCCGCTGCGGGCTACCGCGAGGTGGTGCTCAGCGCCATCTCCCTGCCCAGCTACGGGCTGGACACCGGCACGAACCTTGTGGAGCTGGTGGAAAAATGCGCACAGGTGCCGGGCATTGAGCGCATCCGTCTGGGCAGCCTTGACCCCGATATGCTCACCCCGGAATTTATCTCCCGTTTGGCGGCGGTGGACAAGCTTTGCCCCCAGTTCCATCTGAGCCTACAGAGCGGCTGCACCGCCACCCTGCGCCGGATGCGCCGGGTGTACACTGCGCAGGAATATGCACAGGTAGTGGAGCAGATCCGCGCCGCCTACGGCAGCCGCCCGGTCAGCTTTACCACCGACTGCATCTGTGGCTTCCCCGGCGAGACGGCAGAGGACTTTGAGGAGAGCTGCGCATTTTTGAAGAAGATCGGCTTTGTCAAGGTCCATGTATTCCCCTATTCCCGCCGCAGCGGCACCCCGGCCTATGATTTCCCGGATCAGATCCACGAGCGGGAAAAGCAGGAGCGCAGCCGTCGCATGAACGCCGTAGCCGAGCAGGTGCGCTGTGAGGCACTGGCTGCCTTTGAGGGCACCGAGGACGAGGTGCTGCTGGAAACGCCCCTGTCCGGTACGCTGTTTACCGGCTACACCCGGCTATACATCCCGGTGGTGGTCTCTGCCCCCGGCTGCGAGAGCGGGCAGATCGTGCGGGTAAAGCTGGGCCGCTACGATGGCGAGCGGGTGCGTGCAGCACTTTGCTGAATTTTTTTCATTTTACTTATACATTCTGTGCATCCGCATGAATACAATAAATTTTTAACAAATTTTGTGTTTTGCCCTTTCCATACGCACGTCTTTATGTTAAAATGAAGATGGATTTATCGGGTCCGGCGTGCTGTAAGCAACCAGCACGGTACCATCCGTGCCCGTATAGCGCCGTTTTTATGCTCTGCACGCAGGGCAGGCGGCTCCGTTTTTTGGCTGTTTCTGAGCAAGGAGAGATTGGAATGAGTTTCAGAGGAATCAATACCACGGTCATCCAGATCCGCCGTCAGGTGTTTACCGAGGTCGCCCGCATGGCTTACGCCAACGTCAAGGGCGAGCAGGCCAACCACCTGATGCGCAAGATCCCCTATACCATCATCCCCGGTGAGGAGGGCAAGCTGCGCAAGGACATCTTCCTGGAGCGCGCCATCGTTGAGGAGCGCGTGCGTCTGGCTATGGGTCTGCCCACCCGCCGCATGGACGAGCACAACAGCGTGGTCTCCGGTCTGGAGGACGCTTCCATCGCCGATAAGTACTATGATCCCCCGCTGGTCAACGTGATCAAGTTTGCCTGCAACCGCTGCCCCGAAAAGCTGGTCAAGGTGTCTGACCTGTGTCAGGGCTGCCTTGCACACCCCTGTATGGAAGTGTGCCCCAAGAAGGCCATCACTTGGGAGAGCGGCCGCTCCACCATCGATCAGGACAAGTGCATCAAGTGCGGCCGCTGCGTCACCGTCTGCCCCTACAACGCCATCGTCAAGACCGAGCGTCCCTGCGCCGCTGCCTGCGGCATGGGCGCTATCCACTCTGACGAACTGGGCCGTGCCGAGATCGATTACAGCAAGTGCGTCTCCTGCGGTCAGTGTCTGGTGAACTGCCCCTTCGGCGCCATTGCCGACAAGGGCCAGATCTATCAGCTCATTCAGGGCTTCAACCGCGGCGACCGCATCTATGCGCTGGTCGCTCCCGCCTTTATCAATCAGTTCCCCTCTCTGGCTTCCACCGGTAAGCTGAAGTCCGCCCTGAAGGCCATCGGCTTCTGCGACGTGGTGGAGGTTGCCATTGGTGCCGACCTGTGCACCGTGGACGAGGCACACGACTTCCTTGAGGAAGTGCCTGAGAAGCTGGACTTCATGGCTACCTCCTGCTGCCCGGCATGGAGCATGATGGCAAAGACTGCCTTCCCCGGCCTTGCCAAGAACATCTCCATGACCATGACCCCCATGGTGTTCACCGCCCGCATGATGAAGCAGGCCGACCCCGATGCCCGTATGTGCTTCATCGGACCCTGCGCCGCCAAGAAGCTGGAGGCCTCCCGCCGCACCGTCCGCTCCGACGTGGACTTTGTGCTGACCTTTGAGGAACTGGCTGGTATCATCGAGGCAAAGGATCTGGATCTGGACAATCTGGAAGTAGATCCCGCTGAGATGGATCTGTGCTACGCTTCTGCTGCCGGCCGTGGCTTTGCACAGTCCGGCGGCGTGGCCAAGGCCGTTGCCGACAAGATCAAGGAATGGCGTCCCGACATGGAGGTGAAGATCGCCTCCGCGCAGGGTCTGGCCGACTGCAAGAAGCTGCTGATGCTGGCCAAGGCCGGCAAGTACAACGGCTATCTGCTGGAGGGCATGGGCTGCCCCGGCGGCTGCATCGGCGGTGCCGGTACCATTGCCGACCCCGTGCGCACCGCTGCTGTGCTGAACAAGTATGTGAAGGACGCCGAGTTCACCGACCCCGAGCAGAGCGCCTTTATGTCCAACATCCATATGCTGAAGGATGACCCCGACTTTGAGGTCTGAGCCGCTATAACGTAACCACCCAAAAGGACGCTGCAATGCTGCAGCGTCCTTTTTATCATACCTTCCACATTTTGTGATGGATTCGCAACATTTTTGTGAAAGACTGCCAAGGCGCATTGACAAGGCCGTCCGGTCATGTTATGTTAGTATTGACAAATCAGTACCTTATAGGGCATCATATACTCTGTTTCACCATGCCGCAGCTGCGGCAGAAAGGATAAAACCATGACTACTGCCTTAAAACGTACCGGCGCTGCCCTGCTGACGCTGCTGATGTTCTGTATGCTCACACTGGGCGCTTCTGCCGCCGCGAATACCCCCGTTGGGGTCAAATTCTGGAAGGAAAAGTCCGATAAGGAATCCATGGCCAACTCCGGTATTGATTCCAACCGCGAGGCTATCCTTACCCGCCAGTCCAACGGCACCTATACCCTGACACTGCCCGTCAAGCAGGTGACCAAACTCAATGTGACCGGCTACCTGACCGGCCTGACCATCGGCGATGTAACCTACACCGGCACCTTGACCGGCGAGATCGAAAAGGGCAACGGCATCCTGACCATCAAAAACCTGCCCGCCTCGGTGCTGACCGGCAGCGATGTGAACAAGGCGCTGACCGTGACCTGCAACATCCAGATGGATCTGAGCCTGTTGGGCGAGATCAACACCACCGCCCGGATGTGCATCTGGGTAAAATAAGACGCACGATAACAAAAGCGCCGTTCCACCCGGGACGGCGCTTTTGCTGTTCAGCAGTCGATATGCTTTTCCACAAAGTCGGTGGCCATCTTATCCAGCTGCATCACTGCATTTTCCGCGCCCTTCATCACCTTGCGCACATTGCGGCGCATCTGGCGCTTGCTCTGGGTAGCCATCATGGCACCGGCAGCCCCAAGGGCTGCACCGGCGGCCATGCCCACCACCATGCCTGCGGCGGAATTTTCTCGCTGTTTCATCCCGAATTTCTCCTTTCAGCCTGTCATGACAGGGCTTGCAGTGCTATTATTTCCGTAAAAGAATCTGGTATACGCTTTTTTTATGCAGCAATTTGTGGTATACTGTTCCATAGTGCTTTTTTAGCAAGGAGGTTTTCCTATTTGCAAAAACCCGTTGAACCCAAAAAGATCCTTTGCATCCACGATCTGTCCAGCGTGGGCCGGTGCAGCCTTGCGGTGATCCTGCCTGTACTGTCGGTCATGGGCTTCCAGCCGGTGGCACTGCCAACGGTGGTGCTCTCCACCCACACCGGCGGCCTTGGTGCCCCCGCCCGGATGGACGGCAGTGCCTACGGTATGGCCGCGCTGGAGCACTACCAGACCCTTGGACTGCAATTTGATTGTATCTATACCGGCTATCTGGGCGGCGAGGCACAGGTAGCGCTGGCTGAAAAAGCCTTTGCCCTGTGGCCCGCCGCCTACAAGGTTGTGGACCCCGTAATGGGCGATAACGGCAAGGCCTATTCCACCGTTACCCCGGCGCTGGTCGAGCGCATCCGCGGCCTGTGCCGCGCGGCAGACCTGATTTTGCCCAACTACACCGAGGCGCAGCTGCTTTTGCAGCAGCAGCCGGTCACCGATGAGTTGGACGATGCCGCCGCGCAGGCGCTGGCAGATGCTTTGCAGCCACTGGCTCCTAACGCGGTGGTCACCGGACTGCCACTGGGCAAGTACATCGGCTGTGCCGGTACCGGCACCGACCGCTTCGTCATCAAAAAGCTGCATATCAGCCGCAGCTTCCCCGGCACAGGGGATCTGTACGGTGCTGTGCTCATCGGCTCGCTGCTGCAGGGCAACGCCCTGAGCGCCGCCGCCGATAACGCTGCGGAGTTTGTTTCGCTGGCCATTCAGGGCACGCCCTACACGCAGGACACCCGCTTCGGCGTATGGTTTGAGCCGCTGCTGCCCCGCCTGTGCCCCCTGCAGGAGGAACCGGAGGGTATTTTATGATGGACAAGCCGACTTTGAATATCGTGCTGGTAGAGCCCCGCATCCCCCAGAACACCGGCAACGTGGCGCGCACCTGCGCCTGCACCGCCTGCCGTCTGCATCTGGTAGGCCCCATGGGCTTTGCCATCGACGATAAAAAACTCAAGCACGCCGGGCTGGACTACTGGCACTATCTGGACATTACCTACTACGACGGCCTTGCGGACTTTTTTGCCCGCAACAACGGCCCCTACTACTACTTTACCACCAAGGCACCCCAGCGCTACACCGATGTACAGTACCCGGACGGGGCTTATCTGGTGTTCGGACGCGAGGACGCCGGTCTGCCGGAGGCGCTGCTTGCAGAAAATCAGGAGCACTGCATCCGGATGCCCATGCGGGACACCTGCCGCAGCCTGAATCTTTCCAACAGCGTGGCGGTGGGCGTGTACGAGGTGCTGCGGCAGTGGGATTTCCCGGAGCTGCTGGACCACGGCCACCTACGAGATTATGAATGGAAATGAGGGAAATTATGAGCAAGATCGCGATCCTGACCGATTCCTCCTGCGATATCCCGCAGGAGATGGCCGAAAAGTACGGCATTGATATCATGAGTTTCCACATCCTGCTGGATGATGTGGACTACGTTGAGCGTGTGGACTGCACCAACACCGAGTTCTATGATAAAATGCGTGCGGCAAAGGGTGTGCCCTCTACCGCCGCCATCACGCCCATCCAGTTCTGTGAAAAATACTGCCAGTATGTGGACGAGGGCTACACGGATGTCATCCATGTGCCCATCAACAAATCCGGCTCCTCCACCTACAACAACGCCCTGATGGCACAGGGGATGCTGCGGGAGGAGCGCCCGGAGCACCATTTGAACATCCATTTGCTGGACCCCCACACCTACTCTATGGTGTTCGGCTGGTATCTGTGCGAGATGGCGCGCAAGCTGCAGAACGGCGCAGAGATCCGCCATGTCATCCACGAGTTTGAACGGCAGATGAACTGCATGGAGGTCGTGCTGGGGCCTTACAGCCTGAGGCAGATGAAAAAAAGCGGCCGCATCTCTGCCGCAGCAGCCGTCATGGGCGAACTGATGGGTATCCGTCCCATCATTACCCTGATCGACGGCAAGACCAAGGTAGAGGCCAAGGTGCGCGGCGATGAAAAAGTCGTGCCCGCCATGGTGGATCTGTGCCAGAAGCGCGCCGGGGATGTGGAGGATTTTGAGTATATGATCGGCCACACCAATATCCCGCAGGCCGCAGATCTGGAAAAGGCCTGCCGCAAGGCCTTTGGCAAGCCGCCGCTGGCCGTGTTTGAACTGGGCGGTGTGGTCTCTGCCAACACCGGCCCCGACACCGTGGCGCTGGTGTATACCGGCCACCCCAGAGGGTAACACACGATTTTAATAGCCTCCGCTTCGCTCTGGCTATTTCAGCGGTAATTTTATTTTTACTTTGAGGTTTCGAAAAGCCTGCGGGCTTTTCGAAACCTCTTTTTTACCGGAAGGATGCAAGCCAAACCCTACATCTGTTCCCAATTCTGCAATAATTCATTGCAATCCGCCCAAAATTATGATATACTCCCTTGTGCTGTGTTTTTTCACGGCTCCTTTAGAGCAACTTAGGATTTTAGGCTCCCCGGTGCCACTCGAGCGGTGCCGGGCAAAACCCTCAGGAGCTGGCGGTTCCTGTGCGGTCAAAATCAAACCGCTGGAGTATTATCATGAATCAGAATTCTTCCGTCCGTAAGCTGGTGCACTGCGGTGTGGTGGCAGCCATCTATGTGGTGCTGTGTCTGGCACTGCAGCCCCTCTCCTATGGTGCTGTGCAGGTGCGTGTGGCCGAGGCTCTGTGCCTGCTGCCCGTGTTCGGCGCCGAGTACATCGTGGGCGTTGTGCTGGGCTGCTTCCTGGCAAACCTGCTGGGCTCCACCATCGTGGATGTGATCTTTGGCACGCTGGCTACCCTGCTGGCCTGCCTTGTCACCTACAAGCTGCGCCATGTGCGCTTCAAGGGTCTGGCCATTGCCGCCAGTCTGCCCCCGGTGCTGTTCAACGCGGTGATCATCGGCATTGAAATTGCCGTGATGTTCCCGGACCCCACATCCAGCGCACCTATCTGGCTGGCCTGCATCACCAACGGCATCTCGGTGGGTATCGGCGAACTGATCAGCTGCACGGTGCTGGGCGTTGTGCTGGTAAAGCTGATCGAAAGCAACGCCGCACTGCGCAAGGTATTTGTAACGGAATAACACAAGGAGGTTTCCATGCAGCCAAACGGTATGATCTTCTGGGACTGGAACGGTACCCTGATGGACGATGTGGATTTTACCCACAGCTGCCTGAACTGGATGCTGGAAACCCACGGCTACCCACAGCGGTACGATCTGGCTGCCTATCGGGAGTTGTTCGGCTTTCCCATCGAGGACTACTACCGCTGCGCCGGGTTCGACTTTGCGCGGCACCCTTACCCGGAACTTGCCGCCCGCTTTATGGAACACTACAACGCCGGTGTGCCCGGCTGCGCTGTAACGGCACACGCCGTTGACACCCTGCAAACGCTGGCCCGCATGGGCTGGCGGCAGGCTGTGCTTTCTGCCTCCCGCCGTGATTACCTGATCGAGCAGGTATCCGCCCGGGGTCTGCAAGGCTTTTTTACCGAGTTGCTCGGCCTTGCGGACATTTACGGCGTAAGCAAGGTGCAGCTTGGCACCGACTATCTGCGCCGCACCGGCATCGACCCGGCGGCCTGCGTGATGGTCGGCGACACCGACCACGATGCCGCAGTGGCTGCGGCCATTGGTGCGACCTGTGTGTTGTACACCGGCGGGCATCAGTCCCGCGCCCGGCTGGAAAAGGCCAGTCTTTACGTCATCGACGACCTTGCCCAGCTGCCCGCACTGCTGGAAACGATATGATATTTAGTGGCTCAGAAACGCCTGTCGGCGTTTCTGAGCCACTTGTTTTTACAGCCTGTTCGCGCAAAAACAAAAAAGCAGACACACAAATGTGTGTCTGCTTTTTTTGGTCGGAGCAGCGGGATTTGAACCCACGGCCTCCTCGTCCCGAACGAGGCGCGCTACCAACTGCGCTATGCCCCGAAAATACCGCAGCCGGAAGGCGACTGCGGTTTTCTGGTTGGGGATGAGAGAATCGAACTCCCACAAGTAGAGTCAGAGTCTACCGCACTACCACTATGCAAATCCCCAATATTCGGTTGTGTCAGCCGCGCCGTGCGTTGCTGACAAGGGATATTATACACGCCAACGGGCCGCTTGTCAACCATTTTTTTAGTTTTTCTGCAAAAGTTTTCGCGGCGGCTTTCCGGTGCACACAGGCTTGTAAATTTTTGGTTTTTCTCTTGACAGCACTCCCCTTTCGGAATACTCTAATACTATAAAAAGGTAGGACCCCGGTCAGCCCGGCACCCTTTGCCGGACCGTTCGGCTTTGCCTGAATGATAATGAAAGAGGGTATTTGAATGAAAAAACGTGTTGGTATCCTGACCTCCGGCGGCGATTGTCCGGGCCTGAACGCCACCATCCGCGGCGTTGCAAAGGCACTGTACGCCCGCATGGGAGATAACGTGGAGATCGTGGGCATCGCCAACGGTTATAGCGGCCTGATCAACGGCGACTACCGTGAGATGAACGAGGACGATTTCCGCGGCATCCTGACCTTAGGCGGCACCATTCTGGGCACCAAGCGCACCCCCTTCAAGCTGATGCGTGTGGTGGAGGACGACAACATTGATAAGGTCGCCGCCATGAAAAAGACCTACAAGGCCGCAAAGCTGGACTGCCTGCTGTGTCTGGGCGGCAACGGCACCCACAAGACCGCCAACCTGCTCTCGCAGGAGGGGCTGAACATCATCGGCCTGCCCAAGACCATTGACAACGATATCTACGGCACCGATGTGACCTTCGGCTTCCACACCGCCGTGGACATCGCCACGGACGTCATCGACCGCATCCACACCACCGCCGGCAGCCACAGCCGCGTGATGTGCATTGAGATCATGGGCAATAAGGCCGGCTGGCTTACCCTGTACTCCGGCATTGCCGGCGGTGCGGACATCATCCTGCTGCCTGAGCTGCCCTACGATATCGACCGCGTATGCGAGGCTGTGGAGCGCCGCGCCAAGAAGGGCTCGAACTTCTCTATCCTTGCCGTGGCCGAGGGTGCCATCAACACCGAGGAAGCCCGCATGAAGCGCAAGGACTGGATGGCCAAGCGTGCTGAGGCAGGCCTTGGCACCACCGCCACCAACCGCATTGCACAGGCCGTGCAGAAAAAGACCGGCATGGAGACCCGCGTGTGCATTCCGGGTCATATGCAGCGCGGCGGCAGCCCCAGTGCCTACGACCGTGTGCTGGCCACCCAGTTCGGCAGCTATGCCGCACAGCTGGTGGAGGTGGAGCGCTACGGCGTGACCGTGGCCATGGTGAACCGCCGGGTGACCGAGAACCGTCTGGCAGATATTGCCGGTAAGACCCGCAATGTGCCCGAAAACTGCGAACTGCTGAGCGTGGCACGCCGCATGGGCGTCTGTCTGGGCTGAGTTTTTTATCGATCTGTTCAGGACACAGGAGCAGCATAGCTGCCCCTGTGTCCTATTTTTACAGGCAGAGGACGGCATTTTTCCTGAAAGCTATTGCCGCCGCTCTGGCTGAGTAAACTGCTGCTTTAGGGCAAAAATCAACGCAAACAAAAATCGGACAGACTGCGGTCTGTCCGATTTTTGCATTTTATGGTTTCTCAGCGGTCGGTCACATCATGCCGGGTGGGCGAGCCTTCGGCAAAGGCGGCGGCGCTTTCCAGCACACCGCGCACCATGCTCTTCACGTCCTCGTAGGTGTAGAAGGCTGTGTGGTCGGTCAGGATCACGTTGGGCATGGCGCGCAGGGCAGCCAGCTCCGGGTTGGGGATCACATCGCCCATGCGGTCGTAGTAGTACAGGCCGTTCTCGTTTTCCAGCACATCCAGACCGGCAGCGCCCACCTGCCCGCTTTCCAACGCCGCCAGCAGAGCGTCGCTGTCGATCAGCTTGCCGCGGGCGGTGTTCACGATGGTCACACCGGGCTTCATCTTGGCAAAGGCATCGGCGTTGAGCAGGTGGTGGTTCTCCTCGGTAGCGTTGGTGTGCAGGGTGATGACATCGCTCTCCGCGATCAGGGTCTCCAGCGGCACATACTTTGCGATCTTCTTTACCTCATCGTTCTGGTACAGGTCGTAGGCCAGCAGTTCACAGCCAAAGCCGGACAGGTGCTTCAGCACGGTCTGCCCGATGCGCCCCGTGCCGATAACGCCCACGGTGCAGTTGGAGATGTCCCGGCCGATCTTGCCCTTCAGGGAGTAGTCCTGCAGCTCACCGCGCTTGAGGATATGCCCCGCCTTGCGCAGGCTCATCAGCATGAGCATAATGGCAAAGTTCGCCACACCGTTGGGGGGATAATCCACATTGGAAACCTTCATGCCCAGCTCCCGCGCCTTTTCCAGATCCACATGGTCATAGCCGATGGAGCGGCAGCAGACCGCCTTTACCCCAAGGTCGTGAAAGCGCTGCAGCATGGGTGCGCTCATATCACAGGGGGTCAGCGATACCGCATCGTAGCCTGCGGCCAGCTGGGCGTTCTCCATGGTAGGATACGCCTCGGTATAGCCGTACTCGATGCCCCGCTGCTTTGCCAGATCCTCCAAGATGCCCTGCTCATCGTAGGGGCGCAGAGTATAGAAAAACACTTTGACTGCCATAAAATTCTCCTCCTGGTCCTTCTTTACCGGAATGCGTGCCTGTGCGGCGCGACCTGCATCTTTGTAAGTATGCCTTTATTGTAGCACGTTTACAGATGGAGGACAGCTTTTTCAAGGTGAATTTTGTTCATTTTGTTGTTGAAGCTGCGTTTTCTGTTCCAAGTGCGCAAAAAAGGTTGTCAAAACCGAAAAAACAGGGTATGATAGAAGCTGGATCGCAAAGCTGCGGTCCTTCAATATTGCTAAAGGAGTGTGCTTTGTTATGCGCGCCTATGAACGACTGCTTGATTACGTCAAGGTCTACACCACCTCGGACCCGGAGTCCGGCACCCATCCTTCCGCTGCGCGGGAGTTTGATCTGGCTCACAAGCTGGTGGAGGAACTGAAGGCTCTGGGCGTGGAGGATGCCCGGGTGGACGAGCACTGCTACGTCTACGGCTCCCTGCCTGCCACCCCCGGCTGCGAGGAAAAGCCCGCGCTGGGTCTGATCGCCCACATGGACACCGCCCCGGATGCCAGCGGCGAGAACGTGAACCCCATCCTGCACGAGAACTATGACGGCGGCGATGTTGTGCTGCCCGCCACCGGCAAAGTGATGAAAGTCTCCGCCTTCCCCTTCCTTGCCTCCATGAAGGGCGAGACACTGATCACCACCGACGGCACCACCCTGCTGGGTGCAGACGATAAGGCCGGTGTGGCCGAGATCATGACCGCTGTGGAGACCGTTATCCGCGAGGGCCGCCCCCACGGCAAGCTGTGCATCGGCTTTACCCCGGACGAGGAGATCGGCGAGGGCGCCGACCTGTTCGATATCCCCGGCTTTGGTGCAGACTTTGCCTACACGGTGGACGGCGGCGATGCCGGCGACATCGAGTACGAGAACTTTAACGCCGCTGCTGCCACCGTAACCATCCACGGCTTCTCGGTGCACCCCGGCTCTGCCAAGGACACCATGATCAACGCCTCCAACGTTGCCATGGAGTTCCACAACGCTCTGCCCGTGATGGCACGTCCCGAGACTACCGAGGGACGTCAGGGCTTCTACCACCTGTGCCAGATGTACGGCGATGTCACCACCGCAAAGCTGGGCTACATCCTGCGCGACCACGACGCCGCCAAGCTACAGTTCAAGAAGGACAATATGCAGGACATTGCCGATTACCTGAACGGCAAGTACGGCGCAGGCACTGTGGAAGTGGAGATCAAGGACAGCTACCGCAATATGCTGGAAAAGATCAAGCCCCACTTCCACCTCATCGAGACCGCCCGCAAGGCTGTGCGCATGGCCGGTCTGGAGCCGGTGGAGGTGCCCGTGCGCGGCGGCACCGATGGCGCTACTCTGAGCTGGATGGGTCTGCCCTGCCCCAATCTGGGCACCGGCGGCTTCAACTTCCACGGCGTGTGCGAGTGCACCACCGTGGAGCGGATGGACCGCTGCACCGAGATCGTACTGAATATCATCTCCCTGTACGCAGAGTGATCTGCCGAAATCCAGAATAATCTTTCCTTATCAAAAAAGCGGCGGCTGCACAGTGCTTTGTGCAGCCGCCGCTTTTTTCGTTTAACCTACGTTGATATGCCCCACCGGCATGATCTTGCGCTTGTTGTCGTCCGGTTTGGCGGTCAGGCTCATGGCAAAAGCCACCGGGCCCACACGACCCATGAACATAACCAGCATATACAGGATCTTTGCCCCGTTGTTCAGCTGGCTGGTCACGCCTACGGAAAGGCCCACCGTGCCAAAGGCCGAGCAGGACTCGAAGATGGCGTCCACCACCGACACCGCATCCGAGGTGTTGTAGTACACCACAATGGCCGAGCCGATGACTGCCGCCGCGCCCAGCACGATAATAGTCAGGGCGCGGTAGACCGTCTTGGACTCGATATGGTGGTCAGCGATCACGCAGTCATCGCGCCCCTGCGCCACACTGCGGATGGTCAGGATGATAACTGCAAAGGTGGTCACCTTCACGCCGCCGCCGGTAGAACCGGGCGCTGCGCCGATGAATTGCAGCACGCTCATGAGCAGCTTGCTCAGGGTGCCGCAGGAGGCCAGGTCCACGGTGTTCATGCCAGCGGTACGGGTAGATACCGACTGGAACAGCGAAGCCATCACCTTGCCGGGCACCGACAGCCCGCCCAGCGTGGCGGGGTTGTTCCACTCCATCAGCCCCAGCCCCAGTGCACCGCCCAGCCACAAGATCACCGAGAAGGAAAGCACCACCTTGGCGTGCAGGGACAGGCGGCGTTTTTTATACCACTGGCACAGTTCCACCCAGACCATAAAGCCCAGACCGCCGGAGATGATCATGAATATGATCACTGCCTGCACATAGTAGTTGTTGACATAGGGCGCCAGCGAGGAGTACGCCCCGAACCGTCCAAACAGGTCGAAGCCCGCATTGCAGAAGGCCGAAATGGCGGTGAACACGCTGATCCAGACGCCCTCCAGCCCGAACTGCGGCACAAAGGCGAACAGCAGCAGCAGCACGCCGATGCCTTCAAACATCGCTGCCAGCCCCACCACGATCTTCAGCACGCTTTTGGCCTGGTCGTAGCCGTCTGCCGAGACGCTCTCGCCCAGCAAGCGCAGATCCCGGAAGCCCATGCGCCGGCGCATGGCCAGCGCAAAAAAGCTGGTAAGGGTAACAAGACCAAGGCCGCCCACCTGAATGAGCAGCAGGACTACTGCCTGCCCGAACCATGTGAACTGCGTCCATGTATCCCGCACCACCAGACCGGTGACGCAGGTGGCGCTGGTGGCTGTGAACATGGCGTTGAGCACATCCAGCCGTCCGTGCCTGCTGGCAATGGGCAAAGTGAGCAGCAGTGTGCCCAGCGCGATGACAATAATAAAGCTGACGCAGATGATCTGGGTCGGGGTGCTCAGTCCCAGCTTTCTCCGCCGGACTGACCTCTGGTGCCGCAGCTTTTTGCGGATGTTTTTTATCTTTTCCATAGCTTCCTCCCTGCGCAGCACACAGCCGCCTTACATTCCCTTATAGCATACACCATTTTGCCCGCAGGTTCAACTTGATTTTACAGCCCGGTTGCGGTATTATAATAAGGTACTGCGTTTTTGGGGATGTTCCGCCCCAAGGATGCAGACCCGTGTCTCCGTAGCTCAGCTGGATAGAGCGTCCGCCTCCTAAGAATTCGGTCAACCTGATACCTTGGGTGCAGAAGTGATTGCTCTAATCAAAAGCAAGGCTGGGGATCGAGATTTTCCCAACAAATTTTGATGCAACAACTTTACCATCGTCCCGGTTGCAATGCAGTCGGTCACTTCGTTGTGAAAAGCATTCCACACATTTGTTTCCAAGTGCGTTGAATTTCAAAAAATCAACGATAATACATAATATGCCTCAGTAGCTTAGCTGGATAAAGCGCCTCCCTCCTAAGCGGCAGATTGTTCGATTCCTTCGAGCAATGAAAATTGCATAAATCTTAAAAATGTCTCAGTAGCTCAGCTGGATAGAGCACACGCCTCCTAAGCGGCAGATTGTTCGATTCCTTCGAGCAATGAAAATTGCATAAATCTTAAAAATGTCTCAGTAGCTCAGCTGGATAGAGCACACGCCTCCTAAGCGTGGGGTCGGAGGTTCAAATCCTCTCTGGGACGCCAGAAAGCACCGCTGCAAGCCTTTTTTCGGGGTTTGCAGCGTTTTTTTGTTCCTCCTTCTCCCGGTAATTTCGCTTCTGTTACCGGGAGATTTTTATACGCCGCATGATGTATATTTGCTAATTGGACTCGAACGCTTTTCAGAAATTTGCTAAGAAAATTCTGCGTTTTGCTAATTCGATTTTTCGGATCACTTTGCCGGGGCTTGCGCCGCTATCAGGGCTGCGAGCGCACTTGCCAGCTCCGGTGACTTCTGAAGCTGCTCCACAAGGCTTTCAAGGTCCAGGGTCGCAGGCTCCGATTTTGCCGGTTCCTCCGGCGGACGGACATTGCGAAGATCAGGCTTGGCATAGAAAGCTGTCTCGAATTTCTGAGCATTGACCTTTCTATCCTCGTCCAGAATGTGAGCATAGATACTGGTTATCATGTCGATCTCGGCATGGCCTGTATCGCCCTGGGTAGCTTTCAGATCGCCGTGGTTCAGTTTCAGTTTGTAGGTGGTACTGGAATGACGGAGAGAATGAAAGACCACCTTCGGTAGCCCTGCGTCCTCACGGAGCTTTGCAAACTCTTTGAGGATGATCCGATCCTCGCAGGGCCGTCCATTGGGAAGTGCCACAACCAGATCGAAGTCCTGATACTCGTCGCCCAGGAAGCCTTTCAGCTCGTCCTGGGACTTCTTCCATTCCCGCAGGATGTAGGCCAGCGTTTTCGGAAGCCACACCTTACGGATACTGGAATCGGTTTTCGGCTTTTTCAGAACAATTCTTGTGCTGGTGTTCGGCATGAGCGGAGTGAAGATGTAGTAGATATCCTTCTCACCCAGCGTTTCAATCGCCCGTTTGGATGCCCGTGTCAGTTCCTTGTCGATGTAGACATAGGCATTATCCGCAGCAATATCTTCATCGGAAATATGGACGTTCTCCCAGGTCAGCCCCAGGATTTCACCCATACGCAGAGAGCAGGCAAAGGAAAGGTTCATTGCTACATAGAGCTTGCTGTCCGTGCATTTGTCCAGAGCAAGACGGATCATATCCGCTGTCCAGATATCCCGTTTCGCATACTCCGTTTTCGGGAGGATCACATTGTCAAAGGGATTTCTTGCAATGATTTCCCAGCGTACCGCCTGCTTAAACGCACACCGCAGGAGCTTGATGATCTTTTCAATGGTCTTGTCGCTGACATAGGTGGTAACGGCCTTTCGGGTCTTGGTAGACACCGACTTGGTTTTCTGCAAGGTCTGGATATAACCATCAACCGCACGGGGCGTAACCGCCTGTACCTCCATATCACCGATGATTGGATTGATATAGTTGGCAATCAGTGCCGTTTGGCTGTCATACATAGACACGCCCCATTTCTTTTCTCCGTAAAGAGATACGAAGTCATAAAGGAACTCGGTGATCGTCTGATTGCTTGGCGGTAGAAAAGTTCCCGTGTGCTGCTGATTTTCGATTTCCGCCTTGCGCTTCAAGGCCTCCTTGTGGGTATGCCAGGTTTCCCACTTCTGTTTGGTTTCTCCGTTTTCATCCACATAGTTGTAAACAACGGAATAGTTTTTCTTTCGCTTGATTATAGATGCCATATCGTTCTTCCTTTCTTGGATCACAGGTCGAGGGAGTCAAGCCACTCGTCAAATGACCGCTTGGAAATGCGTATGGCGTTACCAATTCGCACGATTTTGAAGTGCCCTTCTTTTACGAGAATATATGCGGAGGTCCTTCCAATGCCCAGGATTTGAGCAATATCGTCAACCGTATACGTCCTTCTTTCAGGGGTTTCTTTCTTCGTGCCGTTCCATGTTTGAGACATGAGAACCCCCTTTCAGTTATGAAAAGGAACAGCACGAATATGTGTGGGTAATATAACTTCCACTATTATTTTACCGTGCTGCTCCGTGTTTGTCTGCTGCTAATTGAAAAGTTTACGATCTATCCATAAACTTTCAAAAAAGAAAAGTAGGCTTACGGACGGCTGCTGGCACAGCTCCACGGGAGTCTAACCCCGGCCCATGCTGATGGGTGCGGCGCACAATGCTTTGTGGGCGTTCAATGCGCGAGTATCTTTGACCCTGCCCGTGTGTCATCGCCTGCAAGCAGCCACGCTTACTTTGCGGCCTGGTGCTGTTCGCTCGCCCGTTACAGTGGTCCCGTCCTGCGGACTTGAAACGAGGTCATGGCGCACCGGCCGTATGGCTCGGCACAAACAGGAATGTATCCGTTTGCCTTATACTGCGGCGTTGGCCTCCCAACGGGCTTTCTTTGTCAAGGTGCGGGGCACCGCGCGGAAAGGGGAACACGCAGCGCCCCATTCCCGGATCAGTTCAGGTCAAAATCCAGGATGGCGATAATCAGCTTCGTTTCCAGCCTACGGCGCAATTCTTCATCCACATAGGAATAAGGGCAGCCATGGACGTCATAGCTTGTCCTGGTGGAAAGCGCTGCTATGTAGCCGGAATAGTGGCGGATCACCGTGTTTACCGCGTCCGGCTCTCCCCGGACAGCGGCGGCGATGATAGGGTAAGGAAGCAGGGCCGCCCGTGTGCTTGCAGATTTAACCATCTACATCACCTCCCATCAGCTCCTTTAGCAGCCGATAGGCTTTCTGCCTGCGGGCGTTGACCGTCCGGCGTGCCATGTTCATACGCTCGGCGATCTCGCGGTCTGCCATGTCCAGGAAGAAGTACATCAGGAGGATGTCCCTTCCATCCTGGGGCAGCGCGTTCAGCGCCTCGGCCAGCCGGTCATCCTCGATCAGGATCACATCTCTCCCGACAGGGAAGAAAGTGTATTCCCAGGGATACCGGTCATAGGACGCAAGCTGCTCCATCGAATCCTCCGGCAGCTCGCTGAAAGCGACTTCGCGCGACTGCCTGCGGCTGATCTCCCGATAACCGTTGTAGGCCTCGCACTTCAACACTTTCTTGCAGAAGCTGTCAAAGGTGTGCTGCTTGTGTTCGTAGTGGCGGTCAGGTGTCATTGTCTCACCTCCCTTCTTGCCGGGAGGCAGGTCATTACTTCCCCTTTCGCCCACTACTCGTCTGCCGGAGGCACCTTTTGGCTGGTTCCCCTGGAAAAATTTCAAAAAAATATTTTTGCTGCTCATGGTATGTGCTCCTTTCGTTTCGTTCGGGTTGACAGGACCGGATCAAAACGGAAGGGGCGGGGAGCGGCACCGGGGTAACAAAAAAGCACCCGGACAGCACAAAGCTATTCGAGCGCAAAAAGTACGATATTCAGTTAAAAAGCAACGATTTTCGCATCCATCGTTAGACTGTACCCACTGGACAGCCTGGATTTTTTTGACGGTTGCGAAAATACAGTCAGAATTTGTCGGCGGTCAGATCGCATCATGGCAGCTCCCTCCTGTAAGCCGCCGTATCTGCCAGCGCCAGCGCGTCATCTCTTTTGAGGGCAAAAAGAACGGCGGCCTTGAAATGTCCTTCAAAACCGCCGATGGGGAATCAAACCTTAAAATAGGCGCACGAAATTATCTGCCCCGGTCAACGGTTTTTTTCTTTCCCCGGACGGGGCAGATAACTTATTATGCAGAGCGGAGCCGGTGTGCGCTAATCGGTTCCTTGTACTTTCTCCTTCAGCTTTCGGAAAGATGTATCACTGATGGCGTGTTCAATCCGGCAGGCGTCTTGTTCCGCTGTTTCCTGATCGACGCCAGCAGCGATAAACTGCTCCATAAAAAACAAATGGCGTTCATAGATTTTCTCGGCAATCTCCCGACCTATGACGGTCAGATGAAGGAACCCATCATCATCCACGGTCAGAAAACCTCCATTTTTCAAAACGCCTACCGCATGGCTGATACTCGGTTTGCTAAAGCCCATGTGCCGGGCAAGGTCAATGGAGCGGACCATGCCCATTTTCTTTTGTAGAACAAGGATAGCCTCCAGATAATCCTCCCCAGACGCATGAATCTTCATCAGTTCCTCCTTTATGCTTATTGTTGAATCCTCCAGCCCTCAGCCTGTTCCCGAATCTTAATAAATTCCTGATAGGTTCCCCTTTGAGCCAGCAATTCCTTATGGGTTCCTTTCTGCACGACGGTTCCACCATCAATGACAAGAATTTGATCCGCATTTTCAATCGTCGCCAGTCTATGGGCAATCGTTATGATTGTTTTACCATGTGTCAGTGCGGAAATAGCCTCTTGAATCAAATGCTCATTCTCTGGGTCAATGCTGGCCGTGGCCTCGTCCAAAATGACAATCGGCGCATCTTTCAGCATGGCTCTGGCAATCGAAATCCGCTGCTTTTCACCGCCGGAAAGAGAAGAACCGCCCTCCCCAATGACGGTATCATATCCATCTGGCAAGGCCATAATAAAGTCATGGCAGCGCGCTTCTTTTGCAGCGGCAATCATCTGTTCCTCCGAAGCGTCCGGGCTGCCGAATTTGATATTGTTACGGATTGTATCCCGGAACAGATATACATTCTGGAACACCATACTGATATTTTTTAGTAAGCTGTCACAGGTAAATTCTCGAATATCTGTTTCTCCTAAAGTGATTTTTCCGGCGTCAACATCATAAAAGCGTGCAATCAGGCTACACAGGGTAGACTTGCCGCTCCCGGAGGGACCTACAATCGCTGTTGTGGTATTCTGCGGAATCGTGAAATTCACATCATGCAATACAGTCCGTTTATCGTAACCAAAGGATACATCCTGAAAAGTAATGTCATACGAGGTCGGTGTAATATCTTTTCCGTCTTGGTCGATATATTCTGCATTTTCCAGAGCTTCCAGCTTATTCATAGCGGAATCTATAAGACCCAGCATGTGAGCCGCGTCGTTAATGTTTTCCACACTTCCAAAGATTACGAAAGAAAACAGAACAAACATCAGGAAATAAGCAAGACTCATTTGCCCGTTAAGTGTCTGCCATGCACAGATAAACACAATCCCCATAGATGCCAGTTTTAAGGAGAACAGATGCAAGCAGTTAAATGGCGTATAGCCTTTTTCTACTTTGATATGAATATTTTTCAAATCCGTATTTGCCTTGCGGAAACTTTCGATAGAAGCCCCTTCCTGTCCGAACGATTTAACGATGGACAGCCCGCGGATATATTCAATCGCAGAGCCAGACATATCCTCCATGGCCTGGTGCGTGATAGCAGCGGTCTTTTCACTATGCCTGCTGATACCATGTAAGGCCAATGAGGAAAAGGCAACGCCGACAACAGAAATCACTGCTGCGGCTGGACTCAGGAAAAGGAAACACAGAAGAATTGCAATAAACTTTGCATATCCGTTGATGATGATGTCAACCATCTTCATTCCCTGCAATTCAAGTGTGGATAGCTCCGTGGTAACACCTGTCAGAATATCGCCCACGCTGTTTTTAGAAAAATATCCCAGAGGAACCCTTTTCAGCACATCGCCTAAATGGATTCGCTGCCCTGCGGCTACTTCATAGCCAATGCTTTCCTGCAACACCGCCCGCAAATAAGAGAGTAGAAAGTTAAGCGCAATCGAGCCAACAATAATCCAAAGCGTCTGCCAGATCAGGGAGGATTCTATTGTGTTGCCTGCCCAATAAGCTACGATTGCTTTATCAAGGGCATAAGCGGCAGCCATTGTAGGGATCGCCGTAGACAGGCTGCTGAAAAAGGAAAAAACAGAGCCAAGATAGAGGCGTCCCTTATATTTCCCCGCCCATTTAATGATCCGTTTCATAGACTTAAACATGAGCGGCCACCTCCTTCTTTTCACTCACAGACCAATTCTTCGCCCCGATGTGGGCTTTCCACATATCCGCATAAAGCGGACACCGCTTCAACAATTCTTCCTGCTTTCCGCAATCCACAATCCGGCCTTTTTTCAACACGACAATCTGATCTGCGTTCTGAATGGTGGAAAGGCGGTGGGCGATCACAAGAAGAGTTTTACCCTTTGATAACGCCATGATAGATTTCTGAATTTTATCTTCGTTCTGCGGGTCAGTAAATGCTGTCGCTTCATCCAAAATAACAATCGGGGCATTTTTTAGGATCGCCCTCGCAATCGCAATTCGCTGTTTTTCGCCGCCGGACAGCCTCTTTCCGGCATCACCGGCAGGGGTATCATATCCTTTGTCCAAACGCACAATAAATTCATCACAGCAGGCCGCTTTCGCCGCCGCATATACTTCTTCATCTGTGGCGTTTGGATTTCCAAGACGGATGTTTTCTTTCAGGGAGCAATTAAACAGGAAGTTATCCTGCGTCACAAAACTGACCAGTTCGGAAAGCTGGCGTATAGACAACTCTTTGATATTCTTCCCCCCAATGGTAATGTTGCCGCCTGTCACGTCCCAAAACCTTGCAATCAGACGGGCAATCGTTGATTTACCGCCGCCAGACGGTCCTACAAGTGCCGTAAAACTTCCCTCTGGCAATTCCAGGTTCACATCATGCAACACTTCATTTTGCTCGGAACCGTCATAGGAAAAGGTTACATGCTTCAACGCAATATCATTGTGAGGAATAGATACGATTTTCCCTGAATCCGGCAGTACAGGCAGGTTCAAAAGTTCATTTGCCTCCTCTACTGCATATTCCATAGACTTTGCTTCGTTAATGAAAGTGGTTGCTTTCATCAACGGTCCAACAATGCTGAGGGAAAGGATAATCCCCATTGCAAGCTCCGCAGGGGAGATACTTCCATTCTGCACCAGCAAAAGGCCGACAGGAAGAACCCCCAGGAGCGTTGTGGGCATAATCGCCATCATAAGGTTCATCGATTTCCATGTACTCTTAAACCATGCCAAGGTAAACTCTTTGAACGACTGGACAGCATTAACAAATTTTTCATAGGAGCTTGTGCTTTGGTTAAAGGCCTTTACAACCTCGATACCTTCCACATACTCGATAATAATACTGTTGACGTGGTTATTTGCCTCCATATAAGCGGCGTACTGGCTGTTATAGTTCCTCATAAGGAAAAACATAGGAATCATGGCCAGCACCGGAGCAATCAGAACCGCCAATCCCATGCGCCAGTCAATGACCATCATCCAGGTAAAAATTGCAACAGGGAGTAGGAGGTTAGAAGTCAATTCCGGGATCATGTGTGCCAAAGGCGGCTCTAAATCCTCCACCTTATCCATGATGATATTTTTCAGATAGCCGATTCGCCGCCCCATCACTTCGCCGAGAGGCGCTTTCATCAGCCGGTCCGCAATTTTAAGCCGGATTCCTTCCAAAATGGTATAGGCTGAAATATGCGCCAGGATCGTAGAGATTCCATGGCAGGCAACCCGCAGCAGGTAGCCCGCTGCTCCAACCAGACACCAAATCAGAATGCCATTCAGGGTCACATTCTGATTGATAAATGCCAGCAGGATTTCATATACAGCCCAAAAAGGAATAAACCCTCCTGCAACGCTCAGAATGGCGCAGAATACCGAAAGAGCCATTTTCCCCTTGCATGGTGCGGCGAAGGAAAACAGAATTTTCACCCAATTATCTTTTTGCTGCTTCATTACAATCACCTTCCTTCTTTTTAGTCAGCAAAGAAAAAAGGATGGGTAGTCTTTGCTAACCATCCTTATTGTAGCAGTATTCAATTCTTCTTTCCTCTCCAAAACGGCATTTATGCACCGTTTAGAAAAAAGATTTTCGATATTCCATCGGCGTCTGCCCTATCACCTGCCGGAAAGCTGTTGCAAATTTACTGGGGCTTTCATATCCCACAGCTCCGGCAATTTCCGCAATCCCTTTTTTGGAATCCTGCCGGAGCATTGTGGCAGCAACGTTCATCCGATAACGGCGAAGATAGGAATACATGGAATCTCCGTATATTTCCTTAAAGCAGGTTTTCATCCCCGTCAACGAAATCTGGAATCGTTCAGCTAATTCATCCATCGTGTAATGCTCCTGCAAATTTGCCGTAATAAGATCATGGATCGCTTTGATTTTTTCTACCTGACCTTTATAGAAATAAGGGCGATCTTCTTTGGAATCAGAAAACTGCAAAGCGTCCAGATATAAAAGCAGCTCCAGGGCTTTTACTTTATAGTAGTCACTTTTGATCTGCTGCGGGACAAAGTAAAGCTCTGAAAAAATATGTTCAATTCCTGGCTCATTATGAATCACAAACGGTTTCTTGTCATTGCAATACTTTTTTTGAAGCTCGTACAAATCAACAGAAAATCCGCCAAAAAAGTCTTTCAGCGCCGGCACAGCAATGTCCAGATCAAATCCCAGGGTCATCCCATGATAGTGGCAGAGTGGAAAGCAGAACCGTCCCGAATGGGAACGCCGGTCATCCACACGCATCTCATTCTCTTGCAAATAGCTATACGCATGATTGTCAATCTCGCTTTCGATCCGTCCCTCCCTGCAATGGTCTATATAGAGAAGCGAACTGTCCGTACTACTCTGAAAGTAGGAGGTACATTCTTTCAGGTGCATATCGCTATACATCACAAAAGCGCCATCAAAAATTTTGTGGGCTGTCATGGTTCCCTCGCCGCTCTCGTCAAAAAGCTGCAGGACAACGCAATCCTCAGTTTCAATGACATTTTTAACATTTGAGCCGCAGTTTATTTTACCATCAAACAGTTTGATTTCCGCCGCCTCCTTCCATCATAAAGAAATTAAATAACCGTTCCCGTCCTTCCGTATCCTGGAGGAAATAGCTTTCCTCCAATCTGCCGTTTTCCAGATGGATCACATAATTGCAGCACCTGAGTATAAATTCAGGATCATGGGTCACAATCACAATGGTTTTTCCTGAATCGGCAAGTCCTTTGACCGAATCGGCCACCTGCCTCATATGAAAGAGATCAAGGCCGCTGGTAGGTTCGTCAAATAGTATAACCGGACGTTCAGAGGCAATCGCAGAAGCAATCGCCACACGTTGTTTTTGCCCTCCCGAAAGCCCCATCGGATGGCAGGCTTTGTACGGGAGCAAATCCATTTCTGTCAAGATAGCCTCTGCCTTTGCCACATTTTCAGGCGATTCATCGGAATCTTTCCCCGGCATACTTAACAGGACTTCCTCTAAAACGCTCTCCGTAAAAAGCTGATGATTTACATCCTGCATGACCATATAGCATAGCTTCAGCCGCTGTTTGCTTGAATAGGAAGTACCATCTTTTTCGAGGATACCTTTACATCTTTTTTCCAATCCGCATAAGCAACGAGATAGTGTCGTTTTTCCGGCTCCATTGTGCCCGATGACCGCCGTTACATTTCCGGCAGGAAGCTCTATATTTTCCAGAGAAAGCGTTTCCGGCTGTTTCTTGTATGCGAAATGGAAGTGGTTCAGTTTCCATATCCCCTGCCCTGAATGTAGACTGGCAGGCTCAATGTCTGCAAACTCACCCAGGCCAAGAGGCCGTAATCCCATTTTAGCTTTTTCCGCCGCCGGAATCAACTGAAATTCCGGCAAAGTATAATCCCCTTGTATTTCCCCGTCGCTTAAATATATGATCCTGTCTGCCAGATCATAAAGATAGTAGAGCCGGTGCTCCGCAATAATAATTGTTTTGCCCTGTGACTTCAATATTTTTAACAGTTTCCGAAAATCAGCGATGGAATAGGCGTCAAGGTTGGAAGATGGCTCGTCCAAAACAAATACATCCGGTTCCACAGCGGCGGCAGATCCACAGGCGATTTTTTGCTTTTCCCCACCGGAAAGGGAGAAAACACTTCTGTCCAGCAGATTTGTAAGGTTCAACTGCTCTGAGACCAGCTTTACCCGCTTTCGGATTTCTGCTTCTTCCAATCCATGGTTTTCACATCCAAAGGCAATTTCGCTGGTCGTATCCACATTAAAAAATTGAGAACGTGGATTCTGAAAAACAGAACCCACTTTTTTTGATATATCAAACAGGGAAAGCCCGCTCATATCTTCTCCATCAAGCATGACAGTGCCTTCCAGCTTTCCATCGTAATAATGAGGAATCAGTCCGTTAAACAGCCGTGTCAGTGTGGTTTTACCGCAGCCCGATGTTCCGCAGAGCAGTACAAAATCCCCGTCGTTAATAGACAGGTCAATATTTCTTAATGTTCCGTGTCCTTTCCTGTCCCCAATGTCAGTTTCATTTGGAGGGTAGGAAAAAGAAACTTTTTTACATTCGATCATAGGCCTACCTCCCTGTAATCATCGTGACAATAGGAATTGCAAAAGCCACCACACATAGCAGCAGGAAAAAAACATCCTGCACATGAAAGCCGATTTCGCAGATGTTTGTCCTCTTGACCGGACCGCCCAATCCTCTTGTCAGGGCTGCCGCATTTAATTCTTCCCCGATCTTGACGGAACACATGATAACAGGGACAAGCCTGTATTCCAGCATTGCACTGGCTTTGCCCCCGCCAAAACGGATTCCTCTCATTTTCATAGCGTCCCCTATGGCATTATATTCTTCTACAACAGTAGGGAAAAATCGGAATATCACGGACATAGGAATGATGATCTGCTCCGGTAAATGCAGCTTCTTCATGGCGGCAACAAACTCGCTGACCGTCGTCGTCCTGACCGTGATGTATCCCATCATAATCCCCGGCACAAACCGCATAAAGAAACCGCAGATTGCAACAACAAGAAAGTTAGGAAGGCCGGACAGGTGGGGGAGCGCCCATAGTTGCAATATATAGCTGCCGCCATATAAAACAAAATAGATAACCGATCCCTTCCACGATTTTTCCGTGAGCAGCAGGATCAATGGAACAGCAGCCAAAATAGGAGCAAACTGTTTAGAAGCAGCCCCACCTCCGCCGCTCAAGACAAAGAGGGCAATCGTGATAAGCAATGCCAACTTTGTCCGAGGGTCTAACGACAGGCCGGTTTCCTTTTTTTTGCTTGCTAACAATTCACGGCGCATTATGCAATACCCGCACGCTTAAAGTGCTTTTTGAAAATTTTCTGGCCGATCACACCGCCGATCACGCCGCAAACGAATCCGGCAATCAAAAGAAGGGGGAGCGTATATGCCGAGATATAGCTCATAATGGAATCTGCATACTCTTGTCCATAACCGCTGATTAGCTGCTGATAGTAGCTGTCCCGTGTTGCAACAATGGGAATGTAGTTTCCGATGATCCACATGGAAAAAACACCATGCGATATGATTCCTTTTTTTGCACTCTTATAATCGCCGGATTTCAAAACAAGATCAGCCAGGACACCGAACACGGCACCGGTAATAATGCTCCAATACCCCATGCCGGTCAGCAACATTAAAATACCGCAGATCAGTCCTGTCAGCGATACCATTCCAAACTTCTGGACTTTAGAATAATACAGCATCATTACGATTCCGCCAATCAGCGGAACCAGCACGATCAGAAGCGGAAGAAAAATAGGGATAAATCCCAGCATGGCAATCGCCATCATCACCACAAAATAGATCGCAGTGAAGATTCCAACATTGATAAGGTCTTTTCCTTGTAGTTTATTCATTATTTGGTCCTCCTGTTTGCTTTTGTGTTAGCACGAACTAACCGCATTTCAGTATAGCAGATATGTCTGTATGTTTCTTCTCCAAAAAGGCATTTTCGCTCCAAACAGACAATTACTTTGCTTTTGTTATCTTTACGGGGAGTGATTGCCTGCGTGTGTGCGTGAACATAGAACTATTCAACATTGAACAGAGGCGGTTCTTGCATAATTTGAAATGGAAACAGCCAAAATCACCGCTTCAAATTGTAGTATTAGTAGAGGGAGAAATAGAAGGTAGGGTTTCGATAGCAAGCACAGCAAGCGAGTACCCGCTTGCGAATTTTGAGATTTTCAGGTCCCTTACCCGAAAATTCAAAATTGCTTGTTGGGATAGTCCCAAACCCTTATGAGGAACGGAGGCGGCGCATGGCAAACCGAAAGCGAAATATTCAAATAAAATTCTATGTCACGGAGGACGAAAAACGGCTCATAGACGAAAAAATGAGCCAGTTACCCACACGCAGATATGGCGCTTACCTCCGCAAGATGGCGATTGACGGATATATCATCTATACGGACACCGCAGATATCAAGGCATTTACCAAAGAGCTTTCCGCCATTGGTCGGAATATCAACCAGATTGCCAAGCGGATCAACGCCGGAGGTCCTGCGTATCAGGCCGACATGGACGAGATACGGGAAAGGCTGGATGAGATATGGCAGTTACAAAGACACATCCTATCAAGTCAACGCTGAAAGCCGCCATTGACTATATCTGTAACCCGGAAAAGACGGACGGAAAGCTGCTTGTTTCTTCCTATGGTTGTGCCGCCGAAACTGCGGATATCGAATTTTCCTGGACCCGCCGCCATGCCATCGACAAGGGAACGAACCTGGGCCGTCACCTGATCCAAGCCTTTCAGCCTGGGGAGGTTACGCCGGAACAGGCCCATGAGATCGGCATGGAGCTTGCAAAAGAAATCCTGGGCGGCAAGTATGAATTTGTACTTACTACCCATATAGACAAAGATCATGTTCATAACCACCTGATTTTCAATGCGGTCAGCTTTGCGGATCACAAGCACTATCATTCCAACAAGCGGAGTTATCACTATATCCGCCGCACCTCCGACCGGCTTTGCAAGGAACACGGTCTGTCTGTCATCATCCCCGGACAGGACAAGGGCAAGAGCTATATTGAACATCAGGCTGCGCAGAACGGCACCAGCTATAAGGTAAAGCTGAAAGCGGCCATCGACCGGCTCCTGCCAGCCTGTTCCAACCTGGAAGAACTGCTTCGCCGCCTGCAGAGGGAAGGTTATGAGATCAAGCGGGGCAAATATATCTCTGCCAGAGCGCCGGATCAGGAACGATTCACCCGTCTGAAAACCCTGGGTGTGGACTACACCGAAGAAGCCCTTGCCGCCCGGATCGCCGGACGCGCCAGACCTTCCCACCAGCCGAAACAGCAAAACGGAAAGATCAGTCTGCTCATTGATATCCAGAACAACATCAAGGCACAGCAGAGTGCAGGCTTCACCCATTGGGCGAAGCTGAACAATCTGAAACAGGCCGCCAAGACCATGAATTTCCTGACCGAACACGGGATAAGCAGTTATGGAGAACTGGAAAGCAAATTGAACGCAGTATCCGCACGCAGGGATACCGCTCATGCAGAAATCAAGCGGATAGAAAGTAGAAGTGTCGAACTTGCCCTTGTGGTGAAGCACGCCGGAACTTACCGTCAGCTAAAGCCGCTTTATGACCGATACCGTAAATCGAATGATAAAGAGAAGTTCCTGCGGGGGCATGAGAGCGAGATCATCCTTTTTGAAGCGGCCGCCAGAGAATTGAAACGGCTGGGGGCTGTGCCGCTGCCGACAACGGAAAGCATGAAAACGGAGCTTGCCAATCTCAACGCAGAAAAGGAACGGCTCCTTGCTGAATACAAAGCCGCAAGAACCGAAGCCCAGGAATACGATACTGTTAAACAGAATGTAGATGCACTGCTGACCGTTGCAAAGGAACAGGAACAACAGCGGCGGTATGAACTGGAATAAATTTCATTGAAAGGCGCTGGGCGCAGCTCCCGGCATCCTGTATAATGGAACTGCGGAAGGAGGTTTTACCGATGACAAGAAGCGAAGCAATCAAAGCATTTTTCTTCAAAAGTGTACTGCCCGTGACCGTGGCACTGATCCTGTATTGTATCTTCAAATCCGCCTGCGTGAAGAACGGAGAGATTGACTATGTATGGCTTTGGATACTCTGCGGGCTGCCATTTGGCCTCCATCGGATGTGCCTCTGGATCGTGCCGGGCGGCGGCTCCATAGGTGGAGGGATCGCCTTGTTTGCGTTAAACTTCATTATCGGCGGCGTGATTGGTGGTTTCGTCCTGGCATGGCGGTTGATCGTGGCGGTGTGGTATGTGCCGCTGACGGTGTACCGGCTGATCGTTGGATGATTTTCTTGCGTCATGGAAATATGGAAAACTGCCGCTCGTGCCGATGGAAAAACCATTCACAACCTGATGGAAAAAGACAAGCCTTTTCCCACAGGCCTGCAAACAGCTTTCCCACAGCCTCACAATCCTGGCAGTTTACACACATTCCCACAACGCCTACTGCGGCGGCTATCCATCCTTTCCTATCCAATCCTAATGAGAAAATACTATGGAAATTCCTTTTCAACGGAGGTACAATTTGTACCCCTGTTCAAACAACAGAACCGTGTTAAAGTAATTTGATGAAAGCAAAAAGAAAAAGCGGGAGTACAGCCAATCGGATGAACCGAAAAGCTGTACTCCCGTTTTGTGTATCAGAAAGTGTTTGGAATCGAGCCATTTTCTCTATGTGCCAGCAAGCAGACCGACACATGAGAAATCATAAAGGCTCTCTTTGAAAGTACGGATACAGGGAATTATTCTGCGGTTTTTCTACCCTTATCCTCACAAATTTTAGATCGTTTGGAACTGTAATGCGGACAAGCGACCAGACACGCCCGGAAACTCTGCTTGCAGCCGTGAACACATTTTTTGCAGACATGGTTATACTGCCGCCTGCCGTTCTCGCCCAGAAAGAACGCCCATTCCAGCCGCCATTTCTTGCTTCGGCTCATAGGCAGTCATGCTCCGGCACATCACGGCCGGGCTTTTTGCCCTCCTGGGGCTTATGCTCGGCACATTCCCGTTTGGCATCCTCCAACCGCTCACGGATGGAAGGCTTCTCCGGCGTTGTCCGTTCTGCGTACTCCTGGGCCTTTTCCAATTCCTCGCCGCGTCTGCCGTTGTTGATAACGCCGTCGATCATGCCGTAGTCATCCTCCAGCGTCATTTCAGCGGTGCGGAGAGGATTGTCCTTTTCCGGCTGCTCCGCTGCCACGGCAAAGGCCCGTGTACCGTTTCCCATGATAAGATACTTTCCATCATCGGAAATATGGTGGACACCGTAACCGGCTGCCTCCATCTGCTCCCGGCTCATAGCCGTCACCTGAAAGCTGCCCCTCGGTGTCTGCACACGTTCGCCAGTTTCAAAACGGTCTGGCAGATAAGCGAGGTCTTGCTTCTCTGCGGGGACAGGGAGAACAACGATATTGCCATTGATCTGCATAAATCGTTCCGGCGTTTTGAACTGTTCCGTGTATTTCTGGATCAGTTCCGGGGACAGGGAGGCAAAATCTTCCTCACCAAGTCCAACCACCAGGAAAGTCCCTGCTACGATATCATAAATTTCTCCATTTTCATCCCGCAGCCCACGGTTCAGATCAAGCCCTATGAGCTTTCCTTCATCATTGCAAACCAGCGCCACCGGGTCAGAATAGGGATAGGTTGCGCCAATGTCTCCGCCGACCTCCGCCTGCAGGGAATGAAGATCGGGGTCGATCTCCTTCACATAGGGTTCCTTCATAGGCTCCACTACAAGCACAGTCATCTTTTCCGAGGCAACCTTCTCCGCAGCGGACAGCATTTCATCCGCATGGGACTTCTCCGGGTCATCCAAAGCGGCCTTGACCTCCGCCGGATCAAAATCAAGAAATTCCTCATAGCCCGTGGCATCCTTGAACTTTTCAATCTCCGAAGGAAGATAGTCCTCCTGCGTCTGCCCCAGTGCTGCCAGCTTTTCATCCAAAGCGGAAATGCGTCCGGCCATCAGGTTTTCATACAGTTCTTCCTTTGCGGCGTGTGCCTCCGGGTGCTCCGCCGCATACTGCGGATCGTTCTGACGGAAAAACTCGTCCATGTCAAAGGCGATATCCATAGCCCACTCGGATTTTTCTTCTTCGGGAAGATCGTCCTGGAAGGTCATCACCCGGTACTCGTCGGGGATACTGCCGCGCTCACCGTCGTAATACTCATGGAAACTGTCACCCGTATCACGCACATAGCCCTGATCCGTGAAGGTGCCGTTTTCCTCCAACGCAACGTCCCGGCCGTAGGCCTCATAGTCGATGTAATTCTGCAAATGCTCTGGCACCTGCATAACGTCCAGTTCTTCGATGTAATAGCGGCCCAGATCGTCATAGTCATGGATATCGGGGTAAACCTCATAGCAATCCAGATTCTCGGTGAGGTTGATGATCTCCTGCAGGCTGCCGCAATGGTCGCCCATTTCCATACCGGCCTGAAACTGTGCGTATTCGCTTTCGCTCATTTCATCCAGCTTCGATGCCAGATAATTCAGCTCGTCCAGATTTTCATATTCACCCAGCTTACTGTAAAGACCGTCCACATAGCAGTCATAGTCCGTGATGAACCATTCCTCATAGGGCTGGCCGAAGTCATCCTTCTGGCCGATCCCGATCCGCTTAAACACTTCCTTCAATTCCTCGGCGGTGGTGGGAAACTTCACCCACTCGCCCACAAGCTCGCCCTCGTTATATTTCCCAAGATTGGTGATAAAGGCGGCAAAGGGATAATCCTTGTCGTGATCGTAATATGGCATATCAGCACCTCCTTACAGTTCCGGCGCAGACTTTTCCTTGTGGGGCTGCGCCTTGTTTTTCTCCGCACATTCTTTCTTGCCCTGTTTCAGCCGTTCCCGGATGGAGGGCTTTTTCTCCGGCTCCGCAGGGCGTTCATGCACCCACTCGTCGCCGGAAAGAGAAATATATCCGTGTTCCGTAAAATGGCCCTGTTCCTCCTGCATGGCGTACTTGCCAAAAGGAACAGGGTCGATTGCTTTCAGAAGTTCCGGGGGCAGCAGCATATCCATGTGCTGTGCCAGATACCGCCACCCCAGATCGTTCAGATCGTGGATATTGGGCTCAAATACGAAATAGTCGATGTTGTCCGTAAACTCCTTGAACTGCTCCGGTGCTGTCAGCTTGAAGGGCGAGGCCTGCACCGCCGCTAACAGTTCCCGGTCCTCCGGGGAGAGGGCAGCCACCGCCGCCCTCACTTCAGGTAAATGTTCCAAAGTCTTATTTTCTGCCATTGACACCTTCCTTTCTTTTCGGAAATTCCAGTTTGAAGTTGATGTATTTGCCGCCAGTGTCATCCAGGATCACCGCAGCGTCATAAGCAGCCTGTTTCTTTTCAGACCACATTCCCTTGACATTGGTGCGACCCTTTTTCAGAAGGTCCGCCGCCATCTTCTTTGTCAGCTCCTTCTTGCGGCTCGTCCAGAAGCGGTCATTCTTCCAGAGAACAAAACCGCAGGACCGATCCGAACACGCAAAGTTCTTCTTGCCCTCATAAACCGGCTGACCGCAGCGGGGGCAGGTACCGATCACTTCCTTCTCCGGGGCAAACAGCTTTTTGCCATCCTCGGAAATGCAGGAATAGGTGGACACGATTTCTTGAACCATCGTGCGGATACCGTCCATGAAGGTATCCGGGTCAGCGCCGCCCTTTGCGATCTCCGTCAATTTTTGTTCCCATTCCGCCGTCAGCATGGGAGAGGTCAGCGGCTCCGGCAAGACTGTGACAAGGTTGATACCGGCTTTTGTGGGGATCAGGCTCTTGCCCTTGCGCTCCACAAATCCGGCTGCTACCAGCTTTTCGATGATAGCCGCCCTGGTCGCAGGCGTGCCAAGACCTTTTCGCTCCGCCTCATCGGGAATATCATCCTTGCCTGCGTTCTCCATAGCGGACAGGAGGGTATCTTCGGAGTAGGGCTTCGGCGGCTGGGTAAAATGCTCGGTAACAGCAACCTCCGCACCGCCAAAAGTCTGCCCTTTGGTGAAGTCCGGGAGCGCATCGCCGTCCCCATCCGCAGGCTTTTCTTTTAGGGAGGTACGGAAAATGCGGTCGATCTCCCGCCAGCCTTCGGAGAGGATGCGCTTGCCCTTTGCGTTGAAGGAATGACCGCCGCAGTCGAAAGTTGCCGTGACCGCCTCATACATATACGGCTCCGCCGACGCACACAGCAGCTTGCAGCAGACCAGCAGGAACAAATTGCGCTCGCCCAAAGGTAGACCCTTGATATCTGCCTTTTCAATCTCCATCGTGGGGATAATGGCGTGGTGGTCGGATACATCTTTGTCGGAGATCATGGTCTCCACCAGCGGGAAGAAGTTTGTGCAGCCATCAAAAGGTGGCAGTTTCGCCGCTAGGTGGATCACGCAGGAAGCCGTTTCTGCCATGTCGGAGGTCAGATACCGGCTGTCCGTGCGGGGATAGGTCAGCAGCTTCTTTTCGTAGAGGCTCTGGGCGTAGTCAAGGGTCTGTTTCGCCGTGTATCCGAACAGGCGGTTTGCCTCACGCTGCAAGGTGGTAAGGTCATAGAGCTTCGGAGGCTGTTCTTTTTTCTGCTCTTTCGTGACAGAGGTACAGGTGACGGCAGCACCCTTGCACATAGCCGCTGCCTGTTCCGCCTTCGCCGGATCAGTGAATTTCTCCGACACTGCTTCGGCTCCATCCAGCGTCAGGCGCAGCAGATGATATTTTTCTTTGTGGAACAGCGTGATCTTCGCGTCACGCTCCGCCAGCATTGCCAGTGTGGGGGTCTGAACACGTCCCACATTCAGGGTGCGGTGATAGAGAACGGAGAAAAGGCGCGTGGCGTTGATCCCCACCAGCCAATCCGCTTTCTGGCGGCAGAGGGCAGATTGATACAGGGCTTCATAATCGGTGCCGGGGCGCAGATCAGAAAAGCCCTCCCGGATAGCGCTGTCCTCCATCGAGGAAATCCAGAGGCGAAGGACCGGCTTGCGGCATCCGGTCATTTCATACACCAGTCGGAAAATCAGCTCACCTTCACGCCCGGCGTCACAGGCATTGACAATGGTATCCACATCGGGGCGGTTCATCAGGGCACGGAGATTTTCAAAAGCATCCTCCTTGCCCGGTGCCAGCACATAGCGGAACGGCTCCGGCAGAATGGGAAGATCGTCATAACGCCATTTCTTGAAACGCTCGTCATAGCCGCCCGAATCCATCGGGGATACCAGGTGCCCCACGCACCAAGATACAAGAAGGCCATTGCCCTCATAAAAGCCGTCGGCCCTGGATGAAGCACCCAGGGCCGATGCGATAGATTTTGCCACACTCGGTTTTTCTGCGATAATCAGTTTACTCATTCTTTTCCTCCGTTTCCTCGTCCTCGGTCAGATATTCTTCTTCATCTTCCAGGTCGAAATCATCCAGATCAGCGGGAACTTTCTTTCCCTGCTTCGGTTTCAGCACCAGGAAATAGACCGCCGTACCGCCTCCGGCTGCAAGGATCAGCAGCACCGTCAGGATCGCCCCGGTATTGCTTTTCTTTTCGGGTTCCGGATTCTCCGGTTCGGTGGGCTCCGCAGATTTCTGTTCTGTGCCAACACATTCACTAAGATTTTTTACGCAGACCGGGCAAGCGGTATTGACTGCTCCGGCCTGGCACTTTTCCGTACAGGTGCAGACAATAGGTGTTTCCGCCTTTTCTCCATCCTCCGTGAGTGCCAT
>CAKSVD010000012.1 GCA_934503275.1 uncultured Faecalibacterium sp.
CCAGTCGGCGCTATCGCTTTAACGCTTTTTTCGCTTCTCCATCTATAGCCCCTCAGTCGCTGCGCGACAGCTCCCCCCGGGGGAGCGGGCACGCCCGCCGCGCCGCGCTTTCGCAGAAAGCGGCGCTGCAAATGCCGTTTTCCGTTACGACCCCATCCGTGAAAATAGCGTTTGGAGCGCTCCGCAGAGCGCGACAAACGCGAAATTATAAATAATTCTTCCGCTGATGATGCGCAAAGCGAACGCGGAGCGCATTTTAAATCCTTAAATCGTCAAAATCAAAAGCATCCCTCAAAAGAGAAAGAGAGTATCATCCCTTATGAAAATTGCGTGTATTTCCCTTGGCTGCCCGAAAAATCAGGTGGATCTGGATGTGATGGTGCACATCCTGCTGTCTGCCGGGCACGAGACCGTGGCCGATCTGGCCGAAGCCGATGTCATTCTTGTGAACACCTGCGGCTTTATCGAGAGCGCCAAGACCGAGGCCATTGAAAACATTCTGGAAGCCTGCGCTTATAAGCAGCAGAACCCGAACCTGAAGGTCATCGTTACCGGCTGCCTTGCCGAGCGCTATCGCAGCCAGATCGAAGAAGAGATCCCGGAGGTGGACGCCGTTGTGGGCTGCGCCTCCAACAAGGCCATTGATACCATCGTGGAGCGGCTGTTCCACGGCGAGGATCACTTGGAAAGCTACGGCGCCAAAAAGGACTTTCCGCTGGGCGGCAAGCGCGTTATCGGCACGCCCGCCCACTATGCGTACTTAAAGATCGCCGAGGGCTGCAACAACCGCTGCCACTACTGCGCTATCCCGGGCATCCGCGGCCCGCTGCACAGCCGCGATATGGCCGACTGCGTAGCCGAGGCCCGCTGGCTGGCCGGTGAGGGCGTGAAGGAGCTTATTGTTGTGGCGCAGGACCCCACCGCCTACGGCGAGGACTGGGGCAAGCCCGGCAGCATCTGTGAACTGCTGGACAAGCTGAACAAGGTGCCGGGGCTGGAATGGATCCGCATCATGTACGCCTACCCGGAGCGCATCACCGATGAATTTATCGCCGCCATGAAGCGCAACGAGAAGGTGGTGCCCTACCTTGACCTGCCCATCCAGCACTGCAACGATACCATCCTCAAGAACATGAACCGCCGCTCCACCCGTGCGGAGTTGCTGGAGGTGATCGGCAAGCTGCGCCGCGAGATCCCCGGCATCACCCTGCGCACTACCCTGATCGCGGGCTTCCCCGGCGAGACCGAGGAGCAGTTCGAGGATCTGTGCAACTTTGTCAAGGAGGTGCAGTTCGACCGTCTGGGCTGCTTTGCCTACTCCGCCGAGGAGAACACTGTGGCCGCCAAGATGGACGGTCAGATCGAACAGGAGGTCAAGGACAAGCGCGCCGAGCTGGTGATGCAGATCCAGACCGGCATCATGGCGCAGAAGCAGGCCGAAAAGGTGGGTCAGACCGTGCACGTTCTGTGTGACGGCATCGACGAGGAAAACGGCCTGTACCTCTGCCGCACCACCGGCGATGCGCCGGAGGTAGACGGCTGCGTCTGCGTTTCCAGCGAGGAACCGCTGTATCCCGGCCAGTTCTATGATGTGCTGGTAGAGGACAGCGACCTTTACGATCTGTATGGTACAGTCGTAAAATAACGAATTGGAGGATAAAACCTATGAATCTGCCCAATAAGCTTACCCTGACCCGCATCATTCTGGTGCCGGTGTTTATGATCTTTGTGTCCCTGACCGGTCTGGACGGCATCGTGGACGGTAATTTTAACGCCACCTTCTACCTGTTGGCCGGCATCGTGTTTGCCGCCGCCAGCTTCACCGACTATCTGGACGGCCATCTGGCGCGCAAGTGGCACATGGTCACCGATTTCGGCAAGTTTGCCGACCCGCTGGCCGACAAGCTGCTGACCACCGTGGCCTTCATCTACATGATGCGGGACGGCGTGTGCAGCCCCGTGGTGCTGTGCATCATTCTGGCCCGCGAGTTTGCGGTGTCCGGTCTGCGTATGGTGGCTGCCGGCGCCAAGGACGGCAAGGTCATCGCTGCCAATATGTGGGGCAAGGCCAAGACCGTATTGCAGATGCTGAGCATCATCTTCTACTTCTTCGGCACGGCGCTGAGCTACCGCGGCACGGTGGAAAGTGTTTCCATTGTGGTGCTGGTCTCCGTTGTCCTGTGCTGGCTGGTGGCCGCTGTGACCGCCATCTCCGGCATCAAGTACCTGTGGGATAACCGCAGCTTTATCAACACTGCAAAGTAAAAATGTGGAAAACCAAAGGCCGCTGCACCTCACCGTGCAGCGGCCTTTTGCTTTGCAAGGAGAAAATGCAGCGGAAAATTCATCTGCAACGCCGCTGGGGGAAAGCTTCTGCTTGCTTTCAGCGTGCAAAGACGCTCCGCTGGGCCAGAGGTAGGGAGGGGTGTTCCGACTCCCCCCTCCCTACCTCTGGACTCCACCCACCCCGCAACGGGCCAAGGGCTGCTCGCCCTTGACAATCCTAAAGCAGAAGTCGAAGCACAAAAAAGCTAGCGCTGCGCCAGTCGGCGCTATCGCTTTAACGCTTTTTTCGCTTCTCCATCTATAGCCCCTCAGTCGCTGCGCGACAGCTCCCCCCGGGGGAGCGGGCACGACCGGAAACTTTGCACTTTAGCCGGAAACTTTATCGCTACCACAGAAGCCTTCCCCCGGTCGGGAGAAGGTGGCGCGTAGCGCCGGATGAGGGCGCAGATTAGCAGTGCTTTCCCCGCAGCGCCGCGCTTTCGCAGAAAGCGGCGCTGCAAATGCAGTTTTCGGGTGCGACCCCACCTGTGAAAATGCAATGCCGGAGCGTCCGCAGACGCTCCGGCATTGCTCTATTAAAAATATTTTTTCCGCTATTTATGCGCAGCAACGACGACGACCGCCGCCAGTGGCGGAAACAGGGAGGAGTTGTTGGGGCAGCGGCCAGCAAGACGCGAGTGCCGCCCAAGGCACGATGCGGATGCTGGGTGCCGCAACCCGATAGCGGAGCGCATTAAAATCGTTCACGCTCCGGCAGGCGCACTGTCAGGAAAGCACGGCGCTTTCCTCCACCTTGTCCAGCACCGCCAGCTGCAAAGCGTTCAGCATACTGCGCTGTGCGCCGTAGGTGTCGGCGTAGGAACTGTTGGCGCTGTCGATCTGCTCCTGTGTGGGGGTGATGTCCAGCTGCTCCGCAATGGCCTGCATTACAAGATCCTGCTTTGCCAGATGCTCAAAGTAGGCATCGGAATCCGCCAGCATCGCGTTGGCATCGGCGTAGCCCTTGGCCTGTGCGTAGGCGTCCAGTTCCATGCCGTACTTAGCGGCAAGCTGAGAGTGGTAGTTCAGGAACATCCGGATGTAGTAGCTGGTGATCTGGGTGGGGACTTCCTTAAAGGTGGAGTTCGTGAGCAGATAGTCCATCGCGGCGGTGTCCAGATTGTTGGCGTACAGGGCACGGTCAAAGTACTGGCGCAAGGCGTCTGCGGTGTGCAGGTCGTCGCTGGCGGCAAAATTGCTCTCCACCCACTCGTCGGTCAGGGTGGGGACAACGCTCTGGGTGATGGCGTTCAGAGTCACGCTGAACACGGCTTCCTTACCGCTGAGGGTGATGGTGTTGCCCTCGGCGTCGGTGGAGTCGCCGTAGCCTTCCGGGAAGGTGACGGTCACATCAAAGGTATCGCCGATATTGTGGCCGATGATCTGATCCTCGAAGCCGTCAATGAAGGAGTGGCTGCCCAGCGTCAGGTCGTAGCCGGTGGCGGTGCCGCCGGTAAAGACCACGCCGTCCACCGCGCCGGAATAGTCGATGTTCACGGTGTCGCCGCTCTGGGCTGCCCGGTCGGTGATGGTCTGGGTGGTAGCGTACTGGTTCAGCAAAGAGTCGATCTGGGTCTGGATCTCAGCCTCGGTGGGCTCGATGTCCGCCTTGGAAAGCGGCAGTGCGGATACATCCTTCGGCAGGGTCACATAGTCCAGTGCGCGGATGCCGGTCCAGTGGCCGTTATCGTCCAGCCCCTCAGAATAATCGAAGCTGGCGTAGTCGAAATCCGACACCTTGCCGTAGACGGACACGCTTGCGCCGGATGCGGCAGAGGATGCCGTGGCGCCGTTCTGCTTTTTGAGCAGCATAAAGCAGGCCGCAGCTACGCACAGCACAGCAGCCACCGCGCACAGCACACACAACAGGATCTTGGTAATGCGTTTCAAAAGAGATACCTCCTAAAAATAGCAGACCGTTTTCACGGAGAATGCAAATATCATACCTTACTATTATAACGGAAAAATGCGAAAAGAAAAGATTTTTGCTAAAATTCCACAAATGCCGCCCGGCACAGGTATCACTTTTGCCCGCTTTGGGGCGGGAAATGCCGCAAAACCGGTGGAAATACCCCGGCGGTTCTGTTACAATAAAACTGTATGAGCCTTTCCCTGCGGGGGAAAGCCTTTTGCTGAAATTGGAGGATAAAACCATGGATTACAATAAAGCAGCTCTGGAAATGCACGAGACCCACAAGGGAAAGGTGGGCATCGTGAGCAAGGTGGAGGTCGCCACCCGTGACGACCTGTCCACCGCCTACACCCCCGGTGTGGCCGAGCCCTGCCGCAAGATCAAGGAAAACCCGGAGGATGTGTATAAGTACACCTTCAAGGGCAACATGGTGGCCGTTGTCTCCAACGGCACTGCCGTGCTGGGCCTCGGCGATATCGGCCCGGAGGCCGGTCTGCCGGTCATGGAGGGCAAGGCCGTGCTGTTCAAGGAGTTTGGCGGCGTGGACGCCTTCCCCATCTGCATCGACGCCCACGACGCAGCCAGCGTCATCGCCGCCTGCAAGGCCATTGCGCCCACCTTTGGCGGCATCAATCTGGAGGATATCAAGAGCCCGGAGTGCTTCGAGATCGAGGAGACCTTGGAGCGGGAACTGGACATCCCCGTGTTCCACGATGACCAGCACGGCACCGCTATCGTGGTCACTGCTGCCCTCATCAACGCCCTGCGGGTGGTGAATAAAAAGATGGAGGACGTGCACATCGTCCTGAACGGCCCCGGCGCAGCCGGTACCGCCATCATCAAGATGCTCATGACCGCCGGTGCCAAGGACATCGTGGCGGTGGATCAGTTCGGCACCCTGTACAAGGGCTGCAACAGCGCCGAGGCGCATAAGAACTGGCTGGGCGAGGTGACCAACCCCCGCCAGATCAAGGGCGGTCTGAAGGAAGCGCTGGAGGGCGCAGACGTGTTCATCGGCGTGTCCCGCCCCGGCATCCTGACCACCGAGCTGTGCAGGACCATGAATAAGGACGCCATCGTCTTTGCCATGGCCAACCCCACCCCGGAGATCATGCCGGACGAGGCCAAGGCGGGCGGCGTGCGCGTGATGGCTACCGGCCGCAGCGACTTCCCCAATCAGGTCAACAACGTGCTGTGCTTCCCGGGCCTGTTCAAGGGCGCGCTCAGCGTCCGCGCCCGGGATATCAACAACGAGATGAAGCTGGCTGCGGCCTACGCCATTGCAGACCTCATCACTGACGCCGACCGCAGCGAGGAGAACATCATCCCCGGCGCGTTCGACCCCCGCGTGGCCGAGGCTGTGGCCGCTGCCGTGGCAAAGGCTGCCCGCGAGACCGGCGTGGCACGGCTGTAAGCGGAGGGCGCAGGCATGAGAACGATCTCCGCACAGAGCATTACGGATACGGTGGCGCGGCTCTGCATTAAGGCCAACACTCAGCTGCCGCAGGACGTGCAGGCAGCGCTGGAAAAAGCACGGGCAGAAGAGCCGTGGCCGCTGGCAAAGAATACGTTAGACCTGCTGTGGTCGAACCTTGGCGCTGCAAAGGAAAAAGACCTGCCCATCTGTCAGGACACCGGCATGGCCTGTGTGTTCGTGGAACTGGGCACCGATGTGCACATTGACGGCAGCTTTGAAGCCGCCATCCACGAGGGCGTGCGCCGGGGCTACACCGATGGCTATCTGCGCAAGAGCATCGTGGCCGACCCGCTGCGCCGGGGCAACACCGGCGATAACACCCCGGCGGCCATCACGGTGCATCTGGTGGACGGCGAGGGCTGCCGCATCACGGTAGCACCCAAGGGCTTTGGCAGCGAGAACATGAGCCGCATCCAGATGCTCAAGCCCGCCGACGGCGTGGAGGGCTTTAAAAAGTTCGTGGTGGATACCGTGCGGCTGGCCGGCTCCAACCCCTGCCCGCCCATCGTGCTGGGCATCGGCGTGGGCGGCAGCTTTGACAAGGTGGCATATCTTGCCAAAAAGGCGCTGCTGCGCCCGCTGGATATCCCCAACCCCGACCCCTACTATGCCCAGCTGGAGCAGGAGCTGCTTGCCGCCATCAATGCACTGGGCATTGGCCCGCAGGGCTTTGGCGGCAAGACCACCTGCCTTGGCCTTGCCATTGAGCAGATGCCCACCCATGTGGCGGGTCTGCCGGTGGCTGTGAACGTTTCCTGTCATGTGACCCGCCGCGCCAGTGCGGAACTGTAAGGAGGGGAGAAGAATGGAGTACAGACTGACTACCCCCTGCACCGCGCAGGATCTTGCCCCGCTGAAGGCGGGGGATACCGTGCTGCTTTCCGGTGTGGTGTACACCGCCCGGGATCAGGCACACAAGCGGATGATGGAAGCACTGGACAAGGGCGAGACCCTGCCTTTTTCCCTTGAGGGCAGCGCGATCTATTATGTAGGCCCCACCCCGGAGCGCCCGGGCGAGGTCATCGGCTCGGCAGGGCCTACCACCAGCGGGCGCATGGACGCCATGAGCCCCCGGCTGCTGGACCTTGGCAACAAGATCATGATCGGCAAGGGCAAGCGGGATGCCGCCGTCAAGGCGGCTGTGGTGCGCAACGGCGCGGTGTATCTGGCTGCGCTGGGCGGTGCCGGTGCGCTGATGGCCAAAAGCGTGCAGACGCTGGAGGTGATCGCATGGCCGGACTTGGGCTGTGAGGCGGTGCGCCGCCTGACCGTGCAGGATATGCCCCTGACCGTTGTGCTGGACGCCCACGGCGGCGATCTGTACGAGGCCGGCCCTGCGGCCTATCTGGCCACACTGTAAGGCCAAAACGCCGAGAATTGCACCCTTTGCACAAAACAAGCGCGGTGCAAAACCGGCAAAACAGCAGTTCTGTGCAGAAAAATATGGTTAGCTTAACCAAACTTGCTGCGAATTACTTGCATCAACCGCAAAAGTGTGATATCCTTTAACATACGACAGAGGGTACACATCCCCTGTCGGAAAAATCCCCCAGAGGGAATAAGGCAGGAGGCCGGACAAACCATGCAGATCCACCAGTCCGCGGAAGATTATCTTGAAACGATCCTGATGCTGAGCCAGCGTATGGGCAAAGTGCGCTCCATTGACGTTGTCAATGAGTTGGGCTTTACCAAAGCCAGCGTGAGCATCGCCATGAAAAAGCTGCGGGAGAATGGCTATATCGCGGTGGACGGCGAAGGCAACCTGACCCTGCTGGAGCCCGGGCTGGAGATCGCTCAGCGCATTTACAGCCGCCACCGGCTGCTGACCCACTTCTTTGTGCAGCTGGGCGTGGACGAGCAGACCGCCGCCGAGGACGCCTGCAAGGCAGAGCACATCCTCAGCGAGCAGACGCTGGAAAAGATCCGCGAAAGCGCCCTGCGCAACGATGCCGCCCATCCGCAGGCAAAGTAATTTGAGTTCAAGAGACACCGGAACGCCGAAAGACGTTCCGGTGTTTTTGCTTTTTATAGCGAAGAAAATCGTGCCGCAAATGCCGTTTGCCTTTACGGCCTTTCCCGTGAAAAATGCAATACCGGAGCGTCCGCAGACGCTCCGGTATTGCTCTATATAAAAATAATTCTTCCGCTGAAAATGGCCAAAGCAAAGCGGAGGCCATTCAAAATCGTCCCGCCCGGCGCTTTCTAAATGTTTTTTACCCTTCTGCCCTTGCATCCCGGGGTGGAACGCGGTATTCTTATAGAATAGACCGGAACCGCGACAGCACAGGGGAGGGAGACCACATGGACGCACAGGAGATCCGCGCATTGCTGGGCAAAAGCATCTTTGAGCGGGCACAGAAGTACCGCAAGCGCATCCTGCAAAGCAGCTGCACCACCAACGAGGACGGGGTGCGGCACCTGACAGCACTGGTGCAGGGCAGCGGGCCGGACTGCTATTATACGCAGGTCTGGCTGCGGGAAAACGGCAGCTTTGTCAGCGCCTCCTGCGACTGCCCCTATAATCAGAACGGCGATGGCACCTACTGCAAGCATATCGGCGCGCTGCTGCTGCAGGACGCGGAAAAGAATCCGCCTGCCCCGGAAAAAAAGCCGGAGAGCATCCCCGGTGTGCAGCGGGGCGTGGCAGGCTTGAGCACCGAACCCCGCAAGGACAGCTACAGCGCCGGGCTGGATATGCTGTTTGGCCGCAAGTGGCGGGGCGAGGAGCCGAAGACCGACTATGATGCCCAGCTGCTGCTGAAGCGCTACCAGCGGGAGGATGCGCAGCCTCTGCCCCAGAACGCTGCCCAGCGCACCGGCTTTGCTTTGCTGGAGCCGGAACTTACGGTGCACAACGACCGTGTCTGGCTGCGGCTGCGGGTCTCGGACGGCATCGGCGGGCGGCAGTATCTGATAAAAAGCATCCCGCATTTTCTGGATGCGATCGAGCAGGGCGAAAGCGTCAGCTACGGGAAGTCGCTGGCTTTTGTGCACCGGTGGGACGCCTTTGCCCCGGACGCGCAGCCGCTGCTGCGGCTGCTGCGCCGTCAGGTGAGCGCCCGGCAGGCGTTTGAAGCCGAGGGCACGGTGCGCTCCGGCTGGGACAAGGGCCCGGCGGGCGGTCTGCCGCTGACCGGCGAGGGGCTGGATGCCCTTGTGGAGCTTTACGCCGCCGAGGGCGTTGTGGGCGGCTATACCCTTAAAGAGGGTCTGCCGGTCATCAGCTTAAAGGTGGAGCGCCGCAAGGGCGGCGTGCAGCTAAGCTGTACCCCGGTGCTCAGCGGGGTGCAGGGGCTGGACTATGCCTATCTGCTGGGCGAAAGCACCCTCTGGAGGATGCAGCGGGAGGAATGCCGCCGGGTGCTGCCGGTGCTGGATACCTTTGGCGGGCGCAGTTTGTTCTTTACCAGCGCGGACGCCGCCGCTTTTTGCAGCTATGTGCTGCCGGAACTGGGCAACCGGGTCAACATCGTGGACCCCGACCGGCTGCTGCTGAACCAGATCCCGCTGGAACCGGTGGTGCAGTTTTATCTGGACGCCGACCGGGGGCTTACCGTCACGGCCTACCCGGTCTTTCTCTACGGCGAGGACAGGGTGGCCCCCGGCGAGCCGGTGCCGCCGGATCTTTTGCGGGACGCCCGCACCGAGAACCGGGCAAAGCGGCTGCTGGAAACTTATCTGGAACCCGAGCCCGGCAAGCCCGGGCATTACAGCATTTCCGGGGAGGAAGCGCTTTTCCAGTTGCTGGAGGAGGGCATCCCCGCCCTGCTGGCCATGGGCGAGGTGTACCAGACCGATGCCTTCCGCAACCTGCAGGCCGCCCCGCCCAAGATCTCGGTAGGGGTATCGGTGCACGGCAGCGTGCTGGACTTGGAAGTGGACACCGGCGCCTTCCCGGTGGAGGAACTGCGGGAACTGCTGCAGTCCCTGCACCAGAAAAAACGCTATCACCGCCTGCGGGACGGCAGTCTGCTGCGGCTGGATGACAGTCTGGAAGGGCTGGACGAACTGAACGACACGTTGGAACTTTCCGGCGCAAAGCTGAAGGACGGCCACGCCGCTCTGCCGCTCTACCGCGCCCCCACGCTGGACTGGGCGCTTTCGGGGCAGAACGGTCTGCGGTTCGACCGGGACGACGCCTTCCGGCGCATCAGCCGCAGCTTCCACGCCGTGCGGGACAGCGAGTATACCCCGCCGCTCTCCCTGCAAAAGACCCTGCGCAAATACCAGCGGGACGGCTACCGCTGGCTGCGCACACTGGACGGCTACGGCATGGGCGGTATTCTGGCCGATGATATGGGTCTGGGAAAGACCGTGCAGGTGCTCAGCTACCTGCTGGCCATGAAGGAAGCCGGGCAGCACCTGCCCAGCCTCATCGTCTGCCCGGCATCGCTGGTGCTGAACTGGCAGGAGGAATGCCAGAAGTTCACCCCGCAGCTGCAAAGCGTTGCCATGGACGGCGATGCCGCCCACCGCGCCGCGCTGGTCGATGGGTGGGCGCAGGCAGATATCGTCATCACCAGCTACGATTTGCTGCGCCGGGACGAGAAACTGTATGCCGGGCAAGGCTTTTACGCCTGCATTCTGGACGAAGCGCAGGCTATCAAGAACCACACCACCCAGAAATACAAGGCCGTGTGCCGGGTGAACAGCCGGGTGCGCTTTGCGCTGACCGGCACCCCGGTGGAGAACCGCTTGGGCGAACTGTGGAGCATCTTCTCCTTTTTGATGCCGGGGTATCTGCCCCCGTACAAAACCTTCTGCGCCCGGTTCGAAAAGCCCATCGTGCAGGACGAGGATGCCAACGCCGTGCGGCGGCTGAACCAGTTCACCGGGCCCTTCATCCTGCGGCGCATGAAGTCCGAGGTGCTGCGGGAACTGCCGCCCAAAACGGAGAATGTGCGCCGCGTTGAGTTGGAGACCGAGCAGCGCAAGCTGTATCTGGCGGCGGTGGTGGACGCCCGGGAAAAGCTGCGGGCGGCAAAGCCGGAGGACAAGATGACCGTGTTTGCCGTGCTGATGCGGCTGCGGGAGATCTGCTGCGACCCGCGCCTTGTGGCAGACAACTGGACCGGCAGCAGCGCCAAGCTGGAAGCCTGTCTGGAACTTGTCACCGAGGCGGTGGCGGGCGGGCACCGCATTCTGCTGTTCAGCCAGTTCACCTCCATGCTGGAGCTGCTGGCAAAGCGGCTGGACGAGGCCGGGGTGAGCCACTTCACCCTACAAGGCTCTACCCCGAAGCCGGTGCGTGCCGAGCAGGTGCGCCGGTTCAATCAGGGCGAGGCAGACGTCTTTCTGATCTCGCTGCGGGCGGGCGGCACGGGCCTCAACCTGACCGCCGCCGATATCGTCATCCACTACGACCCGTGGTGGAACCTTGCCGCGCAGAATCAGGCCACCGACCGCGCCTACCGCATCGGTCAGCGCAACCCGGTGCAGGTGTACCGGCTGATCGCGCAGGACACCATTGAGGAAAAGATCGTGGAGTTGCAACAGGCCAAGCAGTCGCTGGCAGACACCGTTACCGGCGGGGCAGACGGCGCGATTTTGTCCATGAACCCTGAACAGCTGCTGCAGCTGCTGGGAGAAGAAGCATAAAGGAGTGTATCCATCATGAAGGTTTGGGATCTGCATTGCGATACCCTGTACGAACTGCGCCGCGCCGAAAAGGCGGGCGCACCCAAAAGCTTTTTGCACAACGACCTGCATATCGACCTTGAAAAACTGCAGCAGGGGGATTACCTGCTGCAATGCTTTGCGGCCTATGTGGATCTGGCCGACCCCGCACCCGGGGCCGACCCGCTGGTGAGCGTGCTGGAGGAGATCGACATCTTCAAGCGGCTCATGGCGGCTTACCCGGAAAAGATCGCTCCGGTGTACACCGCCGCCGACCTTGAGCGCAACCGCGCCGAGGGCAAACTCAGCGCCATGCTGACGGTGGAAGAAGGCGGCTGCTGCAAGGGCAGTCTGGGCGTGCTGCGGCGGCTGCAGGAACTGGGCGTGCGCATGATGACCCTGACATGGAACTATCCCAATGAGTTGGCAGCGCCCAACGCAAACCCCGGCGGGCCGCTGGTGGCCAACACCGAGACCGGCCTGACCGAGCGGGGCTTTGCCTTTTTGGAGGAGATGGAAAAGCTGCACATCACCGTAGACGTGAGCCACCTTTCCGATAAGGGCTTCTGGGACATTGCAAACCACAGCACCCGTCCCTTTGCGGCAAGTCATTCCAACTGCCGTGCCCTGTCGCCCCACAACCGCAACCTGACCGATGAGATGATCCGCGCACTGGCAGAAAAGGGCGGCATTGCGGGGCTGAACTACTGCGCCTCCTTTGTGGATGCAGACTCGGCACACCCAAAGCTTTGCCGCAGCACGGTGGAGCAGCTGGCAAAGCACGCGGCACACTTCAAGCAGGTGGGCGGCATTGAGGTCATCAGCCTTGGCAGCGATTTTGACGGCATCGGCGGCCAGCACGAACTGGAAACAGCGGCAGATATGCCGCTGCTGGCCGAGGCGCTGCGCCGCGAGGGCTTTACCGAGGACGAGGTGGAGGCCATCTACTGGCGCAACGCCTACCGCTTCTTTAAAAACAATTTGTAATAATAACCCAAAAAATTGCAAAATATGCCCGGAGATGCCCTGCTGTGTGCGGGTATCCCGGGCTGTGTATTGCCCTGTGAAGCATGGAAATCATTTTTCCGAATAAAGGCTTCCCCCGGAAGGGACAGATTCTCCCCGCGCCGGGGAGAAATGTCACCGTAGGTGACAAAGAGGGGAACGGCTGTCACCGCAGGTGACTGATGAGGGCGCAGAATTACAGCGTTTCGCTTGAATACCCCTCATCCGGCGCTATGCGCCACCTTCCCCCCAAGGGGTGAAGGCTTTTGCTCCGGGTCAAGTTGTAAAAATTGATTTCTGTGCCTGCGAGGGGAGGTTTTATATGGTCTGAGGCGCGCGTCCCCGGAAAAAGAACAAACGACTTGGAAAGATAAGAGGAATTATAACAATGGGTATCACGATCTCGCCGTGGATGATGGCGTTTCTCATTCTGATGACCGGCTTTGCGGGCTTTGTGGATTCGGCAGCCGGCGGCGGCGGGCTGATCAGTCTGCCGGCCTATCTGTTCGCCGGGCTGCCGCCCCACTACACCTATGCCACCAACAAGTTCAGCGCCGCCTGCGGCACCACCTTTGCCACGGCAAGCTTTTTCAAAAGCGGCGCTATGAACGTGAAGGTGGGCGTTCTTGCAGCTATTGGCAGCTTTGCAGGCAGCGCACTGGGGGCACACATCGTGCTGCTGCTCAGCGATGAGGTGCTGCGCACCATGATGTTCATTATCCTGCCGGTGGCAGCGGTCATCATTCTGTGGCAGCGCAACCTGCCGGACGAGAACCGGGACAACGGCACACTGGACCTGAAAAAGACCCTGCTGGCGCTGGCCATCGGCTTTGGCATCGGCCTGTACGATGGCGTTATGGGCCCGGGCACCGGCACCTTTGCCATCATTGCCTTTACCACCCTGATGGGCTTTGACCTGCGCACTGCCAACGGCAACGGCAAGGTGCTCAATCTGGCCAGCAACTACGCCAGCCTGTTCACCTACCTGATGAACGGTCTGGTGGTGTTCCACATCGGCATCCCCTGCGCCATCAGCAATATTCTGGGCAACCTGCTTGGCTCGCATTTTGCCCTGAAAAGGGGCGCCCGCTTCATCCGCCCCATGATGCTGGTGGTGCTGGTGCTGCTGCTGGGCAAGCTGATCTCGGACGCGGTGCTGTAAGGGCAAGGCGGGACATTTTCACGGGTACAAAAAACAAGTCGGGCAGCCCGCAGGCTGTCCGACTTGTTTTAGCTTTCATAGGTTTTATTCCAGCACCAGTTCTTTATCAAAGAACGCGATGCCGAAGGCGCCGGGGCCGGTGTGGGTGCCGATGACGCAGCCGATCTGGCGCACCAGCGGTGCGTCCAGATGCAGATTGTCCTGCAGGTAGGTCAGCAGCGGCTGCAGTTCCCGAGGGTTGACGGTGTAGCCCAGCAGCGGGGTGTAGTCCGGGTGGATGCCGCCCATCTCGTCGATCTTCTTGAACAGCGCCACATACACGCCGGGCAGACCGCGTGCCTTACCGGCCAGCGCTACCTTGCCCTCCATGACGGCGAGGATGGGCTTGATGCCCAGCACGCCGCCCGCCACAGCCACGGCAGCGGACAGACGCCCACCCTTGCGCAGATACTTCAGATCGTCCACAGCGGCCACCAGATGCAGGTGCTGCTTGGCTTTTTCCAGATCGGCGGCGATCTGGGCAATCGATTTGCCGGCGTCTCGCAGCTGCACAGCCAGCCGCACCAGCAGGGACTGCCCCAGACAGACATTTTCAGTGTTCACGAACACCACATTGTCCACGTTGGCAAGGTCGGCAGCAATTTTTGCGCACTGACCGGTGCCGGACAGCGCATCGGACAAAAAGATGCCCAGCACTTCATCCCCGGCGGCAGCGGCGTCCAGATACAGCCGCTCGAACTGCTCCGGGCTGGGCTGGCTGGTGGTGGGCAGCTTGCGGCAGGCTGCCAGATGGGCATAGTATTCGCTGGGGGTCATGTCGATGCCGTCCCGCAGGACGGTGCCGTCCTCCAGCGTCACGTTCAGGGGGATCACGGTCACGCCCAGCTGCTGCGCCTCGGCGGGCAGGATGTCGCACGCGGAATCGGTGAGGATACGGATCATAATAATACCTCCGGTCTACCGGTAAAATACAGTATACGCAACCTTTTCGTCAAAAAGGTTGGAAATTATTATACCACCATGTAGGGCGATGTGTCAATGTTTTGCATAAATTTGCCGCGACAGAACGCTGAAACCTTGCGCACCCGGCGGCAGATATGGTACTATAACCGGGAACGAACCATAGCAGGAGGAGACCGACCATGCACAAGCTGAACCCCCGCACCGCCGCACTGCTTTCGGCCTTTGGCTGGGCGGTGGGATATCTGCTGGCGGGCAAGGCGCTGGCGGTGCTGCTGCCCATGCCGCCCGGCGGCGCGGCGCGTTTCTGCCGGGTCTGCCTGCTGGCTCCGCTGGCAGAGGAAGGGGTGTTCCGGGGCGCAGTGCAGCGCCGGGCGCAGCCGCTGGGCAGGGGACAGGCCATTCTTTTGCAGGCGGTGCTGTTTGCCTTGCAGCACGGCAGCGCCGTCGCCATGGCCTATGCGCTGGTGTGCGGGCTGGGGCTTGGGTGGCTTGCCGACCGCACCGGGCATCTCTGGCCGGGAATGCTGCTGCACAGCGCAAACAACCTGCTGGCGCTGGCGATGGGATGAGAGGATGGAATACATGACCGATTTTGAACTGATGGGTCTTGCGCTGGAGGAGGCGGGCAAAGCCGCCGCTCTGGGCGAAGTACCGGTGGGCGCGGTGGTAGCGCGGCACGGCGAGGTGGTAGCCATGGCGCACAACACCCGGGAGACCGAGAAAAACGCCTTGCACCACGCGGAACTGCTGGCCATTGATGCCGCCTGCAAGGCGCTGGGCGGCTGGCGGCTGTGGGAGTGCGAACTGTTCGTTACCTTAGAGCCCTGCCCCATGTGCGCGGGCGGCATCATCAACAGCCGCTTGCGCCGGGTGGTGTACGGCGCTGCCGACACCAAGGCCGGGTGCTGCGGCTCGGTGACCGACCTGTTCGCGCTGCCCTTCAACCACCATCCGGTGGTGGAAAAGGGGCTGCGGGAGGCCGAGGCACAGCAGCTTTTGCAGGCGTTTTTTGTTTCCCTGCGGGAAAAGCGGGCGGGCAGACCCCGCTGGAAGCCCCCGGTACCCGAAAACAGGGGGAAATAAGGAAAAATAGTGGGAACTGCGTAAAAAATTGCAGTTCCCACTTTCTTTTTGGGCTGGATTGTGGTATAGTATTCAATGGAATCTTGTCGAAACCCATCGCAACTGCAGGCAGGCACGCCAAAGCACCGGACCTTTGCCGGACACATGAACGGAACGCTGCACTGTCTGGGGATGGGCACAGGGTTTTTCCGGTTCGGGCACTGCGCCCGGCCGAGAATACCGAACAGGAGGGATACACTCTTGTACGAGGACGAGTTTGAACTGACCTTTCAGGTGCCGGAGGAAGAGAGCGCACCGGAGCCCCCTGCCGCACCGGCTGCAAAGCCGGCAGCGCCGGTGGAACCGGTCGTGGACGAGCCTACCCGCATCATGACGCTGGAAAAACCGGCAGCGCCTGTGGTGGACGAGCCCACCCGGGTGATCGCGCTGGAAAAGCCTGCAGAGCCGTCTGCGCCGGAGCCGCCCGCAGAGCCTGCGCCGGAGCCTGTAAAAGAACAGCCTGCCCCTGCCGCACCCGCGGCGGTGCGCCGGGTGCTGATCTCTGGCGGTGACCGGGGCATCGGTGCTGCCGCTGCCCGCGCCTTTGCGGCAGCAGGGTATCAGGTGGCGGTGCTCTACCACCAGAACGCCGCCGCAGCCGCTGCGCTGGAGCAGCAGCTGCCCGGGTGCATCGCCATCCAGTGCGATGTAGCCAGCCGCGCCAGCTGTGAACTGGCGTTCCACGCGGTGGAGCAGGCCATGGGCAGGGTGGATGTGCTGGTGTGCAACGCCGGCATCGCGCAGCAGAAGCTGTTTACCGACATCACCCCGGAGGAGTGGCAGCGGATGCTGGACGTGAACCTGAGCGGTGCGTTCCACCTGTGCCAGCTGGTACTGCCCGGCATGATCCGCCGCAAGCAGGGCCGCATCCTGACCGTGAGCAGTATGTGGGGCCAGACCGGCGGCAGCTGCGAGGTGCACTATTCTGCCGCGAAAGCCGGGCTCATCGGCCTGACCAAGGCACTGGCGAAGGAAGAGGGCCCCAGCGGCATCACGGTGAACTGCGTAGCGCCGGGGGTCATCGAGACCGACATGATGGCGGCCTTTACCGCCGAGGACAAGGCGGCGCTGGCCGAGGAGACCCCTGTGGGGCGGCTGGGCACCCCGGAAGAAGTTGCAAAGCTGCTGGTCTTTCTGGCCGGCGAGGATGCCGGATACATCACCGGACAGGTGTTCGGGGTGAACGGCGGCCTTGTGATCTGATGCACAGGGCGATATTACAGGAAATTCCCCGGAGCGGGAAGGAGAGAAAAAATGGGCATGACTTTGAAGGAACTGTTGACTAAGGGCGAGGGCACCCTCTCTGCACAGGAGGCCAAGGCGCTGGCGGCACAATGCCGCATGGATGTAGATACCCTCTACACCCTGCTGGAGGAGCGCGGCATTAAGGTCCTGGAGGAAGAGAACGAGCCGAGTCTGGACGTGGACAGCATCATTGCTGAGGTGGAGAACGCCGAGAACAACAACGATGACATGGGCCTTGCCGATGAAAACGAAGAGGATGCCGAGGAGAACCCGGCAGACCTGAAGGCTGCCATGGACGAACTGCTGGATGACCCGGTGAAGAACTACCTCAAGCAGATCGGTCAGATCCCGCTGCTGAGCGCCGAGCAGGAGGTGGAACTGAGCCGCCGCATCCATGCCGGTGCCGAGGCTGCACACATTTTGCAGGCAGACCGCCAGAAGTACGGCGCACCGGAGTACATCAAGAAGAACAGCGCCCGCTTCTCTTTTGAAGAGGACGAGAACAGCCGCAGCTACACCGAGGATCTGGACGAGGACAGCGAAAAGTCTGCCGAGGATGCCGAGGAAAAGGCAGACGAGGAAAAGGCCATGGAGGCCGTGGAGAACGGCCCCCTGAGCGAGGAGCGCCGTCAGGAACTGCTCAAGACCCGCCGCGACGGCCTGAACGCCCGCCGCAGCCTGAGCGAGGCAAACCTGCGTCTGGTGGTTTCCATCGCCAAAAAGCACGTCGGCCATAATCTGGCCTTCCTTGACCTCATTCAGGAGGGCAACATCGGCCTGATCAAGGCTGCCGAGAAGTTCGACTGCGACCGCGGCTTCCGCTTCTCCACCTACGCCACTTGGTGGATCCGTCAGGCCATCACCCGCGCCATTGCGGATCAGGCCCGTACCATCCGCATCCCGGTGCACATGGTGGAGACCATCAACCGGATGCGTCAGGCCACCAACCAGCTGGTGTACCAGAACGGTCACGAGCCCACCCCGGAGGAACTGGCAAAGGCCATGGACATGAGCGTGGAGCGCGTGCGCGAGATCCAGCGCATGGCACAGGAACCGGCCAGCTTGGAAAGCCCCGTGGGCGAGGAGGAGGACTCCTCTCTGGGCGATTTTGTTGCCGACGAAAACGCCGAGGCACCCGGCAAGGCAGCCGACCGCGCCATGGTGGCACAGCAGATCAATCTGGCGCTCAAGAGCCTGACCCCCCGCGAGGAAAAGGTCATCCGCCTGCGCTTTGGTCTGGATGACGGCCGTCCCCGCACGCTGGAAGAGGTCGGCCGCGACTTCGGCGTCACACGCGAGCGTGTGCGCCAGATCGAGGCAAAGGCCATCCGCAAGCTGCACAGCCGCAAGTGCCTGACCCTGCTCAACGGCCTGATCGAGTGATATGAATTTTGGGATAGCGGAACACCTGTGGTGTTCCGCTATCCTTTTTTCATGGAAGACACCCGCCGTTTCGGCAGAGTGTTCAACGGCGGGGCGGCAGACTTGTGCAGAATATGCAAAAATCGCGCCGAAGCTTGTATTTTGCTTGCGGAGAGTGTACAATAAGCACAGAATATGTTTGCGCAGAGCAGGAGAGCGACAGACAGAGCGGATAGCTTTGTTTGTTGCGCTCTTTTTTGTTTTGCGCCCAGCTTCAGAGCAAGGAGAGAGCATCATGAGCCAGACCAAATATATCCTCTCACTGGATCAGGGTACCACCAGCAGCCGGGCGATCCTGTTTGACAACGAGCAGAACATCGTCTGCGTGCAGCAGCGGGAATTTGAGCAGATCTACCCCCATCAGGGCTGGGTGGAGCATAACCCCATGGAGATCTGGTCCAGCCAGTACGGCGTGATGAACGAGGTCATCGCCCAGAGCGGCGTAGACCCCAAGGACATTGCGGGCATCGGCATCACCAACCAGCGCGAGACCACCATCCTGTGGGATAAGAACACCGGCCGCCCGGTGTATAACGCCATCGTCTGGCAGTGCCGCCGCACCGCGCCCCTTGTGGACGAACTGCTCAGGACCCCCGGCATGGCAGACTATATCCGGGAAAACACCGGCCTTGTGCCGGACGCCTATTTCTCCGCCACCAAGATCAAGTGGATCTTAGACAACGTCCCCGGCGCGCGGGAAAAGGCCGAGGCAGGGGAGCTTTTGTTCGGCACGGTGGACACTTGGTTGCTCTGGAAGCTGACCGGCGGCAAGGTGCACGTTACCGACCGCACCAACGCCAGCCGCACTATGCTATACAACATCCGCACGCTGGACTGGGATGACACCCTGCTCAAGGCGCTGGACATTCCCCGCTGCATCCTGCCCAGCGTGAAGGACTCCAGCGAGGTGTACGGCTACACCAACATTCAGGGCGTGGATGTGCCGGTGGCCGGTATTGCAGGCGACCAGCAGGCCGCGCTGTTCGGGCAGGGCTGCTTTAAGCCCGGCGATGTGAAAAACACCTACGGCACCGGCTGTTTCCTGTTGATGAACACCGGCAATAAGATCTACCAGAGCAAAAACGGTCTGGTCACTACCATTGCCATCAGCCTTGACGGCGAGGTGGAGTATGCGCTGGAAGGCTCCGTCTTTGTGGGCGGCGCGGTCATCCAGTGGATCCGGGACGGCATGCACCTCATCCAAGACAGCTGCGATTCCGAGTATTACGCCCAGAAGGTGCCGGACAACGGCGGCGTGTACATCGTGCCCGCCTTTACCGGTTTGGGTGCACCTTATTGGGATATGTACGCCCGCGGTGCTATTCTGGGCATCACCCGCGGCACCACCCAGAACCACATCATCCGCGCGGCCGAGGAATCCATTGCCTACCAGAGCGCCGACCTGATGTGGGCAATGGAAAAGGACACCGACATCACCATCAGCACCCTGAAGGTGGACGGCGGCGCCAGCCGCGACCACTTCCTGATGCAGTTCCAGTCCGACATCCTGAACAAGGAGGTGCTGCGCCCGGCCATCCGGGAGACCACCGCCCTTGGCGCGGCGTATCTGGCAGGCCTTGCCACCGGCGTGTGGAAGAGCCGGGAGGAGATCAGCCACCTGTGGAGCTGCAACCAGCTGTTTGAGCCAAAAATGGACGCTGCCCAGCGGGAAAAGCTGGTCAAGGGCTGGCACAAGGCCGTGGGCCGCAGTCAGGACTGGGCCGAGCACGAGGCGTAACGCAAAAAAGATTTTGACAGCATAACATTATAATACCCCCGGCAGACTGTCACCGCAATGGTGATAGCCTGCCGGGGGTTTTCTGTACCGTTCACAGCAGTCGAAGTTGAATTTATTCCAGATACTGCGGCAGATTCCACGCTCCTCGCAGCACACGGTGAATCTCCACAATCTTGTTTTCATCGTTGACGCGATAGAACACCAGATACTGGTCAACGACCAACCTACGATAAGCAGGGTCAAGGTGGTAGACCTCGCACATTTTCGGGGTATCGCCTAATTTTGTGATCTTCTCCCGAAGTTCTTTCAGTACACAGCTGGCTGTTTTAGGGTAAAAGCCAGACAGATACCGGGCGATATCGTTCAAGTCCTGCACAGCAATGGGCAGATATTTAATTTTATACGTCATACTGCTTGCTCAGCGTCTCCCATACGCTTTCGTGGTCTTCCCACTGCGTGTCGGGGTCAGCCGCCTGCTGTGTTGCCTTGGCAAGTGCCTCGGCAACATATCGCTGGTGCAAAAACTCCTCGTATTTGGCGTAGTCCTCGATATTGATGAGAACCGACTCGCCACGACCATGATTTGTGATGATCACATGGTCGTGATCTTTAAGCATCTCCGAAAGCTCAGCATAATGGTTGCGCAGATCCCGGGAAGGGCGAACAAATGTCTGCATCATACGGGACACCTCCTGTCAGGATCATTGTATCACAAAATGACTACATGCGCAAGGCGGATGCTCTTGTTGGGACGTGCGGAGCCCCAAGCCCTGCAGGGAACGAGTACGGCAACCTGAAATCAATCAGTTTCTGTTAGCCTTTCGAACAGTTTGCGATCAGTTTTATAAATTCCTTGATAAGGTTGTTCAAGATAGTACTTCCCCCTGTCCTCATACGCAAAGATAGTGCTTGTTCCTGTCTCAAGCCGGAAGTCAATCTTGATATAACTTTCCGCTTGCGGAAAGTCTTGAACGCTTTCCTTCTTAGTCGGTTCAGAACTGGAAATATCGGCGATTATTTCACTTATCCAAGTTTTGTCTGAATGACTTACTGTGTTTTCTGCAATAGTTATATCAATAGATGTAATTTTATCGGCTTGAGGTAGCGTAATGGGCGCTGCTTTTTTTCCACACGCAGCTAAAGTCAGTATACAGGTAAGACACAAAAACAAAGAAAGAAATTTTTTCATAGGTATTGTTACCTCCAGAACTTCCAATTTACTGGGCTAAGCCGAGTATACCATACACTGTTAAAAATAGCAAAAGGCAGGATACCACTCCCATAGTGATACCCTGCCTTTGCTCGTTCCGGTTCTCGTTCTGTACCGCACACCACAAAAAAATCCCCAGACCGAATGGTCTGGGGATGTGGTGGACGGTACAGGACTCGAACCTGTGACCTCCTGCACGTCAAGCAGATGCTCTACCAGCTGAGCTAACCGTCCATGTCATATCGACTTGGATATTTTACCACAGCTTTTTGCAAAAAGCAAGACCTTTTGTGCTTTTTTATGCGTTCTTTTTTACTTTTCCGGCTTTTCCGGCGAGAGCGCCCGGCGGATGATATCGTACAGTACCGGCTTCATGGCGTCAATGCTGTCCGGCTTGCCTTCCAGAATGCTGGAATAGCACACCGACATACACATACTGCCAAGGGCGGTGATGCGCTGGTAGACCTCCCGCTCGGTGCGGCCGGCCATCTCCGGGCTGGAAAGCACGATGGCCAGCAGCTTGCGCATCAGGGGCTCGGCCTCCCGGCTGGCTTCGATCTGATCCAGCCCGGGCCAGACGAAATTGCGCTCCAGAAACCGCAGCACCAGCACGTCCTGCCGCAGCGCCTCGATGATATGGTCGATGACGAACACCACCTGCGCGGTAAAGTCGGGCAGCTCGGGGTGCTGCTCGACTGCAAGGCAGGCGTCGCTCAGCAGCTGGTAGCTCACCCGCCCCAGCAGCGCCTGCATCACCGCGCCCTTATCCTGAAAATACAGATAAAACGTGCCTTTGCCCACCTTGGCACGGCTGGTGATATCCTCCACGCTGGTCTTGGCGGTGCCCCGCTCCAGAAACAGCTCGTAGGCTGCATCCAGCAGGGCGCGGCGCTTTTCCTGCTTTTTCCCTTCCACAGTGCTCATGCTCTGGGTAGATTCCTCTTTTCTCTGAATTTGGACGCAGGTATGTGCTGCGTCCGGACTGTGTACCTTAGTTTAGCAGTCATTGCCCGTTTGTGCAAGCCCGGTCTGCTATACAATGTTTTGCCGATGATAAAAAAACTGACTTTCGGTCACTTTTTCTGCTTGACACACTGCCCGGGCGGAATATAATAGTGTTTGCCCGGAAGATGACCGGCGGTCAGTTTCGCGGGCTTTCCCAATCAACTTTCTATTCTGGAGGGTTCTCATGAAAAAGATCGCACAAGGCATCGTGCGTCTGCGCAAGCTGATCTTAACAGTGGCAGTGCTGCTGTTGATCCCTTCCGCGATCGGCGCCATTGCCACCCGCATCAATTATGACATCCTCACCTACCTGCCGCAGGATCTGGATTCCATGATCGGCGAGGTAGCCCTTGAGGACGATTTCCATCTGGCCTCCACCGGTATGATCACGGTAGAGGGCCTGCCGACCAATGAACTCATCGCCATGAAAAAGGAGATCGACGCCGTGCCCGGCGTCACCCAGACCTTCTGGCTCAGCGATGTGATCGACCCCAACATCCCCACCGCCATGCTGCCTGCCGATGTGCAGCAGTTCATGTTCGGCAAAAACGATTCCACCATGCTGATCGTCCGCTTTGACGCCCCCAGCGCCAGCGACGAGACGATGGAAGCCGTCAAGCAGATCGAAAAGCTGCTGCGCAAGGACTGCTTCTTCGGCGGCATGAGCGTCATTCTGCAGGACACCAAGGCACTGGTCAATCAGGAAATGCCCCTGTACATCCTGATCGCCGTGGGCGCCAGCCTGCTGGTGCTGTTCCTCTCGCTGGAAAGCACCATCACTCCGCTGCTGTTCATGCTGGGTCTGCTGTTCCCCATCGCGTACAACTTCGGCACCAACATCTTTTTGGGGCAGATCAGCTACATCACCGAGGCGCTTGCCACCGTGCTGCAGCTGGGCGTTACGATGGACTTCTCCATCTTCCTGCTGCACCGCTATGAGGAAGAAAAGGAACTGCGCTCCTCCAACGAGGAGGCCATGACCAGCGCTATCTGCAAGACCATGACCTCCATCTCCGCTTCCAGCCTGACCACCATTGCAGGCTTCCTTGCTTTGTGCGCCATGCGCCTGACACTGGGCCGCGATATCGGCCTTGTCATGGCAAAGGGCGTGGCACTGGGCGTCATCTGCACCGTGGTCATTCTGCCCTCCCTGATCCTTACCTTTGATAAGTGGGTTGAAAAATACAAGCACCGCACCGTTATCCCCCGGCTGACCAAGCTGAGTTACTTTGTTTCCAAGCATTCCGTGCCCATCGTGGTCGTCTTTATCCTCATCCTCATTCCCTTTGCCATTGCGCAGAACAAGACCAGCGTGTACTACACCCTGTTCGACTCTCTGCCGCAGGACCTGACCGGTATCGTGGGCACCAACAAGCTGGGCGAGGACTTCGGCATGACTACCAGCCACTTCATTCTGGTGCATGACGATCTGACCGCTACGCAGGTGTCCGACCTGTGCGATGAGTTGAAGGACGTGGACGGCATCACGCAGGTGGTAAGTCTGGACTCCATCACCGGCCCCGGCTTTGATACCGAGTTGCTGCCCGACAGCGTGATGGAGATCCTGCAGTCCGGCGGCTACAAGCTGATTTTGGCCAACAGCTCCTACAAGACCGGCACGGATGCCATCAACAGTCAGCTGGACGAGATGATCGGCCTGATCAAAAATGTAGATCCCGAGGGCGTCATCACCGGTGAAGGCGCCATGACCAAAGACCTGATCGAGGTTGCAGACGTGGACTTCAAGAACGTCAACGTCTGGTCGATCATGGCAGTTCTCGCCATCATCGCCATCTCCTTCAAGAGCATCTCCATCCCGGTGCTGCTGGTCGCCAGCATCGAAGCCGCTATCGCCATCAATATGGGCATCCCGTACTTTACCGGTACGCAGCTGCCCTTCATCGCCAGCATCGTCATTGGCACCATCCAGCTGGGCGCTACCGTGGACTACTCCATCCTGATGACCACCCGTTATCACGAGGAGCGCGCCTTTGGCCGCACCCCCAAGGAAGCTGCCCAGCAGTCGCTGGAGCACTGCAGCCAGTCCATCCTGACCAGTGGCCTGACCTTCTTCGCCGCTACGGTCGGCGTGGCCGCCATCAGTAAGATGGAACTGCTGCGGAGCATCTGTCTGCTGATCTCCCGCGGCGCTCTGATCAGTATGCTGGTCATTCTGGTGATGCTGCCCGCCGCTCTGATGCTGTGTGACTGGATCATCCGCCACACCACCCTGAAATGGATGGTGCCTGAATCTGCCAACGCCAAGAAGTCTGAAAAGGAGTAATGCGTTATGAAAAAATCGCTTCGTTTCGCCAGTGCGGCGCTGGCAGTTGCCCTCGCCGCCAGCTGCGCAGCCCCGGCCTTTGCCGCAGGCGGCAGCAGCTTTACCAAGTCTGAGACCGTATACGCTGTGATGAACGCCGATGGCTCCATCCAGAACACTACCGTCAGCGAGCACGTTTACAGCGCCTCCGGCCTGTCCAAGGTGACCGACCAGAGCACCCTGACCAACATCCAGAACACCGAGAGCAGCGCCGAGTTCACACAGGACGGCGAAAAGCTGGTGTGGAACACCGACGATACCGACGTGTATTATAAAGGTGACACCAGCCGCGCCCTGCCCATTCAGGCTGCCGTTACCTACGCGCTGGACGGTCAGGAAGCTGCACTGGAGGATCTGATCGGCAAGAGCGGTCACCTGACTATGACCATCGCCCTGAAGAATAACGAGACCGGCACCGTGAACGTGAACGGCACCGACCGCACCATCGTCACCCCGCTGGTTACCGCCGTGGGCGTGATCTTTGGGCAGGATGCCACCAACGTGGTGGCTGCCCACGGTCTGGTGGAAAGCGCCGCCAAGAGCAATGTGGCTGCCTTTGTCACCCTGCCGGGCGTGAAGGACTCCCTGTCCGGTCTGCTGCCGAATGAACTGGATACCATCGAGGACTATCTGCAGGACACCATCACGGTGGAAGCAGATGTCACCGGGCTGACCTGCCCGCAGGTGATGATGGCCTGCGCCACCAGCGCTGCGGCTCTGGGCACCGACAATGTGTTTGACCTGAGCAGCCTCAACGACCTGACCGACGGCATCAACCAGCTGAACGATGCCATGAGCCAGCTGCTGGACGGCGCTTCTCAGCTGGAGGACGGTACCAGCCAGCTGGCCAGCGGTGTGCTGGCGCTGCTGGACGGCGCCAACACCCTGAACAATGGCGCAGCTGCACTGGACGATGGTCTGGGCCAGCTGACCAACGGTCTGGACACTCTGAGCGCCAACAACAGCGCCCTGAACAGCGGCGCACAGCAGGTGGCAGACGGCGTGCTGGCTTCTGCCAACAAGACCCTGAAAGAGGGCGGTCTGATCGACACCGATATGACTTGGGACAACTACGCCGCGGTCATCGACAACATTCTGACCATGAACGACAAGACGCTGGCTGCCGGCCGCCGCAAGATCGTGCGCACCGTCTGGGAGCAGGCTCCCAGCTTCAAGGACAGCCAGCTGGATCTGGCACTGTACCTTTCCGCTACCAAGACGAACCACGATCTGGAGGCCGCTCTGCACCTGATGCAGAACTACGACCCCTCCATGCTGTGCGGTCTGGTGCAGCTGCTGACCACGCAGGAAGCCAAGGACACCGCCAAGGCTGAACTGAAGTATCAGGTGGAGAACAGTCAGGATATCGCCGATGTGCGTGCCCTGAAGGACAGCCTTGCCCAGATCCAGTACTTCGTTTCCAGCGTGGGCCAGTACACCGCCGGTGTACAGACCGCTGCAGACGGCGCCCACTCTGCCAAGGACGGCAGCGCACAGCTTGCCGCCGGTACCAAGACCCTGTACGATGGCGTGAACACCCTGAACGATGGCGCAAGCCAGCTGAATGACGGCACCCACCAGCTGAACGACGGTTTGAACCAGTTCAACGAGGAGGGCATCTCCAAGCTGACCGGTGCACTGGATCAGGATCAGCTGCACGGCCTCAAAACCGTGCTGGACGAGATGACCGACCGGCTGGAAAACTACACCAGCTTTGCCGGTGCACCCGAGGACGCCGAGAGCAGTGTGAAATTTATCTACAAGACCGCCGAGACCGTGGCCGCTGCCAACAATGCTGTGGCTGAGACCGAGACGGTGAAGGAGGGTAACATCTTTACCCGCCTGTGGCAGCGCATTGTGGACCTGTTCAAGTTCTGATAACGCCAACATCCTTCCAGAATCGTATATAGAGACACAGGAGCGCCCCGCAGCCGAATGGCTGCGGGGCGCTCCTGTTTTTATGATTCTTTAAAAATCAGCTTATTGCTTACTGGTCCTTTTCCACCATCATCTTGCTGGCTTTATAGATATCGCCGCAGCCGAGGGTGATGACCAGATCGCCGGGCTGAGCGTTCTGCTTGACCCAGTCGGCGGCCTCCTGCAGGCTGTTCACCAGCACAGAGCCGGGGATCTGTGCTGCCAGCTTTGCGCTGGTAATGGTGGGGTCGTTGGGCTCGCGGCTGCCCATGATGGGGGTCAGCACCGTGATGTCCGGGATCTTGAGCACATCCACAAAGTCGTTGAACAGCATCTTGGTGCGGCTGTATGTAAACGGCTGGTGGACGGCGATCAGGCGCTTGTAGCCCATCTCCTTGGCGGTGTTCAGGGTGGCGCGCAGCTCGGTGGGGTGGTGGGCGTAGTCGTCGATGACCAGCGCACCGTTGCACTCGCCGTACACCTCAAAGCGGCGGCCTGCGCCCTTGAAGTTCAGGGCAGCCTCGGCGCACTGCTCTGCGCTCAGGCCCACAAAGCGGCACACGGCGCACATGGCCAGTGCATTATAAATATTGTGACGGCCGGGCACAGACAGGCGGATGCGGGTGGTGTCGGTCGTATTCCACTCCTTCAGGTCGAACTCGAAGAAGCCGGGCTTATACTCGTTGATGTTGACAGCGCGGTAGTCGCCGTGGTTGTCGATGGCAAAGGTGCGCACCCGGCGGTCCAGCGTGTACATCACGTCCATGGTGTTCTTGTCATCGGCGTTGGCAAAGATCATGAACTGGGTCATCAGGGCAAAGCGCTTGAAAGCGAACTTCAACTCGCCCATGCTGCCGTAGTAGTCCAGATGATCGTTGTCGATATTCAGCACCACGGACAGGTAGGGGGTCAGCTTCAGGAAGGTCTCGGCGAACTCGCAGGCCTCGATGACGATGTCATCGCCTTTGCCGGCCTTGCCGTAGCCGTTGATGAGGGGCAGCTTGCCGCCGATGACGGCAGAGGGGTCGCGCCCTGCCAGTTCCAGCGCGGTGGTGATCATGGAGGTGGTAGTGGTCTTGCCGTGGGTGCCGGACACGCAGATGCTCTGCTTGTACAGGCGGCTCACATAGCCCAGCAGTATACTGCGCTCCACGGTGGGAATGCCGTAGGAGGCGGCTGCATTCAACTCCACGTTGTCCTTGGAGATGGCGGCAGAGTACACCACCATGTCCGCACCGACAACATTATCCGCATTGTGGCCAAGGCTGACCTTCACGCCCATCTCCCGCTCGTAGCGGATGATGCTGCCGTCCAGCACATCGCTGCCGGACAGCTCGTAGCCCTTGGCGGCAAGGATCTGGATCAGCGGATACATTCCGCTGCCGCCGCAGCCGATAAAATGGATCTTCTTTACATGGTCCAGCAGATGCTGGCTATAATCCGAGTACATGAACATAGTAAGGCTCTCCTCCAAATATTAACGGCTGCAGCGCAGACCGATTCCTTCCAAACATAGGGACACACTCTTATTATATAATTTTTGCAGCATAAAATAAACAGGTAAGGCCGAATTTTCGGAAAGAACCATAATTTTTTTGTGAATTTTGTGATATGTGTACAACAAAATCCCGGCAGTATTACTTTTCTGCCCGCCGCCGCAGGATCTCGTCCAGAATGGCATCGGCCACGTCTGCCTTGCTCATCAGGGGCAGTTCCCGGGTGCCGTCCGGGGTGATGAAGGTGACCACGTTGGTGTCCACTCCAAAACCTGCACCGGCCACCTTGAGGTTGTTGGCCACCACCATGTCCAGATTCTTCTTGGCAAGCTTCGCGGAGGAGTTTTCCACAAGGTCCCGGGTCTCCATGGAAAAACCGCACAGGAACTGGTGGGTCTTGCGGGGGCCGATGGTGCCAAGGATATCCTCGGTGCGCTCCACCGGGATGGAGAGGTCGCCTTCCTTCTTTTTGATCTTGTCATCGGCCACGGTGGCGGGGCGGTAGTCCGCCACGGCAGCGGCCATGATGAGCACATCGGTGGTGTCAAAGCGGCTGGTCACCGCCTCGTACATCTGCCGGGCGGTGGTCACCGGCACATCGGTGGTAAACTTGACCGGCGGCAGTGCGGTCTGCCCGTGGATCAGGGTCACTTCAGCGCCCCGCATGGCGGCGGCGCGGGCAAGGGCGTAGCCCATTTTGCCGGTGGAGTGGTTGGTCAGGTAGCGTACCGGGTCCAGCGCCTCCTGCGTGGGGCCGGCGGTCACTGCGATGCGCACCCCTGCCAGATCCTTCGGGCGGGCGATGGTGTGCAGGATGTGCTCCAGCAGCACTTCTTCCTTGGGCAGGCGTCCGCTGCCCACATCCTTGCAGGCCAGCACACCGCTTTCGGAGGGGATGACGGTAAAGCCGTACCGCTCCAGCGTGGCAAGGTTATCCTGTGTGATGGGGTTTTCCAGCATCCCGGTGTTCATGGCGGGGGCTACCAGCTTGGGGCATTTGGCGGCCAGCACCACGGTGGTAAGCATATCGTCCGCAATGCCGTGCGCCATTTTGGCAATGACGTTGGCGGTGGCGGGGGCTACAAGGATCACATCTGCTTTTTTTGCCAGCGAGATGTGGGTGACCTCAAACTTGAAATCCCGGTCAAAGGTGTCCACCATGCACTTGTGGCCGGTCAGAGTCTCAAAGGTGAGAGGGGTGATGAACTGGGTGGCGTTCCGGGTCATGATGACCTCCACGTCCGCGCCCAGCTTGCGCAGTGCACTGGCCACATTGGCCATCTTATAGGCGGCAATACCGCCGCTCACGCCCAGCAGGACGCACTTGCCGTTCAGATCCATGGTTCGTTTACCTCCCGGAAAAACAGTTCTTTTCCACATATCTCACCTTAGTATAATGCAAAACTTCCACCAGCACAACAAAATCTTTGCCGGGAACTTGTATCCGGAGCAAAAATGCGGTAAAATACGCTTGACAAAGAGCAAACCGGTTCTTTTCTTTTACTTTGAAAAGGAAAACAGAATTATGATCTTAGCCATTGATATAGGCAACACCACCGTCGCCCTTGGGGGCATCCGGGACGGACGTGTATGCTTTGTGGCGCGCATGGACACGGTGCGCACCCGCACGGCTGCGGAATATCGTGCCGAAATGGATAAAATTTTTGCGCACCGCCGCCATCCGGAGCGCCCCATGCGCTTTGAAGGGGCGGTGCTTACCAGCGTAGTGCCCCAGATCACCGGGGCACTGGCCGAGTGCGCCCGTCACTACACCGGCAAAAAGCCGGTCATCGTCTCGCCGGACATCCGCACCGGGCTGACCATAGGGGTGGACGAGCCCCGCGCCGTGGGCAAGGACAGGCTGGTGGATGCCGCCTACGCGGCGGCAAACTTTCCGCTGCCGGTCGTCACGGTAGACCTTGGCACCGCCACCACCTTTAATGTGGTGGACAAAGACCGGGTGTTCCGGGGCGGCGTGATCTGCCCCGGCCTTTCCACCGGGCTGCGCGCGCTGGGCGAGCGCTGCGCCCAGCTGCCGCAGGTGCATCTGGGCTCCCCGAAAAACGCCATCGGCACCAATACCGAAAGCTGTATGCTGTCCGGCTCGGTGCTGGGCACCGCCGTGCTTATTGACGGCATGGTGCAGCGCATCGAGGAGGAACTGGGCAGCCCGGCTACGCTGGTGGTCACCGGCGGGCTGGCAAAGTATGTCACCCCGCTGTGCCGCCACCCCCTGACCTATGACCCGGAACTGCTGATGAAGGGGCTGGCGCTGTTGTACCGGCTGAACGCCCCGCAGGAGCACGGCCGCAGCCATGGCGGCGGCAAACACTACGGTCAGCAGGGGCACCCCCGGGCAAAGCACCCGTACCCCAACCGCCGCACCCGCCGCGAGCCGGATGCGCTGGTAGGCTGAGGGGACAAGAGGAATAAGGGAGAGCATTATGAAACTGGGCATTCTTGGCACGGGTAAGATCGTGCAGGAATTTTTGCCATGGCTTGTGGAGCACACGCCGTTTACTGTGCAGGCGGTGTGCAGCACCCCGCGCTCGGCGGCAAAGGCCGCAGAGTTGTGTGCACAATATCAGATCCCGCAGTACACCACCAATTACTTTGAACTGCTGCAATGGGTGGACGCGGTCTATATCGCCGTGCCCAACCGGCAGCACGCCCGCTATGCCCGGGTGGCGCTGGAGGCGGGTAAGCACGTCATTGTGGAAAAGCCCATGGCGGTTACCGCCGCCGAGACCGAGGAACTGGCTGCGCTGGCGCAGCGCAAGCGGCTGTTCCTCTTTGAGGCTATGACCACCCAGTACCAGCCCAACTACGCCAAACTCCGAGAACTGCTGCCCCGGGTGGGCACGGTGCGCATGGTGCAGTGCAGCTTCAGCCAGTATTCCAGCCGGTACGACGCCTTTTGCGCCGGGCAGACCCCGCCGGTGTTCGACCCGCTGTGCGCGGGCGGCGCACTGATGGACTTGGGCGTGTACAACGTCAGCTACATCGTGGGTCTGTTCGGCGAGCCGAATAAGGCGGTGTACGCCGCCAACATGGAGCGCGACATCGACACCAGCGGTGTGCTGATGATGGATTACAGCGGCTTCAAGGCAGTAAGCCTTGCCGCCAAGGACTGCACAGCCCCTGCCCGCTGCATCATTCAGGGCACAAAGGGCTATATTTTGCAAAAATCCACCCCGAACTACTGCGGCGGCATGACCTTCCATCCCAACGAGGGCAGGGAGGAACACTATAACCTGAACGGGGACCGTCCTCGGCAGGCGGCAGAGTTCGAGGCCTTTTACCGCGCCATGACCACCGGAGATCAGGAACTGTGCACCCGGATGCTGGATACCAGCATCGCGGTGAGCCGGGTACTCACGGTGGCGCGCCGCAGCGCCGGAGTGCGCTTCCCCGGCGACAGATTTTAACGCATTTTTCTCTGGAACACGCCCTGACAACCACGCGCTTCCAAAGATTTGAAATATTCACCTAAAACCCGCACAGAGCGGGCAGGTTTGCGCCGTATCCGACAAAAAGGGCGGAACGGCAGCAGGAGGAAAACTGAATTATGAAGAATACCAATACGAAAACCTTGACTCGTGTGGCCCTGCTGGTGGCCATTGAACTGGTGATGAAGCTTGTCGGTCTGGGCAGTGTGCCCATGGGCCCGCTGTACATGAGCTTCCTCACCCTGCCTATCGCCGTGGGCGCCATCACCATGGGCCCCGCCGTGGGTGCCCTGCTGGGCGGCGTGTTCGGCGCTGTGAGTTTTTACGATGCCATCACCGGTGCCTCTGCCATGACCGGCGCACTGTTCCAGGTCAGCCCGCTGAACACCTTTATCCTGTGCGTGGGTATGCGTGTGCTCATGGGCCTGTGCTGCGGCCTGATCTTCAAGGCTCTGCAGAAGCTGGACAAGTCCCGCACCTGGAGCTACATCCTAAGCGCCATGACCGCACCCGCCCTGAACACCCTGTTCTTCATGGGCTACATCGTGCTGGCCTTCTACGGCTGCGACTATGTGCAGAATCTGGTGTCCGTCAAGGGCGCTGCCAACCCCTTGATGTTCGTAGTGCTGCTGGTTGGCGTGCAGGGCGTAGCCGAATTTCTGGTGTCCGGCATTCTGGGCGGCATCGTCGCCCGCGCCGTGGCAAAGTTCCTGAAGTAAGCCCGGCTGCGCACCATGTCAGGGCGGCGCATCCGTGTTTAGAATAGAAAAATGAATGCTCCTCCGGCAACCCGCCGGGGGAGTTTTTTGTTGGGGTGCTACCCCAATACCCCTCAGCCCGCTGAAAGACTGAAAAAACTTCCCCGCAGCGCCGCCGCTTCCACAGGAAGCAGGCGCTGCAAATGCCGTTTGCTGTTACGACCCCTTCCGTGAAAATGGGTTTCAGGAAAGTCCGCAGACTTTCCTGAAACCCGAAATTTAAAATAATCATTCCGCTGAATATGGCCAAAGCGCAAGCGGAGGCCATTCAAAATTGTCCCCCTCACGCATTTTCATCTTTCTGCATAGGATGGCGCACAGCAGAAAAAGGGAGATGACGGCATGAGACAGACAAAGCGGTTTGCGGTGGTGGGCAGCGATGCCCGGCAGGCGGCGGCAGGGCGTGCACTGGCGCGGGCAGGGTATCCGGTGGGCGGCGTGCAGCAGCTGCCGCAGGCAGACTGCATCCTGCTGCCGCTCCCGCTGGAACAGGCTGATTTGCCGCTGGCGCAGCTGCTGGGCGCGGCAAAGCCCGGCGCGCTGGCGCTGGGCGGCAGGGTGACGGAGGAGGCAATGTCCATTGCCCGGGCGGCGGGGGTGGAGTTGGTGGACTACTTTGCCCGCCCGGAACTGACCGTGTATAACGCCATCCCCACTGCCGAGGGCTGCATCGGCATCCTGCTGGAGCGGCGCAGCCGCACCCTGTGGGGCACGGCGGTGCTGGTGCTGGGTTTTGGCCCGGTGGGACGGGCGCTGGCGGTGCGTCTGGCGGCACTGGGCGCGCAGGTGACCGTGGCGGCACGCCGCCCGGTGCAGCGGGCGATGGCGGAGGAGCAGGGTCTGCGGGCGGTGCCGCTGACAGAACTGGCCGCCGCAGCTGCCGCCTTTGATACGGTGGTGAACACCATCCCCGCGCCGGTGCTGACGGCGACAGTGCTGGCAGCGCTGCCAAAGAAAAGTCTGATCATAGATCTGGCCTCAAAGCCCGGCGGTACAGACTTTGCCGCCGCCCGGCGGCTGGGGCACACGGCGCTGCACGCGCTGAGCCTGCCGACGGTCTGGGCGCCAGAAACGGCAGGGGAGGCGTTGGCGCGCACGGTACAGGCCATTTTGCAGGAGCGGGAGGGAAAGGTATGACCACAGAGAAAAAGGGCTGTCTTGCCTTTGCGGTGTGCGGCAGCTTTTGCACGCTGGAGGACGCCTTGGGCGCGGCGCAGGCACTGACGGCACAGGGCTGGACGCTGCTGCCCATCATGAGCTTTGCTGCACAGCAGGATACCCGGTTCGGCACCGGGGAAAGCTGGCGGCAGCGCCTGCAGGCCGTTACCGGGCAGCCGGTGCTGGACACCCTGCAGGCGGTGGAGCCGCTGGGCCCCCGGCGGCTGGCACAGGCGTTGGTGGTCGCCCCCTGCACCGGCGCAACGCTGGCGCGGCTGGCGGCAGGGCTTTCGGATACGCCGGTGACCCTTGCCGCCAAAAGCCTGCTGCGGGTGGGCAGCCCGGTGGTGCTGGCGGTCTCCACCAACGACGGCCTTGGCGCCTCCGGCGAAAACATGGCGCGGCTGTGCCAGCGCAAGCACTATTACTTTGTGCCCTACGGGCAGGATGACCCCTTTGCCAAGCCCCAGAGCCTGAAGGCAGACCTTGCCCTGCTGCCTGCCGCCGTGGACGCCGCTTTGCGGGGCGAGCAGCTGCAGCCGGTGCTGCTGGGGCAAAGGAATGCGTAAATCTCTTTTCAGCGGGGAAAAAATGTGGTATACTCCAAATGATGCCTTACTGGCATAAAACTGACAAGCGGAGAATACCAGATGAAAAAATTTACCGCAGCACTGTGCACTGTGCTGCTTTTGATAGGCGCTGTGCTGGTGCCCGGCGCGGCAGCAACCGGCCCGGCGCTGGCAAATACCCGGGCATACTGCATCATGGATGCAGACACCGGCCTTGTGCTGGCGCAGCAGAATATGGATGAGGAACTGCACCCGGCCTCCATTACCAAGGTGATGACCCTTGGTCTTGCCTGCGAAAAGGCGCAGGGGGACTGGGATGACGTAAAGCTGACTGTGACCCACGAGGATGTCTACTCGCTGGCGGGCACGGATTCCAGCCACATCGCCCTGCTGGAAGGGGAAGAAGTCCCCTTGGTGGATGCACTGTACGCCACCCAGATGGCCAGCGCCAACGACGGTGCAAACCTGCTGGCGGAATATTTCGGCGGCGGAACCATCGCGGACGGCGTGGCGGCCATGAATGCACAGGTGGAGGAACTGGGGCTTGCCCACACCCACTTTTCAAACCCCCACGGCATCAGCGATGAGGATCACTACACCAGCTGCTACGATATGGCGCAGATCTTGCGCTGGGCGCTGCAGCAGCCGGGCTTTGAGGATGTGTTCACCCGCAACAAGATGTACACCATGCAGCCCACCAACATCCAGCCGGTGACCCGCTACTTCGCCCAGCAGGATAAGATCCGTATCGGCTCCAGCCGCTACCATATCGACAGTGTGCTGGGCTCTAAGCTGGGCTACACCAACACCGCCCGGTACAGCTATGTCTGTCTGGCGGAGCAGGACGGGGTGCGGCTGATCTGCACGACCATGCAAAGCCAGGTGAGCACCGATAAATATAATGATATGCGCACCCTGCTGGACTACGCCTTTGCCACCTATAAAGACTACACCCAGCTGCCCGGCGGCACGGTCACCGCACAGCTGGCAGTGGCGGGCGGCGGGCAGAGCCTTGGCACCGTTACCGTGGCCGACCCCGGGGTGAAGCTGCTGCTGGCCGAGGGCTTGTCCGCGCAGGACGTGACCGTGGACTTAGAGTTGCCGGAGCAGTATCTGCTGGGCGCAGAGCCCGCCGTGTATGCGGTGTACACCCTGAACGGCGGCGAAAAGCAGGAGAGCACCAGCGTGCGGGTAAAGGCCGAGATCACGGGTCTTGCCGAACTGCTGGAGCAGAGCACCGGCAAAAAGCTGGAAGCCGCCAAGGACGTGGAGCCGGGCGGCAGCGCATGGCTGTTGGCGGGCATCTCGGTAGGCTGCACCATAGGTGCGGCGGTTGTCACCGTGCTGGTGCTGCGGATACATTCCCGCCTGAAAAAGCGCCGCAAAATGGCAAAGCACCATAAAAAAGCGTAAAAGCCTGTTCAAAACCAGACTTTTCCAGATAAAGAAAAAACTTTCAGAAAAAAAGAGAGGTACAATATCATGGGTAAGTTTATTTTTACGCAGACCGAGATCCCCGGCGTGGTGGTCATTGAGCCGCAGGTGTTCGGCGATGACCGCGGCTATTTTATGGAGACCTACCAGAAGGACCAGTTTGCAGAGGCCGGCATCGACAAGGAATTTGTGCAGGACAACCAGAGCCGCTCCACCCGGGGCGTGCTGCGCGGGCTGCACTTCCAGAAGAACCACACCCAGGGCAAGCTGGTGCGCGTGACCAAGGGCGAGGTGTATGACGTAGCCGTGGACTGCCGCCCCCACAGCGCTACCTTTGGCAAATGGGTGGGTGTGACCCTCTCCGAGGACAACAAGAAGATGTTCTATATCCCGGAGGGCTTTGCCCACGGTTTTCTGGTGCTGAGCGATGTGGCAGAGTTCTGCTACAAGTGCACCGATGTCTACGACCCCACCAGCGAGGGCGGTATCCCTTACGATGACCCCACCGTCAACGTGCAGTGGCCGGACTGCGGCTGTGAGCACAAGACCAGCGCAAAGGACAAGCTGCACGAGCCCTTTGCCGCCCAGAAATTCGAATATTTTGAAAAGTGGTGATCGCCCGTGGCAAAACTCAAAGCAATGTGGAACGGCTTCTGGCGCTACCGCTATCTGCTGTGGAACCTTGTAAGCCGTGATTTCAAGCTGAAATACCGCCGCAGCGTGCTGGGCGTGGTGTGGAGCGTTTTGAACCCGCTGCTGATGTGCCTTGTGTACTGGGCGGTGTTCAGCAGCCTGATGGATATGCGGGGCAGCGGCATCGACAACTTTGCCGTCTTTCTGATGTGCGGTCAGCTGCTGTTCAACTTCTTCAACGAGGCTACCTCCACCAGCATGAGCAGCGTGCTCAGCGCCGCCCCGTTGCTGAAAAAGGTGTATATCCCAAAGTATATCTTCCCGCTGGAAAAATGCTGCTTTGCCATGGTGAACTGCATCTTCAGCTTTGTGGCGCTGCTGCTGGTCATGATCTTTACCGGCGCGCATTTCCACCTGACCATTTTCGAGGCGTTGTACCCGCTGGTGACCTTGTTCTTCTTCAGCCTCGGGGTCAGTATGTTCTTAGCGGCGGCTACGGTGTTTTTCCGGGATATCATGCATATCTGGAGCGTGTTCGTCACCGCGCTGCTGTATTTCTCCGCCATCTTCTACGACCCCACCCAGATGACCTTTTCCATCGGCGGCTTCAATATGCAGCAGATCATCAAGCTGAACCCCATGTACTGGTATATCACGGGCTTCCGCCGCACGGTGATGTGGGGCATCCCGCTGGACGTAAATATGTTCCTTGTCTGCGGCATCTGCGCCGTAGTGTCCATGGTAGTGGGGCTGCAGGTGTTCCGCAAAACACAGGACCGCTTTGTGCTGCACATTTAAGGAGGGTGAACAATGGAACCGATCATCAAAGTGGACAATGTTTCCATGTGCTTCAACCTTTCCAAGGAAAAGCATGAGAGCCTGAAGGAGTACTTTTTGGCTATGGTGCAGGGGCGGCTGCAATACGACGAGTTCTACGCTTTAAAGGACGTCAGTCTGGACATCATGCCCGGCGATTTTTACGGCCTTGTGGGCTTGAACGGCTCGGGCAAATCCACCCTGCTCAAGACCATTGCTGGGGTGTACAAGCCCAGCAAGGGCAAGGTGACCGTAAACGGCACCATCGCCCCGCTCATCGAACTGGGTGCGGGCTTTGATATGGACCTGACCGCCCGCGAGAACATCTACCTCAACGGCACGGTGCTGGGCTTCTCACCCAAGTATCTGGACGAAAAATTTGACGAGATCGTGGAATTCAGCGAACTGGAAAACTTTCTGGATGTGCCGCTGAAAAACTACTCCTCCGGCATGGTGGCGCGCATCGGCTTTGCCATTGCCACCATCACCAAGCCCGATATTCTCATTGCGGACGAGGTGCTGTCGGTGGGCGACTTTTTGTTCCAGCAGAAGTGCGAAAAGCGGATGCAGGAACTGATGGCGGGCGGCACCACGGTCATTCTGGTGTCCCACTCCATCGAGCAGATCGAGCGGATGTGCACCAAGGTGGCATGGCTGAGCCACGGCCACCTGAAAATGAACGGGGACACCCAGACAGTCTGTGCCGCCTACAAGGCGACTCAGCGCGGCGAGGTCTGATATGAATGTACGGTTGAAACGCGCCAAGGAACTTGCCGGCTACGCCGTGCAGCTGACAAAGGACGAGGGCTTGTCCACCATGGTCAGACGCGGCGCGGGCTTTGTGAAGCGCCGCTGCTTTGGCAAGCGTGCACGCTACCTGCCTGCCAAAAAGGTGCTGGAAGCGCAGCGCGCAGAGATGGCGGGCAAAACGGCAGCAGACTGCGGCCTGCCCACCATCTCGGTGCTGACCCCGCTGTATAATACCCCGGAAAAATACCTGCGGGAGTTTTTGGATTCCTTTGTGGGGCAGACCGCGCCCAACGGGCAGCTCTGCCTTGCCGATGCTTCGGACGCTGCCCACGGGGACGTGGAACGGATCGTAAAGGAATATCAGCAAAAGAATCAACAGATCGTATACAAAAAGATCGAAAATCAGGGCATTGCAGCCAACACGAACGCCGCTGCGCAGCTGGCGACAGAGGAGTATCTGGCGCTGGCTGACCACGATGACATTCTGGCACCCCATGCTCTGTACACCATGGGCAAGGCTATCCTGCAGCTGCGGCAGCACGGCGAGCCGGACGGCTTTCTGTACAGTGACGAGGCGCTGTTCACCAAGAGCATCCGCCGCCCTATGGTGGCGCACTTCAAGCCGGACTATGCCCCGGACTACCTGTTGTGCTGCAACTACATCTGCCATCTGGCGGTGTTCCAAAAAGCTTTGTGGGAGCAGCTGGGCGGCGAGCGCCCGGAATGCGACGGCAGTCAGGATCATGACCTGTTCCTGCGCCTGCTGGAAAAGACCGGCGGTGCCGCCCATGTGCCGCAGGTGCTCTACTACTGGCGGGTGCACGCGGGGTCTACCTCCGGCGGTGCAGACGCCAAGCCCTATGTGGCGGCAGCGGCCAAAAAGGCGCTGGCAGACCACCTGACCCGCACCGGGCGCACCGGCACGGTAGAGGATGGCTTGTTCCCCAGCACCTACCGGGTGAAATGGGACATCGTGGGCGAGCCGAAGGTGAGCATCCTCATCCCCAATAAGGACCACACCGAGGATCTCGAAAAGTGCCTGCACAGCATCTGGACAAAGACCGCATGGGAGCACTTTGAGGTGATCGTGGTGGAGAACAACTCCACCGACCCCGCTACTTTTGCCTACTATAAAAAGGCGCAGCAGCGCTACGACGGTCTGCGGGTGGTCACCTACCCGAAAAAGGGCTTCAACTTTTCCGGCATCAACAACTTTGGCCGCAAATACGCCACCGGCGCGTATCTGCTGCTGCTGAACAACGACGTGGAGGTGCGCAGCAGCGAATGGCTCACCGAACTTCTGCGCCAATGCGCCCACCCCGGCGGGGCGGCAGTGTGCGGTGCGATGCTCTGGTACCCGGACGAGACCATCCAGCACGCGGGCGTCATCACCGGGCTGGGGGGCTACGCGGGGCACAGCCACAAGTACAAAAAGGCCGGCGGCAGCGGGTATATGTTCCGCACCGCCACGGTGCAGGACTTTTCCGCCGTCACCGGTGCCTGCCTGCTGGTAAAGACCAGCGTGTGGGACGAGGTAAAGGGGCTGGACGAAGCCTTTGCGGTGGCCTTCAACGATGTGGACTTCTGTCTGCGGGTGCGGGATGCGGGCTATCGCATTGCGTGGACGCCCTACGCCCAGCTGACCCACTACGAGAGCAAGAGCCGCGGCGGGGACGAAAAAGACCCGGTAAAGGCACGGCGCTTTGCCGCCGAGCAGCAGCGTCTGTACGAGGTGCACGGCAAGGCGAACATCCTGCACGACCCCTACTACAACCCCAACCTGACCATGGACCGGGAGGATTTTTCCGAAAGCGATGATCTGCGCGGGCTGAAAGAGGGACGCATCACGGTGCAGTGGAGGAAATAACAGCATGAACATCAAAGGTCATTTCGAGACCATCACCCGGCACAAGCTGCTGGTGATGAAATACTGCTTTGAATGTGGGTTGTATGAGCAGGGCCTTGCCCACGACCTGAGCAAGTACAGCCCCACCGAGTTCATCCCCGGGTGCATCTACTATCAGGGCGACCACAGCCCCAACGAGGCCGAGCGCGCAGCCAAGGGCTACACCTCGGCGTGGCTGCACCACAAGGGGCGCAACAAGCATCATCTGGAATACTGGATCGATTACAGCACCACCAAGACCGGCCTGACCGGCATGAAGATCCCCCTGCGCTACGTCTGCGAGATGGTGTGCGACCGGGTGGCGGCAAGCCAGATTTATCTGGGCGATAAGTACACCGATGCCTCCGCGTGGGAGTACTACCAGCGCAGCAAGGATCACTACCTGATGCACCCGGAGACCCGGGCACTGCTGGAAAAGCTGCTGTGCATGGTGCGGGACCTCGGGCGGGAGCGCACCTTTGCCTACATGAAATTTCTGCTTGGCTGCGAGACGGATTATTGAACCCAAAAGGCTGCTGCACAGACTGTGCGGCAGCCTTTTTTGCGCGGACTGCTGAAATTTTTTGAAAAACTTTAGGGCTTCTGTGCATTGACAGAAATGCAAAAGCAACGGTATAATGAAGGAAAGCAGGCTTGGGAAACGTCCGGGCTGCAGAGAATACTGTCTGACGAAAAAAGGAGGCATGAAGCATGAAATGGTTCAAAAAACTGATTGCGATCACGCTGGCTGCTGTGCTGGCGCTGGCTATGCTCACCGCTTGCGGCGGTATATCGAGTATGCCGGATAAAACGGAAGAAGCAAAGCAGATTGTGGACAACATCAATGCGGTTCGGACGAAAAATGGCCTGTCGGCACTGGAGATCAACACGGCTGCAATGGATGTGGCCAATAAAATTGCGGCGGTACAGGAAAAGAAGGAACTGTTGCTGATTTCGGAAGAGGACTGCAAAAAGAAATTGGGGGAGCTGGCGTCCATTCAGGTGGATGGAAGAAGCCGCGACGGCGATCTGATACGTGTATTTCTCTTCTCGGGCGAGAAGAGCCTGACCGAGAAAAGATGGCAGGAAGCGTATGACAAGAACAATATAAGACGTTCTGATTGCAGGATCGTGCGCAGCGCTAATGCAAAATATGTTGGCGTTGTCATAAAACAGATCAGCAACGGTAGGTACATTACGGTCGTTGTGACTTACTGACCTATAATTTGAAACCGCGCAAACGCCGCTGACGGAAAGTCGGCGGCGTTTTTTGTGTGGTTTGCCGGACAACGCAAAAACACCCCGGTCGGGCGGTTTTACCGCTTGGCCGGGGTGCTGTTTTGCAAGAAATAATTACTGCTCGTTTTCGTAGATCTGGATATAGCGCGGGGCGCTTTTATCCTGCCAGAGCAGCAGAATGGCGGTCAGGGCGACAGCCAGTGTGGTGAGGACGGCGAGCAGAGCTTTGAGAACTTTCATGGTTTGGTGCCTCCTTGTGAAGTTCGGGAGCGGAGCGGGGGACGTTCCGCCTGTCATGTTAGGTATAGTATAGCATATTCCCGCAGCAAAGGCAAACGGCAGAAGGGGGAGAACAAAAAGAAAAATACGGTAGTTAGTTAAAACTAATTGTCGAAAACGAATAAGAAAGTTCAGGAAAATTCATCATTTGAGCCGTGATGTCGTTGACTTCCCGCGCCAAAATGATACAATAAGTGTGTTAAGCAGCTGCTGTCCCTGTACCAGTGCGCCTGCATGGGCGAGGGGATGGCAATTCAAGCAGAATGGGGGATTTGAAATCCATGTTGAACAAGCTGAAACGTGCGGCGCTTGGCGCGCATACGCCGCATGACAAGGCAACTGCTGCAAGCAAACCTATCCCGATGCCTCTGCCCGCGCAGGTACGCATCCTTATGAGCCAGCACATTGGCGCACCCGCTAAGGCACTGGTGAAAAAAGGCGATGAAGTGTTCGTCGGCACCAAGATCGGTGAGGCGGGCGGCTTTGTCTCCGCAAATATCCACTCCAGCGTTTCCGGTACGGTAGCTGCGGTGGAACCTTTCCGTCTGTCCAATGGCCGTATGTGCGATTCTATTGTCATCAAGACTGATGGCAAGCAGACCGTAGACCCGGCCGTCAAGGCACCGGAAGTCACCGATAAGGCCAGCTTCCTTGCCGCCGTGCGCGAGTGCGGTCTGGTCGGTCTGGGCGGCGCAGGCTTCCCCACCGATGTGAAGCTGCAGCCCAAGCAGCCGGTGGATACGTTACTGATCAACGCCTCCGAGTGTGAGGTGTGGCTGACCAGCGACACGCAGGAGATGCTGGAGTGCAGCGATGATATCATCCGCGGCATCAAGGCTGTGCTGCAGTATACCGGCATCCCGAAGTGCATCATTGGTATTGAGAACAACAAGCCCGAGTGCATCGACCTGCTGTGCAAAAAGACCAAGGACGACAGCGCTATCGAGGTCAAGCCCCTGCCCAGCGTCTACGGCACCGGTGCAGAGCTGATCCTCATTGAGAAGTGCCTCGGCCGCGAGGTGCCCCACGGCGGTCTGCCCGCCGATGCAGGCGCCATCGTGATGAACGTGACCAGCGTTTCCACGCTGGGCAAGTATCTGGCCACCGGTATGCCGGTGGTCCAGCGTACCATCACCGTGGACGGCGATGCCTGCGCAAAGCCCCAGAACGTTGTTGTGCCCGTGGGCACCGCTTATCAGGACATTCTGGACTATGTGGGCGTCAAGGGCGAACTGGGCAAGGTGGTTGCCGGCGGTGCCATGATGGGCCCCGCTGTGGAGAACCTTTCCTACCCCACCACCAAGACCACTTCCGGTCTGATCCTGCTGAGCAAGGCAGCTGCACAGCCCGCACAGGTCAACCCCTGCATCCGCTGCGGCCGCTGCGTGGAGTACTGCCCCATGGGTCTGGAGCCCGTGGAGGTCAATCAGGCCTACGCCGCCCGCGATGTGCAGGAGCTGGGCAAGCTGCACGCTGACTACTGCTTCAACTGCGGCAGCTGCTCCTTCGTCTGCCCGGCAAAGCGTCCGGTCACCCAGATGATGAGTCTGGCCAAGGCCTTCTATCTTGGCGAAATCAAAAAAGGAGGCAATAAGTAATGGATACGAAGCTTATTGTTTCGGCTTCCCCGCACGTCCGCAGTGACGAGACCACCCAGAGCCTGATGGCAAACGTGATTGTTGCACTGTGCCCCTGCGTGGTTGCCTCTGCAATCATTTTTGGCGTGCGCGCCCTGCTGGTCACCGCCGTTTCCGTGGTGGCCTGTGTGGTCTTTGAGTGGCTGTACTGCAAGCTGCTGAAGCGTGCAAACCCCATCAGCGACCTGTCCGCTGTGGTCACCGGCATCATTCTGGCCATGAACGTGCCCGTGGGTATGCCCATCGGTCAGCTGATCATCGGTGATCTGGTGGCTATCATCATTGTCAAGCAGCTGTTCGGCGGCATTGGCATGAACTTTGCAAACCCCGCTCTGGTGGGCCGTATCGTGCTGTTCATCAGCTTTGCCGGCTCCATGAATAAGTGGGTGTTCCCGGATGCAGCGGTGGATCAGCTGTCCAAGGCTACCCCGCTGGCTGTGGCAGATCCCTCCAAGCTGAGCCTGCTGGACCTGTTTATGGGCATCCACGGCGGTGTGCTGGGTGAGACCTGCGCACTGGCAATCGTGCTGGGCCTGATCTATCTGGTGGCTACCAAGACCATCAGCATCGCCATCCCGGCTTCCTACGTTGGCAGCGTGTTCGTGTTCTACCTGATCGCTACCAAGGATCTGCACAGCGCACTGGTTGCCGTGCTGAGCGGCGGCCTGCTGTTCGGCGCTGTGTTCATGGCTACCGACTACGTTACCAGCCCCTTTACCCTGAAGGGCAAGCTGGTGTACGGCGTGTGCCTTGGCATCGTTACCTTTGCCATCCGCTACTGGGGCAGCTACACCGAGGGCGTGTCCTTCGCGCTGCTGTTCATGAACCTGTGGGTTCCGTACATCAATGATCTGACCCGTCAGACCCCGTATGGCTATGTGAAGCCTGCAAAGAAAGCGAAGGAGGGTGCTGGCAAATGAGTAAGACTGCAAATTCCAGCTGGGAAACCACCGGTAAGCCGATCGTTGTGCTGACCGTCATCTCTCTGATCGTCAGCCTGCTGCTGGCTCTGGTGAACGGCATGACCGCTCCCGTTATCAAGGAGAACACCCGCCGCACCACGCTGGCTGCTTATGTCAGCGTGATGCCCTCTGTTTCGGACGCAGCTACGCTGGAGGAAGTTACCGATTACACCACCGCCAATGTTACCGGCGTGGTAAAGGCTCCGGACGGCGGCATTGCCATCAAGGCCGAGGAAAAGGGCTTTGACGGCGGCATTCTGACCGTCATCATGGGCTTTGACGCCAACGGCGCCGAGACCGGCATCTGGGTGGACGCTTCTACCCAGACCAAGGGCATCGGCTCCAATGTGTCCACCGATGACTTTCTGGCACAGTTCAACGGCATGGACGGCACCAAGAACATTGTGATGAATCAGGATTTCGATGCGTACAGTGGCGCAACCATTTCGTCCACCGCTCTGTTTGCTGCCATCAATGATTGTATCAACTGCTTCAACGAGTTGGCATAAAAGGAGGTTGGTAAGAAATGGCACAAGAAAATAAGTCCAAGGTAAGCATCCTTACCAACGGCATCATCAAAGAAAACCCTGTTCTGCGTCTGGTTCTGGGCACCTGCTCCATTCTGGCCGTTACCACGGCAGTTTCCAGCGCACTGGGCATGGGCGCCGCCTTCACCTTCGTGCTGGTGTGCTCCAATATCATGATCTCCCTGCTGCGGAAAGTCATCCCCGGCAAGGTGCATCTGCCCTGCTACATCGTTATCATTGCAGGCTTTGTGACCATCGTGCAGATGTTCATGCAGGCCTACATGGAAAGCCTGTACAACGCTCTGGGCGTGTTCCTGCCCCTGATCGTTGTCAACTGTATCATTCTGGGCCGTGCCGAGATGTTCGCCTGCAAGAACAATGTGGTGGATTCCGCACTGGACGGCGTGGGCATGGGCCTCGGCTACACCCTCACCGCTACTCTGATGGCCTCCATCCGTGAGATCCTGGGCAGCGGCACCTGGCTGGGCTTCCAGATCATTCCGGAAAGCGTTGCCAAGGTGTCCATCATGACGCAGGCTCCCGGCGCATTCTTCTGCTTCGGCCTGTTGATGGCCGGCTGTGTGTGGCTGGAAGGCAAGCTGGACGCCCGCATCGAGCGCAAGAGCTGCTGTGATCTTGACAATCTGAAGAAGGAGGCGGAATAAGATGCTCGTCAAACTCGCTGCGATCTTCTTCAGCATGATCCTTGTCAACAACTATGTGCTGGTGAAGTTCTACGGTATCTGCCCGTTCCTGGGCGTTTCCAAAAAGCTGGATTCCGCTGTTGGTATGTCCGGTGCTGTCATCTTCGTCATGTTCATGGCAACGGCCGTTACCTTCCCCATCCAGATCTTCATTCTGGACCCGGCTGGTCTGAGCTACCTGCAGACCATCGTGTTCATTCTGGTCATCGCTGTGCTGGTGCAGTTCATCGAGATCTTCCTCAAGAAGTACATCGTTGCACTGTATAACTCGCTGGGCGTTTATCTGCCCCTGATCACCACCAACTGCTGCGTGCTGGCCGTTACCATTCTGGTCGTGGGCGACTACGGCGCAGATGTGGCTGCACACGGCTTCGGCTACGCCTACATCGAGGCTCTGATCTGCGCCATCGGCGCAGGCTGCGGCTTTATGCTGGCCATGGTCATGTTCAGCGGCGTGCGTAAGCGCGTGGAAGCCTGCGATCCCCCGGCACCCTTCAAGGGCCTGCCCATCACCCTGATCGCAGCTGCAATCACCAGCCTGTCCTTCATGGGCTTCGGCGGCATCGTCGAAAACCTGTTCAATGTTACGCTGTAAGGGAGGAACAGGACTATGAATATTGTATCTGCTGTTATCCTGTGCACCATCGTGGGCGCTGTGGGTGCTATCGTTCTGGTGGCTGCCGCAAAGTTCATGGCGGTGGAGGAAGACCCCCGCATTGAGGAAGTTTCTGCCTGTCTGGCCGGCGCAAACTGCGGCGGCTGCGGCTACGCCGGCTGTGCCGACTACGCCAAGGCTGTCGTTCTGGACGGCGTGCCCTGCGACAAGTGCGCACCCGGCGGCCCCAAGGCTGCCGCTGCCATTGCCAAGATCATGGGCGGCGAGGCAAGCGCCGTAGAGAAGAAGGCTGTTGTGCAGTGTCAGGGCAGCTCCGAGCACTGCAAGCCTGCCTACGACTACAAGGGCATCCAGACCTGTGCTGCTGCGGCAGCCCTGTACGGCGGCCCCAAGACCTGCTCCTTCGCCTGCATTGGTCTGGGCGACTGCACCAAGGTGTGTAAGTTCGACGCCATCCACATCGTGGACGGTGTGGCCAAGGTGGATAAGGATAAGTGCACCGGCTGTGGTGCCTGCGCCAACATCTGCCCCAAGCAGGTGATCATGATCGACGCTGCCGGCCCCCGCAAGCCGGTGGTCATGTGCTCCAACAAGGACAAGGGTGCTGTAGCCAATAAGCTGTGCACCACCTCCTGCATTGCCTGTGGTATGTGCGAGCGCACCTGTAAGTTCGACGCCATCCATGTTGTGGACGGTGTGGCACGCGTTGATTACGACAAGTGCAAGGGCTGCGGTATGTGCGCCCAGAAGTGCCCCAAGCACATCATCCTGTTCCCGCTGAAGGACGATCCCAATCCCCCGAAGCCCGTGGTGAAGCCCGCCGCTCCCGCTGCTGCCCCCGCAGCAAAGCCGGAAGCCAAGGCTGAGGCAAAGCCCGAGACCAAGGCAGAGTAAACTGTAAACCAAAGCCCGCCGTGCGCAACGCCCGGCGGGCTTTTTTGCAACTTTTTGTAAGAAAATCCGGTTGCAAAGCTGCGAAAAAATGGTTAAATAGAAAAAAGGATATTTCCGCAAGGAGAGGAACACCATGGAACAACAGAACACGCGCCTGCGCAATGCGGGCTTTGCGACCTTTTTCTTCAGCGGCATCTGCGCCATCAGCGCAGGTGTGGTGGTCAGCCTGCTGCAGGAGCGCTACGGCTTTGCCTACGGCATGACCGGAACACTGCTTTCTCTGATGAGCGTGGGCAACCTGCTGGCGGGGCTGCTGATGGGGATGCTGCCCAGTGCGCTGGGCATGAAGCGCAGTGTGCTGCTGCTGACCATCGGCTACGCGGCGGGCTATGCCATCATGGGGCTGACCGGTGCAGTGGCGCTGCTGGCAGCGGCCTTTTTTGCGGTGGGCATCGCCAAGGGCAGCGTGATCAATACCTGCACCATTCTGGTCAGTGATCACTCTGCCGACCGCACCCGGGGCATGAACCTGATGCACAGCTGCTACGCCTGCGGCGCACTGCTGTGCCCCTTCCTGATCGCGGCAGCAGCCCGGGTAAGCACCGAACTGGCGGTCTTTCTGCTGGCAGCCGTGGGCCTTGTGCTCTGGCTGGTGTACGTCTTTACCCCGCTGCGCGGCGGCAGGAGCAAGGGCGGCGCAGAGAAGGAAGCCATCGACTGGAGTTTTCTGCACTCTGCCCGCTTCTGGCTGTTGACCGGTCTGCTGTTTTTCCAGAACGCCGCCGAGCAGAGCGTTAACGGCTGGATGGTGACCTACTTCAAGGGCAGCGGCATCATTGCGGGCACGCTGGCCGCTTACACCGTCACCGTGATGTGGGGCGCTACGCTGGTGGGACGGCTGCTCATCGCCTTTGTATTCCCCTTTAAAAAGCCCCGCAAGGCCATGGTGGGTATGAGCGTGCTGTGCACTGTGTTCTATGTGCTGCTGGTGATGGCGCACACGCAGGGCGCAGCCATCGCGCTGCTGTTCGCCTTTGCCATCTCGATGTCCGGCCTGAACCCCACTGCCGTGGCCAGCGCAGGCCGCATGACCAGTGTGACCAGCATGGGCATCATGCTGCCGGTGGCCTCCAGCGGTGCCATCCTGATGCCGTGGGTCATCGGCATGGTGGCCGAGCGTGCGGGACTTGCCGCCGGTATGGCCTCCAACATCGTGCCCTGCGTGGGCTTGGTGCTGTTCACCCTGCTGGTGGCAAAGCTGCCGGAGGAATGATGTGCCGCCTCCCTATAACCCTTTCTGTGAAAATGGGGTTCAGGAAAGTCTGCGGACTTTCCTGAACCCCGAAATTATAAATAATGATTCCGCTGATGATGCGCAAAGCGAACGCGCAGCGCATTTTAAATCGTTTTTCGTTAACCCTCAATGCCGCGTGCTTTTGCGCTGAACTCGCAGCCGCAGTAGTCCTGCCGGTACAGGCCGTACTGCTCTGAAAGCTGCAGGCTGCGCAGATAGCCGTTGTGCTTTTTGAAGTCCGAGGGCAGGTGCTTGACCCCAAACTCCGCCTCCAGTTCCTGCCCGATGGCGTTGATGCGTGCGGCGTCCTTGTGGGGGCTGATGGACAGGGTGGTGGTGAACCAGTCAAAGCCGTTGTCCCGGGCGTACTGCGCGGCGCGGCGCATCCGCAGTCGGTAACAGACGGTACAGCGGCTGCCGCGCTCCGGCTCGTTTTCCAGCCCGGCTACGGCGGTGTAGAACTGCTGCGGGTCGTAAGTGTCCTCCACCACGGTCACGCCCAGCGGGTGGGCGGCCGCCACGAACTTTTGCAGTTCCTCGCCCCGGCGGTAGTATTCTGCTGCCGGCCATGTGTTGGGGTTATAGTACAGCACCGTGATCTCAAAATACCGGCACAGCTGCTCCAGCACGGCACTGGAGCAGGGGCCGCAGCAGGCGTGGAGCAAAAGGCGCGGGCGGGTATCGCCAAGCCCCGCCAGTACGGCGTCCATCTGCTGGGCATAGTTGCGTTGTGTTGCCATTGGTATCATCCTTTGCTATAATGGTCTTGCCTACATTATAGCATATTTTACGATGAAATACAGGAGGTTCCCCTATGACGGAAGAAAAGATCGCCCGCATCAATGCGCTGGCCAAAAAAAGCAAGACCACCGGCCTGACCGAGGCCGAAAAAGCCGAGCAGCAGGCGCTGCGGCAGGAGTATCTGGCCGACATCAAGGCCAGCCTGCGCAGCCAGCTGGAGCGCACGTCCATTCAGGAGCCGGACGGCACCATCCACAAGGTGACCCGCCGCACCGACCTGACCGGGGAGCGCAGCTGAGAACGGGACGATTTTGAAAGCGCTCCGCGCTGCTTTGCGCATATTTAGCGGAAAGAATATTTTGAATTTCGGCATACCGGAGCGTCTGCGGACGCTCCGGTATGCCATTTTCACGGGTGGGGTCGTAAAGGCAAACGGCAGCTGCTGCGTAGCATAGCACACATCCAAAATCGTCTTATGCCGAAGGAAACTGCCGCAAAAAGGTGCATTCCCCCTTTTTTTGCGCGGCAGACTGTGCTATACTATAATAGCATTGGTGCGTGCCGCAAGGGCAGCAAACCGGTGCGTTTTACCCAAGGTAGCGTATCCCGGGCAAGGTGCACGGAAAAGGCTGTCTTTTGAAAAAAGGATAAAGAGGTCATTTATTATGCTTACTGCAATTACGGGTATCAACTGGGGCGATGAGGGCAAGGGCCGCATGGTCGACCTGATCAGCCAGGAGTATGACATCGTTGCACGGTATCAGGGCGGCAACAACGCAGGCCATACCGTTAAAAACGAGCGCGGCAAGTTCGTGCTGAACCTGCTGCCCTCCGGCATCCTGCGCCCCAACGTCGTGTGCGTCATGGGCAACGGCATGGTCATCGACCCGCATCATCTGGACGGCGAGATCAATAAGCTGCGCGAGCAGGGCATTGAGATCACCCCGGCGAACCTGAAGATCTCCGACCGCGCAACCATCACCATGCCCTACCATGTGGAGCAGGATGGTCTGGAGGAAGCACGCCTGTCCAAGACCGGCGCACAGTTCGGCTCCACTAAGCGCGGCATTGCCTACGCTTACGGCGACAAGTACATGAAAAAGACCCTGCGCATGGGCGATCTGCTGCATCTGGATGACGCCGTGAAGAAGCGTCTGGTCACCATGGTGGATTCCAAGAATCTGGTCATGGAGGGCAGCTACAACGCTTCCCCCATCAGCGTGGACGAGATGTGGAACTGGCTCGAAAAGTATGCCGCCATCTTCAAGGACTATATCTGCGATGTGGGTCAGTATCTGGCCGATGCCGATGCCGCCGGCAAGAAGGTGCTGTTTGAGGCACAGCTGGGCGCATTGCGCGATATCGACTTTGGTATCTATCCCTACACAACCTCCTCCAACGTCATCGGTGCTTATGCACCCATCGGCGCCGGTATCCCCGGCCACAAGCTGCACAACTCCATCGGCGTCATGAAGGCCTACTCCTCCTGCGTGGGCGACGGCCCCTTCGCCGCCGAACTGGCCATGACCGAGGAAGAAAAGCACGCCCTGCGTGAGGCTGGCCACGAGTACGGCGCAGCCACCGGCCGTCCCCGCCGCGTGGGCCCCATCGATCTGGTGGCAAGCCGCTACGGCGTGTTCTGCCAGGGCTGCGACGAGGTCGCTCTGACCCTGCTGGATGTGCTGGACTACATGGAAAAGATCCCTATGGTCACCGCCTACAAGCTGACCGACGGCACCACCACCACCCGTTTCCCCATGGGTGAGGCACTGGATACCGCTCAGCCTGTGGTGGAGTACCTGCCCGGCTGGCACTGCGATATCACCGCAGCCCGCAAGTGGGAGGATCTGCCCCAGCAGGCCCGCGATTATGTGGAATATCTGGAAAAGGCTGTGGGCTGCAAGATCACCTATATCTCGGTGGGCGCAGAGCGCGAGGCCTACATCCACCGCGGCTGAACTGCCGCAAAAAGCAGCCTATGAGTTTCAGAAAAGGAAGCGTCACAGATGTTTGATATCATTACCGACAGCGCCTGCGACCTGACGCTGGACACTGCCAAGCAGCTTGGCATCGAGGTCGTGCCCTTTTATGTATCGCTGGACGGCGAGCATTACCGCAAGGAAGGGCTGGAGATCCCTGTGCGGGACTTTTATCAGTTCATGGTGGATAACCCGGCGGCCTACCCCAAGACCAGTCTGGCCTCTATCGAGGACTTTGAAAAGGCTTTCCGCGCACACGCCGAGGCGGGTCGGGAGGTATTGTGTCTGGTGTTCACCGGCAAGATGAGCGGCTGCGTGGGCAGCGCCCGCAACGCCCGGGATCTGGTGCTGGAGGACTACCCCGATGCCCGCATTGAGGTCATCGACTCTGCCGCCGCCACCGTGACCGAATCCACCATGGTGGAAAACGCCGTGGCCATGCGGGACGCAGGCTGCACCTTGGACGAGACGGTGACTTGGCTGGAAGCGGAAAAATCCACCAACCAGATCTTCTTCACCGTGGGTGATCTGGACTACCTCATCAAGGGCGGGCGCATCGGCAAGGTGACCGGCCGCGCCGCCAATATGCTGGGGCTCAAGCCCATGATCCTGTTCAAGGATGGCGAGATCTTCTCCGGCGGCGTAGCCCGCGGCCGCCAGAAGAGCTTTGAAAAGGCGCTGGAGCAGCTGATGAACTATCTGGATGCCCACGGCGGCACCCCGGACGACTACCGCATCACGGTGGGCTACGGCTACGATGCCGACGAAGGCAAGCGCCTGTGGATGCAGACCCGTGCCGCCCTGCGCGCCAAGTACCCCGGCGCACAGTGCGAGGTGGGCCTGTTGCAGATCGGCTGCACCATCGCGGTGCACACCGGCCCCTATGCACTGGGCATGGGCATCATGCGCCGCTGGAAAAAGCAGAACTAATAGGATAAAAAACAAGAAGGGACAGCTTGCGGGCTGTCCCTTCTTGTTTTTTATAAAAGAAAAAATGAAATATAGCCAAGCCCGCAGGCTTGGCTGTATTTCAAATCGTTCTGCTTACAGCAGCGGGATGCCGGCCTTGGCGCAGGCCTCGCGGGTGGCCTTGTCCCAGACGCTGGCCTGCACCTCACCGATGTGGACGCTGCCCAGCAGCAGCATACACAGGCGGCTCTGGCCGATGCCGCCGCCGATGGTGTAGGGCAACTCACCAGCCAGCACTGCCTTGTGGAAGGGCAGGCTGCGGCGATCGTCGCACCCCGCCATGGTCAGCTGCTTATCCATGCTCTCCGGGCTGACGCGGATGCCCATGCTGCTCAACTCGTAGCTGCACTGCAGCGGGTCGTTCCAGAACAGCAGGTCGCCGTTCAGATCCCAGTCGTCATAGTCCGGGGCGCGGCCGTCGTGGGGCTTGCCGCTGCGCAGGGGTGCACCGATCTTCATCAGGAAGGTGGTGCCGTTCTCCTTGACAAAGGCGTTCTCGCGCTCCTTCGGGGTCAGATCCGGGTACTTGTCCTCCAACTCCTGTGTGGTGACAAAGGTCACGTTGGGGGTGTGCAGGGGCAGATCCTGCAGCTGGGGGAACATGGCGTGCAGGTTCATCTCGGTGGCGCACACCGCAGACACGATGCAGCGCACCACGTTTTTCAGGTAGGTCTCGTTGCGGTCCTCCACCGTGATGATCTTTTCCCAGTCCCACTGGTCCACATAGACCGAGTGGAGGTTATCCAGTTCCTCGTCCCGGCGGATGGCGTTCATATCGCAGTACAGGCCCTTGCCCACGCGGAAATCGTAGTCCTTCAGCGCCTGCCGCTTCCACTTTGCCAGCGACTGCACCACCTGTGCCTCGGTGCCGCTGTCCTTGATGTCAAAGGTTACCTTGCGCTCCACGCCGTTCAGGTCATCGTTCAGGCCGGTGGAAGCCTCCAGAAACAGCGGTGCAGACACGCGGTACAGATTGAGCGTGGCGCACAGGGTATCGGCGAACAGCCGCTTCACCGTGCCGATGGCGCGCTGGGTGTCGTACAGGTTCAGCGCGGGTGTGTAGTTTGCCGGAATGATGATCTTGCTCATAACATTTACCCCTCATTCTGTATGGTATGTGCCCCGCTTTCCCGAGCCGGGGCTTGGCTTTTGCAAAGCCGGAATACTGCACCCATTATGGCACAATTTTTTACGAAAGTAAAGTGATAGCAGGAAAAAGACGGCGCGGCACAACTCTTTGCGCCGCACTGTCTTTTCCGCATGGACGATTTAGAATGGCTTCCGCTGTGCTCTAGCCATTTTTAGAGGAAAAATCATTTTAAATTTCGCGTTTGTCGCACTCTGCGGAGTGCTCCAAACGCATTTTCACAAAAGGGGTCTAAGGAAAAATGCCATTTGCCGCCGCGGCCCTCCCGTGAAAAAGCCAATCGGGAAAATCCGCAGATTTTCCCGATTGGCAAATTAAAAATCATTTTCCGCTGAAGATATCCAGAGCAAAGCGGAGGATATTTTCAATCGTTCCGTTTATCCGCCCAGATAGGCGCTGCGGACGCGCTCGTTGGTCAGCAGCTCGGCACCGGTGCCGTCCATGACCACGCGGCCGGTCTCCAGCACATAGGCGCGGTCGGCCACCGAGAGCGCCATCTGTGCGTTCTGCTCCACCAGTAGGATGGTCATACCCTCCTTGTGGATGTCGCGGATGATGTCAAAGATCTCCTGCACCAGCAGCGGTGAAAGACCCATAGAAGGCTCGTCCAGCATCAGCATGGAAGCGTTGCTCATGAGCGCACGCCCCATGGCCAGCATCTGCTGCTCGCCGCCGGACATAGTGCCCGCCAGCTGCTTGCGGCGCTCCTTCAGGCGGGGGAACAGGGTGAACACCTTTTCCTTGTTGGCGGCGATGGTAGAAGCGGGCTGGGTGTAGGCACCCATATCAAGGTTCTCGTCCACCGTCATGTGCAAAAACACATGGCGTCCCTCCGGTACCTGTGCAAGGCCGCTTTCCACGATCTTGTGGGCGCGCACGCCCTTGATGCTTTTGCCCTTGTACAGCACATCGCCGGTGCGGGGCTTCAAAAGGCCGGAAATGGTTTTCAGGGTGGTGGATTTGCCCGCGCCGTTTGCACCGATCAGGGTGACGATCTCGCCTGCGTTGACGGTGAAAGAGATATCCTTTACGGCGTGGATGTTGCCGTAGTAGACGTTGATGCCGTCCACCTTCAGTAATGTATCAGCCATGGCTCAGCCCTCCTTTTTGCCCAGATAGGCCTCGATGACCTGCGGGTTATCGCGGATCTCGTCCGGGGTGCCCTTGGCGATGATGCGGCCGAAGTTCAGCACCGCAATACCTTCGCAGATGCCCATGACAAGGCTCATGTCGTGCTCGATGAGCAGCACGGCAATGTTGAACTCGTCGCGGATGCGGCGGATGGTCTCGGTCAGTTCTGCAGTCTCGGAGGGGTTCATACCGGCGGCAGGCTCGTCCAGCAGCAGAAGCTTCGGGCCGGTGGCCAGTGCGCGCATGATCTCCAACCGGCGCTGTGCGCCGTAGGGCAGGCTGCCGGCCTGTGTATTGGCAAGGTCTGCCATGTGGAAGATGTCCAGCAGCGCCAGCGCACGCTCGGTGCACCGCTTTTCCTCTTTCCAGTAGTTCGGCATCCGCAGCAGGGAGGAGGCCAGATTATACTTCATGGACTCGTGCAGACCCACCTTGATGTTGTCGATGACGCTCAACTCCTTGAACAGACGGATGTTCTGGAAGGTACGCGCCACGCCCATGCGGTTGACCTGATAGGTCTTTTTGCCGGCGGTGGGCATCCCGTCGATCAGGATGGAGCCGCGGGTGGGCTGGTAGACGTTGGTGAGCAGGTTGAACACGGTGGTCTTGCCTGCGCCGTTGGGGCCGATGAGGCCGGCGATCTCGTTGCGGCCGATCATCAGGTTAAAGTTGTCCACGGCGGTCAGACCGCCGAAGTCGATGCCCAGTTCACGCACGTCCAGAATGGGCTTTTTATCTTTATCGCGGTCGGTCAGAAAACCGCCGGAGGGCACACTGTGCAGTCTGGTCTGGAACTCACTCATGGTCAGCGGCCTCCTTTTTGGTATGTTTGCGGAACAGTTCGCCGTTCATGGCCTTTTCCACGATGCGGCTCAGGGAGAAATCGTAGCTGCCCAGCAGTCCACCCGGGCGGAAGATCATCATCAGCACCAGCACCAGCGAGTAGACCACCATGCGGTAGCTTTCAAAGCTGCGGGTGGCCTCGGGCAGGATGGTCAGCACGGTAGCGGACAGGATGGAGCCCAGCATGGAGCCCATGCCGCCCAGCACCACCATGACCAGAATCTCAATGGACTTCATAAAGCCGAAGGTGGAGGGGTTCAGCACGCCGATGTAGCAGGCGTACAGACCACCCGCCAAGCCTGCAAAGGCAGCGGAAAAGGCAAAGGCCATCACCTTATAGTAGGTGGTCTGGATGCCGCAGCTCTCGGCGGCGATCTCGTTGTCGCGGATGGCCAGCACGGCGCGGCCGTGGCGGCTCTTCATCATGGCGTGGATGAGGAAGCAGGTGATGACCACGCACAGGAACACGTTGGTAAAGTTGGAATACTTGGGGATGTTTTTCAGACCCTTGGAGCCGTAGAACAGCTTAAAGCCCAGCACATCATCAATGTTGTTCAGGGTGATGCGGATGATCTCGCCAAAGCCCAGCGTCAGGATGGCCAGATAGTCGCCGGTCAGGCGCAGGGCAGGGATGCCGATAAGCACCCCGAACAGCCCAGCGATCACCCATGCCAGTACCAGACCGATGGCAAAAGCCACGCCCTTGGGCAGACCCGAAGATTTGGTGAACAGGGCGCAGGCGTAGGCACCCACCGCCATAAAACCGGCGTGACCCAGCGGCAGCTGCCCCAGATAACCGGTGGCAACGTTCAGCGAGACAGCCAGAATGATGTTGATGCCCACGGTCAGCAGCACCTTATTCTGGTAGGTGGACAGCATATTGCCGGTCACATAGGAAAGCCCCACGAACAGCAGCCCCACCAGCACCAGATTCATCAGGTAGCGCACGGGCATTTTGAGGGCCTTGCGTTTGGTATTCATCGTTATGCCCCCTTACACCTTTTCCTGCACCTTGCGGCCAAGGAAGCCCGTGGGCTTGACCAGCAGCACGATGATCAGAATTGCAAACGTAACAGCGTCCTTCCATGCGGAAAGGCCGATGGCGGAAACAAAGCACTCGCACAGGCCGATGGCGATGCCGCCGACCATGGCACCCGGGATGGAGCCGATGCCGCCCAAAACAGCGGCGACAAAGGCCTTCAGACCCAGCATGGAGCCCATGGTGGGGGTGGCCTGCGGGTAGGAGCAGCAGTACAGCACGCTGCCGATGCCCGCCAGTGCCGAGCCAACGGCAAAGGTAAAGGAGATGGTGCTGTTGACGTTGATGCCCATCAGGCGGGCAGCATCCATATCCTCCGAGACGGCGCGCATAGCCTTGCCAAGCTTGGTCTTTTGCACCAGAAAGGTGAGCACCAGCATGGACAGCACGGTGACCACCAGCGTGATGACCGAGGTAAGGCCCAGCGGCACCTTGCCCAGACGGAAGGTCTGGTTGGTGTAGTAGGCGGGGATCACCTTTGCACCCGAGCCAAGGATCAGCTCTGCCGTGTACTCCAGAAAGAAGGAGACACCAATGGCGGTGATCAGCAGCGAGATACGGGGTGCGCTGCGCAGGGGGGTGTAGGCGATCTTTTCGATCACCACGCCCAGCAGCGTACAGGTGAGGATGGTGGCGCACACAGCGGTGACCGGGCCAAGACCCAGCTGGTTCATGACGAACCACGACATATATGCGCCCACCATGATGACGTCGCCGTGGGCAAAGTTCAGCAGCAGGATAATGCCGTACACCATGCTGTAGCCCAGTGCGATCAGTGCATAGATGCTGCCAAGGGACAAGCCGTTGATCAGCTGGCTAAAGAACACTGTCATGGTCAGATACTTCCTTTCTTTGCGGCGTTTACACTTTTTGATATAAAAAACGGAGAACGCCTGACCAGAAAAAAGCTGTTCCGGCGTTCTCCAAAAAAATCATGGGGTTTGCTCTGTGCGGGCGGCTCCATCACCGGTGGATGGAACTGCGCGGATCAGAACATTTCCTTCAGCTCGGGCTTGCCGTCCACGTAGGTCAGGATGGCAGTGCTCTTGACGGGGTTGTGGTGCTCGTCGAAGGTAAAGGTGCCGGTGATGCCCTCGATGGTGCCGCCGGCAATGGCGTCGATGACGGCCTGCTTGTACTCGTCGGAGCCGGCCTCGAGGCCCTGCTCCTCGGCAGCCTTGATGCCGTACACGACGGTCATGGCAGCATCGTAGCCCAAGGGTGCAAAGCCGTTGGGGTAGGCCTCGCCGTACTCGGCCTTGTAGGCATCCTCAAACGCGGCGCTGGAGCCCTTAGCGTAGCAGGCGCAGAAGTAGGAGTCTTTCAGCTGGTCGGCGGTGGCGTAGCCCTCCAGACCGTCCCAGCCGTCGCCGCCCAGGAAGGGAACGGTCAGGCCGACGCTCTCAGCCTGAGCCAGGATCTGACCCACATCCTGATAGTAGTTGGGGCAGAATACCATCTCGGGGTTCTTGCCCAGAATGCTGGTCAGCTGGGTCTTGAAGTCCACATCGCCCTCGGAGTAGCTTTCCTGATCCACGATGGTGCCGCCCTTTGCCTCAAACTCCTTGGCAAAGTTCTCTGCCAGACCCTCGTTGTAATCCTTGCCCTTCAGGAAGATGACGGCTGCCTTGGTGTAGCCCAGCTTCTCGTAAGCGTAATCTGCCATCTTCACGCCCTGGAAAGGGTCGGTGAAGCAGGCACGGAACACATTCCCGTTCACGGTGTCGGTCTCGGCATCGTAGGTAACAGCCTCGGCGGTAGCAGAAGCAGTGACCATGGGCATATTGTAGTCGGCGCTCTCGGCGGCAACAGCCAGCGTGGGGGCGGTGGTCACATCGCCCACCAGAGCGGTGATGCCCTGATCCACCATCTTGGTAAAGCAGGTGACAGCCTGTGTTTCATCGCCCTGCTCGTCCATGGTGATGACCTCCAGCTGCTTGCCGTTGACACCGCCGTCTGCATTGACCTGCTTGATATACAGGCTTGCGCCGTTGACAACAGCCTGACCGTAAACGGAAGCGTCACCGGTCAGGGGACCAAGCACGCCCACCTTGATGGTGCTGCCGGAGGCAGCAGAACCGGCAGTGGAACCGGCTGCAGAACCTGCAGTACTTGCGGAGGAACCGCCGCAGGCGGTCAGGGCACTTGCTGCAACAGCAACACCGGCAGCGGCCATGAACTGACGACGAGTGAACACCTTTTTCATAAAAATCTCCTCCTTCGGAGTAATTTATAGGCTGGAATAGAATCAAGGATAAAAACGGAAGCAAGGCCCTTCCCCTCTAAAGCGGCCTTGCTTCTGTTCTTGTCTGTTATTATAGCTATCTGGGTTCAAATCCGCAATTCACAAACCGTCCATACTTTTGGGCGCATTTTCTCGGCTTTATTGATACTTTCCACAAAAATTTTAGCACGTTTTTGTGCACTATTTCAAATTGTTCATTTTATTTATCTGTGACATGAAACAGATTCATGATTCACAAAAGGGTTACAGGGTGTCCATCTCGGCGTCGGCGGCAAATTCGGCCTCGGCGCGGGCCTCTGCGGCCTGTCCTTCGGCTTCGGCAGCAGCCACCGGCTCTGCCAGTGCCTTGCGGATGGCGGTAACGTAGAACACCATGGAAAGCGCCGTACCGATGCACCAGCCCACAGGCCATGCCATCCAGATGCCGGTGGAGCCCAGCGCGGTGGCGCTGAGCACGGCGGCAATGCCCACGCGCAGGATCAGGTCGGTGAAGGTGGCAATCATGAACCGCACCATCAGGCCGCAGCCGCGTAGGATGCCGTCTGCCACCAGCTTGACCGACACCACAAAGTAGAAGGGAGAGAGGATGCGCAAAAACAGCATACCGGTGTCAATGGCGGGGCCCTGCGGGTCGTTCATGAACAGCAGCAGCAGGAAGCGGCCAAAGAAGAAGTACAGCACCACCAGCGGCACGCACAGCAGCCACACCAGATTGCGGCCTGCGCCAAAGCCCGCCTTGACGCGGTCCATCTTGCCGGCGCCCATGTTCTGGGAGGTGTAGTTGGAAATGCCGTTGCCCAAGGTGGTAAAGGAGGTGATGACCATGTTGTTCAGCTTGACGGCGGCAGAGTAGCCTGCAATGACGCTGGCGCCAAAAGTGTTGATGATGCTCTGCAGGATGATGTTGCCCACCGAGACAAAGCTCTGCTGCAGGATGCTGGGGATAGCTACCACAGCCACCTTGCCCAGCATATTCCAGGAGAACAGCTGCACAGGACCCTCGGTGCGGAAAGCGCGGATGCGGCGGAACACCACCACCATGGCCAGCACACAGCTGACACCCTGACACAGGAAGGTGGCCCATGCCACACCGGCAATGCCCATCTTGAAACCGGCCACGAACAGGATATCCACGCCGATGTTGGACAAGGACGAGACGGCAAGGAAGTAGAAAGGGGTCTTGCTGTCGCCAAGGGCAGAGAAGATGCCGGTGGCAATGTTGTAGAAGAACATGAAGGGCAAGCCCAGAACGTAGATGTCCAGATACAACGCGGAATCCGCAAGGATCTCCTCCGGGGTGTTGATCAGCTCCAGCAGGGCGTCGCAGCCAAACAGGCCAATGCCCATCAGCACCGCGCACAGCACCGCAGAGCCGATGAGGGAGGTGTAGACCGAGGTCTTCATCTCGCCGTATTCCTTTGCGCCGAAGTAGCGGGACACGATGACCGAGCAGCCGATGTTGCAGCCAAAGGCAAAGGCGATGAAGATCAGGGTGATCTCGTAGCTGTTGCCCACCGCAGCCAGCGCGTTCTCACCGATGAACTTGCCCGCCACCAGACTGTCGGCGATGTTGTACAGCTGCTGGAAAATGATGCTGCCGAACATGGGCAGACAGAATTGCCACAATACCTGTGACGGCTTGCCCACCGTCAGATCCTTATTCATTGCAAAAATCCTCCTCTATAACGACTATAAATGGGAAAACAGCGTAAATGCCGCAACCAGTATAGAACCGAATCACTAAAAAGTAAAGAGAATTTTTGGTATATCTGCCATACGAAATTTACATGGCAGACATGGCGTATCCGCGCCACAGAAATCAATTTTCCGAATAAAGGCTTCCCCCGGTCGGGGGAAGCTGTCACCGCAGGTGACTGATGAGGGCGCGGGTAAGCAGCAGCTTGCGAGAAATTACCCCTCATCCGTCTGCTCACTGCGTTCGCAGCCACCTTCCCCCCAAGGGGTGAAGGCTTTTTCACTGGATCAAATCTCAAAAGTTGATTTCTGCGAACGTATCCCCGCTGCCGCAAGGGGGCAGACTGTAAGCGGGCTTTTCCACGCAGGTTTGCGTCCCTGTTAAAAATTTAGGTCTGCAAACATCCGCCCCGGCCCTTGCGCCGGGGCGCAAAGCGTGGTAGGATATTGGCAGTTAGTTATATATAACTACCTAAAGGGACAGTTCCCCGTCTGCCCGCCCGGGCAGTATGGAAGGAAAAATGATATTCAGGAGGGTTTTCAAGATGAATTATCTGGAAATTGAAGCTGTTGTAGGCCGCGAGATCTTAGACTCCCGCGGCAACCCCACCGTGGAAGCCGAGATCACGCTGGCGGATGGTACCGTGGCACGCGGCTGCGCCCCTTCCGGTGCATCCACCGGCGAGTTTGAGGCGCTGGAACTGCGGGACGGCGACAAGAGCCGCTACTTGGGCAAGGGCGTGACCAAGGCAGTGGAAAACATCAATACGGTCATTGCGGACGCCGTGGTGGGCATGGATGCTTCCGACATCTACGCCATCGACGCCGCCATGCTCAAAGCCGACGGCACCAAGGATAAGTCCAATCTGGGTGCAAACGCCATTCTGGCGGTGTCCATTGCAGCCTGCCGCGCAGCAGCCGCTTCGCTGGAGATGCCGCTGTACCGGTTTCTGGGCGGCGTAAATGGCAACCGCCTGCCCGTGCCCATGATGAACATCCTGAACGGCGGCGCACACGCCGCCAACACCGTGGACACGCAGGAGTTCATGATCATGCCGGTGGGCGCACCCTCCTTTAAGGAAGCGCTGCGCTGGTGCGCCGAGGTATTCCACGCGCTGGCTGCCATCCTGAAGTCCAAGGGTCTGGCTACCTCCGTGGGCGATGAGGGCGGCTTTGCGCCCAACCTTTCCAGCGACGAGGAGACCATTGAGACCATTCTGGCTGCCATCGAAAAGGCGGGCTATCTGCCGGGCAAGGACTTTATGTTGGCAATGGATGCCGCCGCCTCCGAGTGGAAGAGCCCCAAGGGCAAGGGCTTTTACAAGCTGCCCAAGGCGGGCACCGAGTTCACCTCCGCTGAGTTGATCGCACACTGGAAGAGCCTTGTGGAAAAGTACCCCATCATCTCCATCGAGGACGGTCTGGACGAAGAGGACTGGGAGGGCTGGCAGCAGATGACCCGCGAACTGGGCGGCAAGGTGCAGCTGGTGGGTGATGACCTGTTCGTGACCAACACCGAGCGTCTGGCAAAGGGCATCCAGCTGGGTGCGGGCAACGCCATTCTGATCAAGCTGAACCAGATCGGTTCTGTCTCCGAGACCTTGGAGGCCATCAAGATGGCGCACAAGGCCGGTTACAACGCCATCAGCTCCCACCGCTCCGGCGAGACCGAGGACACCACCATTGCGGACTTGGCTGTGGCGCTGAACACCTGCCAGATCAAGACCGGTGCACCCAGCCGCACCGAGCGTGTGGCAAAGTACAACCAGCTGCTGCGCATTGAGGAGCAGCTGGGCGAAAGCGCTGTCTACCCCGGCATGGAAGCTTTCTAAGCAACTTTTCCCAATATTTACCACCATGGTATTTGCAATCCTGCGGCGGGCTGGTTCGTATATAAGGCAGACCGGCACCCGGCAGCAGCCGGGACGGAATGAAACGAAAGGAGCAAACCTTCCATGTTTCAAGGCCTTGGGCCGCTGCTCGACCTTTTGGGCGGCGGCAGCTTGACTAAGCTGCTTCTGATTTTACTGAAGGGGCTGTTCGGCTGAAACGGACGGTCTGAAGGGAGAATACCATGCTGATCGTATTGGAGCATCTGCTGGGTCGGATCAATCTGCCCGGTATGTGGTGGATCATCGCAGAGCGCTGGCTGTGATGTGACGCCCCGCAAAGCCGCTGCACTTTTTGTGCGGCGGCTTTTTTGCTGGTGCTGCCCGGCATCCCGGCAGACTTTTTCAAGATAAAGCTGGAACAGATCCGCACTGCCGTGCAGCAAACGGTGATGCCGGGCTACCCCCACTTCCGGCTGTCGCTGAGCATCGGCGGCGCGATGCAGACCCTTGTCGACCCCATGGAGAACGTGGTGCGCCGGGCAGATTTTATAATGTATCAGGCCAAAAACCACAAGGACGCGGTAGCGGTGGACACGCAGGACAGCCGGTTGGCGGCTCAGGAGCAAGTCTTGGAGGACAAGCCCGTCATCCTGCTGGTGGACGACTCCATGATGAACCGCATGATGCTTGCCGGCATTCTGGGCGATGACTACCGCATTCTGGAGGCCGGGAACGGCAAGCAGTGTCTGGAACTGCTGCGGGCAAAGGCGGGGCAGATCTCGCTGGTGCTGCTGGATATCCCGCACCTGCTGAAGGTGCTGGACGAAGCGCTGAAATAAGAACCCTCTCAGCCATCGCTGCGCGATGCCAGCTCCCCCGAAAGGGGGGGCTTTTTTGTTTCTGCGGGTGCGCAACGCCTGAGAGGGCTTTGCCCGGCGGGGCAGAAAAGCATGGGTTTGCGTCTATTCTGCAAACTTTTTGTGAACCCTATTGACAAAGTGGGTGGACAGGAGTATATTTTTAGCAGTCGAGCAGATAGAGTGCTAAAACAAAACAAACTGCTCCGCAGGAGGTGTGCAAGACCATGAAGAAGAACGTCTGTATAATGAACTCGTGGCTCTGCCGCCGCCGGGCGCAGAACTGTTAGCAAAGAACTTATCCGTCCGCTAAAATAAACCTTCCGGTATGAATGGAGGCTTGACTTTATGAATACCAATCAATATACCCAAAAGACCCTTGAGGCTTTGCAGGCAGCCCAGCAGCTGGCTGTGGAGTACCAGCACAACGCGCTGGAGCCCGCCCACCTGCTGCACGCACTGGCTGCGCAGGAAAACGGCCTGATCCCCCAGCTGCTGCAAAAGCTGAACGTTGACCCCGGCAGCTTTGCCGCCGCCGTGGCGGAAAAGCTGTCCGCGCTGCCCCGGGTGTCCGGCTCCGGCCGTGACCCCGATAAGGTCTATATCTCGCAGGCCACCGACAAGGTGCTCAGCGCCGCCGCCCGCGAAGCCAAGGCCATGAAGGATGACTTCATCAGTGTGGAGCACCTGTTCCTTGGCCTGCTGGACGAGCAGGACCAGACCACCAGCGAACTGTTCCGCGCCTTCAACCTGAAAAAGGACGCCTTTTTGCAGCAGCTTACCGCCGTGCGCGGCAACCAGCGGGTGACCACCGATAACCCGGAGGACACCTACAACGCGCTGCAAAAGTACGGTCAGGATCTGGTGGAACTTGCCCGCAAGCAGAAGCTGGATCCCGTCATCGGCCGCGATCAGGAGATCCGCAATGTGATCCGTATCCTGTCCCGTAAGACCAAAAACAACCCCTGCCTGATCGGCGAGCCCGGCGTTGGTAAAACCGCCATTGCCGAGGGTCTGGCGCAGCGCATCGTGCGCGGCGATGTGCCTGAAAATCTGAAGGACCGCACCGTGTTCAGTCTGGACATGGGCGCTCTGGTGGCCGGTGCAAAGTACCGCGGCGAGTTTGAGGAGCGCTTGAAGAGCGTGCTGAACGAGGTGAAGAAGAGCGAGGGCAAGATCATCCTCTTCATCGATGAGCTGCACACCATCGTGGGTGCCGGTAAGACCGACGGCGCTATGGACGCAGGCAACCTGCTCAAGCCTATGCTGGCGCGGGGCGAGCTGCACTGCATCGGCGCGACCACGCTGGACGAGTACCGCCAGTATATCGAAAAAGACCCCGCACTGGAGCGCCGGTTCCAGCCGGTGCAGGTGGATGAGCCCACCGTGGAGGATACCATCTCCATCCTGCGTGGTTTGAAGGAGCGGTACGAGGTGTTCCACGGCGTAAAGATCAACGACAGCGCCCTGATCGCTGCCGCCACCCTTTCCGACCGCTATATCACCGACCGCTTTTTGCCGGATAAGGCCATCGACCTTGTGGATGAAGCCTGCGCCATGATCAAGACCGAGATGGACAGTATGCCCAGCGAGATGGACGATCTGGCACACCGCATCACCCAGCTGCAGATCGAGCAGGTGAGCCTGAAAAAGGAGACTGATGCCCTGAGCCAGAGCCGCTTGAAGGATCTGGAAAAGGAACTGGCCGAGCTGCAGGATAAGTTCCGCAGCATGAAGGCAAAGTGGGAGAACGAGAAGAACGCCATCGGTAAGGTGCAGACCCTGCGCGAGCAGATCGAGCAGACCAATGCCGCCATCGAGAAGGCCCAGCGCGAGTACGACCTGAACAAGGCCGCCGAACTGAAATACGGCAAGCTGCCCCAGCTGCAAAAGCAGTTGGCCGAAGAGGAAAAGGTGGCTGCTGCCAAAAAGGAGGACAGCCTGCTGCGTGACCGCGTGACCGACGAGGAGATCGCCCGCATCGTGGCACGCTGGACCGGCATCCCGGTGGAGAAGCTGGTGGAGGGTGAGCGCGAGAAGCTGCTGCATCTGGACGATGTGCTGCACCAGCGGGTCATCGGGCAGGACGAGGCTGTGACCAAGGTGAGCGAAGCCATTCTGCGCAGCCGCGCCGGTATCGCCAACCCCAACCGCCCCATCGGCAGCTTCCTGTTCCTCGGCCCCACCGGCGTGGGCAAGACCGAGCTGGCCAAGGCGCTGGCACAGGCACTGTTTGATGACGAGCGCAATATGGTGCGTATCGATATGACCGAGTATATGGAGAAGTTCAGCGTCAGCCGCCTGATCGGCGCGCCTCCGGGATATGTCGGTTATGAAGAGGGCGGCCAGCTGACCGAGGCTGTGCGCCGCAAGCCTTACAGCGTGGTGCTGTTCGATGAGGTGGAAAAAGCCCACCCCGATGTGTTCAACATCCTGCTGCAGGTGCTGGACGATGGCCGCATTACCGATAGTCAGGGCCGCACCGTGGACTTCAAGAACACGGTCATCATCCTGACCTCCAACCTTGGCAGCGATATCATCCTGAACGATCTGGAGCAGCGCCGTGCGCAGGGCTCCAACGAGCTGAGCGAGGACGCAAAGCACCAGATCGACCTGCTGCTCAAGAGCAAGTTCCGTCCTGAATTCCTGAACCGTCTGGACGAAATCGTCTACTACAAGAGCCTGACCAAGGACGAGATGCGCAAGATCGTGGATCTGCAGCTGCAGGATCTGCGCAACCGCATGGAGGAGGGCAAGCACCTCAAGCTGGAGGTCACCACCGCCGCTAAGGACTTCATCATTGATTCTGCCTACGACAGTGTCTATGGTGCACGTCCCATCAAGCGCTTCATCCAGAGCCGCGTAGAGACCCTGATCGCCAAGGCCATCATCAAGGGCAATTATGCCGAGGGCGATACCCTGACGGTGGATTACGACGGCAGCGCATTGGTTCTGCGTTAAAATTTACCGGTTTTGTACATGGAGCACAGCCCAAACGCTTGCACCTGTGTGCAGAATATGTTATTATAGAAAATAACATTGATGTGCTTTTCATCGTGGAAATGGCAACGATGGAAAGCACATTTTTGTATACGGAAAAGCCCGCTTGGCACTGTTGAAGCACAATGAAAATACAACGGGCAAATAAATCTAAATTCAAAACAGAAAGTTGAGTGTGATTCCCCTTTTTATGGACGATGGCAGTATGACGCTCTGGGTAGTGCTGGTAGTATTGGTGGCATTCTCCGCCTTTTTCTCCGCATCCGAGACCGCATTTTCTTCCCTGAATCAGATCCGCCTGAAAAGCCGCGCCGAGGACGGCGATACCTCTGCCGCACGGGTGCTGGCAATGGCTGAAAAGTACGATAAGCTGCTTTCCACCATCCTCATCGGCAACAATATCGTGAACATTGCCGCAGCCTCCATCGGCACCATCATTTTCACCAAGATGCTGGGTGCAGAGCGGGGCGCTACGGTGTCCACTATGGTGCTGACCGTAGTGGTGCTGATCTTTGGCGAGGTGACCCCCAAGAGCCTTGCCAAGGAGATGCCGGAAACGGTAGCCACCGCGGTCGCGCCGGTGCTCAGCCTGCTGATGCTGGTGTTTACCCCGCTGACATGGCTGTTTACCCAGTGGAAGCGTTTTCTGGGGCACTTTGTCCACAGTACCGAGGAGGACACCATCACCGAGGGTGAGTTGATGACCATGGTCAGCGAGGCCGAGAATGACGGCGAACTGACCGACCGGGAAAGTGAACTGATCCGCAGCGCCATCGAGTTTGATGACGTGGAGGTGGAAGAGATCCTGACCCCCCGCGTGGATGTGATCGCGGTGGAGGACGATATGCCGCTGGAGGAGGTGGCACAGACCTTTGCGGAATCCGGCTACTCCCGTCTGCCGGTGTACCACGACACCATTGATAACATCATCGGCGTGGTACATGAAAAGGACTTCTACATGGCACGCCTGAAAAAGGAGGTCAAGCTGGAGGAACTGGTCAAGCCCACCCTCTACACCACCGGCTCCACCCAGATCTCCCAGCTGCTGCGCACCCTGCGCGAGCAGCACCATCACATGGCTGTGGTAGTGGACGAGTACGGCGGCACCGAGGGCATCATTACGCTGGAGGACATTCTGGAGGAGCTGGTAGGCGAGATCTGGGATGAACACGACGAGGTGACCGAGGACTTCCGCAAGCAGTCGGACGGCAGCTGGATCGTGCTGGGCAGCGCTGGCGTGGATGACCTGTACGAGCGGCTTGGCCTGCCGGAGGATGAGGATATCGACTCCAACACGGTGAACGGTCTGGTGCAGGAAAAGACCTGCCGTCTGCCCAAGGTAGGCGACCGCTTCACGCTGGGCGGCTACGACGGCGTGGTCACCCGCACCGCCAAGCGCCGCGTGACCGAGGTGCGCTTGACCCCCGCAGAAAAGCCCGACTCCAAAAAGGACGAAGAGGAAAAAGGCCACTTTGGCCGGATAACCTCTAAATAAAACGTTATAAAACACAACACCCCCGGCGCTGCAAAAGCAGCGCCGGGGGGATTTTTTTCAGGATTTACTTAGGCTGGCGGCCGATATAGGCCAGAATACCGCCATCGGCGTAGAGGATCTGGCCGTTCACAAAGTCGGATGCGTGGCTGGCAAGGAACACGCAGGGGCCAACCATGTCCTCCGGGTCGCCCCAGCGGCCTGCGGGGGTCTTGGCAACGATGAACTGGTCGAAGGGATGACGGCTGCCGTCCGGCTGGATCTCGCGCAGGGGCGCGGTCTGGGCGGTGGCAATGTAGCCGGGGCCCATGCCGTTGCACTGGATGTTGTACTCGCCGTACTCAGAGGCGATGTTCTTGGTCAGCATCTTCAGGGCGCCCTTGGCGGCGGCGTAGGCAGAAACGGTCTCGCGGCCCAGCTCACTCATCATGGAGCAGATGTTGATGATCTTGCCCTCGCGCTTTTCCATCATGTCGGGCAGCACGGCCTTGGAGCAGTTGAAGGCGCCGCCCACATGGACGTCGATCACCCGCATAAAGTCAGCGTGGCTCATCTCGATCATGGGCACACGCTTCATCAGACCGGCGTTGTTTACCAGAATGTCCACCGGGCCGACCTCGGCCTTGATCTTTGCCACCATGGCGTTGACGGCGTCCTCGTCGGAAACGTCTGCCACATAGCCGTGGGCGTCGATGCCGGCAGCCTTGTAGGCGGCCATGCCCTTTTCCAAGCTGGCCTCAGAGGAGCAGTTGAAGCAGATGACGGCGCCGCACTTGGCCATGCCCTCTGCGATAGAAAAACCGATGCCGTGGGCACCGCCGGTGATCAGGGCTACCTTGCCCTGCAGGTTGAATGCAGACAGATCCATGATGTTCTCCTTTTTTACAGTATCCAAGTTAATTTTTTAGCAAAACGCCCCGTACCGGCAACCCGGTACGGGGCGTTTGATTGGTGCTTTTAGCGCAGGTCAGTGGTAGCGATGTTGTCCATGTCGTCAAACTCCATGTTCTCGCCGCCCATTGCCCAGATAAACGTATAGTTCGAGGTGCCTACGCCGCTGTGAATGCTCCAGGAGGGACTGATGACAGCATCCTCGTTGTGCATCACGATGTGGCGGGTCTGGGTAGGCTCGCCGCACATATGGAACACCACCTGCCCCTCGGGCAGTTCAAAGTAGGTATAAATCTCCATGCGCCGCTCGTGGGTGTGGCTGGGCATCGTGTTCCAGTTGGAACCCGGTGCCAGTTCGGTCATACCCATGCTCAGCTGGCAGGTCTTCAGCACATCCGGGTGGATGAACTGGTTGATGGTGCGCTTGTTGCAGGTGTCCACGCTGCCCAGCGGGCGGTGGTTTGCATCAGCCATCTTGATCAGACGGGTCTGGTAAGCGCAGTGTGCCGGAGCAGAGACCATATAGAACTTGGCGGGATGCTCCGGGTCTGCGGAAGCAAAGGTGACTTCCTTGGTGCCCTGCGTAATGTACAGGCAGTCCTTATAGCCCAGCTCGTACTTTACGCCGTCGGCCACCACGATACCGGTGGAATCCTTGCCAATGTTGAACATACCGATCTCGCGGCGCTCCAGAAAATAGTGGGTGCCGAAGTTGGCCCAGATGTCGATGCCCTTGTCGATGGACACGGTCTCGTGCACCGGCATACAACCCAGCGTGACCATACGGTCCACATGGCTATAAACGGCCACCACCTCATCAGCCTTATACAGGCCGGTGATCAGCATCTCGTCCCGCATTTCCTCGGTGGTATAGCGCTTGAAATCCTTCTGGTTGCAGGAATAACGGATATCCATGGCGGACTCCCTCCTGCAATTAGCGCTGAATACGGCCGGAACCGTCGCCGCCGGCCAGCTTCTCGACCTCGGACACGGTCATCATGTTGTAGTCGCCCTCGATGGAGTGCTTCAGAGCGGAAGCTGCAACTGCGAACTCGACAGCCTCCTGGGTGCTCTTGCCGGTCAGCAGGCTGTAGATCAGGCCGCCGCCGAAGGAGTCGCCGCCGCCAACGCGGTCGATGATGTGCAGGTCGTACTTCTTGGAGAAGCAGTACTCGTTAGAAGCAACATCGTACAGCATAGCGCTCCAGCCGTTGTCGAAGGCGCTGTGGCTCTCACGCAGGGTGATAGCGACCTTCTCGAAGTGGAACTTGTCAGCCAGCTGCTTGGCAACGCTCTTGTAGCCCTCAGCATTCAGCTTGCCGCCGTAGATATCGGTAGCCTCGGCCTCGATGCCGAACACGTCCTTTGCGTCCTCCTCGTTGGAGATGCACACGTCAACGTACTGGCACAGATCGGTCATGGCAGCGCGGGCCTGCTCACGGGTCCACAGCTTGCCGCGGTAGTTCAGGTCGCAGCTGATCTTCACGCCGTGAGCCTTAGCAGCCTTGCAGGCCTCGCGGCAGATCTCGACAACGTTCTCGCCCAGAGCCGGGGTGATGCCGGTGAAGTGGAACCAATCCACGCCCTCGAAGATCTTGTCCCAATCAAAGTCGGAGGGCTGAGCCAGCTGGATAGCGCTGTTGGCACGGTCGTAGATGCAGACGGAGCCACGCTGAGAAGCGCCCTTCTCGTTGTAGTAGATGCCCACACGGTCACCGCCGCGGGTGATCATGCTGGTATCAACGCCGTAGCGGCGCAGGCTGTTGACAGCGGCCTGACCGATAGCGTGTGCGGGGAGCTTGGTAACGAAAGCTGCGTCCAGACCGTAGTTGGCCAGAGAAACAGCAACGTTAGCCTCGCCGCCGCCGAAGGTGAACTCCAGGCTGTTGGCCTGAACGAAACGCTCGTAGTTGAAGGGCTGCAGACGAACCATCAGTTCGCCAAAAGTAACGACTTTCATTGGTTATTCTCCTTTATATCAGGTGTTTCATCATCCCTCCGCAGGGCATACCCGCTGCGGAGGGGCTTTTACGGGTAAAAGGGGACAGACGCTTATGCCTGCACCAGATGGAAGGCAAAGCCGGCGATCTCGTCTGCCAGGTAGCAGGCAACGGTCTTGCCGTTCTTCACGTTCTTGCTGTCCAGATCGAACTTCACGCCGCGCTGAGACAGGTGGTAGATGGCGCGGTCCACGTTGTTGCAGCCGATGGCAATGTGGCCATTGGTGCCGCGGCCGGGCTTCTTCATGATCTCGAACTCCTTGTTGCCGACAAAGATGCTGGAGTTGCCGGGAGCGACCTTCATGTTCAGCA
>CAKSVD010000013.1 GCA_934503275.1 uncultured Faecalibacterium sp.
TAAGGGTTGCGCTCGTTGCGGGACTTAACCCAACATCTCACGACACGAGCTGACGACAACCATGCACCACCTGTCTCTGCGTCCCGAAGGAAAGTACTGTTTCCAGCACCGTCGCAGGATGTCAAGACTTGGTAAGGTTCTTCGCGTTGCGTCGAATTAAACCACATACTCCACTGCTTGTGCGGGCCCCCGTCAATTCCTTTGAGTTTCAACCTTGCGGTCGTACTCCCCAGGTGGATTACTTATTGTGTTAACTGCGGCACTGAAGGGGTCAATCCTCCAACACCTAGTAATCATCGTTTACGGCATGGACTACCAGGGTATCTAATCCTGTTTGCTACCCATGCTTTCGAGCCTCAGCGTCAGTTGGTGCCCAGTAGGCCGCCTTCGCCACTGGTGTTCCTCCCGATATCTACGCATTCCACCGCTACACCGGGAATTCCGCCTACCTCTGCACTACTCAAGAAAAACAGTTTTGAAAGCAGTTCATGGGTTGAGCCCATGGATTTCACTTCCAACTTGTCTTCCCGCCTGCGCTCCCTTTACACCCAGTAATTCCGGACAACGCTTGTGACCTACGTTTTACCGCGGCTGCTGGCACGTAGTTAGCCGTCACTTCCTTGTTGAGTACCGTCATTATCTTCCTCAACAACAGGAGTTTACAATCCGAAGACCTTCTTCCTCCACGCGGCGTCGCTGCATCAGGGTTTCCCCCATTGTGCAATATTCCCCACTGCTGCCTCCCGTAGGAGTCTGGGCCGTGTCTCAGTCCCAATGTGGCCGTTCAACCTCTCAGTCCGGCTACCGATCGTCGCCTTGGTGGGCCGTTACCTCACCAACTAGCTAATCGGACGCGAGGCCATCTCAAAGCGGATTGCTCCTTTTCCCTCTGGTCGATGCCGACCCGTGGGCTTATGCGGTATTAGCAGTCGTTTCCAACTGTTGTCCCCCTCTTTGAGGCAGGTTCCTCACGCGTTACTCACCCGTTCGCCACTCGCTCGAGAAAGCAAGCTCTCTCTCGCTCGTTCGACTTGCATGTGTTAGGCGCGCCGCCAGCGTTCGTCCTGAGCCAGGATCAAACTCTTTATAAATGATATTTATCACTTAAAAGTGTTAAATCTTGTTTCGCTCAGCACGCAATCGCTTGCGTCCTGTGTGAATTACTTTTGTTTGGAATTGTTTACCGTGTTTTTCCAACACGAAAATAGGTTCCGTTACAAGTTCTTTCGATATTGTTCAATTTTCAAGGTCCTGTGCGCCGTAGCCTTTGTGGCTGACAGCTTATTTAGTTTATCACATTCGTGATAAGTTGTCAAGCATTTTTTTGAAAGATTTTTGAGATTCATTTTTGATTCTGTCGAATCTTTCTATTTAACGTCCATTTTGAAGTGTTTCATTCTGTCGGACGTCCGCCTGACAGTAATGTATTTTAGCACAGCATCCTTCAAAAAGCAAGCACTTTTTTACAATTTTTACGTCAAAATCATTCTTTTGACTTTTTGCCCAGTTTTTTACATTTTTTATAGACACTTCCTCCCTTATTCCTCCAAAAGCCGGGCGCGCAGCCGGATCAGGATCTTGCGTTCCCGCCGGGAGATCTGTACCTGTGTAGTATGCAGTGCTTTTGCAGTCTCACTCTGGGTGCGGTTGCCATAAAAGCGTAGGCGTATCAGCTGCTTGTCCTGCTCCGGGAGTGCTTCGATCACCTCTGCCAGACTGATCCGGTCTGCCAATTCCTCCTCCGGGGATTCCACCGGGATATCCAGCTGCCTGTCTCCATCCTCGCCGCCCTCCGGGGTCAGACTCATGGCAGGCTGCGCAGCCTGTATGGCAAGCGCTACATTCTCTATTGGTTCATCCAGTTGCTCTGCCAGCTGCTGCAAGGTAGGCTCTGAACCGCACAACTTCATGGTATGCTCCCGTGCTGCTTGCACCCGCATTCCCAGTTCCTTCAGGGAGCGGCTCACCTTGACCGTGCCCCCATCCCGGAACAGCTTTTTGATCTCGCCAAGGATCACCGGCACAGCATAGGTGGAAAAGCACACGCCCCGGCTCTCGTCAAAATTATCATAGGCTTTGATGAGGCCCACACAGCCTGCGCTGTATAAATCGTCATACTCCATGCCGCGCCCACGGAACCTGCCCGCACAGGCGTGCACCAGCCCCAGATTCTGCGTGATGAATGCTTCCCGCCGGGTCTTATCCGTTACCATATACCGGACCGCCTTTCCATTTTATGTAGGCTCTCGCCGGGACAGGCGCTTGACCAGCAGCACCTTTGTACCCTTGCCGGGCTTTGAGGTGACTTTTACCCTGTCCATGAAGCTTTGCATCACCGCAAAGCCCAGACCGGAGCGTTCCTCCGGGTTGCCGGTGGTGAACAACGGCTGCATAGCCTGTTCTACATTGGGGATTCCGATGCCCTTATCTGCAATAGTGATGTGCACCTCCCGGTCGGGGTAGACCGCTATGGTCATACACACCGGCCCGATACGTTCCGGGTAGGCGTGGACGATGCAGTTGGTGACTGCCTCAGACACTGCAGTTTTCAGGTCGGCCAGTTGGGGCACGGTGGGGTCGTACCGCGCCAGAAAGGCTGCCGTAACGCCGCGGGCATAGGCCTCGTTGCTGCTGAGGGAATCGAACTGGATACGGGTAGTGTTCTCTGCTTTCATTGCGCATTCTCCTTTTCTGTGTTCTCCGTGCAGGGGATTCCCGCCAGCCGCAGGACTTTTTGCAGCTGCGCGGGGGCGTGCTGCAGCCGCAGGGTCGTGCCCAGAATGCGGGCGCAGCGCTGCCGCCCAAGGATGAGCCCGACCCCGGAGGAATCCATGAACCCCACCCCGCCAAGGTCGATAATTAAGGTGCGGGGACTGCGGCTGACCAGTGCATCGTCCAGCTGCATCCGCAGGCTCTGGGCGGCATCGTGGTCGATCTCGCCCGCCAGATAGGCGTACAGGGTCTCCCCTGCCGCGCTGAAGGTCACCGTTGCCATTGCTTGTCCATCTCCTTTTTTGCAAAATAAAAGATCCCGTACACATAACTTCAGTGTACGGGATCTTCGGGTTATTTTTTAGAAAAAGCTGTCGGTGGCTTACGCCTTTGCCAGCAGAGCGGCTGCCTCCAGTGCTGCCGCCTCGCTGCCGCAGACCAGCAGCCCGCGGCGGGTGTTGGCGTGCGCCAGCTGCACTGCCTCGTCCAGACTGGTGCAAAGTTGGGCATCGAAGTGATATTTTGCCTTCTCGGTCAGACGCCGGGTCAGCTGCTCCTCCACGCCGGCGGGCGTGACGAGATACACCTTATCAAAGGGGCTCTCGCTCATACCGGGCATGGTAGACTTATCCTTTTTCTGCTCCTCGGGGCTCAGGCCGGTCTCCAGCGCAGAGAAGAAGGCCTCGGCGCCCTCCTCCTCAGTCAAGCCGATGATGGCGCTCATGTGGCGCACCTTGGCCATGTTCAGCACGCGCAGCAGCGCAGCAGCCTGCTGCGGGGTGCGGCAGGCATCCAGAATGACCAGCGGGCGCTGGGAAAGCACCCGAATGCTGCAGCGGTTATCCACGGCAGCAATGCCCTCCAGAATAGCTTCATCGGAGATATCCACCTCCTTGCGGCAGAGCGCCAGCGCCAGTTCCACCGCCATGGCGGCGTTGCCTGCAGCGTGACGACCCAGAAAGGCCAGCGGCACCGTATAGCCGCCGTAGTCCACCCGGCTGGCAAACTGTTCTGCCTCCAAAAAGGTGATATCCTCCGGGTCGGGCACGATCAACTCGCAGCCACACTTGCCCGCAGCCACGATCAGCTCGCTGAGCACCGCCTTGGGCTGCTCCGGTGCAGTGACGCAGATGCTGTCCTTGCGCATCACGCCGCCTGCCAGCGCAGCCAGACGCTCCACCGAGCGGCTCACGCCGTCCGGTCCCACCGCTGTGACAGCGCACACCGGCATTTGGGGCAGCGCCGCAGCCAGACCTGCGTCCGGCAACTCCACCACCGCCAGCGTGCAGCCGGCCTCGCCAAAGCAGTACGCAGCGGCGGCAAGTTCTGCCGCCTGCAAAGGCAGTTCCTCATGGGCGGCAAGGGCATCGGCGGCGCGGCACAGCAGTACCTCGTCCACCGGCTTGCCCGCCACCCGGATACGAGCCGCAAGGGGCTCGCACCCGGCATGGTAAGCACCAGCGCAGATGCCCTGTGCCTGCAGGATGGCCGTCAGCAGACGCGCCACCGCCGTTTTACCGGCAGTGCCTGCCACACCCACGAACTGCACCTTCTGCACCGAGGCGGGCAGCAGCGCACCCAGCTGCTCCGGGTCGGCAAAGCCGTCCGGCAGGGCTGCAAAATACTGATTTGCCTGTTGGATGGTCATTCGTTACTCCTTTTCATCTGATGATACAACCATTTGCACAGTGCCAGCAGCACAAGCGCAGTCAGAATACCGGTCATGGCACCGGCAGAATCCAGCCACACATCTGTGACCTGCCCGCTGCGCCCATCCGAGAACAGCTGGATAGTCTCATCGGTCAGTGCCGTCAGCACACTGCCCAGCATGGGCACGGTGATGTGCCGCAGCGGATGACGGCTATACACCCGCATACAGAGCATGAGCAGGAAACCCTCCAGCGCATACTCGCAAAAGTGTGCCAGCTTGCGCACGATGTGCATGGTCAGGCGCTCGGCCAGTGCCGGATGTCCCAAGCGGCGCAGCACCGCCTGCATCAGATGCAATACCCTGCCGCTGGATCGCTCCGAGACCGCGGCCACCGCCATGGAGTTGGAAAAGATGAACACGATACAGGCAATGAGTGCGGCGGTAAATACCACCCGCCCGGCTATGACCCACGGCGAAGTGCGTTCTTTGTTATGATATTCCACTATTTTTAACCCAGAGCCTTGATGCTCTGCTCGATGTTAGCCAGCTTGTCCTGGCTCTTGGCGAACTTTGCGCGGATGTCCTCCACCAGAGCCGCCGGGGCACGCTCCACGAACTTGGGGTTGTTCAGCTGGTTGCCGAACATGGCCATTTCCTTTTCCGCCTTGGCCTTTTCCTTGTTCAGGCGGGCCAGCTCCTTCTCGCGGTCAATGAGCTCCATCATGGGGATGAAGCCGCGGGCGGCGTGGGTGGACACCTGCACCATGCCGTCGGTGCTGCCCTCGTACTTTTCGGTAAAGGTCACATCGGTGGCAAAGGCAAATTTGGCCAGATAGACCTGTGCATTCTGGAAGGGGGCGGCATCGGCAGTCTCGATGATCATGCTGGTCTTTTTAGCGGGGTGCACGTTCATCTCGGTGCGCATGGTACGCACAGCCTTGATATAGTCCATCACCTTTTCAAAGGCTTCCTCCTCAGCGGCCCAGTTGTGAGCCTCATCAAAGGTAGGCCATGCCTGCGTCATGATGGTCTCGGCAGAGCCGGGCAGAGCCTGATACAGTTCCTCGGTGATGAAGGGCATGAAGGGGTGCAGCAGCTTGAGTGCCTTATCCAGCACATACACCAGCACACGGCGGGCGGTATCGGCCTGCTGTGCATCGCCGGAGTTCAGGCGGGGCTTTGCGATCTCGATGAACCAGTCGCAGTAGACATCCCAGATGAAGCTGTTGATCTTGGCAGCGGCCAGACCCATCTCGTAGTGGTCGAGGTTGTCGGTCATGGCACCGGCCACCTGATTCAGCTTGGTCAGCACCCACTTGTCGCTCATGTCCAGCTTGTCCTCGCTGGGCAGACCCGGCTCAAAGTCCTCGGGCAGGTTCATCAGCACAAAGCGGGTGGCGTTCCACAGCTTATTGGCAAAGTTGCGGGCAGCCTCCACCTTCTTTTCGATATAGCGCATATCGTTGCCCGGGGTGGAGCCGTCCACCAGCATAAAGCGCAGAGCGTCTGCGCCGTACTGGGCAATGACCTCCAACGGGTCGATACCGTTGCCAAGGCTCTTGGACATCTTGCGGCCCTGACTGTCGCGGACGATGCCGTGGATGCAGACGGTGTTAAAGGGAGCCTTACCGGTGTAAGCCAGACCGGAGAAGATCATACGGCTGACCCAGAAGCCGATGATGTCGTAGCCGGTGACCAGCGTATTGGTGGGGTAGAAATACTTCAGGTCGGCGCTGTCCTCGTTGGGCCAGCCCAGTGTGCTGAAGGGCCACAGTGCAGAGGAGAACCAGGTATCCAGCGTGTCAGGGTCCTGCGTCAGCTTTGCGCCGCCGCACTTGGGGCAGGTGCAGGGAGCGGACTTTGCCACCACGGTCTCGCCGCAGTTGTCGCAGTACCAAGCCGGGATCTGATGACCCCACCACAGCTGGCGGCTGATGCACCAGTCGCGGGTGTTCTTCATCCAGTTCATATAGTTCTTGGTAAAGCGCTCGGGCACAAACTTGATATCGCCCTTCTCCACGCTCTCAATGGCGGGCTTTGCCAGCGGCTCCATCTTGACGAACCACTGCTTGGAGACCATGGGCTCGATGGTGGAGTGGCAGCGGTAGCAGGTGCCGACCTCGTGCTTCAGGGGCTCGATCTCCTTCAGGAAGCCGCCCTCCTTCAGGTCAGCCAGAATGGCCTTGCGTGCCTCCAGCGTGGTCATGCCGGCATACTTGCCGCAATCCAGCACATGGGGCTCGTTGACGGTGTTCTTGCCGGCGGCAAACAGAGCATCGGCGGCAGCCTTGTCGGCAGCACCGGTCATGTGGCCGTCGTAGGTGAACACGCGCACGATGGGCAGATTGTGACGCAGCCCCACCTCAAAGTCGTTGGGGTCGTGGGCAGGGGTGATCTTCACAACACCGGTGCCCTTGGTCATATCGGCGTGCTCATCGCAGACGATGGGGATCTCCTTGTTCAGCAGGGGCAGCACCACATGGCAGCCGTGCAGATGCGCGTAGCGGGGATCCTCGCCGTTGATAGCCACAGCAGTATCGCCCAGCATGGTCTCGGGGCGGGTGGTGGCCAGCTCCAGCATCTCGCCGGTCTCCTTGACCGGGTACAGCAGATGCCAGAAGCTGCCGTCCTTCTCCTCGTACTCCACCTCGGCATCGGAGATGGAGGTGTTGCAGTGGGGGCACCAGTTGACCATGCGATTGCCGCGGTAGATCAAGCCCTTGTCGTACAGGCGCACGAACACTTCCTTGACAGCCTCAGAGCAGCCCTCGTCCATGGTAAAGCGCTCGCGCTCCCAGTCGCAGCTGCTGCCCAGCTTCTTCAGCTGGCTGACGATGCGGTTGCCGTACTTGGTCTTCCATGCCCAAGCGCGCTCCAGAAAACCGTCGCGGCCGACCATCTCCTTGGTCAGGCCCTCGGCGCGCATAGCCTCCACCACCTTGGCCTCGGTAGCAATGGATGCATGGTCGGTGCCGGGCACCCACAGGGCGGCATAGCCCTGCATCCGCTTGGTGCGGATGAGGATATCCTGCATGGTGTTATCCACCGCATGACCCATGTGCAGCTGACCGGTAACGTTCGGCGGCGGCATCACGATGGTATAAGGTTTCTTGTCCGGATCGGCCTTCGTGTGGAAGTAGCCGCCATCCAGCCAGAACTGGTAGATACGATCTTCCACCTGACTGGGATCGTACTGCTTTGCAAGTTCTTTCATAGTGTCCTCCAAAAAATTGATGAAGTGGGACGCAAAAAGCCGCCCCACGGAGCGTTCCATGGGACGGCTGTAAATACATAACCGCGGTACCACCCAAATTGCGCGGAAAACTCCGCGCCCCTTGATGCCCCTGTAACGTAGGGCAGACCCGAAAGCGGCTTACCTGCAAGGCTCACCGCTCCTGCTCCAAAGTGACAGTGCCCCGCCGGTATCCCGCCGGGTTTTCAGCTGCCCCCGGCTCTCTGTGCGGCTCCAGACGATGCACACTCTTTTTCAACGCATTTATAAAAAGAATATAGCGTTTTTTGTGGGATTTGTCAATCCGTTTTTTCGTTGCTGAGCTATTTCCGCATTTTTGCGGTTCAGTCCGGCATTTCCGCGCGCAACCGGGCGATCAGCCGTTCCATCAGCGCCACCCGGTTGAAGGGAGTCATCAGGTAAAAGCCGTCTGCATAAGGTGCAGCCGCCTTGGCTGCCTGCACCGAGATCTCCAACCCCAGTTCCTCGCCTGCGGCGCGGTCCAGCCCCTCAAACCTTTGGATGATGGCCTCGTCCACATGGATGCCGTTGACCTCGTTTTCCATAAAGATGGCGTTGCGCTGGCTGACCACCGGCAGGATGCCCGCCAGAATTTTCGCCTGCTCACCCAGCGCCTCCCGGGCTTTTTTCAGGTTTTCTACCGCCTGTGCCGACAGCACCGGCTGGGTAAGGAAGCCGCTCATGCCGTTTTCCAGCTTTTCAGCGGCGCGGCGCAGTTCTACCTCAAAATTACGGGCGTTCAGGTTCAGCGCACCGAACACAGTGATAGGGCCGGGCATCTCCCGCCCTTCCCCGGCCAGCGATACGATATACTGTGCCAGCTTGCGGGAGTTGAACTGGTACACATTTTTCACCTCGTCCCGCTCGGCAGTGGGGATGGGGTCGCCGGTAATGGCCAGCACCTCTCGCACGCCCTCGGCGTACAGTCCCAGCAACAGCGCCTTGGTGGCGTTCAGGTTGCGGTCCCGGCAGGTCATGTGGGGCAGCACGTTCATGCCCAGCTCCCGGTGCACCCGGCAGGCCACCAGCGAGGAATCCATCCGCGCCCGGGCAATGGGGCAGTCTGCAATGGTCATCAGGTCCGCACCGGCGGCCTGCAGGCGGCGGGCACCCTCGAGATAGGCGGTCAGGTCGGCATCCTTGGGGGAATCCAGTTCCACCGCAATGACCCGCTGCCCGGCGCGCAGCTTGCGCAAGAAAGCATCGTCCGTTTCCACCGCAGGCTTTGCCGCTGCAGCAGGCTTTGCTGCCGGGGCGGCGGGCAGCGCTTCCGGCAAAGCATCCAGCGCGGTGCGCAAGGCAGCAATATGCTGCGGCGTTGTACCGCAGCAGCCGCCCAGAATGCGCACGCCCTCGGCGGCAAGGCGGCTCAGTTCCCGGGCAAAATACTCCGGCTTGCCCTGATAGCGCACCTGTGCCCGCGCCACCACCGGGTAACCTGCATTGGGCATGACCGAAAGCGGCAGTCCCGCATCTCCCAGCTGCTGCACCAGTGCACGCATCGCGCCCGGGGCAGATACGCAGTTCAGGCCTACGGCATCCACCACGCCGCTCTGCGCCATGCGGTGCACCAGTTCGGCGCAGTAGCGGCCCTCGCGGGTGTAGCCGTCCGGCAGCACCGCAAAGGATACCAGCACAAAGGCCTCCGGCACGGTCTGCTTCAGCGCACGAATGGCTTCCAGCACGCCGTCCTCGGCGCTCAGGGTCTCGAACAGAAAATTCTTTGCGCCCAGCAGCGCAAAGCGCTTTGCCACAGCAAGATACACCTGCTCCGCCGGGAGATTTTCGGTATCCGGTGCGGGGCCAAGGTCGGCAAACACTGCCGCGCCGGTTTCCCCGGCGGCCTTTGCTGCCAGCTGCCAACCTGCATCCGCCAGCTGCTCCCAGCCCGGCTGCTGCGCCGCTGCCAGACGCGGCAGGCTGAAGGTATTGGTCTTGATGGCATCTGCCCCGGCGGCAAGATACGCCCGGTGCACCGCCAGAATGCCCTCGGGGTCGGTCAGATTTGCCTGCTCGCACTCCTGCCCCGGCTTTGCTTTATAATAGGTGCCCATACCGCCATCGAACAGCAGCGGCCGCTGGGCTAACAGTTTGCGTACATCTAACATAGATACTTTTCCCTCTCCTATAAAGGATTTCATCTTTCAGTTTATCGTAGTTCACCCATCCGGTCAAGCGCTTTTCTTGATTTCGCTTGCGGCGCGGCTATTTTTGTGCTATCTTAGGAATGACTTTTTATAAAAGGGAGAGGATGGATCATGCGCCACACCGGCACACCTGAACTGGAGACCGACCGTCTGCTGCTGCGCCGTCTGCTGCCGCAGGATGCCCCGCAGATGTACGAAAACTGGGCAAACGACCCGGCTGTGACCCGGTTTTTGCGCTGGGAACCGCACAAAAGCCCTGCCGAGACCCGGGAACTGCTTTCGGCGTGGGCAGAGTTGTATCCGAACCCGGATTATTACCAGTGGGCCATAGTAGAAAAGGCCACCGGGCAGGTGTTCGGTTCTATCTCCGTATACAACGCCCTGCTGGGTGAGCCGCAGCAAAAGGTCAAGTGGCCGGGGCTGGAACTTTCCGGCGGCATCTGGGAGCCGGGCTACTGCATCGGGCAGAAGTGGTGGGGCAAAGGCTTTACCACCGAGGCGCTGCAAGCTGTGGTGGATTTCTGGTTCAATCAGGTGGGCGGCGCCTTCCTTACCTGCTGCCACGCGGTGCAGAACCCTGCCAGCGGCCGGGTGATGGAAAAGGCCGGCTTTGTGTACCACCACAACGATGTTTACCACAAATTTGACGGCACACCGGTAGAATGCCGGTGCTATCTGCTGACAAAGGAACGCTACGATAACAGAAAGGACTTACTTTGAGCGAGCTTTATGATATTCTGACCGAGACCCCTCCCACAAAGGTGGTGCTGCTGGCACTGGATCAGGGGCTGTGGGACTGTGAGCGCAGTCTGGCAGAGCTTTCTGCCCTGTGCGAGGCCAACCACATGGAGGCCGTGGCACAGATCACCCAGAAGCGCCAGACCCCGGAGACCGGCATCGTGCTGGGCAGCGGCAAGCTGGAAGAGGCTTCCCTTGCCGCCCAGACACTGGGCGCGGAATGCGCCGTGTTTGACGGTGAGTTGACCGGCAGCCAGATCCGCAACATCTCCAACGCGCTGGGCGGGCTGGAGGTCATCGACCGCACCATGCTGATCTTGGAGATCTTCCGCAGCCGCGCCGTGACCAACGAGGGCAAGCTGCAGACCGAACTGGCGCTGCTGCGCTACCGTCTGCCCCGCCTGCAGGGCATGGGCGAGGCGCTGAGCCGTCAGGGCGGCGGCGGTGGCGGCGGCGGCGGTGCCCGCCGCGGTGCCGGTGAGACCAAGCTGGAACTGGACCGCCGCCATGTGCACGCCCGCATTGATGCGCTGGCCGAGAAGCTGGCCGAGATGGAAAAGCGCCGTGGCGAGAGCCGCAAGGCCCGCGCCAAGACCGGAATGCCGGTGGTAAGCCTTGTGGGCTACACCAACGTGGGCAAATCCAGCCTGATGAACGCCCTGTGCGGCCCCAGCGTGGCCGAGGCCGATATGTTGTTTGCCACACTGGACCCCACCAGCCGTAAGCTGGTGCTGCCCAGCGGCATGGCGGTGCTGCTGGTGGACACGGTAGGCTTTGTGTCCCGCCTGCCCCACAATCTGGTGGAGGCGTTCAAGTCTACACTGGAAGAGGCCGCATGGTCGGATGTGATCGTCCGGGTGGCAGACGCCGGGGACGAGCAGCGCGAGGAGCAGCTTGCCGTCACCGACGAGGTGCTGGATGGGCTGGACTGTGCCGACATTCCCCGCCTGACCGTGTACAACAAGTGCGACAAGCCCAACACCCTGAGTTTTGACCCCGACATCCTGCTGACCAGCGCCAAGACCGGCTACGGGCTGGACAAGCTGCTGCAAAAGCTGGACGAGGTGCTCAGCGACCGGGTGCACACCATCCGGGTGCTGCTGCCCTACGACAAGCTGGGACTTGCCGCCCCCATGCGGGAGCGCGGCAGCGTGCAGGTGGAGGAATACCGGGAGGACGGGCTATACCTGGAGGGCATCGTCAAGACCGAGGACCTGCACTGCTTTGAGGGCTATCTGGTTTAAATTTTTATTTGCAGTTTCGAAACGCCTGCAGGCGTTTCGAAACTGCTTTTTTACAAAAAGAAAAAAGCCCCAACAAACACAAAAACCCGCCTGGCAGCGGGTTTTTGTGTATAGAGGGGTGGGAAAGTATATAAAGTGGTGAATCTCAATATCATTGGCAGACTTTTGATGTTGCGCTGCCTTGCATGATGTATTATACCCGTTTTTCTTTTCTTGTCAAACAAGATTTTCGGATTTTGCTTTAAAATAATGCTTTACTTTTTTGCAAAAACTTTATATAATTAACATAGAATTTCAGAAACGAAATTTTATTCCATTTCCGTGGGTTTGCACAACATAAAAACTTTACTTTCAGAAAATTTTATACATTCCAACATATTTTCAAAGGAGGCTCCTCTTATGGACGATCTTGACCGCAAAATTCTCACCCTTTTGGCCAAAAATGCACGGATGCCTGTCAAAGAAATTGCGGAGCAGGTATCCCTTACCAGCCCGGCAGTTTCCAGCCGTATCCATAAGCTGGAGACGGACGGCATCATCAGCGGCTATACCGTCACGCTGAACCGTCCGGCAGACCGGATGTATGTGGATGCGCTCATCAGCCTTTCGGTGGCCCCCTCCAAGCAGGATGCTTTTCTGGAACTGCTGCAGAACAGCCGCGAGGTGCTGCAGTGTTACCACGTTACCGGTGCGTACACTTTTCTGGTCAAGGTCAGCTGCGGCAGCATGGCACAGCTGGAGCATCTGATCCTGCAGTTCCAGAAGCTGGGCACCACCAGCACCCAGATCATCCTGTCTACCCCGGTGAACCATGGCGATCTGGACGCCTTGATGTTGTAAGCGGGTGTCGTTCATAAAACTGTTACTTTTTCCCTGCAATTTTGCGGTGCGGTGGTTCGTATCCAGAATAGCAGCCCAAAACCGGCACACACTACCTGTAACGTGTGCGCCCGACTGCACCTTCCACACACAGCACTATGAAAGGAAATTCAATACTATGAAAAAATTCATCGCCGCCCTGCTGGCAGGGCTGACCCTGTTTACTTTGGTGGGCTGCTCCGGCGGCAGCAAAGCCGACAGCTCCACCCCCAAGGACTATTCCCAGATCATCCACGATGCCCGCAGCGACGAGGACAACGAGTACGATATGATCTTTACCAAGGGAGAGGACGGCAAGTTTACTGCCATTGACGGTTATAGCGCCGAGTATGAGGCCGACCAGCTGAACGAAGAGATCCGGGACATCCTGATGCCCCTGCTGAATCTGGAGGACGGCCAGTATACCGCCTTTGCCGCCAGCATTTCCAGCATGATGGTGCGCAGCTACGCCGTTGCCATCGTGAAGCCCGCCGAGGGCAAGACCGATGAGGTAAAGGCCGCACTGGAGGCCTATGTTGCCAGCGAGCAGCAGTCCATGGAGCATTATCTGGAGGACCAGTACCTTGTTGCCAAGGCCGCTACCGTCACCGTAGCTCCCACCGGCGAGGTGGTTCTGGTCTGCGCCGAGGATCACGACACCATTCTGGCGAACATTGAAAAGGCTCTCGCAAAATAATTTTCCCGCATAAACCCCGGCCTTTGCAGTATGTTTCATCTGCAACGGCCGGGGTTTGGTTTTTATGCTTATTCCAGATCCAGCTTATTTTTCATCAGCCAGCTGGTAAGGACAAAATAGACTGCGCCGATCAGAATCGTTACAAGAAGGACGAGCCAGAGATTGCCGCTGGCGGAATAAGCCATCGGCATCGCTGCCACAGAGCCAACGATCACCCGGATCCCGCCGCCTGCATCCAGTTTGCCCTGAATCAGCTGCAACAGGAAGAAGGCCAGAATGCTGGCAATCGTGGAATGGTTCCTGAACTGATGCCCGATCATGCAGGCGGCGTAGATACAGAGGATGAGGACTGCAATGCCCGCCAGACCAAGGACGATGATCCACGCCAGCTCGCTCCAGAATTCACCGCCGATGCTCTGGATCGCCTTCCAGCTGAATTTCAGGACATCGCCCCAGCCCGTCGTAATCGTCTCCCCATTGATGACCGTTTTGGAATCCTCGAAGGCGCACAGGCCGACCAGCATCAGAAGGACGGACAGGATCCCGACCACTCCGCTGCAGATCACCCAGACCATGCTGGAAATGAGTTTGGACGCAACCAGCTGCTCTGGATGGACCGGAAGGGTGTGCATGAGATAGCCCTCCCGCCCCAACAGATTTTTGGTGAACCGCTGGATGATCGTCACAATACAGACCACTCCGATGGCAACCCCGATGGCAAAGTAGGCAAACATCAGGTATGCCAAGATCTGGCTGCTGCCATTGTCCCAGACTTCGTCCCGCATCGAGATCCCCATTGCCAGCGCAACCAGCAGCCAGACCAGATACAGGCCGCCATAGGTCCGTCCGGTCGCCCGGAATTCATACTTCAACAGATTTTTCAGCATTTGAATACCTCCCGGAAATATGCGTCCACGCTCATTCCCTCATTCTCACGGATCTCATCCACACTGCGGTGAGCAAAGACCGTTCCCTCTTTCAGGAAGATGGCCTCATCCAGCACCGGCTCGATATCCTCGATCAGGTGGGTCGAGATGAGGACGGTCGCGTCCTTGCTGTAATTGGACAGGATGGTGTGCAGGATATAATCCCGTGCCGCCGGGTCCACGCCGCCGATGGGTTCATCCAGCAGATAGAGCCGGGCATTCCGGCTCATGGCAAGGATGAGCTGCACCTTTTCCCGGTTGCCCTTGGAAAGGGTCTTGAGGACGTCTTTGGGGGAAAGTTCCAGATTTGCCAGCATCTCATTCGCCCGGGCCGGATCGAAGTCCTTATAGAAGTCCCCAAACATCTCCACCAGCTGCTCTACCCGCATCCAGCCGGGAAGCCAGTCGGCATCGGGCAAGTAGGATACGATTGCCTTGCTCTCCACGCCGGGCTTCATCCCGGCGATCCGGATGCTGCCGCTGTCAGGCTGCAGCAGACCGTTTGCCAGTTTGATCAGGGTGGTCTTGCCGCTGCCGTTCGGCCCCAGCATGCCAACGATCTTCCCAAAGCCGATGTGCAGGTCCACACCGTCCAGCGCGGTTTTTGCGCCGTAGTGTTTTGTCAGCCCTTCACAGGTCAGAAGTTCACTCATGATTCGGTTCTCCTTTCGTCTGACGGGCCAGCAATTCGGCGACCTGCGCCGGGCTGTACCCGATGTCCCGCATCTTTTCCAGAAATTCTTCCGCGAACTTTTCCGCGGTCGCGGCACGCAATTGTTCGATCAACATGGTATCCTCCGTCACATAGCGGCCCGCCGTCCGTTCGGTCCGGACAAGCCCCTCCGTTTCCAGCTGTGCCAGCGCACGCTGCATGGTATTCGGGTTCACCCCTGCGGCTGCGGCCATATCCCGCACCGAGTCAAGATGTCCTCCGGGCGGGTATGTCCCCGCAAGGATCTTCGCCTTCAACCGCTCTACCAGCTGCGCATAGATCGGACGGCTGGAATCAAATTGTTCACTCATCGTAGCCCTCCCTGCATTTTGTGTTTCTGTGTTAAGTGCCTAATACAATAATACTCATTTTTCAGATTGTGTCAAGGGGTTCATACAATTTTTTTAGCCAATTCTGTCACAGCTCCCCGGGCATTGCCTTGCAAACGAGGGCAGGCGTTATCCGAGAGGTTTGCATTTTTGCGATAATATGATATACTCTCTCTGTAATTGACGAAAACAGGAGTAACTTTTATGATAAAAGCGACCATCATTATCCCAAACATCAACGGCAAGGGCTGGCTGAAGGACTCCATCGAGTCCATCTACGCCCAGACCGAACAGGATTTTGACCTGATCGTGGTGGACAACGGCTCCACCGACGAAAGTCTGGCGCAGGCGCGCAGCTACTGCACCCGCCCCAACTTTACTCTGATCGAAAACGGACGTAACACCGGCTTTTCCTACGCAGTAAATCAGGGCATTGCCCGGGCGCAGAGCAAGTATGTGGTACTGTTCAACAACGATGCGTTTGCCGAGCCGCAATGGCTGGCCGAGCTTTTGCGCACCGCCGATGCCGACCCCAAAATTTTTGCGGTGCAAAGCCTGATGCTCCGGCACTTTGAGCGGGAGCTGGCCGATGACGCCGGGGACTATGTAACATGGATGGGCTTTGCCTGCAAGACCGGCGATGGCCGCCGCGCCAGCCGCTACACGAAGCAAAAACGCATCTTCTCGGCCTGCGGCGGCGCAGCACTGTACCGCAAAAGCATTCTGGATGAGATCGGCGGCTTTGACGAAAACTTTTTTGCCTACTTTGAGGACGTAGACCTGAGCTGGCGCGCCAACAATGCCGGTTATAAAAACGTACTCTGCCCCACCGCCAAGTGCTACCACATCTGCGGTGCCAGCACCGGCGCGGTGCGCTACAACGCCTTTAAAAGCCAGCAGAGCGGCCGCAACAGCATTCTGCTGCCGCTCAAAAACGAGCCGCTATTGATGCTGGTGCTCAACTTTATCCCGCTGGCGCTGGGCTATCTGCTTAAGTGCTACAAGTTCCACAAGCAGGGCTTTGGCGAGGCTTGGGACAAGGGTATGCACGAGGCCTTTGCCCTGCTCAAAGCAGGCAAGCTGGGCAAGCGTCCCTTCCGCTGGCGCGATGTACCCAACTATATTCTGATGGAGCTGTGGATGATCTGGAACATGATCCCCTACCTGTGGTATCGGCTGGTAGTCGTAAGATTTGATCTGAAGTAACACCGGCAGGAAGTCGTTTTCCTCTGTGTCCCTGCCGTGAAAAAGCCCCCCGGGAAAATCCGCAGATTTTCCCGGGGGGCAAATTATAAATCATCTTTCCGCTGAATATGGCCAAAGCCCACGCGGCGGCCATACAAAATCGTCCCACGATAAAAAGGGACCGCTGCACAAAAGTTGTGCAACGGTCCCTTTTGCATTTACATTTTATGCTGCGGTGCTTGCGGCATCGTCGGCGGCGGGGGCTTCTGCCACAGCGCTGTCTGCGTCCGCTTCAGCCTGCACCTCCGGCTGCACAGCCGAGACTGCAGCCGAATCCGCTGCAGAGGAATCTCCGGCAGCGGCCAGAATGGCGTCCTGCACATCGCTTTCTGCCATGGGCTCCGGCTGCGCGGCAGCGGAGCTTGCAGCGCTTTCGGGCTTGGTCTCGCTCTCGGTCAGGCCGGTCAGATACCAGCTGCCGCTCTGGCGCTCGAACAGGTAATCCATATACTTGGTGGGGGTGTCCGAAGAAGGGTTGATGATGCTGTCATCTGCGCTGGCAGTGGGGATGTAGCCCACGGTGACGTGCAGCTTACCGCTGCGCTTGAACAGCTTGACCACGGTGGCGCGGTAGTAGCCCACCGTACCGGTGATGGGGATCTTGTAGCACTGGGTGGTCTCGTCAAACTCGACGGTCATATCCTCCATATCAAAGCTGCGGTGGGTCAGCTTGAAGCCGGGGCCCAGCAGCTTTGCCAGATAGGCGTCCACCTCCACCGAGGGCAGCAGCAGCTGCTCGGTCTCGGGGTCGGTGTTGTAGTTCTCAAAGCCGCCCTGCGTCTCCTGAATGCTGTACACGCAGCCCCACACGGCTGCCTCCCGCAGAGTCAGGTCATCGATGTTCTCAATGCCGTCAAAGGGCATGGGGTCGAACAATACCAGACCCTCCAGCTTATCCTCGTATTCCTGCTTTTGTGCGGTATCATCAAACAGGTTTGCCACAAGGCCCACACCGGCCCGCAGCACCGTGATAAACCCGATGAGCACCAGCACCGTGATCAGCAGACCCAAGGTCTGCCGCCAGCGGCGGCGCTTGATCCGGGCGTGTTCTTCCGGGGTGATCGTATTTTTCATTGGTCTGAATCTCCCAAAGTTTTTTGTCTACCCAACAGTATACCACATCCGGCCGCAGAGTGCAAAACCTGTACCGGTGGTTTTTTTGTGAAAGCAGGCTTTTTATTCCCAGTCCTTCCATATCTCGGGCTGGTAGCCCACGGTAGCCTTGCGTCCGTTGCGCACGATGGGGGTCTTGAACAGCTGCTGGTTTTCAAACAGCTTGTCCTCCTTCTGCCAGTCCACCAGCGCATCCAGCAGCGCAAGGGTCTGCTTGTCCTTTGCCGCCGGGTCTACCAGCTTTTCCCAGCCGCCCAAGGCGCGCGCCACGTTATCAAACTCGCCACGGCTCATGCCTTTTTCCTTCAGGTCGATCATCTGGAACTTGATGCCGCGCTCTTTGAAATAGCGCTGCGCCTTTTTGGTGTCAAAGCACTTGCTCGTGCCAAAGATCTGGATATTCATCTTATCTCCTCCTGCCGGTTCCCGGCGGTCTTATTGTACCACACCGCAAACCGCTTGCATAGGCATAATTTGCGGCAAAACAGGCAATGCTTTCCGCAAAGGAGGTGTTTGCATGAACGCATTCGTAGACCCTGAACTGTGCATCGGCTGCACCCAGTGCGCCGGGCTGTGCCCCGCCGTGTTCCGCATGGAGGGGGTTCTGGCTGTGGCAGAGCCCGGCCCCATCCCGCCAGAGGAGGTGCCGCAGGCCGTTACCGCAGCCCAAAGCTGCCCGGTAAGCGCCATCCGTATCGAGGAATAAGCCCGGCATCGGTAAGGCTGCTGCACAGCTTGTGCGGCAGCCTTTTTGCGGCAGGACGATTTGAAATGCCCTCCGCTTTGCTTTGGGCATGAGCAGTGGAAATATTTTTTATGATTTTGGTCTGGTGGAACGCCTGTCGGCGTTCCACCAGACCATTTTCACGCGTGAATGCACAATGAAATGCAGCGCATTTTCTTTTTTGCGCAAAAAGTTCCCGCACGGTACGGTTTTGTGCTATACTATAAGATGTGAAATTACGCAACGGAGGAACTGCATTATGCGTTTACTGGTCATTGACGGCAACAGCATTGCCAACCGCGCTTTTTACGGCATCAAGCTGCTGACCACCAAGGACGGACGTTACACCAACGCCATCTATGGCTTTTTGAACATTCTGCTCTCCCTGCTCAAGGAGTGCCAGCCGGACGAGGTAGCCGTGGCTTTTGACCTGAAGGCCCCCACCTTCCGGCATAAAATGTACGATGGCTACAAGGCCACCCGCCACGCCATGCCCGAGGAGCTGGCGCAGCAGATGCCGGTGCTCAAACAGCTGCTGGCAGACCTTGGCTACCGCACCGTTACCGCCGAGGGCTGGGAGGCGGACGATATTCTGGGCACGCTGGCCGCTGCCTGCGCCGCCCGCAAGGACGATTGCTTCCTTGCCACCGGAGACCGGGACAGCCTGCAGCTGGTGAGCGAGAGCACCACCGTGCTGCTGGCTGCCACCGTGATGGGGCGCAGCAAGACCGTGGTGATGGACGAGGACGCCATTCAGGAAAAATACGGCCTTGCGCCCAAGCAGCTTATCGAGGTGAAGAGCCTGATGGGCGATACCTCAGATAATATCCCCGGTGTCAAGGGCATCGGCGAAAAGACCGCCCTTTCGCTGGTGCAGACCTTCGGCTCGCTGGAGGGCGTGTACCAGAACATTGACGACAAGCGCATCAAGCCCAAGCAGCGGGAGCATTTGTTGGAAGATAAGCCCATGGCCGAGTTGAGCCACACGCTGGGCACCATCCGTACCGATGCCCCCATCGACACCGCCGAGGGCGCCTACACCGTGGGCGAGGGCAACAAGCCCGCCGCCGTGCGGCTTTTGCAGGAGTTGGAGATTCACTCCCTGATCCCCCGGTTTGGGCTGGACGGCGTAGCACCGGAAGCCGCTGCTGAGGAAGAGGCTGTGGAGCTGCCGGAAGCTGACCTTGCTCCCCTGCCCCTGACCCCTGCCGGGCATTATCTGGTGGCCGCCCGCCCCGCCGTTACCGGCAAACAGGGCACCCGCAACGTGGTATTGCAGCCGGAAAGCTGGTACGCCGTGCAGGACACCTCCGTCTATCCGCTGGAGGATGCCGACCTAGTGCGGCTGCTGGACAATGCGGATGTGACGCTGGATGTGTTCAACTCTGCGCCCCTCTACGCAAAAGCCATGGCCGCCGGCGGCTGGGGCAGCAGCATCGTCTGGGACGGTAAGCTGGCCGCCTATCTGCTGGACGCCTCTGCCTCCAAATATCAGATCAGCGAACTGATCCCCGCCTACAAGGCCGCTGCCGCCTTTACCTGCACCGATTACCCGGACGCCGGGCGGCTGGCCGACCTGTTTGCCCGGATGAAGGCCGAGATCACCGCCTGCGGCGAGGATGCGCTATACAACGAGATCGAGTTCCCGCTGGCACAGGTGCTGGCTGACATGACCCGCACCGGCGTGCTGGTGGATAAGGACGGCATCGAGCAGTTCGGCGTAAAACTGCGGGAGGAACTGGAGCAGGTGCTGAACCGCATCCACATGGAGACCGGCAGCGCCACCTTCAACCCCAACAGCCCCAAACAGCTGGGCGAGATGCTGTTCGACACCATGGGTCTGCCCCACGGCAAAAAGACCCAGCGCGGCTGGTCTACGGATGCCGAAACGCTGGAAAGCCTGCGCGAGTACCCGCTGGTGGAGGACGTTTTGCAGTACCGCGCCTACCAGAAGCTGAACTCCACCTATGTGGAGGGTCTGCTCAAGGTCATTGGCGAGGACGGACGCATCCACTCCACCTTTAACCAGACCGAAGCCCGCACCGGACGGCTCTCCTCCGATAATCCCAACCTGCAGAATATCCCCATCCGTACCGAACTGGGCAGCCAGCTGCGCGCCTACTTTGTTGCAAAGCCGGGCTGTGTGCTGGTGGATGCGGATTACAGCCAGATCGAACTGCGCATCCTGGCGCACATCACCGGGGACGCGCATATGCAGCAGGCCTTTTTGAACGGTGAGGATATCCACCGCAGCACCGCTGCCAAGATCTACGGCATCCCGCAGAGCGAGGTGACGCCCCGGTTGCGCTCCTCTGCCAAGGCCATCAACTTCGGCATCATGTACGGCAAGGGCGCATATAGCCTTTCCAAGGATATCGGCGTGACCGTGAAGGAGGCAGACGCCTTCCTTAAAAACTATCTGGCGGCTTTTCCCAGCGTGAGCGGCTATATGGACAAGACCATCGCGGACGCAAAGGCAAACGGCTATGTGTCCACCCTGTTCGGCCGCCGCCGCACCCTGCCGGAACTGGCAAGCACCAACTTCAATGTGCGCGCCAGCGGCGAGCGTATGGCCCGCAATACCCCCATTCAGGGCACCGCTGCGGACGTCATCAAGCTGGCCATGGTGCGGGTTTGGAAGCGCCTGCGGGACGAAAAGATGGCAAGCCGCCTGATCCTGACCGTCCACGATGAACTGATCGTGGAGGCCCCGGAGGCGGAGGCCGAGCAGGCTGCCCGCATCCTGCGGGAGGAAATGGAAGGCTGTGTGCAGTACGCGGTGCCCCTGAGCACCGATGTGCACGCAGGCAAAAACTGGCTGGAGGCACACTAAAATGATCATTCTCGGAATCGAGTCTACCTGTGACGAAACTGCCGCTGCACTGGTGGAGGACGGACGGCATCTGCTGAGCAACGTCATCTCCACCAGCGTCAAGGAGCAGGCGCTGTACGGCGGCGTTGTACCGGAGATTGCCAGCCGCCGCCACTGCGAATTTATCAGTGCTACGGTCAAAAAGGCTCTACTGGACGCCGACAAGACCATAGACGATGTGGACGCCGTGGCCGTTACCTTTGCGCCGGGGCTCATCGGTGCGGTGCTGGTGGGCGTGAACTTTGCCAAGGGGCTGGCCTACTCGGCAGGCAAGCCGCTGGTGCCGGTGCACCATCTGCGGGGGCACATCGCCGCGCTCTACCTGACCCACCCGGAACTCAAGCCGCCTTTTTTGTGTCTGGTGGCCTCCGGCGGGCACAGCCACATCGTGGAGGTGCAGGACTACACCCACTATCACATTCTGGGGCACACCGTGGACGATGCTGCAGGCGAAGCCTTTGACAAGGTGGCCCGCACGCTGGGTCTGCCCTACCCCGGCGGTCCCAGCGTAGCCGCCGCCGCCAAGACCGGCGACCCCAAGGCCTACCGCCTGCCGGTGCCCCATGTGGAGGGCAAGTACAACGTGAGTTTTTCCGGTTTAAAGACCGCCGTGCTCAACGAGGTGAACAAAGCGCAGATGAAGGGCGAGGAAGTGAGCGTCCCCGACCTTGCCGCCAGCTTTCAGGAGCGCATTGCAGGCATTCTGGCCGAAAAGCTGCTGCTGGCTGCCGCCGATACCGGGGCAAAGCAGGTGTGCCTTGCCGGTGGCGTAGCCGCCAACGGTCGTCTGCGCCAGCTGGTAAATGACGGTGCCCAGAAGCTAGGCGCAAAGGTCTACCTGCCGGAACTGAAGTTCTGCGGCGACAACGGCGCGATGATCGCCGCACAGGGCTACTACCAGTACATTGCCGGGCACACCGCCGGGCTGGAACTGAACGGTCTGCCCACCCTGCCCATCGACTATGAATAAACACAATACCGGAGGTGTTCCCATGACCGAGCGCAACCCTGTCCTGCAAAGCCTGTTCGACCGCAAGTCGGTGCGGGTGTATGAAGAAAAGCCCATCCCTGCCGAGATGAAGCAGGCCATTTTGGAAGCTGCCGCACAGGCGCCCTCTGCGGGCTGTCAGCAGCTGTATACCATTTTAGACATCACCGACCCGGCACTGAAAGAGGCGCTGGCCGAAAGCTGCGACCACCAGCCCTTTATTGCCAAAGCACCGCTGGTGCTGGTGTTCTGCGCCGACTGCAAAAAGTGGTACGATGCCTACTTAGAGGCCGGCTGCACGCCCCGCACCCCGGGTGTGGGTGATTTGATGCTGGCAGTCACCGATACCGCCATTGCTGCCCAGAACGCCGTAGTCGCCGCCGAAAGCTTTGGCATCGGCTCGTGCTACATCGGGGACATCATGGAGAACTGCGCCACACAGCGCAGCCTGCTGCACCTGCCGGACTATGTATTCCCGGCGGCGATGCTGGTGTTTGGCTGGCCCACCCAGCAGCAGAAGGAGCGGACAAAGCCCCAGCGCTGCGCCATGGAGCACATCGTGCACGAAAACGGCTACCGCACCATGGACGGTGCAGAGCTGCGGGATACCTTTGGCTACAAGGCTGGCAACGCGCCCTTTGACCAGTGGTGCACCGCCTTTTGCAACCGCAAGTATAACTCCGATTTTTCCAAGGAGATGACCCGCTCGGTGGAGGAATACCTCGGCCAGTTCCGGTGATTTAAAACGTTTCTGACCCACAAATCAAAGCAACAAAAAAGAGGCAGCTGCACGGCATTTTGTGCAGCTGCCTTTTCTCGTTTATCGCTGGTTTTCCGCAAACAGTGCGCCCAGTTCCGGCAGGATATCGTGGGGCAGCATTCCGTACTCACCACGTTTTGCGGCAGCGCGGTCGGCGGCGGCACCGTGCAGGTATACCGCACAGGCAGCGGCTTCGTAAGCGGGCAGACCGCAGGCAAGCAGTGCCGCAAGCATCCCAGCCAGCACATCCCCGCTGCCGCCCCGGGCAAGCCCCGGGTTGCCGGTGTGGTTCACGCACACCCGCCCATCCGGGCTTGCTACCACGGTGCGTGCGCCCTTCAGCACCACCACGGCGTTCCACGCCTTAGCATAGCGCAGGGCAATGCCCTCCCGGTCGGCGGCAAGCACTGCCGCCGAAAGCCCGGTCAGGCGCGCCATCTCGCCGGGGTGCGGGGTGACTACCAGTTCCCCCGCCGGGCGGGGGAAGGGCTCGCCCTCTGCCAGCAGCTGCGCAGCGGCGTTCAGGCCGTCGGCGTCCAGCACCGCAGCACCCGCAAAACCGGGCAGAAGCTGCTGCACCAGCGTGCGGGTCTCGGCGGCCCGGGCGACGCTTTGCGCCGTACCGCCAAGGCCGGGGCCCAGCAGCAGCACGGTGGCCTTCTGCCGCCGGAGCAGTGGCGCATTTTCCGGTGCAATGCCGCCCTGTGCACCCTCTTTACAGGGGCACAGGCAGCACTCCGGCAGGCGGGTGACGGCGGCGCTGACCACCGGCTCGACACTTGCAAGGGTAACGATGCCTGCCCCGGTGCGCAGTGCGCCCTCGGCTGCCAGCAGGGCAGCGCCCCGGTAAAAGGCACTGCCCGCCACCGCCAGCACACTGCCAAAGGTGCCCTTATGGCTGTCCCGGGCACGGGGCGGGATGCTTTGCCAGACAAATTCTTCGGTAATTTCCACAGCCATGGGTGCACCTCCAGAAAACGATCAGAATGCCCTCCGCTTATCGGGTTGCGGCACCCAGCATCCGCATCGTGCCTTGGACGGCACTTGCGTCTTGCTGGCCGCTGCCCCAACAACTCCTCCCTGTTTCCGCCACTGGCGGCGGTCGTCGTCGTTGCTGGGCATTTTCAGCGGAATCACGATTTTATATTTTGTCGTTTTTACAAGAGAAGAATTTTAGGGAGATAGCCTTTACGCCTGTCCCTGCACAAGGGCGCGGATCTGCTTTTCCACATTCTGCACTTCCTCGTGGAACATCCGGGCAGATACGCGCAGTGCGCCGTGACCAAGGATAATGACCTGCTCCATGCCGTCCGAGGTCGCCACGCGGACGCGGCGGCTCTTGCCGATTTCGTGGGTGACCCGCTCGATGAACATATCGGCGGTCTCGGCCTCCTTGGTGTAGACCACATGGATATTGTGGTACTGCTCGATGGCACCGGGGCTGCCGGGCACGCGGTAGGCATCGAACACCAGAATGAGCACGCACTTCTGGTAGCCCTGATAGTTGCACAGGATGTCCATCAGCCGATGGCGGGCAGCATCCAAGCTTTCCTTCGCCAGCGCGTTCAACTCGTCCCACGCAAAGATGATGTTGTAGCCGTCCACCAGCAGATACTCCGGGGTAATTTCCCACTGTTCGGCGGCAAAATCCGGGCGTTCGGTCTTTTGCACCGGACGGAAAGCCGCCAGCGGGTCGCGCTTGATCGGGCCGTAGGTGCGCTCAAAGATCTTGAGCAGTTCGGCATCCTCTTCCAGCGTAGCGCGGTAGGCCATGGCGCGGCGCTGGGGCGCAGCCTGCACCTCCGGGCAGACGGGCTTTGCCTTGCCCCAGCCGCTTTCAACGTGCATATGGCTGCGCACCTCGCTCCACGGCACCACAAAGCCAGCACCATGGGCACAGAACACGGAATCTGCGGGGTTTTCCAGATCATGCTCCGGCTGGTAGCCGCTTTCTGCGATGACCTGCTGCGCATTGTGGCAGGGACGGTAGCCGTCCAGCGTCAGGCTCAGGTGTCCCCTGCCCCGGGTGTAGCTGACCACCTCCATGGGGTAGCTGCGCATGGTAGACACCGGTGCAAAGCCGGTCAGGGTGGCGGTCTCCGCTCCGCTTTCCGGCGGGTCAAAGCTGCCCTCCATGCGCTGGATATCGCTCATGGCGCGGCCGATGTTCTCCACCGGCACCTCCAGCCGGAAGGCATACCACGGCTCTAACAGCTGGCTTTTGGCCAGCATCAGCCCCTGCCGCACGGCGCGGTAGGTGGCCTGCCGGAAATCACCGCCCTCGGTGTGCTTGAGGTGCGCTTTGCCGGTAAGCAGGGTGATTTTTACATCGGTCAGCGGTGCGCCGGTCAAAACGCCAAGGTGCTGCTTTTCTTCCAGATGGGTCAATACCAGCCGCTGCCAGTTTTTGTCCAGCACCTCTTCCCGGCAGTCGGCGGCAAACTGCATCCCGCTGCCCCGGGGCAGCGGCTCCAGCAGCAGATGCACCTCGGCATAGTGGCGCAGCGGCTCGTAATGCCCTACGCCCTCCATGGGCTCGGTGATGGTCTCCTTATACAAAATGCCGCCCGGGCCAAAGGATACCTCCAGCCCGAACCGCTCGGCCAGCAGGCTGCGCAGCACCTCCAGCTGCACCTCGCCCATCAGCTGCACATGGATTTCGCCCAAGCTTTCATTCCACACTACATGAAGCTGCGGCTCTTCCTCCTCCAGCCGGTGCAGCTTGCCCAGCGCGGCGTGCACGTCCGCCCCCTCCGGCAGCAGCACCTGATAGCTGAGCACCGGTTCCAGCACCGGCACATCGCTGTCCCGCTCTGCCCCAAGCCCGGTGCCGGGCTTTGCATGGGTCAGGCCGGTCACGGCGCACACCTGTCCCGGGCCGATGGCCTCGGTCAGGGTATACTTTGCGCCGGAGTACAGCCGCAGCTGGTTCGCTTTTTCTGCCCACGGCTCGCCGTCCGCTTCGCCGGTGAGCAGAGTTTTCACCTTCAATTCTCCACCGGTGACCCGCAGCCATGTCAGGCGGGCGCCCTGCTCGTCCTGCGATACCTTAAATACCCTTGCGCCAAAGGCGTGCAGCGCCGGGGCGGGGCGGGTGTAGCGGTCCAGCCCGTCCAAAAGTGCATCCACCCCGTCCAGCCGCAGCGCCGCCCCGAACCAGCACGGAAAAACGTGCCGCCGGGCAACTGCGGGAATAATGTCCGCATCCGTCAGGGTGCCTGCGTCCAGCATTTTTTCCATCAGCTGCTCATCGCACAGCGCCAGCGTCTCGTTGCGGGCGGCAGGCTCTGCGCCAAAATCCACAAAGCCCTCGCCAAGGCGGTGGTTCAGCTGGGTGAGCAGCTGCTCCCGGGTCATGCCGGGCAGATCCATCTTGTTCACGAACACAAAGGTAGGCACATGGTAGCGCCGCAGCAGCCGCCACAGCGTTTCGGTATGGCTTTGCACGCCGTCCGTTCCGCTGACCACCAGCACGGCATAGTCCAGCACCTGCAAGGTGCGCTCGGTCTCGGTAGAAAAATCCACATGGCCGGGGGTATCCAGCAGGGTGATATCCGTATTGCCCTCCGTAAGCAGCGCCTGTTTGGAAAAGATGGTGATGCCGCGCGCTTTTTCCAAGCTGTCGGTATCCAGAAAGGCGTCTCCGTGGTCCACCCGCCCCAGCTTGCGGATGGCACCGGCGCGGTAGAGCATGGCCTCGGAGAGGGTGGTCTTGCCGGAGTCCACATGGGCCAGAATGCCCAGTACGATCTGTTTTTGCGTTGTTTCCATGCACTGCTCCTATAAAAAAGTTTCTCATTTATTGTAACACGCTTTGCCGGGAAAAGAAAGTTTTCGGGTGCAAATCCCGCCGGTAAAAAGCAGCACCGGGCAGAAAGCGGTCTGCCCGGTGCGTTTTTCTTAAAAAAGATCCAGCATATTGTCCAGATAAATTGCCTCCCGCACCTGCAGCTGGTATTCCGGCTTTGTCATGTAATAAAGCAGAAATTCCAGCACCAATGCGCTGCCAAGCCCCCTGCCCTCTATCTTGAACTGGGAAAAACCTGCGGGCAGATACCGCTGCCGGATGTCCTCCACCCCGATGAACCCGGGGCTGCGCATCGCCTTGGAAAAACGATAGCCCCCGGCGGCATCCGGGGCAGCGCAGCGGTGGTCTGGGCAGTCCTCGCCCAAATTCTGACGGCTGACCGTCTCGTAGCAGCGCTTGCGCTTGGTGCAGCCGAACCAGCAGCACTCGTTGCACAAAAACTCTACCTTGGCTTTTTGCTCCGGCGGCAGGGTGCGCAGCTGCTCCAGTGCCGGGTTCAGCCGGAAATCCGGCACCACATACCGGAACTGCGGCTTTTCCAATTCCTGCTGCAACTGCGTAAAATCGGTGAGCACCTTGGTAGTGGAGGATACCAGATACAACTCCGGCCAGCGCTGCCGCAGATAGTCTGCCAGCAAATCAGAATGGACGATGACACCGTTTGGCACACTGCCCGCCTTGGCAAACTGCTCACACAGGGCATTGCACTGCGGGTCGGCAAGGTGCTGGGTCCGCAGCAGGGAGTTGCTGAAGGTCAGCCGCCCGGAGATGCCGTATTCCCGCAGCAGCGCCAGCACCTCACGCGCCGTTGCCCCGCCGCAGGAGATGCGTCCCCCGCCCCAGATGCAGCCCGCCGGTGCGCCGTAGATAGAGCCGATGGTGCACCAATCGTAAAAATATTCCCGGTGCTCCCGGTACAACGGCAAAAACCGGCGGTACAACTCGTAAAACTCGAACAGGCCGGGCAGATGATAACAGGCAGCTGCGGGCTTTTCCATAGTGGTTCCTTTCCTGCAAAAAGGGAGCTGCTGCGTAAAAATGCCGTGCAGCGGCTCCCCTGTTTTTATCGTATTTGCTTTTGTTACACGGTAGCGCCGACCTGAGGGGCGCCACCGGCAAGCTGCTCTGCCGTAAGCGGCTGGGTTTCCACAGGGGCGTTCAGCCGCTCCTTGGCCACAGCCAGCATCAGCTTGATGCGGTTTTCCTGATTGACCCGGGTGGCGCTGGGGTCGTAGTCGATGGGGGTGATGTTGGCGCTGGGGTATAGCGCACGGATCTTGTTCACCATGCCCTTGCCCACGATATGGTTGGGCAGACAGCCAAAGGGCTGCGCACACACGATGTTGCCGTAGCCGCCCTGTACCAGTTCGATCATTTCAGCGGTCAGCAGCCAGCCTTCGCCCATTTTTGCGCCCAGCGAGATGACCCCCTTGGGCTTTTCCACCAGTTCCTTGAAGGGGCCCGGCGCGTAGAACCCGGCATCCGTCTCTGCCTTGAGCATGACGCGTTCCACGCTGTCCAGCCAGTTGAGGAACTGATCGGTGCCCACCTTTACGGCCAGCTTGCCGCCGTAAAGCACATGATCCTCGCCCATGTTGAAGGCGCAGTACTGCACAAAGCCCATCAGACCGGGGAAGTTCACCTCGCAGTCCTGACTTTCCAAAAACTTCTGCAGGTCGTTATTGCCCAGCGGACTGTATTTGACGTAGATCTCGCCCACAACGCCCACCTTGACCTTGGGCACCCGGGTGACCGGGATGGTGGCAAAGTCCTTTGCAATAAGCGGGAAGGTGTGCTTCATTTCCCGGGAAGTAAAGCCCTTTCCGGCCAGCAAGGCACGGCCCAGACGGGCGATCCAGCGATCCACCATGCGGTCGGCGGCGCCCTTTTCATTCTCGTAGGGAGCCACCTGATTGCGCAGCGCACACAGCATATCGCCATAGAAGATGCAGGCGATGCACTTGCGTGCCAGCGGGAGGGTCATCTGGAAGCCGCTGTCCTTTTCCAGACCGGAAAAGTTCAGGCTTGCCACCGGGATCTGCGGGTAACCGGCCTTGACCAGCGCCTTGCGCAGCAGATGGATGTAATTGGAGGCGCGGCAGCCGCCGCCGGTCTGGGTGATCAGCAGGGCGGTGTGCTCCAGATCGTACTTGCCGCTGTTCAGCGCATCCAGAAACTGGCCGATGACCAGCAGCGCCGGGTAGCAGGTATCGTTATGCACATACTTCAGCCCCAGCTGTGCCACGGCACTACCGCAGTTGCCCAACAGTTCACACTTGTAGCCCTCGCAGCGCAGTGCGTATTCCATAAGCCGGAACTGAGTAACGGCCATATTGGGGATAAGGATGGTGTGGGTCTTTTTCATCTCCGGGGTAAATTTAGGATAATTATATTCCATAGGTTCCTCCTATGTTGCTTTTTGCGCTATCGCGGTTTTATTCTGCCTTTTCTGCGGCAGCCTCGTCCCGCTCGTCCAGTGCGGCAAACAGGCTGCGCAGACGGATGTTCACGGCACCGAGGTTCGTGATCTCATCAATCTTCAGCTGGGTATACAGTTTATTGCCCTGCTGCAGGATCTCGCGGGTCTCGTCGGTGGTAATGGCATCCACGCCGCAGCCGAAGGACACCAGCTGCACCAGATCCATATCCTTCTGGGTGGTGCAGTACTTGGCGGCGGCATACAGACGGCTGTGGTAGGTCCACTGGTTCAGCACGCTGGTGGGGAACTTCTGCACCCGGTTAGAGATGCTGTCCTCGGTGACCACCGCAGCCCCGTGGCGGGTGATCAGGTGGTCGATGCCGTGGTTGACCTCCGGGTCCACATGGTAGGGGCGGCCAGCCAACACGATGATGCGCTTGCCCTGACGGCGCGCCTCGTCGATGATCTCGCTGCCCTTTACCCGGATCTTAGCCATGTGCGCCTCGTACTCCGCGTAAGCGGCATCGGCTGCTGCCTGCACCTCCCGCTCGGAGATGCCGCCAAAGTACTTGGGCAGCACCTCCTTTGCCATTTTGTGCACAAAGTCCTTGGGGCGGTGGATGCCCACATAATCATAGATGAACTTTTTGCCCTCCAGTTCCGGGCAGTTGCCTGCCAGAACCTCCGGGTAGTAGGCCACCACCGGGCAATTATAGTGGTTATCACCCAAGCCCTCGTCCACATTGTAGGTCAGGCAGGGGTAGAAGATGGCGTCCAGCTGCATCTGGCTCAGCGCCTTGATATGGCCGTGGCTCAACTTTGCCGGGAAGCAGGCGGTATCGCTGGGGATGGTAGCCTGTCCGGCCAGATACAGCCCGCGGGTGGACACCGGGCTGGTGTGCACCGCAAAGCCAAGGCTCGTCCAGAAGGCGTACCAGAAGGGCAGCAACTCGTAGAAGCCCAGACACAGTGGGATACCGATGGAGCCGCGCTTGCCGGGCACAGGCTTGTAGCTTGCCAGCAGCTGCTGCTTGTAGGCGTACAGGTTCAGGCTGTTATCCTCGCTCTTGCCAGTAACAGGCTTGTCGCAGCGGTTGCCGGAGACGAACTTGCGGCCATCGGCAAAGGTGTTGACGGTCAGCTGGCAATGGTTGCCGCAGCCGCCGCACTTGACGCTGACCACCTGCTGTGCAAACTTTTCCAGTTCCTGCTCGTTCATCATGGCAGAGGTAGTCTGGTTGTTTTTGTGGCTCTGACGCAGGCCGTACAAGGCAGCGCCGTAAGCGCCCATCAGACCGGCAATGTCCGGCCGGATGACCTCCACGCCCATCTCCTTTTCAAAGGCACGGAGCACGGCTTCATTATAGAAGGTACCGCCCTGCACCACGATCTTGCGCCCCAGTTCTTCCGGGCTGGAGGCGCGGATCACCTTGTACAGTGCATTCTTGACCACGCTGATGGACAGGCCTGCGGAGATATTCTCGATGCTGGCACCGTCCTTCTGTGCCTGCTTGACCGAGCTGTTCATGAACACGGTGCAGCGGCTGCCCAAGTCCACCGGGCGGTCTGCGAACAGCCCCAGCGCGGCGAACTCCTTGACGTCGTAGCCCAGCGCCTGCGCAAAGGTCTGTAAAAAGCTGCCGCAGCCGGAGGAGCAGGCCTCGTTCAGGAAGATGTTGCTGATGGCGCCATCCTCGATCTTGAAGCACTTCATGTCCTGCCCGCCGATATCAATGATGAAGTCCACGTCCGGCATAAAGTACTTGGCAGCGGTAAAATGCGCCACCGTTTCCACCAGACCGTAATCGCAGCGGAAGGCATTCTTTACCAGTTCCTCGCCGTAGCCGGTGGTGGTAACGCTGGCCACCTGCAGTCCCGGGTGCTCCTTATAGATCTTGAGCAGCTGCTCCCGGATGAGGGGCAGCGGGTTGCCGAGGTTGGGCTGATAGTTGGTGTACAGGATCTGGCTCTTTTCGTCCACCACCACCAGCTTGACAGTGGTAGAACCGGAGTCGATGCCGATATGCACCGGCCCGCAGTGGACGCCAAAGGCCACGCGGGGCACGCTGTGGGACATATGCCGTGCATGGAAAGCCTCGTACTCCTCCTTGCTGGCGAACAGCGGCGGCTCGCTGGCATAGGTCGCGGTAGCGGCGTACTTGTCCAGCGCAGCGGCCACCTCAGTGAGCACAAATTCCTTATCGGCGTACAGGGCAGCGCCCAGCGCCACATATAGCAGGCTGTTTTCCGGGCAGGTGCCGGTCACATTCAGCGCCGCATCAAAGCTTTTGCGCAGCACGGTGCTGAAGGTGAGCGGGCCGCCCAGATAAAGGATATTGCCCTTGATGGGGCGTCCCTGTGCCAGACCGGCGATGGTCTGGTTGACCACGGCCTTATAGATGCTGGCGGCGATATCCTCGGTGCGGGCACCCTGATTGATTAGGGGCTGCACATCGCTTTTGGCAAACACGCCGCAGCGGGAAGCGATGGTATAGGTGCGCTGCGCCTGCTCGGCAGCCTTGTTCATTTCCTCGGCGCTCATCTTCAGCAGGGTGGCCATCTGGTCGATGAAGGCACCGGTGCCGCCGGCACAGCTGCCGTTCATGCGCACCTCGGTACCGTTGGTCAGAAACAGGATCTTGGCATCCTCGCCGCCCAGTTCAATGACGCAGTCGGTCTTTGGCATAAAGCGCTTGACCGCCACGCGGGTGGAGAACACCTCCTGCACAAAGGGCACACCGCAGCTATCCGCTAAGCCCATGCCGGCAGAACCGGAGATACTGAGCAGCGCCTTGCTGCCATGCAGCTGCTCGGCATCAATGCGCCGCAGCAGTTCCTGCGCCTTTTCCAGAATATGACTATAGTGTCGTTCGTATGTAGAATATAGCAGTTCATCATGCTCGCCCAGCACCACGCACTTGATGGTGGTACTGCCGATGTCAAGACCTACTCTCACCTTGTTTTCCCTCCTAAGGACAAATAACCGGAGCATACCGCCCCGGCTGCCATGGCAAACAGCCGTTTGCAGCAAAGATGTGCAACGGCAGCTTTCTCTTTTCAGCAACCCGCATTGCGCAGCTACGCATTTTTTAAGCAGCAAGCGCAGCAAAAAATGCAGCAACTGCGTTTTTGCATACATTATTATTATAATCCAATTGCGGGCGGCATTCAATCCGTGTTGTTTATTTTACACGAAAAAAATAGTATTTTTTGCTCAAAAGGCTGAATTTTTTGTGAACAAGTGTCGTTTTTTGCCGCAAAAAAGCTGCTGCACAAAGCACTGTGCAGCAGCTTTTCCGCCTTATTAAAGATCCTCTTCCGGGTCGCCGCGCTCCGGCATGATGCGCATCTCCCGCACCAGCATGGCGCGCAGATGATACCGGCGCCGCTCCCGCTCGATCTCCGTGTCGGTGTGCAGTTCCACCGTGCCGTTGGGGTGGCTTTCGCCCGCATACAACGGAATGCTTACCACCGCCTGTGTGCCCTTTTCAGGCGCAGGCTCCAGCTGCAGGCTCCAGCCCATCCGGCGGCAGCACTCCTGACAGAGCAGCAGCCCCAGCTGTGCCCCGCCCAGAAAGCTGCGGTGATTTTCCAGCGCCGCCTGCACATCCTCGCCGGGCAGGCCGCAGCCATCATCGGTGACCGTCAGCTGCCAGCCTGTCTGGGTGCTGTGCAGTGCAATGCTGACGCTGCCGCCCTCCCGGCTGGCGTGCAGCGCATTGGAAAGCAGATGCAGACACAGCAGTTCTGCATCTCTATAGTCTGCCATTACACAGCAAACAGTGCTCCCGCCGTAGTCCAGCCGGATATCCACCCCAAGCTGCGCCCGGATCATATCGGCCTGTGTCTCCACCTGCCGCAAAAGTTCGCACAGGTCAATGAGGTATAGCTGCGGCTTTGTGTCCTCGCGCAGAAACTCCAGCAGGGTGATAGCCTCGTTGAGGGTGCGCTCCAACTGCACGGCAGCGGTGTTGATATCTGCCACCGCCTGCCGGGTAGGCTCGTCTGCACCAGTGCGGCCAAAATGCTGCTCCAGATATTCACAGTTGTGCCCGATCAACGCCAGCGAGCGGAAGCAAATTTCCTCGATCCGCTTCTGCTGTTCTGCCGTGATCAACCGCCTTTCTGTCCTTTGCTGCTCCATTGCTCTGCCTCCCCGGCGATGCTATTTTCTCAGAAGAACACCGGCAGTGTTCCAGATGCCGCAGCCCTTACGGACGGGTGAGCGGCACAGTTTTTGGGGTTTTCCGCTGCACAACATCCCGGACCGCATAGATCAGCTTGCCAGTGGTGGGCTTGCCGCTGCCCAGCCTTGTGTCGGCTTTAAACGCCAGCCATGCAGGGCTCTGCTTTTCCTCCAGCTGATCCACCATCCGGCGAATGCCGCTTTCCACGGCAGTGACCGATGTTTCGAACTGCTCGCTCACCGCCTGCAAGATTTCCTTGCGGATCGCCAGCTTCTGGCTGGTGCTACATACGATACCGACCGCGCAGGAAAGATACCCGGCGTTGACATCCCCCTGCGGGATGCCCCACGCTGTGTACAGTCGGCTGCACTGCTGCTCCAACTGCCGGTTCCGCTGCCCGGGCATCCGGTAAAGCTGCCACAGCAGCTTTTTCAGTTCGGTGCCCTCTACGCAGTAGCAACCGTCGCGGATCTTTTGCAGCGCCGTGCCGCTGCTGCGGCCATGGCTCTGTACCAACAGCAGCGGCCGCTCCTTCAGCTGGTACAGCTGCCGGGCAAATTGCGCTGCGGACATATCCACCAGCTCACTGCAAAGCACCACGGCATCGTAATGTACACCCTGCCGCAGCTGCGCCAGCAGCTTTTCGCCGCTGCAAAAGCAGATGCAGGCAATGTCAGTTCCCTGCTCCTGCAAATAACGCTTCTGGACACGCAGTTCCTTCAGGTCATAGCTTGCAAGGGCGACTTGCAGTTGGGCTGTTCGCTCACTGTTCACGCCACGCGCCGCCTTTCCCGCCTACCGGCTCGGCGCTTGTCAACTCTGTGATCGCATCCTGCCAGATCTCCGGCTGAACTCCATTTTCACACAGGTACCGCAGGATCCGATAACAGAACTCCGGCGCCGCCGCAACATATTGGCTGACCATCCGCTGTTGGCTGCCGATCCGATACAGGGTCAGCCGGCAGCCCTGTGTGCCCTCTACCTCCATGGCATACACCAGTATATACGCCTGCTGCAAACCATCAATAGCCGAATATTGCCGGATCATAGGTGAAAATGTGCGTTCCATTTCAGTTCCTCCTTACTACAAGGGCCATACTTTTTTCAGCCTTGTTTATTCTGCTATTGTATAAAGTAGGAGAAACCGTTACAATCCTAAAGAAGTGTTGCTCCGACAGCGTTTCAGGTAATCTACCGCCGTTTTTTCGTTGCCTTTTTCTCCGGCACAGCCTGTCTGTCAGTTTTAGAATATCACGTTTGGCCTGTAAATTCAACCGGTATCTTTTCCCTTCTTCTTTTTTATCATGTGTTTGCAGGCAGATGTGATCTTTATCCTTTCGATACGCTCCCGTCATGATTTATTCACAAGATTTTGCTACACTAAAGTTCATATTGTCCGTAATTTTCATCTATTTTCGAACCATAGGCTCGGCGCCCGGCGGCGCAGTTCCGGAAAGGCTCATCTATGCTCAAACTCAAACAGATCAACAAGGAATACAAAACCGGCGAACTGGTACAGCACGCGCTGAATAATGTCAGTCTGAACCTGCGGGACAACGAGTTTGTGGCGATTCTTGGCCCCAGCGGCTCCGGCAAGACCACGTTGCTGAACATCATCGGCGGTCTGGACCGCTACGACAGCGGCGACCTGATCATCAACGGCATCTCCACCAAGGAGTACACCGACCGGGACTGGGACTCCTACCGCAACCACACCGTAGGCTTTGTGTTCCAGAGCTACAACCTGATTCCCCATCAGACGGTGCTGGCCAACGTGGAACTGGCCCTGACCATCTCCGGCATCTCCGGGGCCCAGCGCAAACGCCGGGCCATCGAAGCCTTGGAAAAGGTGGGCCTGGGCAACCAGCTCCACAAGCACCCCAGCGAGATGTCCGGCGGCCAGATGCAGCGTGTGGCCATTGCCCGCGCACTGGTGAACAACCCTGATATCCTGCTGGCGGACGAGCCCACCGGTGCATTGGACAGCGAGACCAGTATTCAGGTGATGGAGCTGCTCAAGGAGGTGGCCCGGGACCGTCTGGTGGTCATGGTCACCCACAACCCGGAGCTGGCCCAGCAGTACGCCACCCGTATCGTCACCCTGAAGGACGGCGTCATCTGCTCCGACACCCAGCCCTACCAGCCGGACACCACCCAAAAGCCTGCCCCGGTGCACAAGAACATGGGCCGCTCCTCCATGTCCCTGCTGACCTCCCTGGCCCTGAGCTTCAACAACCTGCGGACCAAAAAGGCCCGTACCCTGCTCACCGCCTTTGCCGGGTCCATCGGCATCATCGGCATTGCCCTGATCATCTCCCTGTCCACCGGCGTCAACAACTACATCCTGGACATGGAGCGTTCCACCTTGTCGGAATACCCTTTGCAGATCCTCAGCAGCGGCATGGACATCACCTCCCTGATGCCCTCCGACAGCGAGACCACTGCTGACCCCCAGGAGGGCATGGTGCCGGTGCGGCAGCTCATTACCCAGATGGTTTCCGGCATTGCCACCAACGATATGCAGGCCCTGAAGCAGTTTTTGGAAAGCCCGGACTGCACCATTGTCAACAACACCACCGCCATTGAGTATTCCTACAATGTGGCCCCTCAGATCTACCGCCAGGACCCGGACGGCAGCATCCGGCAGGTGAACCCGGACTCCTCCCTGTCGGCCCTGGGCATCAGCTCTGAGTCTTCCTCCAACAACCTGATGTCCTCCATGATGAACACCAGCGTGTTCACCCAGCTGCCCCGGGCCAGTGCGCTGTACGCCGCCCAGTACGATGTAAAGGCCGGCCACTGGCCGGAGGCCTACAACGAGTGCGTGCTGGTGCTGGATGCCTCCGGCAGCGTCACCGACTACACCCTCTACGCCCTGGGCCTGCGAGACAATGCAGAGCTGGACAAGATGATACAGCAGTTTGCTCAGAACCAGAACATCACCCTGCCGGAGGACTTCAAGACCTACTCCTACCAGGATTTTCTGGGCAAACAGTTCAAGCTCATCCACAGCACTGACCGCTATACCTACGACGACACCTATCATGTGTGGCTGGACAAATCCGACGATGCCGCCTACATGAAGGATCTGGTAGCCCAGGGCACCGACCTGACCATCGTGGGCATCGTGCAGCCCAAGGCCGATTCCTCTGCTGCCATGCTGTCCTCCGGCATCGGCTACACCCAGGACCTTACGGACTATGTGATCCAGCAGGCCAAGGCCAGCCCCATGGTGCAGCAGCAGATGGCAGACCCCCAGACCAACGTGTTCACCGGGGAGGTCTTTGGCTCCGACAGCGGCACCCCCCTGGATATGGCCTCCCTGTTCTCCGTGGACACCGATGCCCTCCAGAACGCTTTTCAGCTGGACACCAGCGGTCTCCGCTTTGATCTGAGCGGAGCCTTTGACCTGAGCGGCGGCTCTCTGGACCTTTCCACCCTGCTGGACCCAGACAGCTTCACCCTGGACCTCAGCGGTCTGCCGGAGCTGGATGTGGACCTGAGCACCGTGTTTGCGGACCTGGACCTGACCCTTTCCCCCCAGGCCCTGCAGACCCTGATGCAAAAGCTGCTGAAGGGCTACAAGGACTATGTGGTGGGCAACGGCATCCTGCACCTGGACAAGATCGGGTTTGAATCCTACCTGCAAAGCCAGCAGTTCCGGCAGCTGCTGGCCAGCTCCCTCCAGGAGATTTTGGCCGACGCCGACCTGCAGCAGCAGTTCAGCTCTGCCCTGCAAAAGGCTCTGGGCACGGTGATGGAAGCCTACTCGGCCCAGATCTCCCAGGCCATGGAGGCCCAGCTGGGCACGGTTCTGGCCTCTGCCATGGAGCAGCTGGGCAGCCAGATGAGCCAGCAACTCCAGACCGCTCTGCAGTCCAACCTGGCCCAGCTGAGCAGCCAGATGGAAAATGCCCTGAAGATCGACGCCAGTGCCTTCCAGAACGCCATCCAGATGAATCTGTCCCAGGAGGATATGCTGGAACTGATGAAGACCTCCATGAAATCTGCCTTGGCCTCCTATGACGGCAACCTCCAGGCCCTGGGCTACGCCGACCTCAGCAAGCCCAGCACCATCTCCCTCTACCCCAAGGACTTTGAAAGCAAGGCCCTGGTGGTGCAGGAGCTGAACGCCTACAACGCCGCCCAGCAGGACCAGGGCCACCAGGACAAGGTGGTGTATTACACCGATGTGGTGGGCACCCTGATGACCTCCGTTACCAAGATCATCAACATGATCAGCAATATGCTGGTGGCCTTTGTGTCCATCTCCCTGGTGGTATCCTCTATCATGATCGGCGTCATCACCTATATCAGCGTGCTGGAACGCCGCAAGGAGATCGGCATCCTCCGGGCCATCGGTGCCTCCAAGCGGAACATCTCCGAGGTGTTCAACGCCGAGACCTTTATCATCGGCCTGTGCTCCGGCTGCATGGGCGTGGGCCTGAGCCTGCTGCTGCTGATCCCCGGCAATATGCTCATCCGCTCCATTTCCGACAGTACCTCGCTGACGGCGGCATTGCCTCTGCCTGCTGCTCTGGTGCTGATCGCCCTGGCCACCCTGCTGACCATCCTGGGCGGTTTTATCCCTGCCAAGAGTGCCTCCCGCAGCGACCCGGTAAAGGCCCTGCGGTCAGAGTAAACCTTTTTCAGCCGTGGACCCCACTCCGGTCCACGGCTTTTTGCATTGCAGGGCCGGTTGTGCTACAATAGAGAAAATCAAGCCAAAGGAGCTTTTCCATGCCAAATATCATTGAGATTACCGATCTTTCTGCCCCGGAACTGGACATTTACGCCCGACTCACGCAGGCGCAGCTGCGCAACCGGCTGGAGCCGGAAAAGGGCATTTTTATCGCCGAAAGCCCCAAGGTGATCGCCCGGGCGCTGGACGCCGGTTACCAGCCTCTTTCCCTGCTGATGGAGCGCAAGCAGATCACCGGCCCGGCGCAGGAGATCTTGACCCGCTGCGGCGATGTGCCGGTGTATACCGCCGACCGGGAACTGCTGGCACAGCTTACCGGCTTTGCACTGACCCGGGGCGTGCTGTGCGCCTTCCGCCGCCCTGCGCCCCGCACAGTGGAGCAGGTATGCGCCCACGCCCGCCGGGTGGCTGTGCTGGAAGGCATCGTGGATTCCACCAACGTTGGCGCCATCTTCCGCAGCGCTGCCGCGCTGAACATAGACGCCGTGCTCATTACCCCTTCCTGCTGCGACCCGCTGTGCCGCCGCGCGGTGCGGGTAAGCATGGGCACCGTGTTTCAGGTGCCGTGGGCGCAGATCGGCACCTGCCCTGCCGACTGGCCGGAAAGGGGCAGTGCCCTGCTCCACGCGCTGGGCTTTAAAACCGCTGCCATGGCGCTGAGCGACCGCTCGGTCAGCATCGATGACCCCGCCCTTGCCGCCGAGCCGAAGCTTGCCATCGTGCTGGGCACCGAGGGAGATGGGCTGGCCAATAGCACCATTGCCGCCTGCGATTACACCGTAAAGATTCCCATGTCCCATGGGGTAGATTCCCTCAACGTAGCCGCCGCCAGCGCTGTGGCCTTCTGGCAGCTTGGCCGCTTGTAAGTCCCCGCTCACGCTCTCCGAAATTGCTTGACAAACGCCCCAAAACGCGGTACACTATCAGCGTCATCAACATGGGCCTATAGCTCAGCTGGGAGTGCAAGCGTTGCATTCCCGATCTGGTGTTATAGCTCATTTGTGCCCATTAGAAATTGGGTGCTTTTTTGTGGGCTCGTAGCTCAGTTGGGAGTGCAAGCGGATCGCTTTTGTGCCCCACAGAGTTGTGGGCATTCAAATGGGGAGTATGTCGGTTGGTCGCCCAACCGTGTCACGCCCCTAAATATGGGCCTATAGCTCAGCTGGGAGAGCGTTCGGTTCGCATCCGAGAGGTCAAGGGTTCGAATCCCTCTAGGTCCACCAATCTGCCGCATCGTTTTGTACGATGCGGCGTTTTTTATGTCCAAAAAACTTTGACGGACCGTGCCGGGCTCCGAACCCTGAAGTCGGATGCGAACCGGGCGGGGTCATCCATGTACTTTTTGAAAATCCATCGGTTTCACGCTTCTTTCTTTGAATTTTACACAGTGCTGCGGGCAAGCGCATCGCTTTTATGCCCCCTTTTCGGAAATTTCTTCAAAAATTTCCGCACCATCGTAGGTTGATACAGCCTTAAGCTGCTCTACTTGGTCGAAGCTGGCATTCAGGGTGATCGAGATCTCATAGTCTTTTCGGACGCGAATCTCCTTAATGAACTGCTGCAAAATGGCGCGGCGTTCATCGTGGTTGGCGGTGTCGTAAACATCCGCCCATGTAAACAGCTCGTTGCAGATGTAGTTGCTACGCTTTGCTGTTTTGGTGGCTTCTTCGTATTCTTCCTGTGCCTGCACGAGCTGCTTTTCCAGAGTTTCCAGAGCCTCTCTTGCCTCGGCTACCAGTGTGCCCAGCAGTTCTTTGTCCAAGGCACTTACGCCCCGAATGACCAGAATGGTTTCGGCTTTCAGGTCGTCCAGCTCTTTCTGCTTGGCTTCCAAGTCTTTCTGGATTTTCTTGACCTTCTTCTGGATGCGGGCGGCATCGTTAGTCTTGACCGATTCCAGCAGCTTCTTCCGGGAAATCTCCCGGAACTGTGCGAAGATCTGCCGGACAACTTCTTCCACAATGGAATCCAGCTTGGAAACACCGTAGCCGGACTGCCCATCGCAGTCACCCGGATGCCGGATCTTATAAAAGCAGCTATACCGGGGCCGGACTTCTTTCACCGTATGCCCATCGGCGTAGGTGTGTGTCCGTCCGCTGCTGGTCAGGCTCAAGCGGTTGCCACAGTGACCGCAGTAAACCAGCCCGGTCAACAGGGCTTTGGAACTGGTGCCCAGTGAAGTACCGCCACGCTCACAAGTGCGTGCCTGCCGCAATTCCTGTGCCTGTTCAAACAGCTCTGGTTCGATGATGCGGAGCTGCGGACACTCCGTCTCCACCGCACCGTTGATGAGGTACCCCGTGTATCCTTTGTTCTTGATCATCCGAACGATGCTGGTGTTGGGGATATTTTTGTTGTTCCGTCCTACGACTCCCTGTTCATAAAGATAGTGGCTCAACTTCTGTGCGCCGTAGCCCTCGTAAACGTACTTGTGGAAAATCAGCCGGACGATCTCAGCTTCTGCTTCGTCAACCACAAGGTCGCAGACTTCCTGATTCTTCTTGTTCACCCGACCAAGGCGGACACGCTTGTAGCCAAAAGCCACGGTGCCGCCTGTGTAGTGACCTTCCCCGGTGAGCTGTTCCAGCCTTGTCCGGGTACGGACAGAGGTTTTCAGGCTCTCGCCGGATGCCTGCCAGTAGCGGATGTAGTTCATCAGCTTGTCCACATGGGTGTCGAACCGCTGCTGTCCCTCGTTCACGCTCCAGACCTCGATGCCCTGCTTCGTGAACCATTCCACGATAAAGGGCGTTTCATCATCACGGCGACCGAGACGGTCAAACATGAACACCAGCAGAATGTCAAACTTGCCTTCCATCGCAGCCTGTTGAATTTTCTGGAGTTCGTCACGCTCTTTGGCAGATTTTTTGAAGCCGGAAACGCCTTTTTCGGAAAATTCCTTGACGATCTCCCAGCCCTGACTTTCTGCAAAGTTGCGGCAGGCTTCTTTCTGCATGGGGATGTCGTCTTTCTCGACCTGTCCCTTTGTCGAAACACGATATAAGGTATAGACACGTTTTTTCATTTCAATCTCTCTTTCTTTGAGTGAGAAAGGAAAAATCAAACGTGTTTCGTCCATATTTTGTTTTCAAGGTTCAGTTCGATTTTATCTTATCTCACGCATTCAAGGAGCACAAGGATGTCAGGCAGCGGTGTGCCCTGCCGTGCGCAGGATGGTGGTCTGCAATAGTTTCTGGATGGCATCCAGACAGTCCGTATCCGCAGACGCATAGGTGATCTTGACTTTGCAGCCTTTGACGGAAAGAGTTTCGGATTTAGCGGTGGTATCGCAGATAGCGTTCATAGGCCTCCTTTCTCCATACCCATTCGTTCAGATCGAGCTGATAGAGCAGCGCATAATTGAGCCGAATGAGTTCCGGGATGCTCAACCGCCCCATCGGGCGGATCAGCCGTCCCTTGCTGATGGTCTGGACAGATTCTGCCAAGATCATAGAGGGCTGCAAAAAAGCCCGATTACTGTCCACAAGAACGTGGGCTTGGTGATCGGGCTTCTTTGCAGTATTGGATGTGACAGGCGCAACAATGAGGCTGGGCGAATAGCAGTTTGCGGTGTTGTTCTGCACCACGACCACAGGGCGGATACCGCCCTGCTCGGAGCCAAGGTGCGGCTCCAGATTGGCGTAGTAAATATCACCGCGCAAAAATTTTCGGTTGACTGGGATCATGCTCATCACCGCTTGCAAGGCAGACTGTGGGCACGACCAGCACCGTTGTAAATGGACAGGATCTGTTTCATGTGGCGGTCCGCCACGTTGCCAGTGCCGTTCTGTGCCAGCCGGGTGATGGTCTTGGGATGCACCGTGCGCAGCCGGAGAATCAGCCGTTCCCGGCTGTATTCGCCCTGATACAGAGCCAGAAAACGAGCCATGCCGTGCAGGATGCCAGACAGGAACGAATCCGAATCTCCATCCCACACATCCACAAGGATACTCAGCATTTCCCGGTAAAGGGCAGCGCCGTAACTCTTGTAGATGTAGTAAGCCGAGCGGATGCAGTAGATTTTCCACGGGGCACGAATCCCATCCAGTGCAAACCGAACGCCTGTGTCCTCCGTTACCGAAACAAAATCGCAGGCGTTTTCTTCGTGTGCCACCAGTTTGGCACGAAGCTGTTCACCAGCGGTCAGTTCGCTGGAAATGCCTGTCTGCACAGCAAACAGCAGAGCTTCATGCTCTTTAGAAAGGCCGTAGAATACCTTGCAGCGAATCGGGAGGTCACGCCCACCGTTGCACGTTTTCCGTGCCTCAATGGTGTTCTGACCATCAAAGACGAAGTAGCGGCCATCCCGGTAGCTGACCTTCGGCTCATTGGCGATGTACTCCGAAAAGTTTGCTGCGATTCGTGCAACCTTGCCCATGCGGAGCAGCCGCTGATATTCGGCGCAGGGGTTCAGCAGAACGCTGTCAACGTAGCGCACCTCGAAGTTGCATTCCGGCAGGCTGGAAAGGTTCAGGTTAGAAAGCATCATAGCGTTTTCTCCTTTATTTTCAGAAGATACTGTACGGCATCTTCGGTCAAGTCGTGAATAATCTTGCGGCAGTCCGAATCTTCAAAAACATCCGGGTATTCTTTGAAAATGCTATTCCAGCGGCGAATGAAGTCCTCTTTTGCACCCTGTACCTCGCACATCATCAGGGAGCCGTTTGCAACGGCCCGTTCCTGATAGCGATTGTCGATGGATGCTTTCAGAGAAGTTTTTTCTTCGGCAGTAAGCTGGCGTTGATGCCCTTGGATGCTTTTGCTGATTTCAGAAAGCGTTTGTTTTGAAGAAGCGGTTTCGGCTTTTCGGGGCTGGCGTTCCTGCTTTGGCTTCCGCAATTCTGCAAGAGCAGCAGGAATTTCTGCCTTTGGCGTTTTTGCCAAGGCGGTGATTTCTGCATCCGTTGCCTTGATGCGCCCGGTCAGGATTTCCTCTCTTGCACCGGGGACTGCATCTTCCGCAGCGTCTACGCCTTTGGCATACTTTTCCGCTCGCTTTACGGTAGCCGCCCCAACGCCGTTTTGTGCGGCAATGCGCTCACAGGTGGAGAGCTGCTTTGCCCTCAATGGATCATTTTGAACCATTGAGGTGAACCGTCCGTTCTCATCGTGTGCCCGCTCTTTGGAGCCGCCCCGTGCCAGCTTTTCGGATTCGTACAGCTTGCCCATCAGAAACTTCTTTCGTTCCGGGTCAAGATTTCTGCGTCCAAGCTGGTTCTGGCAGATCCATGAAAGAGCCGCGTAACGGTTAGCCAGTTTAATCTCCTGTATCTGGTAAACGATGAACGGATGCTTCCGCAGGATACGGTAGCGGGTATGTCCGTCCAGAATAAAGCCATTCCAGATGATAATGGGATTCAGCAACCGTCCTTCGTGGAGAATGTTCTGCTCAAGCTGTTGTTCTTCTTCAAAATTCAGGGGCGGGATCTTGCCCTGAAACTCCGGGTCGATTTTAAGCGCATTCAGATTCATCATCGAAATGGCCTCGCTTCACATACTGCCCAGCGTTCTTGTCGGGCTGTACATAATAATCGAAACCATAGCGAATCTGGCAGTAGGTGCAGACATCCTTGATCTTCTGCTTAGGGTCTGCGCGCCGGACGCGAACGCCCTTTGCCCCCTGAAAGGAATCCAGACAGATCGGGCAGAGGGTAGTCAAGCTGGCTTCGTCTACGCAGTTGTTATAAAATCGACTCATATAGATTTCCTCCATATCGGTATTTTGATGGGAAATGTAAAACCACCAGCCGAGAAATCCTCAACTGGTGGTTTGAAAAATACTGTTTTTCTCCTATTTGTCCTCGACACCCCGGAGGTGGGAACTTTTCGGCGGCGGATTTGCACCGCTCCATTGGCATCTCAGCCACCCCGTCTGCTTTCTGACCGGGCCGCGAATTACGGAAGTATCATTGTCTGGAAGTGCCGAAAAACTGCTTCTTCAATTTTCAAGGTACACGGTACAGTTTCGGGCTTGTCGGCCCCTGTCAGGGGGGCTGCCCTTGCTGTGACCATAGTGTACTTGAAAACTGAAGTTCTCGTTAGGAACCAGTAGTTCCGGTTTTGCGATTTTGACCGGAACCAATCGTTCCGGTTCAGAGCAGTAAAGTAATTTTAAGCGGATTCGCCCAACATTTCTAGCATGACCAGAATCCGCCGCTGCATCTCTTTCAGCTCTTTGCGGAGCATTTGCAGCTGATCTTGCAGCTCCTGCTCCCGCTGGGATGCCGATACACCCAAAACGATGTAGTCCAGCGAGGAGCCGAACCGCTCCCGCAGTTCCACAAAAAGGTCAACAGACGGAACTTTCTCACCCTTCTCCAGATTTCTCATGTAGCGGTCCGGTCACTGATGTTCAGGTCGATGGCAAGCTGTTCTTGTGTCACTTCACGGTCTTTTCGGAGGTTCTGGATTCGTTCACCCGTTGCAGCAGGATCATAATACATCACTCCCTCCGTTTCTTCCGCCGAGAGTGGGCGGAGCTTCATCTCCCATGCCGGATACGGCCAGTACATGATTTTTCACCAACATGAAAATACGGTCGGCATCTGCACCATGATTTTTGGTGCGCTTTTTGATGTTGGAAACTTCCAGCAATCGAGACAGTCGGAAGTACCATGTGGTCATCTTGAACCACGGAAGCAAATAGGTCGATTTCATTATCAATAATCCTCCAGTTATCTTCTTGTAAAGTGGTCATTCGGACAAGGAAAACTGGCGGACTGCGGCACTTTGGCTCCAAAAGCGCAAAAACGCCAGCCTCCCATAGCGGGAAGCTGGCGCAATATAGCATATCAGCACGATTGTGGATGGTAGAGCAGAACGATTGTGCCGGTTTGTTGGCATTCTGGTCTACGGCAGCAGACAGGCTTTTTTTGATGCGTTACCCCAATAAAAAATCACAGTTACCTCCACAAACGGCAACTGTGATCGGATGGCGCGTAGAATCGCCCGGACGAGTTACCGTTTTTTTATAACTCGACCGGGAAACGCAAAAATCGGCATTATACTTCCTGCTCACAGGAAATACAAGGTTATACCGCGTCATTCACCAGAACGATACAATACTATTGAGGTGAACGATGATGCCGAATTCTGACTTGAAAGTACTTGGAGAAAAGGTTCGCAAGGAGCGCAAGCTGGCAGGTTTAACCCAAGAACAGCTTGCTGAACGCTGCCATGTTTCAACGAAGCATATCGCCAACATTGAAAAAGGCAGCATGAATCCGTCTTACGAAATTCTTTTGGCGATTGCTCGTGTTCTGCCGATTTCGCTTGATGCGCTGATCACTCCGGGGATGGACAAGACGGAAATAGAATTAAAAGAGTTCAATCGAATCTATCTTTCCTGTCCAGAAGCAGTGCGGGAAACCTTAATGGACTCGACCCGCACACTGGCAAAGCATCTGACAGAGTTTTACAGTAAGATTGAAAATCCCTGAAAATGTTTTGCTTGTGGTACAGTATAGCACATTTTTCAAAGTCACTATACCAAAACGAACCCAAAAGCAAACCAATTTTATACCAATTCAGTCGATTCCCAAGCTGACCTGAATCTCTGTTTCCAAATCATTTTCCAATGCCGTATATAGTTCTTGTGGTGTACGGCAAAGAATTGCATTGAAATTGATAGGGTCGCCCTCATTAAAAAGCCTTACATATCCCCAGCGGCATGGAACAACGTCCAAATAGGTCGCAGACTCTAAAAAGCTATGGAAGTGGGTCAATACTTCTTCAAATGTTCGCATGGTTTGACCTCCTGAATTAAGTTATCTCTATTTTAGAATATTCTTGGTCATCTATGCAAGGATGCCGATTTCGTACAGCGTAGAAAACGATAAAGCCATACCGAAGAATCCTACTAGAATCTTACGGTATGGCTTTTATTACAGATTGCGATTTGATCGCACCGATTCCGATGATGGGACAAATTGATATCCAATGTTGGAAACCGTTTTAATATAACGGGGGTGATCTTTGTCATCCTCTATTTTCTGGCGGATTCGACCGATCGTGCTGGTGACGGCTCTCAAATAGCTTTCGCTGTCCTTATGCCAGACTGCTTCAAAGATCTGCTCCTTTGTAAACAGTTTGCCCGGATGCTGTGCCATCAAACTCAAAACACCGTATTCATAACGACTCATGTACACCTCTGTTCCGTGTTTGAAAACACGGTGGTGTTCCAAGTTGATTTCCAGATCGGGACGGCTCAGAGCGTCTGTGGGATTCCGCATCAAATCGAACCATTCAAAAATCGTCTGCTCTTGCGGTGGGCAGTGATCCTTCGTGATGCGAACAACAACTTCAATTTTTTGCATACAATAGACAATCCTCCCCCAAAGCCAAATCTATATCACTCGATATGGAAAATCGGGTGTAGCTCGCATTTCCGCATTGACCGTGCACTACGATGCCGTGTGCTTTAGCCGCCGTCATTTTTGGAATCCCGAAAGTTCAGAGCTGCCATCAGGCATCCAAACGCACCCGCCCAGAGAAGGCCGGTATAGAGCCATCCTTGGAGAATGGCGAAAATCCCCCCTGCGATCAGCAGCAGGATGCCAGCCGTTAACAGCAGACGTGCCGATAACTGCTCCATCTTAGGTATCCCTTTCTGTGCGAAGATAGTGCTGCACCCGGTGGACGTCCCCGGAACGAACTGCAATGTACCACAAGGATTGAGTCACTGCTCCGGTAGGCATTGGTGTATTCAGCGGCACCAGAAGCAGTGCCGCCCGCACCTTGTAGGGAATATTGTTTTCCGCCATACGACGGCTTTTTTCTTTTGCCGTCGTCCGGCAGATGAATGAAAAATTATTGGATTTCGAGTGTCACAGTCAATACATTGGATTTAATTTCAGCAGAAACATTGCCGCCTAGTTTATCCGTCAGTAACTTTACAACCGCAAGTCCTACTCCTGTACCACTGTTGTGTCTGGATGCGTCCCCTGTATAAAATCGTTCAAAGAGGCGGGCGGGATTTATTTCAGTTTTGCTATCTATCGGATTTTCAATCGTGAAAATAGCCCTATTTTTCCTTGTCTGCTTTAAGCCCATTTTTATGTTGCCGGATGAATAACGTATCGCATTTGTCAGTAGATTTTGTAAAATCCTTTCCACCATGCTGTAATCAGAATTGAGATAGACAGAATGGGGTGGCAAATCAATTTCAGGGGATATATTTTTTGCTTCCAATGCAGGAGCATTCTCTGTAATAAGATTTATCAGCAAATTAGACAGGTTAAAATCTTCTCGCCGGGGTGTTATCTGCTCGGCATCCAAAACAGACAGGTCATAAAAAGTCTGTACCAATTCTTTCATTCTTTCTGCTTTGTGAAAAATGGTTTCTATTCGCTGTTCCTGCTTGTCTGTCAGAGTTTCTTTTCTTAATAGCTGTAAATGTCCGAGTATAACGGTCAATGGTGTCCGTAGATCATGTGAAATATTTGCAATCGACTCTTTCAGATAGTTTTCGTGGCGAAGCGTACTGGCAATCAACTGCCTTTGATTATCGTTATACTGGTTTAGTATTCCTGCCAGTTGTTCCAAATCTTTGTCAATTAAAGAGATGTCCAGCATTTTCTCGGATTTGCCATTTACCAATTCAGCTATCTGTTTTGATAGATTGCGGATTTGCCGTTTTGTTTGAAGATATTTGAATAGCAAGATAAGCAACAGCAAAAATACAATCAATAGCAGTAGCTCTATTTTAGACACCTCCTTCTTTCCGTTTTCTAATTGAAATCTATTTTAATTCACATTTTCGAAAGCTGCACCATGATAAAATCAACAACGTAACAACCCAAACAATTCCAATCAAAATCGGGAATGGTTGGAAGATTGCTGTGCTGGTAACTGCCTCCCTTATTTGATAAGTTGGCAAAAAAGCTACTGGAAATTTCAACATCATTCCAAAACCCAGATAAAGACTAAGTACAAACGTTGTAACGGCTGTAACAGCAATCGCTTTTGCAGAATTACGCAGTGAAAAGCAAATCCAGATTGCAATGAAAAAAGTAGCACTGTTCAAAAGTAAAGAGTATAGAACCGCCTTAGCAGCCTGATAAATAAAGTTTCCTCCGTCAATAAATCCAAATCTAAAAAATTCTCTTATACACCCGGCAATGGGATAAACAAGAGCCATGACGTTAAACGCAATCAAATATGTGATTACCTTTGAAAAGAAGATTGATTTTCTGGAATGGCCCGCAGTTATTTCAAGATCTACTGTCCGATAAGAAAACTCCTGTCCTAAAATCAAAGCTAAAATACTGGACATCAGAATGAGAAGAAATGTAGAGTCATAAACCATTCCGTTAAAAATATCCGCAAGGGAAGTAGCCGCCCCGCCGGTTGTTCCCATAACTTCCGGGACATAAGTTTCTGCCGTAAAAAAGCCAATTAGAAAGATGCCTACCATGCCACACCAATACAAGAAATTATGTGATAATTGGTATCTTTCCATTTTTAATAGATTGCTCATTTCGACACCTCCCTGTCACTTCAAATCGGAATGCCTAAATCCCAAATAAGCGCCAAAATATAAAATGAATATCCACAAAAAATCTGTGAAAACAAATTGCACCATAGATGGGGTAAATTGCTGCAATGCAATCAGTCGGAGCTGTCCCATTGGCAATATTCGCGAAATAAAGAGTGCTTGATCTCCATTCATCAAGAATATCATCAGGAAAAAGAGAATCATCGGGACAGCTAAAGTTTTTCCTATATCACGAAACAGAAGCGCAAAGAAAAACGGCAACAGGCACATTGCAAATAAAGAAACTACAACTGCCAAAACGGTATAGAGATTGCCGCTAACACTCACGAAACTTTCTTTGAAGCAAAGCCTACCAATCAATCCATGTACCAGTAATGGTAAATCTAAAATCGTTATGCAGGCTATTTGATAGGCGATCAGTTTTGCAAGTAATATCTGTCCTCGGTTATGGCCTGCAATGATATATGATTGCAGCGTTCTTTGTCCAAAGTCATTTCCAACAAACAACGCAGAAAAGACGATTGCCAGAAAAAAGAGAATAGGCACATTATATAGTGATGCAAAGAATAGACTGGATGTTTCTCCAATACTGTCTAACAGCAGCACACTGCTCAAAAAAAGATTAAACGCCACAATCCCCCAAAAGTACCGGCTATGAAACAGTTTATAAAACTCAGTATTTAGGAGATTTAACATTTTCTGAACCTCCTATCTTACTTAAAAAGTAATCTTCCAATGTATCGCCGGATACAGAAAGCCCTGTAACGAGGATATGCGCATCCGACAAAACAGCCGCGACTTTTTCCAAATCATCAAGATAATCGTACAGGCGAATTGTTCCATCCGGCATCAACTTGAAATTTTCTGTATGAAGTTTTTCTTCCAATACAAGCAGCGCCTTTTGCGGGTCGGTAGCCTTGATTGCAATATGCCGTTTACACCGTTCATTCAATTCTTGATCGGAGATTTCTTCAATGATTTTTCCTTTGTCAATTAAAATAAATTCTGTTGCAGTTTGGTATAATTCTTCCAAAATATGGCTGGACACCAAAATTGTCATTCCATATTCCTTGTTCAAGGATTTCAGCAAATTTCTGACTTCGACAATCCCGGCAGGGTCAAGTCCGTTGATCGGTTCATCGAGAATTAAAAATTCTGGCGTGTTCAAGAGAGCGATTGCAATTCCCAGCCGTTGCCTCATACCCAAAGAAAAATTGCGAACACTCTTTTTGCCAGTGTCCTTTAAGCCAACCATATTCAAAGTCTTTTCAATCACTGTTTTATCGGGGATGCCGCGTTGGATGCGTTGTATCTCCATATTTTGATAAGCTGTCATGGCCGGAAATAGTGCAGGTGTTTCAATCATGCAGCCAATCCGCTTTCTCTGTTCCTGCAAATCTTTTGCCGAACTCTTTCCCCATAAGCCTAAAGTACCGCTGGTCGGGAATGCCAGCCCTGTAACCAATCGCAGAAAAGTAGTTTTACCTGCTCCGTTCTGACCGATAAAACCGTAGATTTTCCCTTTCTCAATTTGCAAGTCAATATGATCTAAGGCAACAGTATGCCGATATTTTTTTGTCAAGTCGTGTGCTTCTAAAATAATAGGACTCATATCGTCAGCCTCCTTTATCTTTGATTGTAAGAGGCAATCGTAAAGAATTTCTTAAATCCAAACAGAAAACTATAAAGAATATCTAAAGCCAGAGGTTTAATCTCTGGCTTTGTGTAAACGGTACCCAATACCCCAAACAGTATCAATAAAGCCCTTGTCCGGGCAAACGGCTTTTAATTTGTTACGAAGATTGCTTATGTGAACATTTAATGTGTTATCCTCACTGATATACTCGGCGTTCCAAACACTTTGAAATAAATTTGCTTTTGAGAATATTTTATCCGGGTATTTCATCAGCAACTCTAAAATTGCAAATTCTTTTGCCGTCAAAGTCAATTCGCTGCCTTGCAAAAAGGCGGTATTATCGTTCAAATCCAAAACCAAATCGCCATGACGTAAATGGGTAGGATTATCTTTTTGAAATTGAACTCGACGGAGATTACTTTCAATTCTAGCCAGAACTTCCTCCATATCAAACGGTTTTGTAATATAATCATCTGCACCGAGGCGCAGTAAATCTACTTTGTTTTGCGTTATTCCTTTGGCAGAAATAACAATGATTGGAACCGTAGAACATTCTCTTACCGCTGTAAGTACGGTATCACCATTTCGATATGGAAGCATAATATCAAGCAAAATTAAGTCGATCTTATTTTCTCTCAGGCAATCCAATACATGAAGCCCGTCATATTGGCAAAAAACTTCATATCCATTTTCCTGCAAAAATTCAGCTAATAACTTGCTGATTTCCAAATCATCCTCAACCAACAGAATTTTCATTTTCGTTTTTCACCTGCTTTTTATATCGTCTATCTGCGGGTTTGGCTATTTCCTTGGGGAGCAGCCAAACACCGGCCATTTTCACAGCGCCGGGGATACGCCCAGCAGCGCAATAGTAATTTACTCTACGAGGTGTCACGCCCCACTTCTCGGCGGCCTCTTTCAATGTCATATAGTCCATTTCGCACCTCCACAGAGTACATTATAGTTCTTTATCTCGAATAGTACAAGTTGGAGGCTGCATATTGATGAAATGAAATACTACTTTGTGTAAAATCTCATTACATTCTCATAACCCGACCCGAAATGTACGATGATATAGGGTGATATGAGAATGAACCAAGAAGAAAGAAGGTTTGACTTTCACGGCCTCGGGGCGGCTCTCAAACGAGCCAGAGAAGAAAAGGGATGGGCACAAGCCTATGTTGCGGAATTAGTAGACCGTGACTCCCGTACCATTATGAATATTGAGAACAAAGGTCAGTATCCCAGTTTCGACCTTTTTGTTAAACTCATTACCATGTTTGACGTTTCAGTTGACCAGTTTATTCATGCGGACGGAGGGGCAAGGTCAAGCTCTTGCAGAAAGCACATTGATGTGCTCCTAAATTCTATGAATGAAAAAGAGCTTGTTGTAATAGAAGCCACAGCCGAGGGCATTAAGAAAGCCAGAGAAACGGAGGTTCCAGAATAAGGGCCTCTGTTTTTTTGCGCCATTTTAAGGGCTGTCGCTAAGTGGCAAGCAGGGCATTTGTCTATACAAACGCCATTTTTGCGTTGCAAAATGCTTGTTGGGATAGTCCCAAACCCTTTGTGTGCTGCATCCGCCGGATGCAGGCTGCGCATTTGTGCCAAATGCTTCTACAACGAAAAAGAACACCGAGGACTCTCCCCCAAATGGGAAGAATCCTCGGTGTTTTCTGTTTAGCGGGTCTGCGATTTTTCCTTGGGGTCTTTTTCCTCGGCGAAGAACAGCTCCACATTCTTCTGTGCTTTTTTCAATTCCTGCATTTCATCCCGTGCCTTACGGTAGGCTGGATAAGCAGCTTTCTTTTGAGAAAGCAGTGCGGAGTATTCGGCATCCAGTTCTTTTACCTTTGGCAACTTTTTCAAACTCGCTTCGTCAAAAGCGGCTTTTGCCGCCTTGTGCAGCGTGATTTGTTCCCGGTGTTCTTCCAAAAACTTTTTGCTGTACCCAGCCTTACGGTAAGCATCATACACAGGTCGGGTTTTGGCATAGTTGACGATGTGCGCCCGCAGGACAGCGATCTCCGCCATGCGCTGCTCTGCGGCCTTGATGGAATCGCCTAGCTCATGGTATCGTGCAGTCGCTGCATTTACTCGCTCCTGCATTTCTTCGATGCTACCGATTTTATTTTCCTGTAAGAAAATCAGGGTCTTGGACATCTCTTTCAGATTATAGCGTTTTGCCCACCGTGCGTAGCCTTCGCCTTTGCCCTCGGAGAGTTTTGCCTGAATGTCCACTAGCAGTCCGAACGGCTGTTCTTTTGGCGGCTGCTTCTGATGTGGGCGATGTTCTGCTTCTCCTGCAATGACCGCCTTGATTTCATCTTCGCTGTACCCTACGCCCAATGTGCGAAAACGGATAAAGCGTTTCTGCCGTGCACCTTTGACCGAAGTGTGCTTTCCTCGTTTGATTTCATAGCCCTGCTGTTCCAGCTTTTGAAGAAAGGCTTCAAAGTCTGTGGGCTTCTCGTTCAGCAGGATGCCGTCAATTACAGAACACAGCTTGTCGCGATTGCTTTCTTTGGGTGGATAAAGTGTGCGCTTTTGCCGCTCCCGGTACGGCTTGATTTCAATAACGGAAAGCTGATGTTCCAGACAAATCAAATCGCTCAACCGCTGCACCGCCAGCCCGGACAACAAAAAATCCCGAAATTTCCGGGTACTGTCCAGTGCGGTGGAGTTGTAGAGGATGTGATTATGAATGTGTTCCCGGTCGGCATGGGTCGCCACAATAAAAGCATACTTGCCCTTGGTAAACCGCATGGCAAGCTCATAACCGACTTTATTGGCTTCCTCGGCGGTGATCTCTCCGGGTTTGAACGATTGCCGAATCTGATAGGCGATCACATCACTTTTCTGCCTGCGACCGGTGGCAAGTTCGTATTGGCGTTTGGAGAGCATAAATTCTTCATCCACGGTCAGGGGACTGCATTCGTAACTGCTGACCAGTTCGCCCTGCTGTGTCTTGTCCGGGTTCTGGGCGTAATCCGTGCGGCTTTTCAGGCAGGCCGCAACGGATTTTCCCTTGTTTTTGTGCAGTGCAATCAATCTTGTTGCAGCCAGTTTGACCACCTCCCGGCAAAAAGAAAATGCCGCACAGTGGCGGCATAAAAATTTTATAATTCTGCAATCCAGCCGCTGAACCATTCCACGGCTTCTACAATGACCGTTCCGGCGGTGAGGAGCAGGAAGCAGCCAAACTCTGCCACCAGCAAGATCAAAAACTGCATCCACTCCCGGCAGTACAGCGTATAAAGGCCGCAGCCGAAGATATACAGCATGGGCAGAGCCAGCACGAACGACGACAGGTTCAGCGTCCATTTCAGCATCAGCGCAAGGAAAGCCGTAAGCAGCCAAACCGGGAAAACGATCATCTTAAAAATGAACCTCATATCCAGCACCTGCCTTTCTTTCACCCCGATTATAAAGGTGTCAACGATTACTTTGCAAGGATGTCAACCCTTATGTACCCCCGCAGCCCTCCAACTGCGGGGAAAAATTTTAGAGTTCTGCCAGCCGGGAAAGAATCTGCCGACCAATCTCAATCAGCTCATCCAGCCGCTGCCGCAGGTCCTCCATGTCGGCGGCGTAGACTTTGCCGCACTCGTTGGCACGTTTGGCGTACTGGTTCAGGTTGTTGCTGCACATCTGCAAAAGATATGCCATGCGCCGTAGTTGCGGCAGGTCAAGGTTCAGACAGTAGCCGTCCAGCGCCATCTTGCGGATATAGGCACTCAGGCTGCGGATGCCCATGCCCAGCATTTTCTCATAAATGCGGTTCTTCTCGGCTTTTGTGGTTCTCAGGATAATGATTTCATCCCGCTTTTCCCTCACCGGGCATCACCGTCCTTGTCGTAATAACTGCGGAAGGGCTTCACCGGCTCCGGCTTGTCCGATTTTTCTTCCAGTGCTGCCAGCACCGAGGGGCGGCGCGGGGTATCCTCCTGTTCTTCCTCGTCCTGTTCCGGCTCGTGGCTCTTTTCGTCCACATCCAACTGAGCGTTCAGCTCTGCAAGCCGTGCGGACTTTTCGGCCAGTTCTTCCTCCTGTGGGAAGGGCTTTTCCACTTCGATTTGCGCCGCTGCCTGCTGCTGATGCAGAGTGGCTAGTTCATTCTCAGCAGAGTTAATGCGCTCCGGGAAGTTATTCAGCGAATTATCCAAACGGATAATGTTGCCCAGCGGGTCGGTGCCCAGTGCTACCGGGTACCTCCGCTGACCCTTCAGAATCGCCTGATATTCGCTGCGGAAGGTATCGAACCGCAGAGACAGTTCAAAGCCCCGGTAGCTGCCGATGACTTTTTCCTCGGCGTTGGGCAGTTCGGAACAAGCGAGGACCAGTCGCTCACCAGCGGTCTTTTTCTCATCGTAGGTCACGCCCTTGATGGTCATGCCGCAGAAACCCTCTTGCACCTGCGGATGGGCGGCGGCAAGCTGTGCGTCCGCTTTCACCCCAGCAATATAGGCGTTCGTTTCCTGAATGTCAGCCGGGAACTTGGTCAGCAGCTTGTCTTGTAGACGGAATTTCTGGCTCTGATGGTCGGCTTTCAGCACTTTCAGCTTTGCGACCTGCACATCCAAATCCATCTTCTCCTTGATAAGAGGATTTCCGGCGCAAAGTGCCTTGATCTCCGCATAAGACAATGCCTGTTCGTCCACATCATCGCAGGAACGCACCGGGGATTTGGAAGTCATAATTTGCGAGATGAATCGCTGTTTATTCTCAAGGGTCTGAAAGAGGTACGAATCAAATGTGCCTTCGGTGACGTAGTTGAACACCTTGACTTCCTTGTTCATGTTGCCCTGCCGGATGATGCGCCCGTTGCGCTGGGTCATGTCGCTGGGTTTCCAGCCGACATCCAGATGATGCACTGCCACAAGACGCTGCTGGACATTGGTTCCTGCGCCCATCTTTGCGGTGCTGCCCAGCAGGACGCGCACATCGCCGGAGCGCACTTTGGAGAACAGTGCAGCCTTTTTCGCTTCGGTGTCAGCACTGTGAATGAACTCGATTTCGTTTTCTGGCACACCGGCGGCAATCAGCTTCTTGCGAATATCCTCGTAGACGTTGAAATTGCCATCGTTTTTCGGGGTAGAAAGATCACAGAACAGCAGCTGTGTCAGTTTCTGCTCCCTGCCGTCCTCCCATATTTGCAGCACATTCCGCACACAGACGTTCAGCTTGCTGCTGGGGTCGTCCGGCAGCATGGGGTTCATCAGGCGCACGTCCAAGCCGATTTTGCGCCCATCGTTGGTGACGCAGAGCATATTGTCCACGGAAGCATCCACTGCACCGGAGTGGATATCTGCGGCACGTTTGCTCAGTTCCTGCACCATCTCTTTTTGGAGGTCGGACGGCTTTGCTACCACGGTCTCAAACTTTGCCTCCGGCACAGGCAGATGGAGCTGGTCACTGGTTTTGATGTCGGCCACTTCCTTGAACATGGACATCAGCTCCGGGAGGTTGAAGAACTTGGCAAATCTCGTCCTCGCCCGATACCCTGTGCCTTCGGGCTGGACTTCGTCAAGAGGTTTTTGGTAATTTTTCTAAATTCATCAGGTTGTCTGCAAGGAAGTCCCGTGTGACCTCATGTCTGCACATATCCTTGAACATCTTTTCAATCGGCTTTTTGGCGGTTTCGGACTGCTTCACACACACAATAAAGGTGGTTTTGCCAATCTGCACCGAATAACTCGAATTCCGATTTTCCATTGATTTTCTCCTTTTATCGTTATTTTCTGAATTTGGCTGGCAGACTGGCAACTGTGGGTGTACCATGATTTTCTTGCCAGCCAAAATTTTCTGCCAGCCAAATGGCTTATTCCATCCAAAAGACCTTTTTGCGGCCTTCCACGATCTTGCTTTTCAGGGCATCGCCCAGTTCCCGTTTTGCATCCCGGACGGTTCTGCCGGGGATGCCCCTTTCCAGCGCCGCCTTGTCGATGTCCTCGCTGAGCACCTGCTTTCCTCCGGCAAGCAGGGTGCAGATCAGGTCTTTAGCTTGCTGGGTCTTGGTTTCTCGCTGCGGCTCGATGCCGGACAGCATCTCGTCTGCGGCAATGTCGATGGAGCCGAGACCTCGCTGTAAGCTCTGCATTCCGGCGGCTTTGTTCAGATGCCCGATCAGCAAAATAGCGCAGCCTGTTCGCTGCGCTACCTGTCCCAGCCGCATGAAGATGGGGCGCACTTCGTTTGCCCGGTTCATGTCCACATCGGCACCGAGATACGCCTGAATCGGGTCGATAATGACCACTCGGGCGTTGTTCTCGATAATGGCTTTTTCAATTCGTTCATCGGAGAGCGTCAGCTGCACATCGCTGTCATCAATGACCAGCACCCGGTCAAGGTCTGCACCCGCTTCGATCAGGCGGGGCTTGACCGTATCGCCCAGACCGTCCTCTGCGGTCTGGTAGATTACGTTGAATGGCTCCATTCGCTCCATGTTGGGCAGCAGCTTTCCGCTGGTGCAAGCGGCGGCAAGGTTCATGGCAAAATAGGTTTTGCCCTCACCCGGATTGCCTTGCAGCACGCTCAACTTCCCGAACGGCAGATACGGTTTCCAGAGCCAGTCCACCGGGGTCAACTCCACGTCGCTCATGCGGATGATCTTCACGGAATCTTTCTTCGGGGGCTCTTTCAGCACGATGCTTTTGAAATAATTGCGGTTCGGGATCTCTGCCCGGTGCACCAGAACATCATTCCAGTCCTTCATGCAGGGCTGGATGCGGGTCGCGCTCACGGTGTCCGGCAGCAGAGCAGCCAGACGCTTGCAGGCATCCTCTCCGGCTTTGTCAGCATCCAGACAGAGGAACACCCGCTCCACGTCCGGGCGTTCAGAAAGAAATTGCCGCAGCGCCTTGCCCGACACCCCGCCCAGCGACAGATAATTGTGCTGCTGCCAGTTTTTCGGGAACAGTTCGATGAAGGACAGCAGGTCGATAGGGGCTTCAAAGACCAGCAACTGTTTGTCGGTGCCACGGTGGGCAAAGCCAAATGCCTTTTCTGCACCGGCTGCATCTTGCCGGAACTTCTCATGGATGCCACGGCTGCTTGCGTAGCGGGGATGCCCGTCTGCATCTCGCCCCACAAAGACCACGTTGTGGTGGGCGGAATCCTCGTAAATATCTCCGGCAGCGATGAAGAAGTTCACCAGCGAGGGGCTGAGTTTCCGCTCCTGTGTCAGATAGTTCAGGATGTTGGCGTTGGTGACGTTCCGCAGCGGCAAACGAAACGCCGGAGAGTGGGCGGGGTCAGTCTCCGGCTGAACTTCGCCCGGCTCTCCGGTCAGCATCTGCACCGCTTCGGGGAAGGACTTGCCGTAAAATTCCATCACGAAATCCACCGGCAAGCCGCCCTTGCTCTGGCTGTGCCGGAACCATTTGTTTCCGCAGACGGTCAGGCTGTCGTGGGCTTTCCAGCGGTATTCTTTTCCGCTGCGCACCAGCGTTTCGCCCTGTGCCCGGAGAAATTTTTCCAGATCCACCGCATTGGCTTTGTCGATCTGGGCTTGGGTGTAGGTCATGCTACTTCCTCCTTAAAGCTCCGGTGTGTTCTTCTGCTGCTCCGGTTTCTTCGGGGCGGCGGTGGCTTTGGCTTTGTGCAGCCTCTTCAGTACAGATTCCTTTTCCGGGGTCTTGCCGCCCGGTGCGGAAAGCTGTTGCTTATTCAGCACCATGTCGATATACTTGCGGATATTTTTCAGTGCGGAGATATCCGGCTGCAAGGTTTCCAGTTGGGTGCGCAGCTCTGCGCTGCTGGATTGCAGCGCAGAAAATTCGGCATCCAATGCCGAAAAATCCACCGCTGTGCTGCCGTTCAGCTTCATCAGGGTGCGGACAGCTTTATTGAAGGTGTCCAGTTCCTCTTTGTGCTGGGCGGCGTAAGCGTCCTTGATCAGCTTGAAGTTCTTCTTGATAAAGGTATCATGGATGGGCTTCAGCTTGGCATGGACGGCAGCGGCGTCCTTGATCTGAGCGATTGCCCGCATACGGTTTTCGTTCTGCTTCAACTGCCTGCGAAGCGGGGCGGCGGTCTGATTCAGGTTAGAAATTGCAATGTCCAAATCCTCGATGGTGTTCAGAGAATGGGCTTTCAGATAATCAACAGCCTGCATGACTTCGGAAAGGTCACGGGCTGTGCATTTTATCTGCGCCCTGCTCGACCACTCGCTGCGCTGCTCGTTGCGGAGGTTGAAGTAGTCCACCAGCAAATCGGACAGCGTGGGTTCCTTCGCTTTTTCCAGTGCGTCCAGAAGAAGCTGCTTCTTTTCGTTCAGATCTGCGATCCAGCGTTGCAGCCCACGGATGGTGCTGCGGATGGACTGCATCAGGCTGTTGGCGGCTCGAATGTCCCGGTTCAGATTGCCGAGAAAGGTTTCCACCCCGCGCTTTTCCATCTGGTGTGCGGCGGGACCGAGATGGACGGTCGGTATCTGCTGGATGCCCTGCCGTTCAAAGGAGCGCAGGTCAACACGTTCTGGTCTGCCAGCTGCTTCCAGATAGCGGTTGGTGATGGTTTCCCAGCTATGCCGCCAGATCTCGGCGTACTTCTGGTCGTTCCAGTCCACCGTGTTTTCCTTGTGACACTTCCAGTTGCCGGAGGGGAGCTGGATGCGCTCGCCGTTCTCGTCAAGGTCGTAAACCTTTCGGGCTTTTGGAAGCCACTTGCCGTGTTCGTCCATTGCCCGGAGCGTCAACAGAATGTGGGCGTGTGGGTTACCATCTCCCTTGTCGTGGATGGCAAAATCGGCAATCATGCCCTTGGATACGAATTGCTCCTGACAAAACTCTTTAAGCATGGGAAGGTACTGCTCTTTCGGAACCTCCACCGGAAATGCCAGCACGATGCGCCGGGCAAGCTGGGAGTTCCACTGGTTCTCCACAGCTTCTACGGCGTTCCAGAGCGTTGCCCGGTCTGCAAATCCGGGCGGCGCATGGGACGGCAGCATGATCTCGGCGTGGACAAGCTCTTTCTTCTTGTTGTAGAATTTTGTTTTCTGGTCGTACTCGCTGAACAGCCGTTCGCCGCTCTGGTAAGCGGCCCCGGCAACAGCGGACTGCCCTTGGCTGCGCTTGACGATGGTAATTTTGAAATGCGGACACGGAATAGGCATCACCCCCAAACAAAAAGACCGCCCAGCAAGATTGCTCTTGATGAACGGTCTGGAATCGTATTCGGTTGTGCTCGCCGCCTTGGAGCGGAGTGCTGTGCGCTTCGATCTCAGGCGGGAGCCGCAAAAGGATAGCTGCAAAGCAGCGCAAGGAAAATGCAGTTTTCCTTGGGATGGAATCGGGCTGGCGCACAAACGCCAGCTTCGATTTCATCGAGCCGTCTGCAAGACCGCAATTTCACCGGAACGGTGTATAATTGCGCCCTTTATTCTAAAGGGTTTTGGACGTTGCTGCGTTCGTGAACATCATGCACCATCTTTGCAAGCGCCAGCACGACTTCAGGCTGGCGGAACGAGATTTTCAGCAGTTCCATCACCTGATCATCGGTCAGTTCTCCCGGACAGACCAGAAAGCTTTCCAGCATTCCGGCACGGGTGCAAAGGCGATGCACACGCTCTCTCCGGTTCAGCTTTGACATCTGGCGTTCAAGGATCTTCTCCCGGTGCTGGCAAGAGCGCAGCTTCTGCTCTGCTTTGGCTTTTTCGTTGCGGAGGTAGGCAAGGTCGGTTTTCGGTTGGGTCATGGCATCACGCTCCTTTTTCAGAAAATAAAAAGCCAAACAATCAGTATGGAGGCTGATCATTTGGCTGTGGAAACATATTTAATTTTCGCAGTTTAATCGAACTTTCACGGTAAAAGTTCCATTCTTCTTTTCGGCATAAAAATCGCCATCGCTTTCCTTCACCACACGTTTTACATTTTTCAGTCCATATCCATGGTGGCTGCCAACCCGAAGGCTGCGCGAGATATCACTGTATGGATTGTCAAGGCGGTAGAAAAGGCTTCGATACTGTTTGCGCAGCTGCAAATGGATTTTTCGTTGTTCTGGCGGCAAGCCACAACAAGCTTCAATTGCATTGTCGAATGTGTTTCCAATCAGGATGCTTAAAGATAACGGAGATATAGATAGAACTTCTGGAATCGTTACGTCCAGAGTGACTTTGATGCCGTTTTCTTCTGCTGTATGTAAATACTGATTCAACAGTGCGTCCACAACTGGATTTCCAATCGTAGAAATATTTTTGGAACGTTCAAAGGCATCCGTTGCATCTCGTACAATTTTGTGAAGTTCTTCGGAATTCCCACGCCCCGCCACCGCCTGCATTGCCAGAATATATTTTTTGATGTCGTGCCAAAGGGCTCTTGTTTCTTCTTGCCGTTCCTTTAGCTGCTGGTAATACTCCATCTGCAAGCGATATTGCTGCTCGTTAAATTCCGCTCTGAATTTTTCCTGCTCATTTTTTCGGAGAGCTTCCACATAGAAAACAATTAGGATGTTTATTAAGAGAAGTACTGCCATAAAGCCAATCAGGTAGTCTGGAAAATTTTCATCCGCTGCATGGTACTGTACCACATAGCAAACTGCAATGCTGGCAATCTGAATAGCGATGATCGGCAGCAGCCAAAGAACGCGCAGCACATTTTCTTTCCGGCTGAAAAAATGTGAAACTAAGATTAGCAATGGAATCTGAATCAGATTCGAGAACACCACGTAAATCAGTCTGGCCGCACCTGCTTGCATTAGGACATCTGTATCCGGGATGCGCAGTCCGATAAGAAGCATCGCAAGGACTTCAACTACTGCTACAAGCGTGAAAAATGCAGCACTTGCAAAGATGGCTTGCCATATTTGTGCTTCATAAAACAAAATTGCCAGAAGAAATCCTCCCAGCAAAAGGTAAATCGTTCGCGGCATCACCCAAGTGGGAAACAAGCTCAATATACATTGCCCCACGATTAGAAGCGCAATATAAAGATAGAGCCATCGTGAAGATAAATCTTTTTTCTGGAATAAGCGGTCAACGAAAAGTACGAGCAACGCAATGTTGGCAAAGCTCCCGGCAAATTCAACAAAATAATATATCATCTTCCCAAATAAGCGTTAAAGTTCTGATTGAACTCCTGACGCTTCCTCCGACTGATTGGCAATTGATTTCCGCTGGACAGAACAACTGTCGTTCCAGTGGCATAGACAATATGCTCCATGTTGACAAGATAGCTTTTATGCGGTGAAGCAAAGCACCTTTTCGGCAACTGTTCTAAGGCTTCTGGAATCGTCATTCGCAGAGTGAGGTCTTGCCCTTTACAATGGATCAAAACTTTATGCCCATGGCTTTCCAGATAATAAATTTCCGCTGTCTCCAATGAGAGCGTAGCTCCTTCATATTCAACGGTAAAGTGTTTGGAATGCAATTCTTGGACAACTGCATCCATTGCAGCAGTAAAAAGCGATTCATCAAGTGGTTTCACCAGATAACGGAATGCAATGCCATACCCCTGCACAGCGTATTCATGCCGCTTTGTAACAAAGATCACCAACGGATGTTTTTCCATCTGTGTTAAGGTTTGTGCCATCTGAAATCCGTTTGAAGGCATTTCGATGTCGAGCAGCAGAAGATCGAAGAACTTCTTTTTTAGCTGCAAATCACTTAAAAGCATTGCACCGTCTGTGTAATTCTCAATGTCAAAGTTGCCATGGACATCATATCGCCGAACGATTTGAACAATATCTTCAAGTTCTGACGGTTCATCATCGCAGACTGCAATTCGATACCTTGCCATGTTGTCGTCCTCCACAAAGTAATATTTCTGGCACTATTATAAACTGTGCATTTGCGCCTGACAAGTGGCTTGATATACCACTTTTGCCACAATAACGACCAGTTTTGCCAAAGACCTTGCTTTCGGAAAAATCTATGGTACATTGATATTGAAATCAGTATCAGTGTTTCTACAATATCAAAACCGGGAAGGATAAGCATGAAGTTTTCACCATTGGAACTTTTACTGGTTATTTCGATAGCGGTAATCGTAGGAATCGTACTGGTAGTTCTTGTAAAGTATCTGATTCGCTATGCCATTAAGTTTTTACGCAAAAATTGAAAGGACACCGATTGCCAATGAAGAAAGCATACTATGGCCTCCTTACATTTGCAATCATGAGCTTGTCTTACGATTTGTATTATTGGAACATGAGAAGTGCTGTGGGTGTTCTAAGGGCAGAAGATAATGTACTTTGTTTATCAAGTGGAGGCATTTGCGTTCTCATAATAGTTTTTGTTGTTATAAAAAGCATCAAAAATAAATAGATTGATATATATTTCTGCCGCAGAATTTTATCGAGGTGAAGCGATACTGATGAAAAAGATACAGAATTTTTTCTCATATGCAAAGGTAAGTGAGCTGCCAACAAATCAAATTTTTGAGTTATTCGATTTAAGTAACAATGGAAAAGATGTTTCTCCTTATAAAATCGACTACGCAGTTAATAAAGATATTTTAGATGAATGCCAATTGGGAGCTTACGAAAGTTTGATTGAACTCAACAACGAAGTAGCTCTTTTGTATGATAATGGAAAGATCGTTGCTCTTATTGGCTATGTTGTACAGTGAGGAACTAAAATGAAGAAAACTTATTGCGTATAGTACTTCTCGGATGGTTTATACTTCTGTGGGTGGTTATGGTGTTACATATCATTCATATGTTGCAAGAGAGTTTAGGAACCGTAAAGAAACATCGAAAGGAAAAGAATCATGAGTAAAATTATAGGAGCTTTGCTGTTAGTTGCTCTTGCAGTGCGGTTGGTGGTGCTTTTCTTCTTTAAGCGGAATATTGTTCTGAATGAAATATCGTTGGTACTGTTTATAGCTGTTTTCGTGGTTGCCGTTATTGTAATGCTGGTAAAGTGGTGGAAATGGAGAACTAAATAATTTATATTACCGTGTTGAAGGACTATTTTATTATCATGCGAACTTACTATTTCGGATTTACAACCGTGAGAAGCTATTCGTGTATTTAAGGCTAAGTACATTCTATGAAATGATTCTAGGCTTGAGGGGTGAGCAAAGATGAAGCACGACAAACTGTTCCTTGTAAGAATTTTGTGCTTAATCGGAATTGCAGGAGAATTATTGATTCCCAATAATATCATTCGTATGTTATTTGGTCTGTTTTTTGCAATAATAAGTGTTGCTTTTTTGTTGATGCACAAGAATGATATAATTTTGGAAGAAAGTGACAGAAAAAACAATTATTCAATTTCTATAATATGTATTAGCGTTATTCTACTTTTATTTATTATCGTTAGTTATATAATATTAAAAGAGTTGCGAGTCATTGTGCTATCTGATTCGCAGGAAATTTTTCTTTCAGAGATTCTCGTGTTTGGTTTTATGGCTATCTTTGGAAATTGCTCTAAAAAGCTTCCATTCAATAAGTATGTTGGTTTGCGTTTACCATGGACATTAGACGATTGTCAAACATGGAGATATGCACACATGCTTTTATATGAATTAACTTTTCCTACTATACTTTTAGGTATTACAATTCTTTTTGCTCTGCCCAATAAATCGAAAACGGTCATGATTTGGTCAATACTATTGTATATTGGCACTCCGTCCATCCTTTCTTATTTTTACTGCAGAAAAAGGCATTAATAAGATGCACGATTCAAATATGAAAACCATAGCTGGATGCCCAGTGTTGAGGGTCATATTGTTTGCAGCCACACCGATTTCGTTACAAGTTTTCTCTATTTTGATACAAAATCGTGGACTTCGACGGGTTCTTGTGCTTTGATATCATTGATAATAGCTAGAGTGGAATTTGAGATGAAAGGGAGATTCCGATGCAGAACTTAACGCATTAACCAATTTCGCGCATGTACATTCAGATGGTGAAGTTCAAAAGATTTGATTGTTCTGAAAGAATCACACACACCTTTGTAACGGCATTTGCTGTTGTAAACGTAAATAGCATCTAAAAACTTTACAGCATCAGCTGGACGTCCCCGAATCAATCGTCTAGAATCGAATTCAATTCGGGTTCCATATTTCATCTTACTATGAATCGGTTGAATAGGAGTGTCTTATGAAGAAAAGTTTAACCTTCTCCTTTGCTATGTTACTGGGGGTAGTAGTTCTTCTAAGTCCGGTCTCAAATGCACTTGAAGCAGATATGAGCAGTTCAATTACGTATAGGCCGGAGGATACACAGATTTGCTATGTCTCTGAAATAGATGAGGTTATAAGCAATACGGAAATTGACAAATCGGTTCGACAAACCGTGAAGGAACGAGCCCGCACCGGAGCAACTTTCTACTCTATAACACCAGAATCGCAGGAGCAGGTCGAGCGGCTGTTCGGCGTTCATTTTGTGGAAAACGCTTTGCTGGACACCATGGAGCATAGCATTGCCCCAAAAGATCAACTGAATGTCTTTTTCAATTCCTCCACCAAAGTCACGGAAACGGAATATACAAGATACTGGCTGGACGGAAATGTAAGTATTTCGCTTTGCGCTAACACATTTTATGATGTGGATGGAATGTGCGGTTCTCGGAAAACGTATACGAAAACGTTCCCTAAACAGAATTACAGTATTTCCCAAAAGCTTTACACATCGAAGTCAGGAAAATGCTTTGCGATCTACACAGTACAGGATCGTGCTGGCTGTACAATTGCACAGTATACCATGTTCCAACACCATGCAACAGACTATGCCCTTTATGTCCGCAATGAAAATGCTCAAAAAAGTGAGACGGCTGGTATTCCAAACGATTATCTGCTGACCTTACTGGATAGTTTCTCCTTTGAAAACTGATCGTTTTAAGAAGCTTGGTTGCACGCTTTATAGAGTTGCAGAAGATGACGAACTCGGATTGGAAGGCAAGATGCCAACTGTCGAAATAGTATCGAAGTAAGCAGCCAAGCTGTTTTATAATGAAACGCAAAGATGGCGGTACACATTGGAATAGGATTCAAAAGCCGTATGAAGAACACAGCATCAAAAAAGAAAACTTGTCTCGGATTTTTGCTGATCGTATTTTTAGCATATGTGGTGTGCTATCTTCTTTCTCAAACAGTGTTTCATGAAGTCTACTTGTTTGAATGGACAGCAGCCCATTATTATTTGTGTTTATGGGTTGCATCTGTTACTTTCTGTTTTCTGGAAATGTATAGAGCAGCTCTTATCACAACAGCTGGAAACTGGACAGGAATTTTGATCGGACAAGTGTTGGGCGATTTTATTATCAAAATAAACGCCACAAAAATCACGCCGGATATGTATATAGGAAAAGTATGGCAGCTCAAGGCACACTACGGAGTTTTGATTTGGCTACTCGTTTTCCTACTTTCGTTTATTATCGGAATGCTTGTTGAAAAGAAAAATCATTGTTAAAATGCGTAGTTAATAATAGACAGCCATCTATTTGCAAGTCGCAAGTAGATGGTTGTCGGTTTTATCTGTATATTCTAATTAAAGGTCAATCTTCTAACCTGCCATGGTCACAGCCAAGTGAGAGATAATGCTCAATCTCGCCACCCAGCACAAGCTGAGCATACTCCAAGGGCTTGCTGTAGAGCAGCCAGTCAAACTCCGCCTGCTGTGCCGGAGTGTTGCCGTATTCGTCCTCAATGGCGATGCAGTCAATGGAAAGAGTGGTTCCATCCTCGAACCGGGCTTCCACCTG
>CAKSVD010000014.1 GCA_934503275.1 uncultured Faecalibacterium sp.
GAACTTCCTTCATAGGCAGACCTCCAATTCCTTGTAACCGAACGCCTGTAACCGGGCAGGAAAACTCTCTTTTTCTGCACATAGGCAGTCCGATGCACTTTATACTTTTTCTTCTCTTTTTAAGGTTACATGGTTACAGAAAGAGGAAAACGCAGCAGCCGTGCGGCTTTTCCGCCGTAACTGAGGTGTAACCGAATCTGTAACCAACCGTGTAACCACTGTTCATCAGAAGGGAAAGCCCAGCTGCTTAGCTTCTGCATCCGTTATTTCGGAGAAATCTTCAGCCCCGGTTTCGGGGCTGGTTACGCGCTCCCAGCCTTTCTGAACGCCGTACTTCGGGTAACGCTTGGCGGTCTTGTGCGCCTGCCAGCCTTGGATATCGCCGCGCGAAATGCCGGTGTTCATGATCTCGCAGATAGCACGGGTCTCCCACTCTGCCGGGATATTGGTGTTGCCCAGTGCTTCCGCGTAAAGCTGCTTGGAACACACCCGGTCACCCGTGTAGTCCTCCAGAAAGGCGTAGATCATGCCAGCCTGCGCATCCTCCTGTATGAAGTCCTGCTGATGGGCTTGCAGCGTTTCCTGCATGGCGGGGCTGAACGCCAGCTTGTAGTTGCCGCTGTTGTAGATGGTCATAGCTTCTGCCCAAAGCTGGTCGATATAGGTGCGAGATTCCTCCTCATTGTCCAGAATGTGCACTTCGGCCAGTTCCGCATCCACTGGGACAGGGATAAAGCGGCGGTTGCCCGTGCGGTCACGGGGCAAAAAATCCTGCCGGTTGGTCGTGCCAGCAAAGACGCACTGGCGCAGACGGTCGGCAGGATGGGTCTCGTAGGGGACTTTATAGGTCTCCTTCTGCTTGCTGAGAAAGCTCTTGATCTCCTCGATGCTCTTGGCGTTGGCGGTGGCAATCATCTCCGACATTTCAATGATCCAGTGCCCCTGCAGCTTGCGATATACGTTGTCATCGTCCAGCCGCCGCAGGTCATCCGAGAACCACTCGTCCTTGACCGCCAGCAGCCGGAAAAAGGTGGACTTTCCCACACCCTGCCCGCCTACCAGACAGAGCATGGTCTCAAATTTACATCCCGGCTGGAACACCCGCTTGATGGCACCCAGCAGGAAGATTTTCATGGCTTCGCAAGTGTACTCGTCCTTCGCAGCGCCGAGAAAGTGGTGCAGGACGTGGGCTATCCGTTCCGTGCCATCCCATTTCAGACTGTTCAGATAATCCCGGATGGGGTGGTAACGGTTCTCGTTGGCAACGATGCGGATAGCGGATTCAATTTTCTTCTCGCTGGAAATGCCGTATTTCTCCATCCGGCGCAGGATATACTTCATGTCAGTGTCGTTCAGGGTCTTGCCGGAGCGGGGCCAGCCCACGGGCTTCACAATGTCGATGCGCTCGCTCAACAAGTTCAGCCGGATGGCATCGGCAAGCACATGGTCATTCTGCAAAATCGTGATGCAGTTTTGGATCGTCCGTTGGATTTCTCCGTTGGAGTGCTTGGTCAGCATCGCTTTCACATCTTCAACGGTTCGGGGAGTGCGTTCTTCGTTGACTTCTTTGCTCAATAAACATCACCTCGTGTTTCTGACTTTTCGGCGGTAGGCGGGACAGATGGCTTCCGCTGTGCCTGTTCTGCCTGCAAGCGATTCAGCAGTTGCAGAACGGAATCTCGTGCTTTCTCCTTAACCTGCTCCTTGCTTTTCTGACGGACTTCCGGCTTCAGGAGCTTCTCCTGCAGACGTGCGGTGGTGGTCTGCATGGTCTTGAGGAACTTGTCCAGCACGCCATCCAAACGGTGAGCGACATACTCTCTCGTGGTCTGCGGAGCCTTACGTTCCGGGGACAGCACCCACTTCTTCGTGTCCTCGATCATCCGCATATCTTCCTTCCGGGTCTCGGTGCGCACCACATCGGTCACGACCTCCACCGCCTTGTCGTAGGCCGCAGCCGAAACTTCATCGATCAACGCTTCCATGTCGTTGACCTTGAGGGTCAGCTTGTCCAGCTTGTTCTGCTGGGCGGCAAGCTGCTTCTTTTGCTTGGCAAGGATGAAATCCTGCTTTTCCAAATATTTGCGGTTGCCATACTCCGCTTCTTCCTCCAATTCCAGACCATGCCGTTTTGCAATCTCGAACAGCATCTTCCGGCAGGCGGCATCAAAGGTGATTTTGCGGTTGTTGCGGCGGCTGAGGGGCTTGTCCGGGTCGGGCAACCCGAAGCCTAGTGCTTCCAGTGCCTTTTCCTGCTGGGGAGCTACCTCGCCGTACTTGTTCTCACAGTCGAACACATGACGCTCATGGATGTGGGGCGTGCTTTCATCCAAATGCAGTGCCCAGTCCAGCACATGAACGTGTTCGCCAAACTTGGTCTTGAACTCGTCAATGAACTCCGTGACGATGTTCAGCAAGTCCTCTGCCGAAGCGTGTTCGTCCAGCGTCCCAAGCTGGTAGATGGTCTCCTCCGGGCAGGTCTTGCGGCTGGACAGCAGGTCAGGAATGGAGCGATTACGCTCCGTGTGCCGAATCTTGGCATTGCGCTCGTTCTGACTTTCCACAAAATTGGAATAGCGGCTCTCGTAAAATTGTCGTTCTACCTCCGAGAAGGTCGCTGCCAGATCGTCCGGGTCGGGTGGAGCAAGAGCCGAGCGGAAACCGTGGAAGCAGTCCCAGTAGATGTTGCCCTTGGCGCGTTCCGGGTCGATGTGCTCACTGTTGGCAAGGTTGAAACTCCGGTCATTGTGCTTGGGGTTATAGGTGCCGTGTTTTCCGGCTCGTCCGTTGTGTCGTGTCAGTTTCAGATAGACATCCCTCCGTTTCAACAGCTTGGCGGGGAAAGCGCAGCAGCGAAGCTGCTGGATCTGCCGCCGTTTTGCGCCAGATAATACCCAGTAGGATATGACGCACAGCATCATATCACTGGGCAAGGCGTTCCCCCTTGACTCCCTTCAACGGGCCATTTTGGCCCGTTGATTTTGGCAAGCTGGCGGGCAAAGATTTGCGAATCCCTGCCCACCAACTTGTCCGGCTTTTTCAGTGGGCCATTTTGACCCACTGATTTCGTTACGGGTGGAATCAAGTGGTCATTTTGACCACCTGATTTTTACGGAGTGGGAGTGACGTGTAACAGATAAAACCGAAGTTATCAAAATGAGAACTCCGGTGGCTCTGCCACGGATGCAATCAAGTTATCATTTTGATAACTTGATTTTGATACGGCTACAATCAAGTTCCCAAAGTGGGAACTTGATTCGGCGGGAGTTGCAAATCAAGTTACGGAAAGCGTAACCTGATTTCAGATGACAGCCCGAATTCCCACTTTGGGGATTTGGGAGTGAGCGATTAAGAGTTACGGTATTTTGGCACTTCCCAGAATGGGAAGTGCCACTTTACTAGATAAAAGCAGCACCGATGAGGAACTTGACAAACTTTGTCAAGTTCCTAAAAGAGAAGTGTGAACTGTCGCTTTACGCTGGCGGTAGTCTTTCTGCCGACAGGCATTGCTGCAATATCTGGCATCCGCCCGAATCGGTAAGAACTGCTCCCCGCAGCAAGCACAGGTATATGTTCCACATTCGGCACGCTTTTTAAGGCTTTTCCGCAGATTCAGCATCTTGTGGCCGCAGGTCTGGAAGCTGCAATATTTGCGGTTTCGGGTCTGGGTGTAGATGATTTTCCGGCAGTATTCACACTGGATTCTGCGCACACTGGGGTCGCCATCAATGAAATATTCCATCAAGGTGTCCTGATTTTCGCGTTCCCATTGTTCTGTTGTCATAGGCATCCTCCTTTGGCTGTTACGGGTGTGTGGTGGATAATGAAAAACATTATTTGCCAAAGTGTTACGAAAGCATGGCTGTTATCAAAATGGTAACAGCCACTTTTGCACAATAAAGCGTTACGATTGTCTGGTTGGTGATCAAAATGATCACCAACTAAAATCTGTGCGTTATGGCTGGGTGGTAAGTGGATATTTTGTCCATTTACCACTTTCAAGTGGTGAGTTACGGTTTTCGTAACCCACCACTTTTCACCGTGGCTTGACAAAATGTCAAGTCGAGGTCAAACGTAACACGAACGGAGTCAATGTGGACAAATTGTCTACATTGATTCAAGCTGCGGCAATTCACCCCATGTGGTCAAAATGTCCACATGGGGTCAGCCGTAACGCAGAAGGTTATTCTGGCGAATGACGTTTTGCGTCATTCACCACATCAACTGGCCATTTTGACCAGTTGATATTGGGTGCGCCGTTCTCCCTGCATGGATTTCCTGCCCCCTTCCAGCGGCGTTTTCCGGCTCTCCCACTTGGGGGTCATCGCCGGGTATCCCATGCAGACGGTCTTTCTGTTTTCAAGGTGCGGTGCTGGATTTGGCAATAAAAAATCGCCACACAACAACCTGAACCTGACCATTCCTTCCGGGATGGCCTTGGTTCGGGTTCGTTATGTAGCGATAGAAAGTTAAAAACTTGCTCCGGCTCCTTCGGGAGCCGAGCTGGAACTCTAAGTAAATATGTTATATTAAATTGTTGGGATAGATTACCACAAAAATCGCAGTGTGTCAACAAAAAACTTTGAAAACACGCCACTTTCGGCAGTGTGCAAGAAAACGCAAGGGAAACCTTGGTAAAAAGAGAGAGAATGAGACAGCTCGTCCTGTTCGATATGATGTATCCAACAGCTTTCATTTTTGTAACAGGCATAGCACAAAAAGGCGGTCATCTGCACCCATGCAGGCAGCCGCCTTTGGTTTTATGCCGTATTCTATTTCTCAGTCTCTGAAGATCTTATCCAGTTCCCTTTCCATGGTGCCCGCCTTGGCAAATTCCAGCGTATCCGCCTGACGGATATGGTGGGCGGTGATGCCGTGACCCTTTGCAAAGCCCAGAATGTAGCTGATGGCAATGCGGTAGATGATCTCGGTCGGCGCAAGCCCATAGACCTGCTTGGCAAAGATATGTTCCAGCCGGGCGTTATCGTCCGGGAAGGCTTGCCGCATCTTCTCGCTGCGGTAAAGGCGCTTGACGATTTCCGTAATGTACAGGCCGGACTTCATGTAGGGGTCCAGGAAGGTTTTGCCGGGGTCATCGAAGCAGCCGGGGTTTTCCTGCTCCAGCAAGTCCACCATCTTTTTCACCACCCACTTGGGGGTGAAGATCTGGTTGGTTTTCTGGGGCGGGATGTAATCGAAGATATCCTCGGTGCGGCTCTCGTCAAAGTAATCCGCCAGCTTGACCTTCAGGTTCAGGAACTCCTTCACCGAATCGTCAAACACCACCGGGTCGAACAGGTGGCCTGCAAAGTGCTCCTCCTGTCCGGTGGCTTGGTTGATGTACGGTCCGCCGTCCCGCAAAAAGCGGAACTGTTCCAGCGTGATGCTGGTGACCTCCTGAAAGACCTTGTCCGGGATGATCCGGTCAAAGTTTGCCAGTGTCACGGTCTCGTCGCCGTAGGCCATGAGGAAGGACGGGATGGTGCGGGAAAAGCCCCGCAGATGGTCACGGACGGTGTCCTCGTAGCCCTTTTTCTCCTGCTCCTTCTGGTTGGTCTCCACGGTGCGCACGATGGTCTGCTGCATCTCCTGCGCCGTCTGCTGGATGGTGGATTGCAGCGTCTCCATCAGGGCGGCGGTGCTCTGCTGTTGCTTTGCGTCAAACTCCCGGTTCACCTGCTGGCGCTGCTGGGCTGTGGTGCAGCTTTGCAGCTGCTGGGTGCGCTGGGTCTCCAGCTGGCTCTGGTCGATGCGGTAGTTGTCCACCACCTTGTTCACCGCCACGTCCATTTTGGCTTTGGCGGTGCTCTCAAACCGCTTCTGGTCGGACAGCTTCAGGTCCCGCCCATACTCCTGCTTTGCCTGCTCCACCATGGGGGTGATGATCTCCTTGGTGATGCTCTTTTTCAGGGGTTCCAGATGCTCTTCTTTGGCAGGAGCCGGGGCATCGGTCAGGTCTTGCAGGGCGGTGTCCAGCGCCGGGGTGCTCTCGTAAATTTTTGCCCCGAACACATCCGCTGCCTTGCCGATGACGTAGCCCTCGTCCAAATCCACCTCGCCCTTGTCGTTCAGGGAGAGGTCTGCGCCGGTGTCCGGGGTGATCTGGATGGGCTTTGCCTTGGCTTCGCTGATGGGCTGGAAGTTTTGCAGAATGTCCAGCACCTCCTGCGGGGCACTGAACACGTTGGAAATGTTCTGGAACAGGAAATTGCTCTGGAAGCCCATCCGCACCACTTCCTTGGACTTGATTTTCCGGGGGATGCTGAGGACTTTTTCTGCATCCAGCGGGATCATCTCCCCTTCCTCGTCCTCGCCGATGACCGGGAAGAAGTTGAGCAGATTCTGGATGTGCGCCTTGCGCTCCTCGGTGTCGCCCTTGCCGCTGGCGGTGTCCTGTGAAAGGTCGTTGGCGAACTGCTCGTAGATCAGCAGAGTGCGGGCGGGGTCAAAATCGAACACATAGGCGTTCTCTTTGCGGCGGAAGGTGCCGTTTTCGTGGAAAAGGCAGGGGTTCTGGGCACGGAACGCCGCCTGCATATACAGCGCCGGGCTTTTCAGGTTGGAGAGCATCAGCACCGCCGACCACTCCGGGATGGTGACACCGGTGGTCAGCTGCCCCACCGACAGGGTGATGGTCTTTTCGTGGTGGGCGATGGCGGCTTTTACCCGGTCAAAGCTCTTCTGGTTCTCGTCCGTGTCGTCCAGCTTGCCGTCACCGGCGGCAAGGATCACCTCATAGTCCCGGAATACCGGGTGCGCCTGCAGCTTTTTTGCCAGCGCTCTGGCACTGTCCACCCGGTTCAGCAGCCAGAAGGTATGCTTCAGCTCTGCCCGCAACTCCGGGGTGGAAAACGGAAACTTGTTCTGGGTGGTCATGGCATCCAGAAAGCGATCCACCTCGGCGTCGTGCTCAAAGCTGCCGCTGGGCTTTACCTTGAAAAACTCGTTCAGGTCAAAGGCAAATTCCTGCGTTTCGCCGTCGATCTCCACCCCCTGCTGAATTTCGTCCCGGATGATCTCGGACATCTGGTAGGTGTAGAGGTTGAGCATGGGGAGGTTTGCGTAGGGGTTCTGCTGCCCCGGTGCGCCCTGCCAGTTCCGCTTGGCGGCCTGCTCGTCGGCGTAGGTCCAGTTGAAGATGGCATTCCCGGCAAACTTGTCGTTCGCCAGCGCCTTGAAGGGCGTGCCGGACAGGTGCAGCGTGAACTTGCGGCGGATGCGGTCAAAGGCAAGGTCGGTCTTGTAGGTATCCACGCCCTCGTGGGCTTCGTCGATGACCAGCACATCCCAGTTCAGCTCGGTCAGGTGGCGCAGCTTGTCGTACTCGCCGCCGAAATATTTCGAGCCTTTCATGTCCTGCAGGCTGACGAACTCAATGCGCTTATACAGCTCCTCGCCCTGTGCGGCGGCATCCAGATAGCTCTGCTCGTCCAGCACATGGGGCTGCCCGGCAAGGGCATCCACATGGCTGACGAAGAGATAGCCGGACTCCCTGCCCAGAAAGCGCACATAGTCGCTGTACCAGCTGTTGGCGATGGCCGGGCGGTTGGTGACGATGAGCACCGTCTGTGCATCGACCTGCTTGCAGAAATCGTAGACAGAGAGGGTCTTGCCAAAGCGGGGCTTGGCGTTCCACAAAAACTCCCCGCCGGGGTGGCTCTGACAATAGGCTTTGGTCTGTGCCACGGCCTCTGCCTGCTCCTTCCGCAGGGTGTAGGGGATGGCGGCATCCAGCTTTACCCTGCCCCGGTTCATGCGGAAATCCTGAAAATACCGCCGGGACTGCTCACCATCCAGATGGAACCACTCGTTTTTGCGGTCGTTCTCCACCCGGAGTTTGCGGAGATAGGCGTGGAAATCGTGGTCGGTGAACACCTCGCCGCTGCCGTCATCGTAGACGGCATTGCCCCGCCACTCCTCGTGGTACAGCACATCGGCGGTGTGGGTCTGCTGTTTCAGGCGTTTGTCCACCGATTGCTCGGTGTAGCCGATCTTCGTCCAGCCGTTGTGCCGGGCAATTTCCGGGGTGGTATAGGCGTAGATCATGGGCACCACCTGCCGGGCAGTGCGCAGGGTTATGCCAGCCATTATGCCATCTCCTTTACATGGGTCTCGATAAATTCGATCTCGTCCGCGGTCAGGTCATACTTGCGGTAAAGCTGCCGGTCAATTTCCGCCACCGACTTGCTCCAATCAATGTCGGAATGAGCGGTAAAGTCTTGAAGGGGAACGTATTTCCATTTTTCTCGGGTATTTGCTTGCGTAATCTTCAACACTCCAAGCATTGCTCGCACGAATTTAGTCTTTATGTAAGCCAGACAGTTTTCCGCTTCGCTTCGAGTTTCAAAGCCACCAATTGAAAGGAATGTTTCAGTTGCTCCAACAAAGGGAGCTTCAACAAGCGGACTTGACATTACTTCGCCCAATGCTCCGCTTCCACTTGCCTGAGGAATGAACACTTTATATTCCGCAAAGCTTTTGGGTGGGTTTTGATACTTCAACTTTGTCCAATAATACACTCTTTTCAAATTTACAAGTCCGAGAAATGCAACATACTCGTTGGAATCTACGGGCTTTTCTTCAAAGAACACAACGTCTTTCAGAATTTTAAAAGCACCTGACCCCACATCGTATTTATGCCCTTTTGATTGAAGCCTTTCAATTTCCGGGTATTCTTCCAAAGCAGTAGCGGATAGTTTATATACACCTCTGCCCGAAATCATGGTGCTCAATGGTACTTTTATTGCAGGTTTAACTTTGCAAAGAATCCTATTTAATTCTTCATAGGGAGTAAATGTTCCTATTGCACCATATTGTTCTAACACATTGCGATACGAAACCACAATACCGCCTTTAATGTCTGTGTTCGCAAATATTTTGCTGCTATCAGCTTCATAATAAAGAATTTTGAAATGGTCATCATTCAGCATCTTCTCATTCCATGCTTTTGGCGTAGAGCCAGCATTGAACAGAAAACGTGCCGGATGAATCATCTCCACTTTTTCTGCAATCTCATAAGACGCATCCAGAAATTTGTTATATACTGGCGGTGCAAACGTTCCATTATCGCCAAGGGTTTCATCCTGATACGGCGGGTTTCCGATGACATAATCAAACTTCATGCTGGTACTCCCTTCCTGAATGGTTTCAAAGTTCTGGGTCGTTCCATGGCTGCCCTTGCGCCAGTTTTTCACTTTACAGGATACCGTGGGCGGCTGCTCCTCTGCCGCCCCGAACATGGAGAACAGGTCAAGCTGTTCTGCCTCCGGCTGGGGCTTGCCGCCGGGCACAGACAGGTGCAAGCCGTCCATCTGCCACAGGTTCCAACTGATGATGTTGGCGATGGCTTGCAGCTCCTCTTCTGTTGGCTTGCGCTGCCAGCGGGCTTGCAGATGCTCCGCATAGGTCAGCAGCAGGTTGACCCGCGCCAGCAACAAATTATCGCCCTGATACTCGTAGCCGTAGGTGGACTGCACCGCATGGGTGGCATATTTGCGCCACTCGTCCTCTGTGGCGGCGTTCTCGCTTACCACCCGCAGCTTGCGGTCCAGAATGCCAATGCGCCGGGCTACCGGGATCATCTCGCCGGTGGCGGCATCGTACCGGGACGCCAGAAAGGGGGCTTCGCCGCAGGTCACCTCCAAGCGGCGGCTCTGCACATACTGCACCCATGCCGGGGTCTTGCCGCCGCAAGCCGGGAACTGCACCGGCGTCTCCACCGTCTGCCAGCCTTGGGGCAGCTCCACGGTGAACTGCCCGGTGGTCTGCTCTGCCCCCAGCGCACCGAACCAGTCGGCATCCAGTGCGTTGTTCATCTTGTTGCAGACCCATGCCGGGCTGAACACTTCGCCTTTTTTGCGGGTGCGCTGCTGCTGGGTGTCGGTCTGCTTCATCATCCGGGGCAGCACCACCTCGTAGTGAGTCAGCCCGAGCTGCTGGGTGGTGATCTGGGATTTATCCGTGACAGGTTCGTACATCACCGTTTGCAGTTCCTCCGGCGGGTCGGTTGCCCAGATGATGTTCTTACCGGTGGATTTATCTTTTAGTAGCGTATCCAGCACCGCCTGTACTTCCGGTGCGTGAAAATCGATCAGTTGTTCCAACGGGGATTCCCTCGCTTTGCCTTAGCGTTGCGGCGGAAGTAGTAGTATTCATACTACTTTTGCCTATTACTAGTAACAATCCTACCGCTTTTCCCCTTTTCTCCCTAAAAAGTGCTAATAATATTATTGCATTTAGGAAAAAGTAGGAAAATTCTCTATACTGTGATAGAAAGGTAGGATGTAAAAGCATGATTGGAGAGCGACTGGCTGAACTGCGAAAAATAAACGGCGACACACAACAGGGCATGGCAAACAAGCTACATGCAACGTTGTCTGCTGTTCGTTGTTGGGAACAAGAGAAAAGCTCTCCCAGCCATGAAATGTTGATTGCCATCTGCAAGCTCTACGGCACCTCTGCCGACTACCTGCTGGGTCTGACCGACATCGACCCCTCGGATGAAGCCCGCAAACAGCGCCAGCGCCTGACCGAAGAAGAACAAAACGAGATGCACCGCTACGAAGAATATTTGTTGTGGAAACGCAAAAAATAAGCCGCCCAGCAAGACCGTAAAGGTCGCTGGGCGGCTGTTCTTTATATAATATATATCCATAGCAATCATCAACAATAAAATCGCACTTCCCGTATGTTTTTATGGAAATTTCAGCCAATATGTGCTATAATCTTCCTCAGTACAGGAGGATGTTGATATGAACAATGGTGACGTTATTACTTTCAACTCTAAGAAAGCCTTCACATACATAAAACCACTAGGTAGTGGTGGAACAGGAGACACTCATTTATTTCTTGACGAAACAACTGGCATTCAGTTTGCAATAAAGAAATATGTTCCAAAAGATTCTCAATTCACTGATGAAGATTACAGAAGATTTGTTGACGAGATTATTATCCTTTTCAACATATCACATCCTAATATTGTACGGATATACAATTATTATCTTTTTCCAGAAGCTAAAACAGGTTACCTTCAAATGGAATATGTTGATGGCGTTAGTATTGATAAATTCGAACCGGATGGATGGGGAAAAGATTGGAATGCTATATTTTCAGAGGTAATCTCAGCCTTTGAATACCTCGAACAACATAACATATTGCATCGAGACATTCGGCCAGCTAATATTCTTATTGATAGAAATGAGAATGTTAAAATCATTGATTTTGGGTTCGGAAAGAAACTAAGCAATACAACAAAAAATCAAAACAGTATTTTGCTTAACTGGCCTGCCACAGAAATGCCATATGAAGTACAATCGAAGCAAGAATATGATGAACAAACCGAAATATATTTTGTAGGAGTACTATTCAAGCACATCTTAAAAGATGACTCCGCAGATTTTCGTTTTCAGCATATACTCGAAAAGATGACAAAAGTGAACCCAAGTCAAAGATACACTTCGTTTCATGAAATCGCAAGCGATGTATCAGTTGGCGTTCTAGGTGAAATAAACTTCACAGATGATCAAAAAGATTCATATCGCTGTCTTGCAGATGCATTGTCTAGCCATATCACTTGTTTTATCGCAAAATATTCTCCCATTACTGATATTTCAGTTATATTATCAAAATTATCAGAACTGATACGGTGCTCTTCCTTAGAAAACTACATTCAGGACAACAGTAGACTAATTAATTGTTTTGTCACTGGGGGATACAAGTACAAATCACGCACTGACATCCGATTTCAAATCGTAGCTGATTTTTATGAATTAATAATAAGTCTTCCTCCATCAAAGCAAAAAATCATATTTGACAACATCTATGAAAGGCTTTCAGCCATTGATGTACAACCTATGGACGATGAACTTCCTTTTTAATGTCTAGTTCTTTTGAGCCAACAAAGAAAACTTGGGTCGAACAATTCACATTAAAACAAAATCCCACGATTTGCAGGCAGGCAAGTGCTTGTAAATCGTGGGATTTCTTTTTATACCATCTTAAAATGCTCCAACGCATCCACAATGGCATTCTCTTTTTCCTTCAGACACTTGGGTTGTTTGGCATTTTAGGATTTTGGCTTATTGTATCCCTACCTTTGTTCTTCGTCAACAATAAAGCCGCTGACAGTCTGTCTCTCGCAGAATCCACCAGCAGGCTCACGATTCTTCAATACTCCCAGACGCAAAAAATCGGCACCCGCTTTTCAGCGAGTGCCGATTTTGTTACCCTATAGTGCGCTTTGATTTTTGGCGTAAGTGGCGTAAGTTTGGCGTAAATCCGCTTTTGCGCGCTCCAAAAATCAAGGATTCATGCGGTTTTTTGGCAGCTATTAGTACATGCCGCCCATGTCACCGCCGGCAGGTGCGGCGGGAGCCGGGGGTTCCGGCAGGTCAGCCACAAGGCTCTCGGTGGTCAGCACCATCTCAGCGACAGAAGCTGCGTTCTCCAGAGCGGAACGAGTGACCTTGGTCGGGTCCACGATGCCAGCAGCGATCATATCCTCAACAAAGACCTCGTTCTGGGCATCAAAGCCGTAGTTGGGCTTGTTGGCAGAGATGATCTTGTCGATGATGACGCTGCCCTCCAGACCGGCGTTCTTGGCGATCTGGCGCAGAGGAGCCTCCAGAGCCTTCAGCACGATCTTGGCGCCGGTGCGCTCGTCACCCTCCAGCGTGTCGCACAGGGCGCGCACAGCGGGGATAGCATTGATGGGAGCGGTACCGCCGCCGGCCACAACGCCTTCCTGCACAGCTGCCTTGGTGGCGTTCAGAGCATCCTCGATGCGCAGCTTCTTGTCCTTCATCTCAACTTCGGTAGCAGCACCGACCTTGATGACAGCCACGCCGCCGGCCAGCTTAGCCAGACGCTCCTGCAGCTTCTCGCGGTCAAAGTCGCTGGTAGCAGCCTCAATCTGGCTGCGGATCTGAGCAATGCGGGCTGCAATAGCGTCCTTATCGCCTGCGCCGCCCACGATGGTGGTGTTCTCCTTGGTCACCTTCACCTGACGGGCATGACCCAGCAGCTGGACGGTAGCGTCCTTCAGCTCGTAGCCCAGATCAGAGGAGATCACGGTGCCGCCGGTCAGGGTGGCGATATCCTGCAGCATCTCCTTGCGGCGGTCGCCGAAGCCAGGAGCCTTGACAGCCACGACGTTCAGGGTGCCGCGCAGACGGTTGACGATCAGGGTGGACAGAGCCTCGCCCTCGATATCCTCAGCCACGATCAGCAGCTTCATGCCGTTCTGCATCACCTGCTCCAGCAGGGGCACCAGATCCTGAATGACGCTGATCTTCTTATCGGTGATCAGGATAGCGGCGTTGTCCAGATCGGCCACCATCTTGTCGGTATCGGTGACCATATAGGGGGTCAGGTAGCCGCGGTCGAACTGCATACCTTCCACGATCTCGTTGTAGGTCTCGGCGGTGGTCTTGTTCTCCTCGATGGTGATAACGCCGTCAGAGGTGACCTTCTCCATAGCCTCGGCGATCAGACGGCCGATCTCGGGGTCGCCGGCAGAGATGGTGCCGACGCGGGCGATATCGTTGCTGTCCTTCACCTTCTGGCTGTGTGCCTTGATGGTCTCCACAGCGGTGGCAACAGCCTTGCTCATGCCGCGGCGGATATCCATGGGATTTGCACCGGCGGTAACGTTCTTCATGCCCTCGTTGACCATGGCCTGTGCCAGCACGGTAGCGGTGGTGGTGCCATCGCCTGCGGCATCGTTGGTCTTGGTTGCGACCTCACGCACCAGCTGTGCGCCCATATTCTCGAACTCGTCCTTCAGTTCGATCTCCTTTGCGATGGTCACGCCATCGTTAGTGATGACCGGTGCGCCGAACTTTTTGCCCAGCACCACGTTGCGGCCCTTGGGGCCGAGGGTGATCTTAACGGTGTTAGCCAGGGTATCAATACCGGCACACAGTGCCTTGCGGGCGTCCTCGCCCTGCTTGATCTGCTTTGCCATAATACATCGCTCCTTTATAATACAAACTCAATTGAAAAGGAAAAATTCAGTTTCAGTCTTCCACAACAGCCAGAATATCGCTCTGACGCACGATGGTGCACTCTTCGCCGTCCACCTTGACCTCAGTACCGGAGTACTTGCTGGTGAGGACCTTGTCGCCGACCTTGACGGTCATCTTGACTTCCTTGCCGTCCACGACACCGCCGGGGCCAACTGCGATGACCTGTGCGACCTGCGGCTTCTCTTTTGCGCTGCCGGTCAGGATCAGGCCGCCCTTGGTGGTCTCCTCAACTTCAACAGTCTTAATGACAACACGGTCTGCAAGAGGAATGATCTTCATAATTCTTGCCCTCCAATTATATTGAATTTATTTGAAACTTTGTTGCGTCCTGCAGGGGCTTCGTGTATGCTCCGCAGTAGTTTAGCACTCCTTTTCTCTGAGTGCTAATTGTATTGTACTCATCTTGCCCTGAAAAATCAAGGGGTTTTGCAATTTTTCTTTGTTAAGAATTTATGACGGCTACATATCACACCTTGTTACGCAAAAAAGACGCAGCCGCTGCACAATTTTTGCACAGCGGCTGCGTTCTGTTCCGATGGTAAGATTCACGGCAGCGTTCTTTACCTTACGCCTGCTTTTTTAGCGGTAAAGCGCTGATATGCGGGCAGCGGCAGCAGCACGCGGCCGGCCAGCGGCTGCACCTGTACCGACACCTGCTTGCAGGGGGCGCACTCGCCGTCCACGGTGGCAATGATCGGTCCGCGGCCATCTGCTGCCCGCAGGCTGACCGATTTTGCGCGGCGATAGATAAAGTAAGGCTTTGCGGCCTCGGTCAGCTGGCCGTTTTGAAAGTGCTGGCCGTTTTTGTACAGCATCAGCAGCTTTGCAATGACCCTGCGGCTGACCTTGCGCACGATGAACACATCCAGCCAGCCGTCATCCGGCTGTGCCTCCGGCCCGGCCATAAAGCCGCCGCCGTAGGCGCGGCCATTGCACACCGCGCACATCAGGCAGTCCACGGTCAGCACCTCACCGTCAATGACGTACTCCACCCTGCGGCCGATATGTCCGCACAGCTGCTGGGCGATGGACAGCGCATAGGCTGCCTCGCCGCCGCAAAGTGGGATACGCCGGAACTTGGGGATGCCGTAGGCCACCTGTGCATCCAGACCGGCGGCGCAGATGGTGGCAGAAAGCCCCAGACTGGTGCGCATTAGGTCGATGGGCACTGCCCCGCCGGCCAGCTGGGCGTCCAGATCCAGGAACTCCTCCTTTGTACCGTAGGTGCGCAGAAAGTCGTTGCCACTGCCATAGGGCAGGCAGCCCACGGCGGTCTTATCAAAGCCGTGGGCACCGGTAAGCGCCTCGTTGAAGGTGCCGTCGCCACCGGCGGTAAAGATGCGCAGTTCCACCCCGGCCTTCTGGGCGGCAGCAGCGGCAGTGCGGGACAGTTCCCGGGCGTGGCCTGCGTGGGTGGTGACGCGGATGGTGTAGTCCTCCGGGGCAAGCCCGGCACCGGCAGCAGCAGCCGCGATCTGCTGCGGCAGGGTGCGGGTACAGTCGGCCTTTCCGGCTGTGGGATTTAGAAGAAACAGCGTGTGCATCGGGGGTCCTCCCTGTTGTAACTCTATTTCCTCTATAATAGTCGAAAACCGCATCGGTTGCAAGCAAAAACGCTATTTTGCTATTTTCTTATAGGGTCACGGTCTCATCCTCCCGCAAAACGATGCTGCCATCGGCGGCACAGTCTGCCGTCCAGTGCTGCCCTACGCAGACAGTTCCGTCGGCAATACGGTTTGCAAGCGCCTGCTCCACTGCCCTGTCCACCTGACGGCGCAGTTCCCGCGCACCGTAGGCCGATCGCGCCCGGGCAGCCAGTGCCGCCCCCACCTGCGGGGTGTGGCGCAGCCGGTAGCCGCTGCGGGCGGCGCGCTGTTCCAGCTGGCAGAGCATTTTTTCTGCAATGGCGCAAAGATTTTCTTCGGCCAACGGGCGGAATACGATTACCTCGTCCAGCCGCCCGAGCAGTTCCGGCCGGAACCACTTTTTGGCCTCCTCCACGGCCTGTGCGGACTGCTTTTCAAACACAGCCTCTGCACCAGCGGCAAAGCCCAGCGGCGCGTTCTGCCCCGCCAAAAAACGTGCACCCAAGTTTGAGGTAAGAAGCACGATGGTATTGCGGAAATCCGCCTTGCGGCCCATGGCATCGGTCAGCTGGCCGTCCTCTAAGATCTGCAGCAGGATATTCTGGATATCCGGGTGCGCCTTTTCGATCTCGTCAAACAGTACCACGCTGTAAGGGCGGCGGCGCACGGCCTCGGTCAGCTGCCCGCCCTCGTCATGGCCAAGGTAGCCCGGCGGCGCACCCAGCAGCCGGGCGGCTGTGTGCTGCTCCTGATACTCTGACATATCAAATTTGAGCAGCGCCTTCTCGCTGCCGAACCAGCTGACGGCCAGCGCCCGCGCCAGTGCGGTCTTGCCCACGCCGGTAGGGCCTAAAAACAGCATGGCACCGATGGGACGCCCCGGCTCGCCCAGACCGGTGCGGCTGCGCCGGATGGCCCCCGCCACCGCAGCCACTGCCCGCTGCTGGCCGACGATCTCCGCATTCAGGCGGCTTTCCAGCTTGTCCAGCCGCTCCCGCTCCTGCTCGCCCACCCGCTGGGCAGGCACGCCGCTGGCCGCTGCCACCACCCGGGCGATATCCTCCGGGGTGAGCACCGGCTGGGTGCGCTGCTCCTTTTCGGCAAGGATGCGCGCCGCCGCACAGGCCTCGTCCACAAGGTCGATGGCCTTATCCGGCAGGCAGCGTCCGGGCAGATACCGCACCGAAAGTTCCACCGCCGCCTGCAGGGTCTGGGGCGGCAGACGCACGTTATGGTACCGCTCGTAGCGGGGCGCAAGACCGTTGAGGATCTCCACCGCCTGTGCGGGGGTGGGCTCCTCCACCTGCACCCGGCCAAAGCGGCGCTCCAGCGCGGCGTCCTTCTGGATGTGGGTGCGGAACTCCTGATTGGTCGTTGCGCCGATCAGCTGCAATTCGCCCCGGGCAAGCACCGGCTTTAAGATGCTGGCCGCATCGATAGCGCCCTCGGCTGCACCGGCACCCACGATGGTGTGGAACTCGTCGATGAACAGGATGGCGGTGCCGTCCCGCACCAGTTCCTCCAGCAGGTTTTTCAGCCGCTCCTCAAAATCGCCCCGGTACTTGGTGCCCGCCACCAGACTGGCCATATCCAGTGCCAGCAGCCGCCGCCCCTGCAGCGCTCTGGGCACCTGCCCGGCGGCAATGCGCAGCGCCAGCCCCTCGGCCAGCGCCGTTTTGCCCACGCCCGGCTCGCCGATCAGACAGGGGTCGTTTTTCTGTCGGCGGCACAGGATCTCCACCATGCGGTCCAGTTCTGCTTCCCGGCAGAACACCGGGTCCAGTTCTCCTTCGGCGGCGCGGCGGGTCAGGTCGCGGCAATATTTATCGCTGGCGCGGCTGCCCCGGGGAATGCTTGCCGACACCCGAGGCTGGGCGGGCAGCACGAACTGTCCGCTCAGCTGGCGGCACTCCCGCACCGCCTCGGTGAGCGAAAGTCCCATCTCCGCCAGCAGCAGCCCGGCGGCGCAGCCGTCATCTTCCAGCATGGCACAGAGCAGGTGCTCCGGCTCTGCCCGGCTGACGTGGGCGTTCTGCGCCCCGATGAGTGCGTAGTCCATGGTGCGGCGCAGGTCCGGCGCCATGGCCTGCCGGTCCAGCCGCTGTGCCGGGCCGCTGCGCTGCTGCGCCAGCTGGCGGCGCACCTCCGGCTCAGTGATCTTTTTCCGGGTCAGAAACTGCGCCGCCGCACCCTGCTGCTGCAGCATTGCCAGCAAAAGGTGGCTGGTATCGGCCTGCTCACAGCCCAGATTCCCCGCCAGCTGCACCGCTTGCTGTAACAGCCGCGCCGCCGGGCGCGAAAAGCCCCGGTAGCCGCCCATACCCAGATTTTCCCAAATGCCCATGTGTCTGCTCCTTGCTGCATATAAAATCGTCTGCACTGGAAGTATAGCCCTAAGGGCGCAGAAAAAATCAGTCGTTTGTGTCGGGCAGCAGAAAAAGTAAAAAACTATCCGCAGACGATCGCCGGTGCATGGGTGCACCCGGCCGCTGCGGATAGTTTTTTGAGATTTTATCTTGCGGGGAACGTTTTCAGAACGAGCCGCCACCGCCGCCGTGGGTGGAGCCGCTGGAGGAGGTGTGGGTGGAGCTGCCGCCGGAACTGCCGGAGTCGGTCTCCTTCGGCCGCTCGGTGCGGTGCACCTCACGGTACAGGAACAGATCCCGCTGGTTGGTCAGCTTCATGCTGCCCTGCCGCACATAGCTGGTTGCGTCCCGCTGCGGTGCCACGCTCTTGAGCTGGCTCTTCATCACGCCGGTCACGATCAGTGCCGTCACCAGGCCAATGACCAGCGCCACGCCCAGATACACGATCGAGAACGGCTCCTTGGGCATATTGTCTACATCGTAGGGGTGGCCTTCGCGGGCGGCGGTGACATACGCATCCGTCCACTGGATAAAGGTGCGGAAGGCGGCGGCATAATCACCGTCTGCCATATCGGGGGTCATCTGCTCGCCGAGGTACTGGATGCCGGCATCCGTAAAGGCGGTAATGCCGTAGCCGCAGGTGGAGATATGCCATTTACGGTCGCCTGTGCTTACCAGCAGCAGCACGCCGTCCCGGTCTGTACCGTAGCCGAACTGGCAGTCGTCATAGGTGTCATCGGCGTATTCTTCCATGCTGGTGTAGCCCTCGCTTTCCAGCGAGTCGATGGTGACAATAACCACATCAAAACTCTGGAGGACGCTCAGTTCCTCCAGCGAGGCCTCCAGTTCGCTATTTTCGTCCTCGGTCAGGACCTGTGCATTGTCGTTCATGCGGTAGTACAGGTCGGCAAAGCCATTTTCGGCGGCAAAGGCCGGAACAGCCAGCGCGACCAACAGCACCAGTGCTGCCAGCGCGGCACAGAGGGAGCGCAGTGGGGTAACAGTCTTTTTCATCTTCCGTTCCCTCCCTTACAGAATCCCGGCCAGCCACAGCAGCCACATGACCGCATAGGATGCGGCGCCAACGGCAGCCGTAAGCCCCAGCGTCCACTTGCGGGCAGCGGCCTTATCTACCGGCAGGTTGCCTACGAACTTGCCGGTCTGGCCGTTCATTGCAAAGATGTAGTTGTTGCCTTGCCAGCTGGTGCTCAGCACCCACACCGGGAACAGGGCATACTTTGCCTTTCCGCCGTGCAGCTGGATGCTGCTGTTCTCCATTTTCACGGAGTCGTAGCCGGTAACGGTCTGGGTAAAGGCGTCCTCGGTGGACTGACGGACGCGCTCGTTGGCGCGCTGGATGCTCTTTTGGGCGTCCACATCGTACTTATCGGCCACATAGCCCGCCAGATACGCCGTCTTGAAGGGCACGGCATCCTGCATGGCAAAGGGCTCGATGGATTCCATCAGGTCATCTGCCATCTTGGAGGAGCCATCCACCGGGACTGCGTCAAAGCCCAACACGCCGTCCCGGCGCACGGAGTAGTAGCTGGTCTCGGTATAGTTGTAGTCGTCATCCGACCAAAAGCGGGTGCGGGTGGCGGTAAAGCGCAGCTGAGCGTCAGCATCGCTGTCGTACAGCCAGAAGGGCACATACACGCCCTTGATCTCATCGATATGGTTCTGGCTGCGGAACACCTTGGGCAGCAGGGTCTTGCCCTTGAGGTGCTCCTGCAGCTTTTCCTTCGCCGCCTTTTTGTCCAGCTTAAAGGGGATGATGAGGTCCGGGCGCAGGTCTCCGGCAAACTGTCCGGTCAGCACGATGGGGTTGCCGCAGAAAGGACAGGCCGAAGCCGCCATGGTGTCATCGCCCACGATCTCGCCGCCGCAGCTTTTGCAGGCGTAGGTGTGCAGACCAGAGGTCTCGCCCTCTGCCCAGCCGCCGCCGGGGGTAGCCCAGTTCATCTCGCTGGGCTTTTCGTCCTTCAGCTCCTCATCGTAGCCCTTCAGTGCGTCCACCTCAAACTCGGTGTCGCAGTAGGGACATTTCAACTTCTGGGTGGTGCTGTCAAATTTGATCGCACCATCACAGCAGGGGCATTTATATTCCAGCATTCCTGCCATAGTGTTTCCTCCTGTAGTCTGCGGGGCAAGGGCTTATTTGCTTTTCTGCCCTGCCCCGCAGCGTGATCGGTCATTGTGCGCGGGTTCAGCTGCGGTCGCTCTCGTCAAAGGGGTCGCCGCACTCCGGGCAGAACTTGGGCGGGTGGGCGGGGTCTGCCGGCTCCCAGCCGCACTTGTCGCACTTATATTTGGGGGCTGCGGCGGGACGGGGCTTGCCGCACTCGGAGCAGAATTTGCCCTTATTCACGGCGCCGCAGCTACAGGTCCAACCCTCTGCTGCCGCCGGGCGGGGCTTGCCGCACTCCGGGCAGAATTTGCCGGTAACGGTGGCACCGCAGCTGCAAGTCCAGCTGTCAGCGGGCTTTGGCTCCGGCTTTTTGCTGCCGCATTCCGGGCAGAACTTGCCAGTAACGGTAGCGCCGCAGCTGCACTTCCAGCTGTCAGCGGCAGAAGGCTGCTGGGGTGCTGCGGGCTGCTGCCCCATGGCGAACAGGTTCTGGGCGTTCATGCCGTTTGCACCGGCTGCCATGCCCATGCCCATAAAGCCGGTCATGGCACCGGCGGTGTTCCCTGCGGCGGTCTTCATAGCGTCGATCTGACCGCCCACCAGACGGGCGGCAGCGGTGGTGGGATCGGTGGTCATGGCGTTCTCTTCCCACTCGGTGATCTTTTTCTGCTGCTCCTCCGGGATGGACAGGGAGTTGATATTGAAGGAGAACACCTCGATGCCGCGCTTCTTGCGCCAGATATTGGACAGCTGCTCGTTCAGGGCGTCCGAGATCTCCAGCGTGTGGGCGGGGATCTCGTAATACTGCACCTTGTTGGCAGAAAGGGTGGCCAGCGCCGGCTGCAAAGCGTTCATCAACTCACTCTTCAGGCGGGGAGCCAGTTCCGAGGCATCGTACTGGTTGGAGACGTTGCTGCACACGTTGGTGTAGAACAGCAGCGGGTCGCAGATGCGGTAAGTAAAGCTGCCGTTGCAGCGGATATTCACCGAGAGTTTATAGCCCCGTTCCTCGCTGACCACCACGCGGAACGGGATAGGCGTAGCGGTGCCGTACAGGATCTCGCCCAGTTCCTTGGTGTTGATGTAGTATACGCGCTGATCCTTGCCGGTGTCGCCGCCGTAGGTAAAGCGCTTGGCTACGGTCTGGAAGGTAGCAGCCAGACTATCGCCAAAGTTGCCGGTGAACACGCTGGGCTCGGTAGAAGAATCAAAGGTAAACTCACCCGGCTCGGCGCACACCTCCACCACCTTGCCCTGCTCCACGATAATCATGCACTGGCCGTCTGCCACGGCAATGCCGCTGCCGTTGGTGATGATGTTATCATCGCCGTGGTTGGAACTGCGGCGGGAGGTGCGCTTCTGGCCCTTGACCATCAGCACGTCCTTATCCAGAGAATCGCAATAGAAAAATTCCTTCCACTGGTCTGCAAGCGTTCCACCCAGTGCGCTCATGCCGGCTTTGATCAAACCCATAGTAATTTCCTCCTGTACATTTTATTGTTTTGCTTTCTTCTTTTTTATCATGCAGAACGATTTCATTCGCGAAAAGCTTCTGCCTGCTCAGGGGTAAGGGTAAGACAATTGATACCATAATCATACTGCAATAAAGCGCTGAACGCAAGGTATTTCTAACCGCTGCCACCTGCCTTTGCAGCTTCTTTCACAAAAAAGAACACCGGAGCGTCCATAGAAGCTCCGGTGTTCCAAAATCATTATTTGCCTGTCCCGTGCCGCAAACGGCTCAGAACCGCCGCCATGTATCGGGCATGAACAGCACCAGCATGGGGAAGATCTCCAGACGTCCGGCCAGCATATCAAAGATCAGCACCAGCTTTGCGGGGTCTGCAAAGCAGCCGAAGTTCTGCATGGGGCCTGCCATTTCCAAGCCCGGGCCGATGTTGTTCAGGGTAGCAGCCACGGCGGTAAAGTTTGTTACCATATCAAAGCCGTTCAGGCTGATCAGGAAGAAGGAGGCCGCAAAGATAAAGATATAGGCCGCAATGAACACATTGGTGGTGCGGATGGTCTCGTGGTTGATGAGTTTGCCGTCCATGCGGGCGGGTGCCACCACCTGCGGGTGCAGGGCGGTCTTGAGCTCCTTGGCCAGGGTCTTGCCCAGAATGAGGAAGCGGCTCACCTTGATGCCGCCGCCGGTACTGCCGGCGCAGGCGCCAATGAACATGAGCATGACCAAGATTTCCTTGGAGAGGGTGGGCCACAGGTCAAAATCACAGCTGGAGAAGCCGGTGGTGGTGATGATGGAGCCCACCTGAAAAGCGGCCTGCCGCAGCGCCTCGCCAAAGCTGTTATACATACTATAGATATTGGCAGTGATGATGCCCACTGCCACGACAATGACCACAAAGTAGCCCCGCACCTCCTCGCTGGCAGCAGCGCGGCGGAATTTGCGCATGAGCAGCAGGAAGTAGGCGTTGAAGTTGACGCCGAACAGGATCATAAAAATGGTCACGACCCACTGGATGTAGGGCGAAAAGCTGCCAAAGCTGTCGTTGCGGAAGCCGAAGCCGCCGGTGCCCGCCGTACCAAAGGCGGTGAGCATGGCTTCGAACAGGGGCATTCTGCCAAGCAGCAGGAACACCAGTTCCAGCATGGTAAGGGCAAAGTAGATGCCGTACAGGATCTTAGCGGTAGACTGCACTTTTGGGACCAGTTTATCCACCTGCGGGCCGGGGCTTTCCGCCTTCATCAGGTTGACGTGGGAGCCGCCGGTCAGCGGCAGCAGCGAGAGCAGGAACACCAGAACGCCCATGCCGCCGATCCAGTGGGTGAAGCTGCGCCAGAACAGAATGCCGTTGGGCAGCCCCTCCACGGCGGGCAGAATGCTGGCACCGGTGGTGGTAAAGCCGGAGACCGTCTCAAACAGAGCGTCCACGGGGTTTGGGATGCAGCCGGTGAGCACAAAGGGCACCGCGCCCATCACCGAGATGAACACCCAGCACAGCGAGGTAGCCGCAAAGCCCTCGCGCATATAGAACACCTTACTGCGGGGCTTGATGGTGTGCAGGGCGTAGCCGATGCCGGCGCTGACGGCTGCTGTGAGCAAAAACACGCCCAACACCATCCACTCGCCATACACTAAGCTGGCGGCGGCGGGCAGCAGCAGCAGTGCACCCTCGATCATCAGCACATAGCCCAGCAGACGGAAAACGATCGCATAATTCATAGTCCGCCTCCGTCAGTGCTCCACGATATCGCGCAGATCGTGCAGACCGTGCTCCAGCGTGACCACGATGACGTTGTCGCCCACCTGGATCTGGTCGCCGCCGCGGGGGATCAAAATCTTGCTGCCGCGGGTAATGCAGCACAGCAGCAGGTTCTTTTTCAGGTGCAGCTGGCTCAGGGGCACACCGGTAGCGGCGCTCTCCTCGTGCACCGTAAACTCCAGCGCCTCCACGCGGTCGTCCAGAATGCGGTATAGGGTCTTGATGTTGTTGCCCGCCTCGTTTTGCAGGGCGCGGACGTACTGCACGATGTAGTCACAGGTCATGTACTTGGGGTAGACCACGCTGCCCAGATCCAGCCCGGCCAGAATATCGTCAAATTCCAGACGGTTGACCTTGGTCACCAGCTTGCCGTTAGAGTGCTTTTTGGCAAACAGAGTCAGCAGCACGTTCTCTTCGTCGATGTTAGTCAGTGCCACAAAGGCCTCGGTGGATTCCAGGCCCTCGGAAAGCAGAAACTCGCGGTTGGAGCCGTCCTCATTCAGGATCTGTGCACCGGGCAGCTGCTCGGCCAGTTCTACGCAGCGGGCAGCGTCCCGCTCCACGATGCGCACCCGCACATGGTTTTCCAGCAGTTCCTGACTGAGGTAGTAGGCAATGGCACCGCCGCCCACGATAATGGCGTTGCGCACCGGCTGCACCGGCAGATGCAGCTGCTGGAAGAAGGCGTGGGCCTTTTCCTGCGTGGCAAGGAAGGTGACCTGATCGCCCTTTTGCAGCACAAAGTTACCGTTGGGGATGATGACCCCGCCGTCACGCTCTACTGCACATACCAGAATATCGCTCTTGAGCCGGGTGGGGATCTCGCGGATGGCTACGCCGTCCAGTGCATCGGGCAGCGCAAACTTGATCAGCCGCACACGGCCGTCCGCAAAGGTATCGATCTTGCTGGCGCCGGGGAACCGCAGCAGATGGGAGATTTCCTTTGCCGCTGCCATTTCCGGGTTGATGATGGCGGAAATGCCGATCTGCTTTTTGATAAAGTCCAACTCGTGGCTGTAGGATGGGTTGCGCACACGGGCAATGCCGTGGCAGTGACCCGCCTTTTTGGCGAACATGCAGCAAAGCAGGTTCAGTTCGTCCGAGCCGGTGACCGCAATGAACACGTCCGCATCCTCAATGCCCGCCTCAGACAGGGTGGTGATGGACGAGCCATTGCCTACAATGCCAAGCACGTCGTAGCTTTCGGTCAAGTGCTCCACGCGCGCTTTGTTGGTGTCCACCACAGTCACGTTGTGGCCTTCCTCGCTGAGTTGGCGCGCCAGAGCCGTGCCGACCTTGCCGCCGCCCACCAGAATGATCTTCATAACAAGTCCTTTCTCCTTTGGCAGCCCCTTTTCCTAGGGCATACAAGTACAGCATAGTATACCATATCCTGCCGCAAAGTTCTACTGTTTGCCCCGCAAATACAGCGAATTGCCAAAAAAGCGACAGTTCCTTTGTGCAAAAGGCCAATTTGCAGCGTGAAAACGCAAAAAAGGGGCTGCCGCACAGCTTTTGTGCAACAGCCCCTTGGGGCAAAACGATTTAAAATGCCCACCGCGTACGCTTTGGGCATCCTCAGCGGAAAAATCATTGTCATAAGAGCAATGCCGGGCCGCCTGCGGGCTGCCCGGCATTGCATTTTCACGAAAAACAGGGTTTTCCCCTGCTGTCCGGTCTCAGTACCGCTCTACGCCGTCCTTGGTGACAAGGGCGTACACCAGCGGGGCTTCCTCCGGCTTTTCCGTGCCGTACACAAGACCGCTGCGGTACTCGGCAGCGGCGGCTTCAAACTTGTCCGCTGCGCCGTAGAAGGTGGCAAGGCTCTCGCCCTTATGGACGTAATCACCGCGCTTTTTGTGCAGGGTGATACCGGCGGCAAAGTCCAGCGGGTCGCCCTTTTTCTGGCGGCCCGCGCCCAGCAGCACGCTGGCAGAACCGATCTTTTCGGCATCGTTGGCCGTGATGTAGCCGTCCTGCTCGGCCAGCAGCTCGTAGCTGGCGGCGGGCTGTGCAAACAGGCTATAATCGTCCAGCACCCGGATGTCGCCGCCCTGTGCGGCAAACATTTCCTTGCACTTGGCAAAGGCAGAGCCGTCCGCAATAACAGCCTCGGCCATGGCGCGGCAGTGGGCAGCATCGCCCTTGCCCGCCAGCACCAGCATATTGGCTGCCAGCTGCAGGCACACCTCGGTCAGGTCTGCCGGGCCGTGGCCCTTGAGCACGTCCATGCTCTCCATGACCTCCAGACTGTTGCCGATGTTGTGGCCCAGCGGGGTATCCATATCGGTGATCATGGCGGCTACCCGGCGGCCATGGTGGGTGCCGATGGCGACCATCAGCTGCGCCAGTTCAATGCTTTGATCTACGGTCTTCATAAAGGCACCGGTGCCGGTGGTGACATCCAGCAGGATGGCGTCCGAGCCGGAAGCCAGCTTTTTGGACATGATGCTGGACGCGATCAGCGGAATGCAGCTGACGGTGGCGGTAACGTCCCGCAGGGCATACATTTTTTTATCTGCCACCGCAATACCCTCGCTCTGACCGATGACCGACAGGCCGATCCGGTTCACCTGTGCAAAGAACTCCTCCTGCGAGAGAGCAGTCTTTGTGCCGGGCACGCTTTCCATCTTGTCGATGGTGCCGCCGGTGTGGCCGAGGCCCCGGCCGCTCATTTTGGCGATCTTCACCCCGCAGGCTGCCACGATGGGCGCGATGACCAGCGTGGTCTTATCGCCCACACCGCCGGTGGAGTGCTTGTCCACCTTGATGCCCGGAATGGGCGAAAGATCTACCATCACGCCGCTGTGCGCCATTACATCGGTCAGTTCGGCGGTCTCCTCGTTGGTCATGCCGCGCAGATACACAGCCATCATCCATGCAGCCATCTGGTAATCGGTCACGTCACCGCGGACAAAGCCGTTGACGATGGCTTCCAGTTCTTCCCGGGTGTGGGTGCCGCCATCGCGCTTTTTTGCGATCAGATCATAAATACGCATTGTTTCACGCTCCTGTTCTTCTTGCTTTTGGGGCGTTTTATGCCCGGATCTCCTGCCATACGCTCTTGCCGTCCAGCGTGGAGGCGTCCACCTCCAGATACTCGCAGATGGTCTGGGCAATGGTACCAAAGCACAGCTTGGTGCCCAGATCCGTACCCGCCTTTACGCCCTTTCCGCAGACCAGATACGGCACATACTCGCGGGTATGGTCGGTGGTCTTGGTGTAGGAGGGGTCGCAGCCGTGGTCGGCGGTGATCATGAGCAGGTCGCCCTCCCGCATCCCCGGCAGGAAATCGGCCAGAAAACGGTCGAACTCGGTGGCAGCAGCAGCGTAACCTGCCACATCGCGGCGGTGGCCGTAGAGCATATCAAAATCCACCAGATTCACGAAGGCAAGGCCTTCAAAATCCCGGGTCTGCAAGGCCTTGGTAAAGGCAATGCCGTTGGTGTTGCCGGTGGTCTTGATTTTTTCGGTCACACCCTCGCCGTCAAAGATATCGTAGATCTTGCCCACGGCGATCACGTCCTTACCGGCGTTCTTCAGCAGATCCAGCATGGTGGCGCGGGGCGGCTTCAGGCTCAGGTCGTGGCGGTTGGTGGTGCGGTAGAAGGTGTCGGCGCTGTTGCCCAAAAAGGGGCGGGCGATCACACGGCCCACGCCGTATTTGCCCTTGAGCATTTCCCGGGCGATCTCACAGTAGCGGTACAGTTCCTGCACCGGCACCAGTTCCTCGTTGGCGGCCACCTGAAAAACGCTGTCGGCGCTGGTGTAGACGATGAGGGCGTTTTCCCGCATGGCCTGCTCGCCGTAGTCCTTCAGCACCTGCGTGCCGGAATAGGGCTTGTTGCACAGCACCTTGTGGCCGGTCTTTTGCTCATATTCCCGGATCAACTCCTCCGGGAAGCCCTCGGGGAAGGTGGGCAGCGGCTCCGGGCTGACCACACCGGCGATCTCCCAGTGGCCGATGGTGGTATCCTTGCCCATGCTCTGCTCCTGCAGGCGGGCAAAGGCAGCCGCCGGGACATCCGTTTTCTCCCCTGCGGTCACGCCGTCAATGTTGAACAAGCCCAGCTTGCGCAGGTTGGGGCAATTGAAATTGGGGTGGTTCGCAATGGCACCCAAGGTGTTGGTGCCTGCATCGCCAAAGGCAGCGGCATCCGGCTCTGCGCCGATGCCAAAGCTGTCCAGAACGATCAAAAAAACACGTTTTTCCATAATGGTCACTCCATTCTCCGGGCGTGCCCCGGAACAGTACTACTTTATTACCCTTATTATAAGCAAAAAGCGTATCGGATGCAAGGGGCAGCGGCCTTGTGCGGTCTTATCAGTTTTTACGTTTTGCGGCAGTTTTCCTTTGTCAGACGGCACGCGGAAAGCTGCGGCGTATCGTTAAAAGTTTTGCAATCCCTCCCGCAGACAGAAACAAACGCAAAAACTTGTATTCAAGCAAAAATTCCTCTTGCTCTCTTGCACCGGAATGATTATAATAGTAGTTGGTAGAGTTTTGGGTTTTCCGCTCTGCCACATAAACCGACCCGCTTTACCGGGAGTTTTTGCTCCCATTGGTCATACACAGCAGCCTGCAGGGATGCTGTGCCGGATATAGGTAAGAGAGTTGACGGAGGTATATTGCATGAGAAAGACAAAAATTATTTGCACCCTTGGCCCTTCCACCGATAAGGAAGGTGTGCTGCGCGATCTGATCGCCAACGGCATGAACGTGGCCCGCTTCAATTTTTCCCACGGCTCCCACGAGGAGCATCTGGGCCGCTTTGAAAAGCTGAAGGCTCTGCGCGAGGAACTGGGCAAGCCCGTGGCCGCACTGCTGGACACCAAGGGCCCCGAGATCCGCCTGAAGGACTTCAAGAACGGCGTTGAGAATCTGGTTGCAGGCCAGACCTTTACCCTGACCACCCGCGATGTGGAGGGCACCAACGAGATCTGCTCCATCACCTACAAGGACCTGCCCATGGACGTGGAGCCGAACGGCACCATCATGCTGGACGACGGCCTGATCAAGCTGCAGATCCAGACCGTGAACGACACCGACATCGTCTGCACCGTGCTGAACAACGGCAAGATCAAGAACAAGAAGGGCGTCAACGTGCCCGGCGTGCACCTGTCCATGCCGTATATGAGCCAGCGCGATAAGGACGATATCATCTTCGGCATCCAGCAGGGCTATGATTTCATCGCCGCCTCCTTTGTGCGCACCGCACAGGACGTGTACGATATCCGCAACCTGCTGAACCAGTACGATTCCAACATCCGCATCATTGCAAAGATCGAGAACCGCGAGGGCGTAAACAACATCGACAGCATTCTGGCTGCTGCCGATGCCGTGATGGTGGCCCGTGGCGACCTGGGCGTGGAGATCGACTTCACCGAGTTGCCCGGCATCCAGAAGACCATCATCGACCGCTCCTTCTCCTTCGGCAAGCCCATCGTCACCGCTACCCAGATGCTGGACAGCATGATCGTGAACCCCCGCCCCACCCGCGCCGAGATCTCGGACGTGGCAAACGCCATCTACGACGGTACCTCTGCCATTATGCTGTCCGGTGAGACCGCTGCCGGTGCCTACCCCGTGGAGGCACTTAAGACCATGTCCGCCATTGCTGAGCGCACTGAGCAGGAGGGCTTCCATCTGCGCGGCCGCCAGATGGATTCCAACCCCGGCAAGATCAGCGTATCCGACGCTACCGCCCATGCCGCCTGCCTGACCGCACGGGATGTAAACGCCGCCGCCATCGTTACCGTGTCTGAGTCCGGCACCACCGCCCGCCTGCTGAGCAAGTACCGCCCGCAGCAGCCCATCATTGCCTGCGTCATGCGCGAGCAGGTGCAGCGTCAGCTGTCCCTGAGCTGGGGCATCACCCCGCTGATGATGTCTCTGGCACACAGCACCGATGAGTTGATCGAGATGTCCACCGCTCTGGCCAAGGAGAACGGCTACCTGCACAACGGCGAACTGGCTGTTGTGACCGCAGGCGTGCCCGTGGGCGTTTCCGGCACCACCAACATGATCAAGATCCACATGGTGGGCAACTGTCTGGCTACCGGCGTAGGCGTCGGCCCCGAGAACAATGATGTTGCCAGCGGCAAGGCCTGCGTCTGCCGCACCATGGACGAGGTGCGCGCCAAGTTCAAGCCCGGCATGGTGCTGGTGGTGCCCTCCACCAGCAACGAGATGCTGAGCTTTGTGCGCGACGCTGCCGCTCTGGTGGTGGAGGAGCCCGGCCTGAACAGCCACGCTGCCATTGCCGGCAAGGCACTGCTGAAGCCCACCGTTGTGGGTGCTAACGGTGCTACCAGCCACATCCGTGATGGTCTGATGGTGGCTGTGGATTGCGCACACGGCAGTGTGCAGCGTCTGCAGGGCTGATAAAGGAGAACTGTAGTATGGAACGTATCGCAAGCTTTTGCGTGGATCACACCCGGCTGGAACGCGGAATGTATCTGAGCCGTCAGGACGGCGATGTGCTCACTTGGGACATCCGCATGAAAAAGCCCAATCAGGGCGATTACCTGACCACTGCTGCCGCCCACACGCTGGAGCACCTGTTTGCCACCTACGCGCGCAACAGCGCCGTGAAGGACGGGGTGATCTATGTTGGCCCCATGGGCTGCCGCACCGGCTTTTACCTGCTTACCCGGGGGCTGACCCCGGCGCAGGCGCTGCAGCTGACGGTGGATGCCTACCGCTTTATGGCTGGTTTTGAGGGCGCTGTGCCCGGTGCCAGCGAGGTGGAGTGCGGCAACTACCGCGATATGGATCTGCCCGCTGCCAAGGCCGAGGCCGCTGCCATGCTGCTCGTGCTGGAAAACCTGACCGCAGAGGATCTGCACTACTGATCTGTCAATATAAAGAGAGCGCCGCACAAAATACCGTGCAGCGCTCTTTTTGTTACAAAATGATGCGAAAGTATTATTTATAATTTCAGGGCAGGGGAACGTCTGCGGATGTTCCCCTGCCCTGTTTTTACGAAAAGAGATTTTAAATCAGCCCCAAGGCTGCAAACTCCTTAGCAATGCCGTCCTCGTACACCGAGGGAGCAATGCGGTCGCAGCACTGCCTCAGGCTTGCAGAACCGTTGGCCATACAGACGCTGATGCCGACTACATCGGTCATTTGCAGGTCGTTGTCGCTGTCGCCAAAGCCGATGCTGTCCTGCAGGGACACACCCAGATAGTCGCAGACGGCCTTGATGCCGCGTCCCTTATCAAATTTGCGGTTGATGAGTTCGCCGTTCACATAGCCGCCGTCCAGACCGTCCAGCTTACTCTCGCAGAACACGAATCTGTCCTCGTACAGGCGTTTTGCTTCGTCCAAGTCCTCGCTGTGCTCCGCGATATACACGATCTTATACAGCGGCTCGCCCTTGTAATCAGCCAGCGGACTGATGGTCATGCCGTCCTCCATGGCCTTGCGCCAGCGGGCGGCTTCGCTGTTCAGGGGGCCTGCATCCCGGTGGGTGAAACTCCAGCGCTCGATCATCTTCAGGCTGCCGTAGGTGGCATCCCGCGCTTCCAGCGTGCACTCCACGCCGTGGCGCTCCATGGCGCTGCGCACACCCTCTGCCAGCTGCGGCTCCATGGGCAGGTCTACCAGCACCTTGTTCCCGCAGAATACATAGCCGCCGGCGCTGCACACTGCGCCGTCAAAGCCGTAGTCCAGCAGCGGCTGGGTCATGCGCAGGTTACGCCCGGTACACAAAAACAGCTTGTGACCGTTAGCGTGCGCCTTGCGCAGCGCCTCCACCGTGCTTTGGGGGATCAGCATCTCGCCCGGGGGCAGCAGGGTGCCGTCAATATCTAAAAAAATCAGTTTTTGTTTCATTCGTTCCTCTTTTTTACAGTGAGCCGCGCTCTACCAACGTATAGCCCAGCGTGGTCTGGCGCACCGGTGCAGCGTCCGGCCCGGTGTGCGCCAAGCTTTGCAGCAGCATCCGGGCAGCCTCCTGCCCTACCTGCTTTTGGTAGAAGCGGATGGTGGTCAGGCCGGGCTGCACCACCTTGCCCGCCCAGTTGTCTCCGATGCCGGCAAGGCCGGTATCCTCGCCTACTTTGCGTCCGGCAGCGCGCAGTACCTGCAATGCACCAAAGGCCACGGTGTCGGTCACGCAGACCACACCGTCCAGCTGCGGACAGCGTGCCAGCAGCTCCTCCATGCAGCGATGTCCCTCTTCCATGGAAAAGGCACCGCAGCAGGCACGGGGCAGACCGTCTGCGTTCAGTCCAGCCTCCCGCAGTGCGTCCTGCACACCCTGACGGCGGGCAATGCCGGTGGCGGCGTCCTGCTCGCTGCCGCCGATGTACACGATATTCTTCCGGCCATGCTCCAGCATCTTCCGGGTCAGGTCGCGGGCGGCAGAGCGGTCGTCGTTATAAACGCAGGGCAAGTCCTCAAAGCGCTGCCCTGTTACCACCACAGGCACACGGCAGTCCTTCAGCGCCTTGCACAGCTGCGGGCTGTTATCACTGCCCAGCAGAATGATCCCGGCCACATGGTTGCGCTGCAACGCCGCAAGATATTGCAGTTCCATCTGCTCATCCAGTTCGGTGTCTGCCAGCAGCATCAGGTAACGGCTTGCGCCCAACTCGGTTGCAATACCGCTGGTGATCTGCCCCACCGACTGGGAGCTGATGCTGGGCACAATGACCCCCACCTGACGCACCTTGCCGGTGCGCAGGGTCTGGGCGGCAGTGTCCGGGCTGTAACCGGTTTTTTCCACTACGGCTTGTATCACGGCACGCTTCTGCTCGCTGAGGGGGCCGCCGTTTAAATAGCGGCTGACCGCAGCACTGGAAACGCCTGCCATCTTTGCAATATCACTGATGGTCATGGGGTATTTTCTCCGTTCCCTCTCCGGTGGCAATGTGTAAACGTTTTCATGCTTATTATAAATCCGTTTCAGATTTCCCGCAAGAGGTGCAATGACCGTTTTTCTGCGGGGCTGTCCGCTGCTTTTTTGGTAATTTTACACAATCCAAACGATTTTGCATTCTGATTTACCACCAGAATTGCAAAAACCGCTGCGCTTATACAAGTCCCATGCTGATGGCGCGTGCGATAAGCCCCAGCACCAGCGCTGCCAGAATAATGCCCAGCACTACCCTGCTCTCGCCGCCGGTCTGCTGCTTTTTGCTGCGGGAGGCTGTGCTGCGGCTCTGCTTTGTACCGGTGCTGCGGCTGCGGGCAGAGGTGTTCTGCCGCCCGGCAGTGCTTTTGGTGCTGCGGGCAGTCTGGGTATTGCGGGTCTTTGTGCGGGCGGCGGCCTTTCCCTGCTGCGCATTCTGCGGGCTGCTCTGGCGGGCCTTGAGAGGCTTGCCCTCGCTGCAGCGGCTCAGGTAGTCCTCTGCCTCGCGGTAATACTGCGCCAGCTCATTTTCCTTAAAGGCAGTACCGGCGTAGCCCTCCTCCAGCGCCTCGATAGCCTCGTTGAACAGCAGGGCTGACTGTGCGCCGTCCGCTGCAACTGCTGCGTGGGCAGCCTCGTTGCGGGCGGTGCGGATGGCGTTGCAGGCATGGCGGGCGGCAGAGGGATGTGCCGTGTTGCCCAGCAGGTCCAGCGGGCGGGCGGCATCGGTCTCCGGGTCCAGCAGTACCCGCATACACAGGGTTGTGTCCAGCTGCTGCCAGCTGGTCTTGCCGGTAAGGTCTGGCATACGGTCGTAGTAGTCCGGGCTTTCCTGCTTGCGGGCGGCAATATGCTCCAGCAGCGCATCCAGACTGTGTGCCCCGGGCTTGCGTTCCCAGTGCCAGCGCAGCAGGCGGCGGCTGATCTCATCGCAGGCAGTCTTGATCTCAAAGGCCACCTGTAAGGCTTGTTCCGGCATGGTATTTCCTTTCTGTGCAATGCACACAAAAGGCGGAGAAGGCACGCTGCCCCCTCCGCCGGGATGATCTTATTTTACAGCACGAACTGGTAGTACACAAAGCCGCACAGTGCAATGGCTGCGCACAGGATGGCCGTAATGGGCGGTACCCAGCGGATCAACGCTTCTGCCACGCTGTCCCGGCTGTCCTCGTACTCCTCGTCCTCCTCCACAGGCGCGGGCTGACGCACCGGAGCCGGAGCCGGACGGCGGGCGGCGACGGGCATCACCCGGGTGCCCTCGTCTGCTGCAGCAGCGCCGGAATACGGTGCGCGGGCAGAGGCGTCCAGCACACGGGTGGGCTCCGGGATGGGCTGAACAGGGGCAGCCTTCGGCTGGTATGCCGGGGCTCCCATGACCCGGGTGGGCTCCTCTACGGGCGCTGCCGGGGCGGCAGGGGCCGCACCCACGATGCGGGTAGGCTCCTCCACCGCAGCGGGAGCCTCCGGGGCGTTGAGAGGCATTTCCATCTCGTCTGCCGGGGCGGCGGGCTGCAGCAGGGTGTTCAGCGCGTTCTGCAGCAGAATGCGGTCGCAGCCGCACTCAGAGCAGTAAACCGTGTCCTCCTCGGTGGGGTGGAAGGCACCACAGGCGCAGTACCAACCGTTTTCAAACACCTGCGGCTGATACTTGAGCCCGGTGCGGTTCATGCGGGCCTCCAGCGCCTTTTGCAGTTCTGGGGCCAAACGGCGGGGCGCAGGCAGACGCACACGCTTGATACCGTCCAGATGCACCACGCGCTTGCCGTTGTACACGTTGCACAGCGAAACATCCACGCTGGTGATAGCCTTTGCCGTGATGAACACGGCATCGTCCTGCCCGAACAACTCGCCGGGCTTTACCTGCAGATCCCGGTACTCGAACTTATCCTCGCACAGGATCACACCGTCCACGCCCTTGCACTTGAAGTGGATCTCCAGTGCGGTCAGGGTCACGCGGGAAATATTCTTGAAGGTCAGGCAGACAGCGTGCTCGCCGCTGACATCCCCCTTGAGCAGTTCCACGCAGACGAACTGCACCGGACTGCCGGGGGTATAGTAGTTTGCGCGGGTCTGTGCGACCGGGTTAAAATTCTCCTCCACGATGTTCGCTCCTTTCTTCAAAAAGCTTAGTCCTGCTGCTCCGGGGCGTCCGGCTGCGGCACTTCCGGCTGGGCAGGCTCAGCCTGCTCGGCGGGTTCGGCACGCTCAGCAGTCTGGGCAGGCTCTGCGGGCTGCACCGGAGCGGGCTGCACGGTCTGGTCGGGCTGTGCCTGCTCAGGCTGTGCAGCCTCGCAGGGAGGCAGGGTGCCGCCGGCCATAATGGTGTTGAACTGCTCCTCGTTGAGTTTTTCGCGTTCCATCAGAGCCTTGGCCAGCGCATGAAGCTGATCGATGTGCTCGGTCAGGGTGCGGCGGCAGGTCTCGTAGGCCTCGTCGATGATATCGCGGGTCTCGCTGTCGATCTCGGCAGCGGTGGTCTCGCTATAGCCCTTGCCCTGACCCAAGTCGCGGCCAAGGAAGGTCTCCTCCTGCGAGGTGCCGTAGACCACAGGGCCCAGACGCTCGGAGAAACCGTAGCGGGTGATCATCTGGCGGGCGATGTTGGTGGCCTGCTGCAGGTCGTTGGAGGCACCGGTGGAGATGTCCTCCAGGATCAGCTGCTCGGCCACGCGGCCGCCCAAGCTGGACACGATGTCCTCAAACATTTCACCCTTGGTCACATAGCTGCGATCCTTCTCGGGCAGATACATGGTGTAGCCGCCGGCCTGACCGCGCGGGATGATGGTGATCTCGTGCACGCGGGGGTGGTGCTTGCAGTAGAAGCCCGCCACTGCGTGACCGGCCTCGTGGTAGGCGGTGAGTTTTTTCTCCTCCGGGGTAACCACGCGGCTCTTTTTCTCGGGGCCAGCCATCACCTTCATGGAGGCTTCCTCGATATCCTCCATGGTAATGGCCTTGCGGTTGCGGCGGGCTGCCAGCAGTGCAGCCTCGTTGACAAGGTTTTCAAGGTCTGCACCGGCAAAACCGGCAGTGCGCTGCGCGATGACCTTCAGGGAGACGTCCGGTGCAAGAGGCTTGTTGCGGGTATGCACCTTCAGGATCTCCTCGCGGCCCTTGACATCCGGCAGACCCACATAGACCTGACGGTCAAAGCGGCCGGGACGCAGCAGCGCCTTATCCAGAATGTCGGCACGGTTGGTGGCAGCCATGACGATGATGCCGTCGTTGGCCTCAAAGCCATCCATCTCCACCAGCAGCTGGTTCAAAGTCTGCTCGCGCTCATCGTGACCGCCGCCCAGACCTGCGCCGCGCTGACGACCCACGGCATCGATCTCGTCGATAAAGATGATGCAGGGCATGGACTTTTTGGCCTTATCGAACAAATCGCGCACGCGGGATGCGCCCACGCCGACGTACATCTCCACAAAGTCCGAGCCGGAGATGGAGTAGAAGGGCACCCCGGCCTCGCCTGCACAGGCACGCGCCAGCAGGGTCTTACCGGTACCCGGAGGGCCCACCAACAGCACGCCGTGGGGGATGCGGGCGCCCAGCGTATTGAATTTATCCGGGCTCTTGAGGAACTCCACAACTTCCTTGAGTTCCTCTTTTTCCTCGTCCTCACCGGCCACATCGGCAAAGGTGGCAGTCTTTTTGTTCTCGTGCTCGTCCTTCACCTTGGCCTTGCCTACGTTCATGATGCCGCCGCCACCGGCGCCGCCGCGCATCATGGAGAACAGCAAAAAGCCGGTACAGCCCAGCATGGCCAGATAGAACAGGATCTCCATCCATGGGATGGTCTCCTTGGCGGGCACATAGTCGTACACCATAGGAGCGTCGGGGTTGGCTGCATCGTACTGGGCGATGTAGTCCGATACATGGTCCACGAACATCCGGGCATAGGGCAGCTTATAGCTGACCGTCTCGGTGCCGTCCTCGTTCTTCTTTACCCCGGTGGGGGCAGAGGAAGAAGAGGACAGCAGACCGGAAAGCAGCCCGCCCGTGGACTGGGTGGTGGTCTGCTCGGCAGCATTGGGCAGTTCCTGTGCACCCTCCTTCAGGGTCATGGTGATCACGCCGGTATTCAGGTCCAGCGAGAATTTGGTGACCTGATTGCTCTCAAAATAGTGTACCACCGTGGAATATGCCATAGAGGAGCCGCTGGCGCTGCCGCCGGTGCCGCCCAGCACCGACCACACCATCAGCACGGCTGCCAGTACAATGGCGATCACCAGCGGATTGAAACGGGGTTTCTTCGGTTGCAAAAAAATCAACTCCAGTTCTGGATTTTTATAATGGACACGTTACTTCGTGTAGACCTCGGGCTTCAGCACGCCGACATAGGGCAGGTTGCGGTATTTTTCGTCGTAGTCCAGACCATAGCCCACCACGAACTCGTCCGGCACCTGAAAGCCCTCGTAATCCGGCTGGATGTCGGCCTTGCGGCGGCTGGGCTTATCAAGGATGGTGCAGATCTTAACGGAGTTCGGGTTGCGCATCTTGAGCATGGGCACAAGGTTGGACAGGGTGACGCCGGTGTCCAGGATGTCCTCCACGATCAGCACATCCTTGCCGGACAGATTGCCGTCCAGATCCTTGATGATCTTGACCAGACCGCTGGTGGTGGTGTTGCTGCCGCCGTAGCTGGAGACCACCATAAAGTCGATATTGCAGGGGATGCTCACAGCCCGCATCAGGTCGGCCATAAAGACCACCGAGCCCTTGAGGATGGACACCAGCACCAGATTTTTACCGGCATAATCCCGGCTGATCTGAGCGCCCAGCTCTGCCACCTTGGCCTTCAGCTGCTCTTCGCTGACCAGAACGGTCTTGATATCATCGTGCATACTCATTTGTTTTTTCCTCCTGTGTTTCGATCTCTGCATCCAAGTGCAGGATCCATCTGCTTTCCGTGTCCGGTGCAAGGCCATCGGCAAAGCCTTCTCCACACACCCATAAAATTTCGCTTCCGCTGGCCAGCAGCGGCAGCGTATCCCGCAGTTCGTTCGGGACACCGGCCTCGTTCATCCACTTGCGCAGCGGTTTGCTCAAGCCCCGCCCCGCAGGCCGGAAACGGTCTCCCGGCTGTCGGGCACGCAGCACAAGGCCAGTGTACAACGTAGTTATTCTAGCATAATCCGCCCGATTTTTTAAGTCTTTTTTATGAACGACTTGTATTTTTTTCTCAAAATCGGCTGTTAAAAGTTCTGCTTTCCCCTTCCAGCCCCCGCGCAGCCGGAATTCCGGCTGTTTTGCGGGCAAAAAGGGCACTTGCGGCGGCAGGCACTCCGGCTGCCGGGGCAGCGCCTGCGGCAGCATTTCCTGCCGCAGACAGCCATTCCCGGCGCAAAAGCGCACCTGCTCAGTCAGCTGTACCGCGCCGCTGCCCTGCCGCACCACGGCACACAGCAGCTGCACATATTTTTCCTCTGCGTCCCGCACCGGCGCCACAAGGCTATGCAGCGCGGTCTCCAGCAGCAGCGGGTCTGCCGCCTGCAAGGGCGGCAGCTGCCATGCCGGTGCTGCGCCGGGCAGGCGTGCCGCCGCCAGAAGCTTTGCAGCCCCGGCGGCAAGGTAGACATCTGCCCGCGCGGCCTTTTCACAGAACCGTGCCAGATTCTGCACCGCCGCCGCGTTGGTGCTTTCCAGCGCAGGCAGGGCGCTGTGGCGCAGCCTGTTGCGGGCGTAGGCGTCGGTATCGTTGGTCTCATCGGTGACCCACGGCTGCCCTTCTGCCCGGCAGACAGCCTCGGTCTCGGCGCGGCTCAGGCAGAGCAGCGGGCGCAGGTAGCACCCGCGCCTTGGCCGGATGCCGCCCGCGCCGTGCAGCCCGGTGCCGCGCGCCAGCCGCAGCAGCAGCGTTTCGGCTTGGTCATTTGCAGTATGGGCCGTGGCGATGGCCTCTATCCCCTGCCCCTGCAGCTGCGCAAAAGCCGTGTAGCGCAGACGGCGCGCCCAGTCCTCCCCGGCGTGTGCCGGGGGCGGGGCAAACTCTGCCGCGTGGAACACCCGCAGCGGCACGCCCAAGCGGGCGCATTCCGCCCTTACAAAGGCTTCGTCACGGTCGGCACGCTGCCCGCGCAGACCGTGGTTCACATGACAGGCAGAGAGCGTATAACCGAATTTCGGCTGCAGCTGCCGCAGCAAGAGCAGCAGCGCCATGCTGTCCGCCCCGCCGGAGACTGCCGCCGCCAGATGCTGCGGCGCGCCGGGCTGCAAAAGCCCCTCCCGGGTGCAGAAATCCTCCACCCGGGCAAGAATCGCGGCATCCATCAGCGCTTAAAGTCCACATCCATAAAGCGGGTGTGGGCACCATCCCAGCCCAGCGGCACGGTGCTGGTCTCGCCGTGACGGTTCTTTGCCACGATGCACTCGGCGGTATCGGCATCCACCTCGGCGCCGTCCGGGTTCTGGCTGGCGTAGTAGGAATCGCGGTACAAGAACAGAACACAGTCCGCGTCCTGTTCGATGGAACCGGAGTCGCGCAGGTCCGAAAGCTGCGGGCGATGGCTGGAGTTGTTGCCCTGCTTTTCCACCGCACGGGACAGCTGGCTCAGCGCGATGATGGGCACATTCAGTTCCTTTGCCATGATCTTCAGGTTTCGGGTGATGGAGCTGATCTCCTGCACGCGGTTCTCGCTGCGCTGGCCGGTGGTCATCAGCTGCAGATAGTCGATGACGATCAGGCCCACGTTGGGGCGGGCAGGGTCCTGATTCACCCGGCGGATCTTGGCCTTCATCTCGGTGATGGTGATACCGGAGGTATCATCCATATAGATCGGTGCATCGTGCAGCTTTTCGGTGGCCAGCGCCAGATACTCCCAGTCCTCGGCGCGCAGCGCACCGGTACGGAAGGCCTGACTATCGATACCAGCCTCCGACGAGAGGATACGGTTGGTCAGCTGCTCCTTGGTCATTTCCAAGCTGAAGATGGCCACTGGCACCTTTTGCTGCATGGCCACGCGGGTGGCAATGTTCAGCGCAAAGCTGGTCTTGCCCATACCGGGACGGGCTGCCAGAATGACCAGATCGCCGCGGCCAAGGCCTGTAAGCACGGTATCCAGCAGACGGAAGCCGGTGGGGATGCCCTTGTACTTATCCGCATCCGGGCCGCTGATCTTTTGCAGGTTGGTCAGCGTTTCCACCATGCTGGACGAAAGCGGGGTCAGGGCGCTGGAATCGCGGCCGGAGCGGATCTCGTAGATGCGCTGTTCGGCGTTTTCCAGCAGAAGGTCGGCGTCTGGCTCATCCCCGGCGTCCTGCAGGATGTCCTTGGCAACGCCCATCAGCTGACGCACCAGATATTTTTCCTGCACGATCTGGGCGTAGGCCTTTACGTTGGAGATGCTGGGCACCGTTTCCGCCAGACCGGTCAGGTAGATCTTGGCCTCGTCTGCACTGGGGAACACACCATCGGACACCACCGCATCCAGCAGGGTGACAAAATCGATGGTCTGGTCGTTGGTGAACAGGCGCAGCATCTCGGTCCAGATCTGGGCGTTCTGCCGGGTATAGAACATTTCCGGCTTAATGATCTCCACAAGATCGGTCAGGGTATCGGGCTTGAGCAGCACCGCGCCCAGCACGCTCTGCTCTGCCTGCATATTGTAGGGCAGATTGATGCCCACGCTCTCCAGATTCAGTTCATTGGAATAACGTCGTTCGTTCGGCATAGTAGTTTGTCCTTATCCAAAATCCAAAGCATCCTGTAAAGCCAAAAAGCGCCCCCTGCTGTGAGGGGGCGCAAACGGCACACAGATCAGGCCTGTTCCACTTCCACCTGGATCTTGAAGGAAGCCACGACGCCAACGTACAGACGGACCTTGCCGTTGAACACGCCGGCATCCTTGATGTCCTTGGTCTCCAGCTCGATCTTCTTTTTGTCGATGGGTGCACCTGCCAGCGCAGCCAGTGCCTCAGCAACTTCCTTGCCGGTCACCTTGCCGTGCAGACGGCCGGATGCGCCGCCCTTGGCCTTGATGGTCACGGTCTTGCCTTCGATCTTAGCAGCCAGAGCCTTGGCGGCTGCCACATTCTCAGCTTCGTGAAAATCGGCTGCGGCCTCCTTGCCGCGCGCCATGTTCACAGCGCTGGCATCCGCCACAGCGGCCAGCTTGCGCGGGAACAGGTAGTTGCGGGCGTAGCCGTCGGAGACCTCGTGGATCTCGTCCTTCTTGCCAATGCCCTTGATATCCTGCTTCAGAATCACTTTCATGATAGTATCCCTCACTTCTCACCGGAAAACCGGTGCAGTCTTATGGTAATAGTATAGCGCATTTGTCGTTTTTGGGCAAGAGGAAGCGGGGCAGCATTTCAAATGTCCTCCGCTGCGCTCTGGACATTCTGCAAGGAATTTTTTCTTTTTTCGTGTTTATCGCGGCCTGCAGGCCGCGATAAACACATTTTTACCAAAAGATTTTTCCTCTGAAGATGGCCAAAGCGAACGCGTCGGCCATTAAAAACCGTTTACTCCAGTTCCTTTGCGGCCACGTCCAGCGCTACCTCGATGACCTTGTCCATATCGTAGTACTTATACTCGCCCAGACGTCCGCCGAAGATCACGCCCGGCTCGGCATCGGCCAGTGCCTTGTACTGCGCATACAGGGCGCCGTTCTTCTCGTCGTTGACGGGATAGTAGGGCTCGTCGCCCTTTTTCCACTCGGCGCTATACTCCCGGCTGATAACGGTCTTGGGCTGGGTGCCGAACTCGAAGTGCTTGTGCTCGATGATGCGGGTATAGGGGGTCTCAGCATCGGTATAGTTGACCACCGCGTTGCCCTGATAGTTGTCGGTATCCAGCACCTCGGTCTCAAAGCGGACGCTGCGGTACTGCAAAGCACCCAGACGGTAGCCGAAGTAGGCATCCACCGGGCCGGTGTAGACCACCTTTTCGGCCAGTGCGTCCAGCGCAGCTTTGTCGGCCAGATAATCCACGTTCAGGCGCACCTCAGTGCCCTCCAGCATCTTTTCCACCATGGCGGTGTAACCGCCATTGGGGATGCCCTGATACAGGGCGTTGAAGTAGTTATCGTCGTAGGTGAAGCGCACCGGCAGGCGCTTGATGATAAAGGCAGGCAACTCGGTGCAGGGGCGTCCCCACTGCTTGCCGGTGTAGCCCTTGATGAGTTTTTCGTAGATATCAGTGCCCACAAGGCTGATGGCCTGCTCTTCGAGGTTCTGCGGGTCGGTGATGCCTGCAGCGGCCTTCTGCTCCTCGATCTTAGCCTTGGCCTCGGCAGGGGTCACAACGCCCCACATCTTATTGAAGGTGTTCATGTTGAAGGGCAGGTTGTAGATCTGGCCGTGGTAGTTGGCCACCGGGCTGTTGGTGTAGCGGTTGAACTCTGCAAACTGGTTCACATACTGCCACACGGCCTTGTTGTTGGTGTGGAAGATATGCGCGCCGTAGCGGTGCACGTTGATGCCCTCCACGGCTTCGGTATAGATGTTGCCCGCGATATGGTCGCGCTTATCAATGACCAGACACTTTTTGCCTGCCTTTTTGGCCTCGTGGGCAAACACGGCGCCGAACAGACCGGCACCAACGATAAGATAATCATACTGTTTCATGTTTTATTCCCCTTTTGCCGGTCGTGCTTCCGGCGTAGTCTTTTTCTGGGAGAGATAATATTGGTCGATGGCGTCCTGAATGCGGCTGCGTGCCGCCTGCGGGGTGATATGCTTCAGCTGCGCTGCTGCCATGGTCTGATGCCCGCCGCCGCCCAGCGCCTCCATGATCACCTGCACATTCACGGCGCCCATGCTGCGGGCAGAGACGTTTACACCGTTGCCCACCTGCACCGCCACAAAACTGGCGTCCACGCCCTGAATGCGCAGCAGGTCGTTGGCGGCCTGCGCAATGGCGACCCGGGCCTCCGGGGCGACCTCGCCGCCGATGGAGATGGCACAGTTTTTGTACATCTGTGCCTTTTCCACCAGATCGGCCTTGGCGTTGTACTCCACCATGGTCACATCGAACAACCGGCGCACCCGCTCGGTCTCTGCGCCGTAGCGGCGCAGAGCGGCAGCGGCTTCAAAGGTGCGCACACCGGTGTGCAGAGTAAAGTCCTGCGTATCCAGCAGGATACCGGCAAGCAGACCTTCGGCCTCCACGCGGTTGGGCTTGTCGTCCCGCTCGCCCACATACTGCAACAACTCGGTGACCAGTTCGCTGGCCGAGGAGGAATAGGGCTCATGGCAGACCAGCGCCGGGTTCTCGATGTAGCCCACGCCCTTGCGGTGGTGGTCAATGACAGCCACCTTGCCGCATTTTTCCAGAATGTCCTTGCTTTCCACAAGACCAACCTGATATGTATCCACCACGATGCACAGGGTGCGCTTGGAGATGATGGGCAGGGCGTCCTTGGGGTCGATGAAGTCATCCTTCTGCCCCGCCTTGCACAGCGCATCGATCAGGCTGGCCGCCAGTGTAGCGTCCCGCCGGACGGCGATGACCGCTGGCACATCGCAGATCTTACAAATGCGCAGCACGCCCTCGGCTGCGCCGATGGCGTCCAGATCGCTCATGCGGTGGCCCATGATGACCACATGGTCAGCTTCTTTGATCAGCTTGACCAGCTGGTCGGCCACAAGGCGGCTGCGCACCTTACTGCGCTTTTCCACGCCGTGGCTCACGCCGCCGTAGAAGGTAAAGCCATCCAGCGTCATCTCAGCGGCCTGATCGCCGCCGCGTCCCTGCGCCATATCCAGTGCGTGCTCGGCCATATCCTGCGCTTCCCGCAGGGTGCGCGCGCCGCGTCCGATGCCAATGGACATTGAAAGGCTCACACCGGGGTCCAGTGCACGGATCTTATCCAGCACATCGTAGCCGCGGTTAGCAAACTGCTCCAGCTGGCGCTCCTCCACCACGGCGATGTAGCGGCCGCCGCTGCCTACCCGGCGCAGAAAGCCGCTGCCGCGCCCGATCATCTCCTCCAGAATGCGGTTGACGCCCTCCAGCAGGCGGGCGCGCTCACTGTCCATCAGATCGCCAAACACATCGTCGTAGCCGTCCAGCTGAAAGGCAAGATACCCCGGACGGCTGGCCTTGTACTCTGCCTCGATGCGGCGCAGTTCGGTCTCCTCGTTCAGCACCAGCAGGGTCACGCTTTCGGCTTCGCCGGGCACGGTGGAACTGTGCACGCTCCAGTAGCCGTCGGCAAGGGTCAGCAGCTGTCCCTCACGCTTGCGGCACAGCTGCAGATCCAGCCCGGGCAGCAGCTTCTGCACCCGGCTGGCCAGCACATCCTGCCCGCCCAGCAGGCGGGTGCGGAACTGGCTGTTGTACCACAGCACCGTCTCGCCGGAGAGCAGCGCCGCAGGCTGGGAAAGGGGCTCCAGACTGAACTGCACCTTGGATTTTTCAAACGTGGTGCCGCTTGTCCAGCGCACCACCCAGCGGCGCAGCCTGCAGCGGAACAGGGTTGCCCCTATGCCCCACAGCACCACCAGCACAGCCAGCAGCGGCCATGCCGCAGGGCGCTGCACCAGCAGCACCAGCAGCAAAAGGCCGCACAGCACCGCCAGACTGGCCGTGAGCATTTCCAGTGTCCATCTTGGTTTACGTTTCATTGGTTTTTTGCCTCCTCAGACGCTGCACCGCTTTGCGGTGCGCCCGGATCAGACCTCCATCAGGATCGGCAGGATCATCGGGCTGCGCTTGGTGCGCCGGTAGATATAGCTGCTCAGTGCCTCACGCACACGGGTCTTTACGCTGTTCCAGTCCCGGACGTGCTCGTCCACGCAGCGCTCCAGTGCATTTTCCACAATGCTCTGGGCACCGTCCATCAGGCTCTCGTTCTCGCGCACATACACGAAGCCCCGGCTTACCAGATCCGGCCCGGCCAGCACCTTGCCGGTCTTGCTGTCCACGGTAGCCACGATGATGACAAGGCCGTCCTCAGAAAGGTGCTTGCGGTCCCGCAGCACCACATTGCCCACATCGCCCACGCCAAGGCCGTCCACCATGACGGCGCCGGCGGTCACCGGCTCGCCCAGCTTCATCTCGTCCTGCGAGAGGATGACGTTGGATCCGTTTTCCGCAATGAGGATATTGCTGGTGGGAATGCCCAGACTTGCAGCGGTGAGGGCGTGCTTTTTCAGCTGCTTATACTCGCCGTGCACGGGCAGGAAGTACTTGGGCTTGGTCAGGGTGAGCATCAGCTTCTGCTCCTCCTGACAGGCGTGGCCGGAAACGTGCACATCGTACATACTCTCGTAGATGACCTCTGCGCCCAGCAGCAGCAGACCGTTGACGATCTTGGTCACGCTCTTTTCGTTGCCGGGGATGGGGTTTGCGGAGATGATGATGAAGTCGCCGGGGCCCACACGCACCTGACGGTGGCTGCAGGAGGCCATACGGCTCAGCGCACTCAGGGGCTCGCCCTGACTGCCGGTGGTCACCAGCACCACCTGCTCCGGCGGGTACTGGTTCAGCTCGTCCACGCTGATCAGGGTGCCCTCCGGGATGTGCATATAGCCCAGCTCCTGCGCCATGGCGGTGTTGTTGACCATGCTGCGGCCGCTGAAGGCCACCTTGCGGCCATCCTCCACAGCCAGATCAATGATCTGCTGCACGCGGTAGATGTTGGACGCAAAGGTTGCAATGATAATGCGCTTATTACGGGCGCGGGCAAACAGGCTGCGCACACCGGCGGCCACCTTCTGCTCGGTAGCGGTAAAGCCCGGGCGCTCCGCGTTGGTGGAGTCGCTCAGCAAAGCCAGCACACCGCGCTGTCCGTACTCGGACAGGGTGGACAGATCGGTCACGCCGCAGGCCAGCGGGGTGTAATCAATTTTAAAGTCTCCGGTCTGGATGATGGTACCGGCGGGGCTGTCGATGGCAAAGGCCACGGCATCCGGGATGGAGTGGTTCACATGGATGGGCTCCACGGTAAAGCAGCCCAGCTTGAGCTTCTGCCGGGGCACGATCTCCACAAACTTGGTCTTGCCGGCAAGGCCGAACTCCTCCAGCTTGTTCTTGATCAGGCCGCAGGTCAGACGGGTGCCGTACACCGGCAGGCTGATCTTTTGCAGCAGATAGGGAATGCTGCCAATGTGGTCCTCGTGGCCGTGGGTGATGAGCAGGCCCTTGATCTTATCCTTGTTCTGCACCACAAAGGTGAAGTCCGGGATGACCATGTCCACGCCGAACATCTCGCTGTCCGGGAACACCAGGCCGCAGTCCACGATGATCATATCGCCGTTGCACTCGTAGACGGTCATGTTCTTGCCGACTTCGCCCAGACCGCCCAGCGGGTAGATATGGATGGGGGTCGCTGCCTCCTTGGGCTGCTGCGCACGGCGCGGGCGGCGGTTATAGTAGGGGCGGCGGGTGGTAGGACGAGTGCGCTTTTCCCCTGCGGGAGCAGTGCCGTTTGCGGCGGCTGCCTTGGGCGCTGCCGGGGCCTTTGCGCGGGGTGCGGGGTTGTTTTCTTTTGCTTGAGCCATTCTTTACCTCCAGATTCAATTGCAAGCCAGACCGCGCCCCACCAGGGAGAGCAGCCGCATCTTGCACAGGGGAAGCACCTGAAACTGCATCGGCTTCCGGTTGATGCATCGTATAGAATTTATCGTTCAGCGTGCTTTTTGCAGCAGCGCTGTTGGTTCCGCAAGAGGTTCTTGGCCAGGTAAGTCCATCTGTTCGATGCGACCGTGGCGTTTCTGCCGGAACAGCCGGGCGCACGCCTTTGGTGCACCCCTATACGCATTTTGTTACGCTAAGTATAGTATTTCGCACCGGTTTTGTCAATTCCAAGGTTTGGCAAAACTGAGCCGGCGTATACATTGGCTCTTGACATCCCGGGCAAAATAGCGCTAAATAAAGGTATTCTATTCTATAAGGAGAACCCCATGAAACAGGTAGAGGTGTACACAGACGGCGCTTGCAGCGGCAACCCCGGCCCGGGCGGCTGGGGTGCGGTGCTGCGCTACCGCTTTGACGGCAAGGTGTACGAAAAGGAACTGAGCGGCGGCGACGCCAGCACCACCAACAACCGCATGGAACTGACGGCCTTTATCGAGGCACTGCGCCAACTCAAGGAGCCCTGCGAGGTGCGGCTGTGCTCTGACAGCCAGTATGTGATCAACGGGCTGGAAAAGGGCTGGGCCAAGGGCTGGAAGCGCCGGGGCTGGAAAAAAGCCGACGGCTCCCCTGCCCTGAACCCGGACTTATGGGCACAGGCGCTGGAGCAGGAGGCACGGCATAAGATCACCTACGTCTGGGTAAAGGGCCACGCAGGCCACCCGGAAAACGAACGCTGCGACCAGCTGGCCGTAGCCCAAAGCAAAGCACATGGCGGGAGGCAAGGAACATGAGCGACGCATTTTTGCCCGGCAACGGGTTCGACACCTACGAAACACAGGACAAAGTGCTTGTCAGCATGGACGGCTCCGTGGATTGCGGCGTTGTGGTGCGCATTTTGCAGCAGCAGGGCTTTGGCGTGGCTGGGGCCGTGGTGCAGCTGGCCGCGGACCAGAGTGCATGGGCCGCAGCCGCACGGCAGGCTGCCGAGGCTCTTGGCATCGAGTGCATCGTGCTCAAAGCAGAAGCACTGGCAGACCAGCCCGCCGAGGTACTGGGCAGCGGCAACGACGCCCGGTTTGCCGCCCTGCTGACCGCTGCCGACAAGCTGGGCATCCAGTACATTGCCACCGGGCACCACGCCCGGGTGGAACTGGGCAGCGACGGCATGCACGCAGTCTGCCCCGCTGTGGACGCCGCACTGGACGAGAGCGCTGCACTGGCAGCGCTGCCGCAGGATACCCTTGCCCGGCTGCTGCTGCCCTTGGGCGAGTTTACCGCCGCCGATGTGCAGGAGATGGCACAGGATTTTAAGGTGAACGGAACGGTTTGACCCAGCGGAAAACCCGCATTGCATTTTTATCGATAAAAGCAAAAAACGCTATATCGTACAGATATAGCGTTTCTTTTTTGCATATTTTAGTTCTGCGGGTGCACGATATCGCGCCAATCCAAATCTCCGCGCTCCAGGCCGTGGATCAGCACCTCGGCGGTGGCGATGTTGGTGGCCATGGGAATGTTGTGCACATCGCACAGGCGCAGCAGGGTCATCTCATTCGGCTCGCTGGGCTTTGCATTGATGGGGTCGCGGAAGAACAGCAGCAGGTCGATCTCGTTGCAGGCAATGCGGGACGCGATCTGCTGGTCGCCGCCCTGCACTCCGGCCAGAAAACGCTGCACCTGCAGGCCGGTGGCCTCGGAAATCAGTTTGCCGGTAGTGCCGGTCGCCACCAATTTATGCTGGCTCAAAATACGGCAGTATGCCGTACAGAACTGAACCATCAGCTCCTTTTTGGAGTCGTGCGCAATCAGGGCAATCGTCATCTGTAGATCTCTCCTCTATTGAAACATTTGTATATAAAACGCTTGATAAATTCCCTTTGTTATACATGATATCACAAACGCAACACATTTACAACAGGTTTTTGGACACAATATTCAAATTTTCGTTCAAGTTCAGCGCTTTGCACGCAACTGCGCCTTACTGCGCAAGCAGTGCATCATTATTTTCCTCCTCCGCTGCCCCTGCGGGCGCGGTTACCTGCTGCGGTTCTGCGGCGGCTGCATCGGTCTGTGCATCATTCGCAGCATCCGGGGCGGTCTGGGCGGCGGTATCCGATGCTGCGGCATCCTCCTGCGCCACGGTGCGCGGGTCCACATAGGGGTCAACCTCCAGCGTGCCGTCCTTCATGGCAAAGTAGGCGTTGGCGATATCCACCACCAGATCACCGGTGCGGGCACCGTAGCCGCCGTACTCCACCGTGATGCCGATGGCGATCTCCGGGTCGTCTGCCGGGAGGTAGGCGATCATCATGGCATTCAGGTAGTGCTTGCCCGAGGCGTAGGTCTCGCTGCGCTGGGGGGTACCGGTCTTGCAGGCGATGGCAATGGGGTAGCTGGAGATCTTGCCGCTGATGGTGCTGGGCACCAGTGTCATGCCCTGCCGCACCAGTTCAAAGGTGTTGCCGTTGCCCTCGATGACATCCATCACCTCCGGCTGGGTCTCGCTGAGCACCTCGCCGGTGTTGGTATCCAGAATGGCCTTGACAAAGTGGGTGCGGTAGCGCACGCCGTTGTTGGCCAGCGTGGCGGCGTAGGTGGCCAGCTGGATGGGGCTTACCACCGTGTTGCCCTGCCCGATTGCGGCCTGAATATCCAGCGAGGAGGTGTAGTTTTTATCCGTCTTTTTGGTCAGGCGTCCCACGGCCTCGTTCACCTCCACGCCGGTGCGCTGACCAAGACCCAGCTTGTAGGCGTAGGCATCGTAGACGTCACTGGTCAGGCGGCGTCCCACATCGTAGAAGAAGATGTTGCAGCTCCACTTGATAGCGGTGATCACATCAATGTTGCCGCTGTGGCCGTGGCGGGTGCAGCGGGGGTGGTAGTCCTTATAATAATTGTACACACCGGTGCAGTTGACGGTGGAGTACTGGTTGATGAGGCCGCTGTCCAGCGCCGCCACCGCCACTGCGGGTTTAAAGGTTGAGCCAGGGGTGTACAGACCCTGCAGCGCCCGGTTGAACAGGGGCAGACTGGGGTCGGCGCTATACTCGGAATAGTTAGTAGCGTACAGGTTCTGGTCAAAGCTGGGGTAGTTCGCGGCAGCCAGCACGCTGCCGTCCTTCACATCCAGCACCACCGCGGCACCGGCGGCGGCTTTCATATCGCCGGTGTTGTACACCCGGTTGATCATATCGATGTTATTGGCAAGCGCCTTGTTCACCGCACGCTGAAAGTCGCTGTTGATGGTCAGCTGCACGGTATGCCCCGGCTCCGGTACGGTGGTGATCTTGGTGTCCACGATCACACCGTCCGAATTGCGGGTGATGGTCTCCACGCCGTCCTTGCCGCGCAGCTCGTCCTCGTACACGGACTCAAGGCCGGAGATGCCGATCACATCGTTCATGTTGTAGCCTTTTTCCTTGAGCGGATAGGTCACCTGACCGTTTTCGTCGGTCACCTTCCACTTTTCGGCGGTGATCTTGCCCACACGCCCCAGCACAGCGGGCAGGATATCGCCCTGCTCATAGCTGCGGGTGCTGGTCTCCACGATCTCCACGCCCGGCAGCGTGAGGGAATGCTCCTTGATGGTAGCCACTGTCACCTGACTGACGTTTTCAGCCATGACGAAGTTGTTCACGTTGGAAAAGGCCTGCCGGTCCATCTCGTAATGGATGCCCGCCAGCACCCGCTGCCACGGCAGGGAGAAGCTTTCCAGATGGTTTTTCTCCACCAGCATCTCCATCACATCGTTGGCGGTGGCGTACTGCTGCAGGCCCAGCGTCTCCTTCATGTCTGCCAGCGTTTTCTGGTCGCTGGTGCTGTCGGCGCTGTCCGTAAAGGTATAGTTCCCGGCGGCATCCGGCTCGCTGATGAGCAGGGTGTCCAGCCATTTTTCATCGTTTTGGCGCAAAAGTTCCACGATCTGCTGCAGCATGGTGTCCAGATCCTGATCCCCCATCTGCAGCTTGTTCAGCACCACATTATAGCCGGTGCTGGTGGTAGCGATGCGCTTGCCGGTGCTGTCCACGATATTGCCGCGCGCGGCGGTGACCGTGAACTTATAATCTGTGGTGTTGGTGGCTTTTGCCTTGTAGCTATCCCCGTTGACCAGCTGCAAAAAGATCAGCCGAAAGGTGTACAGCCCCATGATGATGCAGGCCACTGCAATGAGCAGCAGCATCCGCCGCACCACGACCTTGCGTTCATTTTCGTTCATCTGGTTCTCCTTTTGCGGGCTAGACCACACCGTTGTCGATCTGGAACCCGTCATGGATGCGCTGCACCAGCCAGAAGGCCGGCAGCGCCGCCGGGATGGTCAGCGCCGCACTGGGCAGTACAAAGATAAGGTACCGCAGTGCCGCGCCGGTATAGCCCGGCATATAGTAGAAAAACAGCCAGTCCAGCGAGAGCACCAGCAGTGCCGTCACGGTGCTTACGGCGGCAAAGTTGCCGGGGTTCACCTGCAGATACAGCTGCACCAGCACCGAAACCCCAAAGCAGAGCAGCAGCAGTTCCAGCGCCAGCATCCCCACCGTGCGCCCGGCGGCGTAGTCCCACAAAAGGCCGCCCACCGTGCCAAACAGTGCCCCGGCAAATTCTCCTTCAAATACTGCCACCGCCAGACACAGCGGCAGCACCAGCAGCGGCTTTGCCTCCCCCAGACGGAACAGCCCGGGCGTGGTCTGCAAAGCGGCGCACACAAACAGCGCCAGCACATAGCAGCCCCACTTCAGCAGCTGGCTACGGCTGCGCTTGCGGCGAGATTCCATAGCAGTGTGCCCTCCTTAGTACGCAGTAATGATAAAAACGTGCTTGGCGGTGCGGGGGTCAGCGCCGGGGCGCACCACCGCAATGGAGGATTTGCCGCTGGCCTCCGGCACCACGTCCTGCACCGTGCCCACCAGAAGATCCGGCGGGAACACCCCGCCCAGACCGGTGGTGATGACCTGATCGCCCGCACGGGTCTCGGTGCTGCGCTCCAGATTGGTCAGGGTGCACAGGCCGTCCACCGCATAGGTGGTGTTGCCGTTCAGGATGCCGTTTTCCCGGGTGCGGGAGACCACGCCCGCCGCGTTGAAGCTGGGGTGCAGGATGGTCATCACCTTGCAGCTGGTCGAGTCGGCCTCCACCACCATGCCCAGCAGATAGCCGCGGTCGCTGATGACGGCATTGTTCACCGCCACACCGTCTGCGGTGCCCTTGTCCAGCGTAAAGCCGCCGAACTCGTCCAGCGGGTCGCGGCCAATGACAAAGCCGGACACATAGGTGGCGTTGCTGTTTTTTTTCTGAATATTGGCCAGCGCCTTGTAGGCCTCGTTCTCGGCCTTGATGCGGTCGTAGTCCACCATCTGCTGGCGCAGCTGGGCGTTTTCCGCCTCCAGCTGCTCGTTGTGCTCCATGACCTCGTCGATGCTGGTGTATTTTTCCCACACCGCGCCCACGCCGCTGCTGACCACAGCCGCCGCCTTCTGGAAGGGGGTCAGGATCACGCCCAGCAGCTCCTGCGGGGCAGCGGTCAGGCGGCCGTTGGCACCGGCGTAGGCCATGATGCCCACCAGAAATACCGCTACGGCCACAAGGATCTTGAATTTCCAGGTATCAAAAAAATCTTTCAAAGGGTGCTTCCCTCCTGTCGGGGTGCCCGCGCCCTACCGCAGGCCTTTGCATGAAAAAAGCGCGGACAGCCGTGCCATCCGCGCAAGATGCAGTGTTTGCAGCGGAAAAACGCACAGCTGCTGTGTCTGAAACCTTTCCGCATTTAAAGCAGTTCTCTCCGCAGAGAGCCGCTCTTACATATGTCCTCCATCGGTGTCCAGCACATCATGCAGCACGTCCACATGATCCAGCACTGCACCGGCACCCTTGGCCACGCAGTCCAGCGGATCCTCCGCAATGTGCACATCAATGCCGGTCTCGCTCTGGATCAGCTGATCCAGACCGCGCAGCAGAGCGCCGCCGCCGGTCAGGGTGATGCCGCGGTCAATGATATCTGCGCTCAGTTCCGGCGGGGTGCGCTCCAGCGTCTCCTTGATGGCGGTGGTGATCTTGACCAGACACTCCAGCAGCGCGCCGCGCACATCCTCAGAGTGCACCACGATATTCTTGGGCAGACCGTCCACAAGGTTACGGCCCTTGATCTCCATGGTCAACTCCGGGTCCAGCGCATAGGCAGAGCCGATCTCGATCTTGATCTGCTCGGCAGTGCGCTCACCGATGAGCAGGTTGTACTTGCGCTTGATGAAGGCGATGATGGCCTGATCGAACATATCACCGGCCATGCGCACGCTGCGGGAGGCCACGATGCCGCCCAGAGAGATGACGGCAATTTCAGCCGTGCCGCCGCCGATATCCACGATCATGCTGCCGGTGGGCTCGCTGATGGGCAGGCCTGCACCGATGGCAGCAGCCATGGGCTCCTCAATAACAGACACCTGACGGGCGCCGGCCTTCAAAGTAGCCTCGCGCACAGCGCGGCGCTCCACCTCGGTAACACCGGAGGGAATGCAGATGACCACCCGGGGACGGGAGAACATACTGTTGCCGCAGGCCTTTTTGAGGAAATTCTCCAGCATATTTGCGGTGATGTCGAAATCGGCGATGACGCCGTCCTTCAGGGGACGCACCGCCACGATGCTGCCGGGGGTACGGCCGATGACAGCCTTTGCATCGCCGCCCACGCAGCGTACCTCGTCGGTCTTGGTGTCCACCGCCACGACCGAGGGCTCGCGCATGATGATGCCCTTGCCCTTCATGTAGACCAGAGTATTGGCAGTACCCAGATCAATGCCAACGTCCTTTGACAGAAAACTCATTGTTCCAAATCTCCTTACGATCGTTCCTTAAATCTATCCCAGAATGCCGGACAGTCTGCTGCAAACAGACCCTCCTGCGCAGAATAACACGGTTCTATTATAGCCGCAAGTGCTTCATTTCTCAAGCGTTTCGGCAAGTTTTCTATCATTTTTCCATTTTTCTCACAAAAAATGCGCCAGCGCCTGTACGGTGCGGCTGACAGGCAGCCCCATAATGGTGTAGTAGTCGCCCTCGATGCGGTCCAGCCACAGAGCCGCGCGGCCCTGAATGGCGTAGGCGCCGGCCTTATCGTAGGGCTCCGGAGTGGCGGTGTAAAGTTCAATTTCTTCCTCTCCCAGCGGGAAAAAGGTCACCCTGCAGCTGTCCACAAAATGCTCTGTCCTGTCCCCTTTTGCAATGCACACGCCGGTGTGCACCTGATGGGTCTTGCCGGAGAGCGCGCGCAGCATCCGCTTGGCATCCTCGGCGTCATGGGGCTTGCCGAACACGGTGCCGTCCACGTCCACCACGGTGTCACAGCCGATGACCACAGCCTGCGGGTGCTGCTTTGCCACCGCAAGGCACTTGCCGATAGCCAGCTGCTCCACCAGCTGCGCCGGGGTGGGCGCTGTGACGGCGCTCTCGTCAAAATCGCTGACGCAGACCGTAAAATCGGTGGTATACAGGGAAAGCAGTTCCCGTCTGCGGGGGCTGCCGGAGGCTAAGATCAGGTCGTTTTCCTTCATTTTTGCCGCGTCCCTTCCTTATCGGCCGGTAGAGCCAAAGCCGCCCGCACCGCGCTGGGTATCGCCCAGTTCCTCGGCGGGCACAAAAGCAGCGGTGTACACCGGGGCGATGCACAGCTGCGCCACCCGCTCGCCGGGCTGGATAGTGTAAGCCTCCGCACCCAGATTGACCATGGGCACCTTCAACTCGCCGCGATAGTCGCTGTCCACCACGCCCACGCCGTTGGCCATGCACAGGCCGTGCTTGATGGACAGGCCGCTGCGGGCGTACACCAGCGCCACACTATGGGCACCGGGCAGTTCGATGGCAAGGCCGGTGGGCACCAGCACCCGCTGCATGGGGGCAACAGTCAGTGGTGCGTCCAGCACAGCACACAGGTCGGCGGCAGCTGCGCCGGGGGTGGCATAAGCGGGCACCTTTGCCCGGATATCCAATACCTTATATTTTACAGTGATGGGTTCCATCGTATGACCTCATTTCGTTTTTTCTGTTTTTTGCAGGCAAGGCCTGGGACAATGCCGGTGTTTTCCCGTCAGTTCGTCCCTTTAAAATACAGGCCGCGGGTAAAATCGCCCTCAAAAGGCGCGTGGGTGCGGATGCTGTTCAGGATCTGCGCCGCTTCCTCGCGGGATTCCAGCGTAAAGTAGGCCACGCCGTAGTCCACCGCCAGTGCGCCGGGCTTATCGCCCATATAGATGGGCACCGGGTTATAGATAGTGCGCACCCCAAGGCCGCACCGCACCGGGAACTTTTTGGCCTTGCGGTCGGTCAGCACGCCGGTCTTATCGCAGTGGGCACAGTCGTGGATATTTTGCAGCGGGCAGGCGCGGGTGAGCATCAGCGGCATATGGCCGTAGATCATCACACCGGTGGGCACCGGCTTACCGTTCCGGGTGGGCGCAATGGACGCAATATCGCTGTCCTTCACCTCCGGCAGGATGAGCAGGCTGGAAAGTCCCTGCTCTGCATAGAACTGCGCCGCCACGTTGTTGGTGATGTTCAGCCCGAAGCCGCCGGTCATGGGCAGGCCACGGCACAGCCGCAGATGGGCGATGTTGCTGGCCTCGTACCCGGCAAAGCCCGCGTCCTGCGTGGCTGCAATGCGGCGGGCAGTATCCTGCTCCAGCGCACCGAACATGACCCGGGGCAACTCCAGAATGGTTTTCGCCCGCCACTCCCGGGGCACACGGTCGGCCTGTGCAATGGGCAGAATAAGGTACTCCACCCCGTCAAGTGCCCGCTCCGGCACCTGCTCCCAGCGCTCAAACCGAGCGCGCAGGGTGCGGCGGGGCGGCAGGGTGCGCTGCGGCAGGGCGGCGACGTGCTCCTCGGTGGTCGGCCAAGGGCGCAGCACCTCCCGTTTTTTGAGCAGGACATCCAGTGCCACCCGGCGCAGTTCGTTCACGGCGCTGCCGGGGATGAACCACGGCCCGCCGTCCATTTCCACGGTAATCTTCTCTGCCGTAAAGGGCGTGCCGCCGGTCTTTGCCAAACTGCGGTTCAGGCTCTCGGTGGGGTCGGTGCGGGCGGGCTGCGGCTCGGCGTCCCCATAGGCAAAGGCCTTGTTGCCGTCGGCATCGGTGACGGTCAGCTTTTCGCCGCCCTCCTCGATCTCCAGCTTCATCTGCACCGGCACGCGGGAGCGTTCGCGGCGGTAAAGTTCGCGCAGCATGGGCAGGGTCTTTTTGGTCAGTTCGGCATCGGCTTCGCTGCGCACACCGAACATGGTGCCGTCGATTTTGCCGTCCAGATAGCCAGAGGTGAAGCCGGAGCGACTGAAGGCATTCTTCAGCAGGTCGCGGTCGTAGGCGCGGCCCTCGCGGCCCGCCAGACAGGCGCTGACCGCCGCCGCCACATACTCCGGCGTGCGCAGACGGCCCTCGATTTTTGCCGATGCTACGCCAAGCGCCTGCAGCTTGTCCAGCTTGTCGATGGCAGAGTTGTCCTTGAGGGAGAGGTGATGCAGCCGACCGGGCTTACCCTCCGGCAGAGCGTTGGCCTCAAAGGGCAGGCGGCAGGGGCCCGCACAGGAACCGCGGTTGCCGCTGCGCCCGCCCAGAAAGGCGGACATATAGCACTGGCCGCTCACGCTCATGCACAGCGCACCGTGGATGAAGCACTCGGTCTCGATGCCGCAGTGCTTTGTGATGTGCTCCACCTCAGGCAGGCTCAACTCACGCGCCAGCACCACCCGGGTAAAACCCAGTTCCTTCAGTTCCAGTGCGCCTTGCAGGGTGTGGACGCTCATCTGGGTGGAGCCGTGCCGGGGCAGCTGCGGGGCAATTTTGCCGATCAAAGTGGCCACTGCCAGATCCTGACAGATGACCGCATCCGCGCCGCTGGCTGCCACCGCCCGAATAGCCTGCTCCAGCGCCGGCAACTCGGTGCCGTACACGGTCGTATTCAGCGCAACGTGCGCCGCCACGCCCCGGGCATGGCAGAAGCGCACGGCCTCCTGCAGGCTGTCTGCATCAAAGTTGCCGGCACCCGTGCGGGCGTTGAAGCCCGAAAAGCCCAGATATACTGCGTCCGCACCGCTGAACACCGCAGCGCGGAGCATTTCTTCACTGCCCACCGGGGCTAAGATCTCGATCCTTGCCATAGTTCTCCTTCTGATTTCTATTTATATAAGGTACATTCAGTTGGTCTCGTCTGCCTGCGCACCGTCTGCCGCCGGGGCTTCCGGGGCGGCGGGCTGCTCCTGTGCCGTCTCTGCCGCAGCGCGGGCGGCGCGCTCCTCCCGGCGGGTCTCGCGCTGGCGCTCCTTGGCAAGCTGCTCCCGCAGGGCGGCGGCCTCCCGGCGCAGCACGGCATTCTCGGCCAGTGCCTTGTCCTCGGCCAGCTTTGCCCGGGCTGCATCTGCAATGTAGTCCTGGATCTGGCTGCGCATATTCTCGGCGCTGCCGGTGCTCTTGCGGTATTCGTCCAGATAATCCATCGCGCAGAACACCGCCGCCTTGGTCACCGAAAGGTTATCGTTGGTGTCCAGCAGCTTTGTGATGTCCTCATCCAGCTTTTTGGCAAGACCCAGGATGTACTTTTCCGAATCTGTGGTTGCGATGGCATACGGTGTGCCTGCAATGTTGACCCTTACCTTGTTTACCATGGTGTTTTCCCCTTTTTTTTCTGTATCTGTACGGCGCAAGGCCGTTTGTTCTGCATTTTGCCGGGATTTGATACCGTTCCCGGTAACGTTTCGGCTTTTGAAAACGTTTCGGCAGAGTTTCCTGTGCCATTACTGCCGGAATTACTCCCCGAAAAACGTTTCGCGGCTCACTTCTACCCTCTATTATAATATAAATACGCCGCAAGAAAAAGTGGAATTTTTGAAATTTCGGCATATTTGTCAGAAAGTGGCCTGAAAAAATAGCAGTTACGGAAAAAAACGCCTGTTTCCTTGCATTTATAAATCGTTCATATTATAATAACGTTGTTATGTTGGCAGCCGGGCGAAAGAGGGAACGTTTCTGCTGCTATTATCTACTCAATTATTTTAGCAAAGCAAACGCTTATGCGGATAGGAGCACACTATGACATCAAAAGAATTTGGCAAAATTCTTCAGGACAAGCTCACCAGTGAGTACGGTGTGGAACTGAATGTTGCCTCCAACCAGCAGATCTACCGTTCTCTGGCTCTGATCTGCCGTCAGATGATGAGCGAGAACCACAAAAAGTTCCAGTCCAAGGCTATTGGCACCGGCACCAAGCAGGTCTACTACCTCTGCATGGAGTTTTTGATGGGCCGCAGCCTGAAGATGAGCCTGTTCAATCTGGGTCTGGACGAGGTTGCCAAGAAGGCACTGGCTGACGCCGACATCAATCTGGACAGCATTTTTGAGGAAGAGCCCGATGCAGGTCTGGGCAACGGCGGCTTAGGCCGCTTGGCTGCCTGCTATCTGGACGGCATGGCTACCACCGATATCTGCGGCACCGGCTACTCCATCCTGTACGAGTACGGCATCTTTAAGCAGAAGATCGTGGACGGCTGGCAGCAGGAGCGCGCCGACAACTGGCTGCCCGGCGGTCAGGTGTGGCTGAAGAGCCACCCGGATCAGGC
>CAKSVD010000015.1 GCA_934503275.1 uncultured Faecalibacterium sp.
TCCAGCGTGGCTACCCCGCTGGCACTCAAGGCCATGTTTACCAAGCATCCGCCTGTGCCGCATCCCAGTCAGGCAAACTAAATCAGGAATTTTATTTTCGTAAAAGGGATCCAGAAACACCCGCGGGTGTTTCTGGATCCCTTTTTTATCTGAAGATATGCAAAAACCGGGGCTGCTGCACATGGTTTCGTGCAGCAGCCCCGGTTTGTTATTTGCGCAGCATATTTACAGTGTCTTGCAGAACTCCTTCAGGTAGGCGCGGAACTCCTCGCCGATCTCGGGATGTTGCAAGGCCAACTCCACCTGCGCCTCCACGACCTTGAGCTTGTTGCCCATATCGTAGTGTTTGCCGGTAAACTCCACGGCAGTCATGCCGCCGCGGGTGCGGGCATACTCTGCCATGGCATCGGTCAGCTGGATCTCGCCGCCGGCACCGGGCTTGGTGTTGGCAAGGATCTCATAGATCTCCGGGGTCAGCAGCACACGGCCCAGAATGGAATAGTTGCTGAACTCCTGCCCCTTCTTGGGCTTCTCGATCATATCATCCACAAAGAAGTAGTTGTCGTGGATAGGAGTGGTCTTTAGGCTGCAATAGCGGCTCACGTCCTCCCAAGGCACGGCAGATACACCGGCAACCGGACGGCCGAACTCCTCGTAGGCGCGGATCAACTGGGCGCAGACCGGGTCCTCGCCCCAGATCACGTCGTCGCCGTAAATGACCACAAAGGGATCATCGCCGGTAAAGGCCTTGGCGGTGTTGACTGCGTGGCCCAGACCCAGCGTCTCCTTCTGGCGCACAAACAGGATGTTGGCCATATTGGCAATGCCCAGACACTCTTCCAGCATCTTTTCCTTGCCGGGCTTGGCCAGCTTTTCCTCCAGTTCGGGGCTGCGGTCAAAGTGATCCTCGATAATGCTCTGGTTGCGGCCCAGAATGATCAGGATATCGGTAATACCGGAGCGGACGGCCTCCTCCACCAGATACTGAATGGCAGGCTTATCCACGATGGGCAGCATTCCCTTGGGCATCGCCTTGGTGGCGGGCAGCACACGGGTGCCAAGACCTGCAGCCGGAATAACGGCTTTGGTGACTTTTTTCATGATGACTCTCCCATATTTTCGTTTTATGCACGGCGAACCGCGCTTTTCAGCAGGATCCCCATCCTGCGTGAACCGTTGTCAGATAAAGGTGCCTACCAGTGCGTTCAGGTCTGGCCCCAGCAGCATGGAGCAAAGGCTGCCTACTACCATCAGCAGGATGAACGCCCCGATGCAGGCTGCAAAGCTGACACCGCCCTGTGCGTTCAGTACGGCGCGGCGCTGCTCCGGGTCCGGGAACTCGGCACGGATGCGGCGAATACGTGCCGCTGCGCTGCGGCGGTAAAGCCACTTGCCATACAACCCCCGCACCAGCATCAGTGCAAAGCTGAGAAGGGACATGATGCGGCTCAGAAACACCAGCGTAGAGGCGCTGATGCCGGCGGTCAGGGGGCTGCCGGTGGTCTGCATCATGCTGATCAAGGTAGGAATGAACAGCAGCAGCTCTGCGGCCAGAAAGCCGAAAGCGGGCTTCCACGCCTTGCGGTAGAAAAAGTAGAACGGGCCGAACAGCAGCGCCGAAAAACTCATGGAGATCTTGGAGTGACGCAGCTGCATCTGGCTGTAATCGTTCAGGTAGACCGGTGCGGCCGTGCCGATAAAATCCACCCAGTCCTGATAAGGTACGCCGTCGATCAGTTCGTCCTTGCCAAAAGCGGCGCGCACGTTGCGGTGCACCGGGTCAACGACCTTCTCGGTAAAGCTGCGGTACATTTCGTCCCGGTACATCCCGCTATAATCGAAATCCCGGTTCTGCTCGGCGCTGGCGGCAGCACGGTCGTTGGGCTGCTCTGCGCTCTCGGGGGGCAGGGCAGCGCCGCAGCAGCGGCAGACGCTTTCGCTGCGCAGGGTGCGCTCCCCACAGGCGGGGCAGGTGCGCAGCTGCGCATCCTGATAAGGGAACTTCCACTCATAGCCTGCGCCATGGGCAGGGGCATGGATGCACAGACCCATCTTTTCGTAACAGGTGCGGTGATAGGGTGCACCGCAGTCCGGGCAGACCACGATGTCGTCCTGAAGGGTCAGCGGCTTGCCGCAGCCCTCACAGGGACAGCCATAATATTTCGGCATGATATCCTCCTGTGAAATCGATCATACTGGTATTATACTCTCCCGGGAATGAAAAGAAAAGGTGAAAATCTTTAAAAATCCGGCAAGATAGTATTTTTCCTCTTTACTTTATCACAGATTCTCGGTATACTAATGAAGTATCTGTGTATAAACTGTGTCTTTTGGCAGGGCAGAAAATGCGCGCTGCTGGGGACATTACTGTGTTATGATGTAAACCCTTGAACGAGAGGAACTTAGAGAATGATCACGATTGATGAACTGAAAGTGCAGTTGGCCGAGCACGCCAAGGCCGTTAAGGACTTGGAAGAAGCACTGGCCATTGAAGCAAGCCGCAAGCGCGTGCAGGAACTGGAGCACACCATGTCCCGCCCCGGCTTTTATGATGATGCAGAACTGAGCAAGAAGGTCTTTGACGAGATCGGCGACCTGAAGGGCAAGCTGAACCGCTTTGAAAAGCTGCAGGGCCTGTATGACGATGCCGAGACCATGCTGGAGATGCTGGACGAGGAGTACGACCCCGCCATGATCCCCGAGGCCGAGGAGGCCGTGAACACCGTGGGCAAGGCTGTGGAGGAACTGCAGCTGATGACCATGCTGAACGGCGAGTACGACCACAGCAACGCCATCCTTACCTTCCATGCAGGCACCGGCGGCACCGAGGCACAGGACTGGGCAGAGATGCTGTATCGTATGTATAATAAGTGGGCACAGGCACACGGCATGACCGTGGAGGTGCTGGACTATCAGGACGGCGATGAGGCCGGTCTGAAGAGCGCTTCCATGATGGTCAAGGGCGCCAACGCCTACGGTCTGCTCAAGAGCGAGAACGGCGTGCACCGCCTGGTGCGTGTCTCTCCCTTTGACGCCAACGCCCGCCGCCAGACCAGCTTTGCTTCTCTGGAGGTCATGCCCGAACTGGACAACACCATTCAGGTGGACATCCGCCCCGAAGATATCGAGATGCAGGTGTACCGCTCCTCCGGTGCCGGCGGCCAGCACATCAATAAGACCTCTTCCGCTGTCCGTCTGATCCACAAGCCCACCGGCATCGTGGTCAACTGCCAGACCCAGCGCAGCCAGTTCCAGAACCGTGACTACGCAATGGAAATGCTGAAGGCTAAGCTGTACCAGATCGCCAAGCAGCAGCACATGGATAAGATCGACGACATCAAGGGCGTGCAGAACGAGATCGCTTGGGGTCACCAGATCCGCAGCTATGTGTTCATGCCCTACACCATGGTCAAGGATCACCGCACCAACTATGAGACCGGCAACGTGGACGCCGTGATGGATGGCGATATCGACGAGTTCATCTTCGCCTACCTCAAGGCCGCCAGCCGTGGCGAGCTGCAGGACGCATAAGCGCCTGTCCCTGTATAATCATGACCGCACCTGTGTCCATTTTTGGATGCGGGTGCGGTTTTTTCGTCCCTTTCTGCGCATACTAACCCCGAAAAATGCGCAGGGAGGCCGTAAAATGTCCAAGCACAGCATCATCCGGTGGGGGAAGATCATGGGTGCCTATCTGCTGGTGGCCGCCGTGGCGGCGCTGGGCTGGCTGTGGTGTGCCCTGCCGGAGGAGATCTATCTGGAGCCGGAGCAGCCGCTCACGCTGCCGCGCTTTTGTTGGGTGGAACCACTGCGCGGGCACGGCAGCCGCAATGTGGCCAGCACCCGGGCGGTGGGCAGCTACCAGACCACGCTGGCGCTGGGCGGCTGGCTGCCGGTCAAGACCATCCGCGCCACCGTGATGCAGCGCCCCACGGTCACGGTGTGTGGCACGCCCTTTGGGGTGAAGATGTTTTCGGAGGGGGCGCTTGTCGTGGGCTTTTCCGAGGTGCACACTGCCGCAGGTACGGTGAACCCCGCAAAGCAGGCGGGGCTGCGGTTGGGCGACCGGGTCATCCGCATGGGAAACACCGTCACCGAGACAAACGAGCAAGTCCATGCCGCGCTGGAAACCGCTGCCGGTGCGGCGGTGGAGGTGGTCTACGTCCGCAAGGGCGAACTGCGGCAGACCACCCTTTTGCCGGTGTGGGATGCTCAGAACGCCCAGTGGCGGGCAGGGATGTGGGTGCGGGATTCCTCTGCCGGGGTAGGCACTCTGACCTTTGTGGATGCACAGGCCGGGGTGTTTGCCGGGCTGGGGCACCCTATCAGCGACAGCGACACCGGCGAGCAGGTCGCCCTGCGCAGCGGCGAGATCGTGGCCTGCCAGATCGTGGGCTGCACCGGCGGCACCGCCGGCAGCCCTGGGGAACTGAAGGGCAAATTCCTCAGCGACCACGCCCTTGGCAGGATCTGCATCAACAGCGACAACGGCGTCTACGGCACGGTAAGCGCCGCCATTGCCGGGCAGCAGACGGAACTTGCCTTTGCGCAGGAGGTGCTGCCCGGCGCAGCAGAGATTTTGACCACCACCAGCGGCGAAACGCCCCGCAGCTACCGCGTCTATATTGAAAAGGTGAACGATGCCGACCCGCGCCGCAATATGGTGCTGCGCGTCACCGACCCGGCACTGCTGGCACAGACCGGCGGTATCGTGCAGGGAATGAGCGGCAGTCCCATCCTGCAAAACGGGCGGCTGGTGGGCGCAGTGACCCATGTGCTGGTCAACGACCCGACACGAGGGTACGGCATTTTTGCACAAACCATGCTGGAACAGGCACATTCCGTGCCCGGAACGGACGCAGCAGCATAAAAAAGTAGGACATTCGAGCAAAAATTCCATTATTTTCCAAAATAAACCGTTGAACTGTTTGGAAAATTATGGTAAAATTCATGGTGTTAAAGGAACTGCACACATTGGAGGAAACAACCATGGATAAAGTGAGATTCTTGATGTCGGATACTGGTGCTCAGATCACAGAAGCCTGTCGCGAGGCGCTGGAGCAAAAGGGCGTGGAAGTGACCGTTGTGGAAAAGGATGGAAACAAGGTTTTGCAGAAGATGCTGGCCGTTCGCCCGCAGGTAGTGCTGTTGGATGCCTTTATGCCCGGGCTGGATGCGCTGGCGGTCAAGCAGCGCTACAACGCCGCAGGCGAGCGCCACACCTCGTTTTTCGTTACCGGCGCATTTCAGAGCGAGGAAATGGTGCAGGAACTGCTGGATGAAGGTTTTGCCTACTATTTCGTCAAGCCCTTTGACGAAAGCGTCCTTGCCGCCCGGGTGCTCAAGGCAGCCAGCGGACAGGAAAAGCACCTGCTCCATACCAGTGTGGACAGCGACGAGCTGACCGTCACCGAAATTTTGCACCAGATCGGCGTGCCCGCCCATATCAAGGGCTATCAGTTCCTGCGGGATGCCATCCTGCTCACCATGAATGAGCCGGACTATATCAATGCGGTCACCAAACGCCTGTACCCGGAGATTGCCAAGAAAAACGGCACCACCGCCAGCCGCGTGGAGCGGGCCATCCGCCACGCCATTGAGGTGGCGTGGGACAGGGGAGATGTGGATACCCTCAATAGCTACTTCGGCTATACCATCCACAACCTGCGCGGCAAACCCACCAACTCGGAGTTCATCGCGATGATAGCTGATAAGATGCGGCTGGATAAACGCCAGAGGGTGGGTTAAACAGCTGATATAAACAGGAGTGGACATATAATTATAAAAAAGTATAGGGCAACGCGAGGCTTCATCTGAGAAAGGTGGAGCCTTTTCTCTTTGCATTTTTCTTCCCATCTGGTACAATGGTATGGAAGGGAAGTGACAAAATGCCGGAAGTGGATGCAATCCGTGCGCAGCTGTTTGCGCTGCAAGATAAGGAATATCAGGTCTTTTACAGCCGCTTGATGCCCACCCTGCCACCGGAAACGGTGATTGGGGTGCGGGTGCCACTGCTGCGTAAGCTGGCAAAACAGCTGGCAGATACCCCGGAAGCGGAGGTGTTTCTGCAAGAACTACCGCATTTTTATTGTGAAGAAAACGCGCTCCACGCCTTTCTGCTGGAGTCTGTCCGGGACTATGGCGCAGCGCTGGCGGCAACTGAGCGCTTTTTGCCCTATGTGGATAACTGGGCGGTCTGCGATTGCTTTAGCCCCAAGGTGTTTGCGCAGCATAAGCCGGAGTTACTGACTGCTATCCGGCGCTGGCTGAGCTCTGACCGAACGTATACCGTGCGCTACGGGATTGGGATGCTGATGCGGTATTATCTGGATGATGCCTTCCGGCCGGAATATCTGGCTTGGGTGGCGGCGGTGCACAGCGAGGAATACTATGTCAATATGATGCGAGCGTGGTATTTTGCCACTGCACTGGCAAAGCAGCCCGCAGCGGCACTGCCGTGGCTGACCAAAAAGCGGCTGGACGTGTGGACGCACAACAAGACCATTCAGAAAGCGGTGGAAAGCTACCGCATCCCCTCGGAACAAAAGCAGGCTTTGCGGGCGCTGCGCATTCGTTCACAAAAGCTTTGCGAAGAACGACGCGTTTGACTGTTTACAATGTGGCGAATTTATTGTAAAATAGAGTATAGCAAAAATGCCGGGTCTGTCCGGCGAAAGATAAAACAGGTGGTGTTTGGATTATGGCATTGAAATATAAGCGTATCCTTTTAAAGATCAGCGGCGAGGCGCTGGGCGGCGAAAAGGGCATGGGCTTTGACGAGCCCACCATGGACGCCATTTGCGGCGGCGTAAAAAAGGCTCACGAACTGGGCGTGCAGATCGGCATCGTGGTAGGCGGCGGCAACTTCTGGCGCGGCCGCTCCAGCGGTAAGATGGAGCGCACGCTGGCCGATAAGATCGGTATGCTGGCTACGGTGATGAACGCACTGGCTGTCTCCGATAAGCTGGAGCAGCTGGGCGTGCCCACCGAGGTGTTCACCTCGATCACCATGCCGCAGGTGGCCCCTGCCTTTACCCGCAAGGACGCTCTGCGCGCCATGGACGAGGGCAAGATCGCTGTGTTCGGCGGCGGCACCGGCAACCCCTTCTTCTCTACCGATACGGCTACCGCCCTGCGCGCCGTGGAGGTGAGCGCCGATGTGATGTTCAAGGCGACCATGGTGGATGGCGTTTATGATAAGGACCCCCATAAGTACCCGGACGCCAAAAAGTACGATACCCTTACCTTTACCAAGGTGCTGGAGGATCAGTTGGCCGTTATGGACGGCACCGCAGCTACCATGTGCCGCGACAACAAGCTGCCCATTCTGGTGTTTGATCTGGCCGACCCGGACAACATCGCACGGGCTGTGCAGGGCGAGAACGTGGGCACGCTGGTCTACGAGGGCTGAGCATAGCACCCCGGTGCAACTGCATACGATTGGGTAGAGCAGCAGCGGCGCAGTGCGCTGCCTGCATGGATCAATAGAATAAAGAAACAGGAGAACAACGACAATGAGCAGCAACACCAAGGTTTACGAAGATAAGATGAAGAGTTCTGTGGAGCACCTGAGCCGCGAACTGGCCGCTGTGCGCGCAGGCCGTGCAAACCCCGCCGTACTGGATAAGGTGCTTGTGGATTACTACGGTGCACCTACGCCCATCCAGCAGCTGGCCGCTGTGGCAGTCTCTGAGGCACGCACCCTCACCATCACCCCTTGGGACCGCACCCTGCTGCGTCCCATCAGCAAGGCGATCATGGCCAGCGATGTGGGCATCACCCCCATTGATGACGGCGTTACCATCCGCCTGAACTTCCCCGCACCCAACGAGGAGCGCCGCAAGCAGCTGGCCAAGGAGGTCTCCAAGCTGGGCGAGGATGCCAAGGTTGCTGTGCGCAACGTGCGCCGCGACGCCATGGATAAGGCCAAGGCTATGAAGAAGGCCGGCGAGTTGACCGAGGACACCCAAAAAACCATGGAAGAGGATGTCCAGAAGCTGACCGATAAGTATATCAAGAACATTGATGCTGCCGTGGAAGAAAAGCAGAAGGAGATCATGGCCGTCTGATCCGCAGCACACAATAACAACTGGGAGGTGCCGTGCGCTGGTGAAAGGTGCGCGGCACTTTTTGCAGGGCAGCCCTGCTGCCGGGAGGTATAAATGGCACACCCCAAAGAATTTGCCGAGGGACTTTCCATCGGCATCATCATGGACGGCAATGGCCGCTGGGCGAAAAACCGCGGTCTGCCCCGCACCGCAGGACACAAAAAGGGTGCGGAGGTGTTCAAGGATATTGCAAACTACTGCGATGAACTTGGCGTAGCATCGGTATATTTCTACGCGTTCTCCACCGAGAACTGGAAGCGCCCGCTGGAAGAGGTGGGTGCCATCATGAAGCTGTTCGCCCAGTACCTCATCGAGGGCTTTGACTACAAGAACCGCAATATCCGCATTAAGTTTTTAGGCGACCGCACCGCACTGGACCCCAAGCTGCAAAAGATGATGAATGAACTGGAAGGGGATTCTGCCTGCAAGACCGGCATGACCCTGAACATCGCTATCAACTACGGCGGCCGCCCGGAGATCGTGCGGGCAGCGCAGCAGCTGGCCGCAAAGGCTGCAGCAGGCGAGATCCGCCCCGAGGACATCAACGAGCAGATGATGAGCGATGCCATGTACACCGCCGGGCAGAAGGACCCGGACTTTATCCTGCGTCCCAGCGGAGAAAAGCGTCTGTCCAACTTCATGCTCTGGCAGGCCGCCTATGCGGAACTGGTGGAGATGGATGTGCTCTGGCCGGACTTTACCCGTGCCGATCTGGACACCGCCATTGAAGAGTTCAACCATCGCAGCCGTCGGTTTGGCGGCATCTGAGCGGCGATCCGTCTGTATTGCAAACCCTGCACCTAGGGTGTATCTGAAAAGTCAAAAATTTAGTCTATTTCTACAAGCACAGCTGGATTTTGCGTTAAACAGCCTTGAAATCCACAAAGGATTCCTGCGGCTATTTGCCTTAAATCCCGCTTGTGCTTGCGAAATATTCGTCATTTTCTTTGTTTTCAGATACACCTTAAGGTGTGGCCCCGGCAGACCCGGTACTTCCTCGGGTCGGAATGCGTTGCCCCGCAAGGGGCTGCTGCCGGAAGAACAAAGGAGAACAAACCTATGAAAACACGCATTATTACTGCGATCGTGGGCATTCTGGTGCTCATCGGCGTGATGTTTACCTTTAACACCATGGTGTTCAATCTGGTGATCGCAGCCATCACCCTGATCGCTGTCCACGAAATTTACAGCGCCCTCGGCTTTGAAAAAAAGGACTGGCTCATGTACGCAGTGCTGGTACCCTACACATTGCTGGTCATGCTTTCCAGCTATAGCGCCATGCGCAAGCTGGTCATGCCGATGTCCTTTGTGCTGGTCACCTTTTTTGCCATCTATCTGGTGGTGCGCAACGGCACCATCAGCTACCAGAAGGCCAGCGGTCTTTTGGTGTTTTCGGGCATCGTGATCTTCTGCTTCTACTCCTTCGTTCTGCTCAAGGAGCGCCTGCCGGTGGAAAAATTTGGCTATGATGCGGTTTTCTTTATTCTGCTCATTCTCTGCTTTGCATGGGGCGGCGATACCTGCGCCTACTTTGCAGGCCGCGCCTTCGGCAAGCATAAGCTGTGCCCGGTGGTCAGCCCCAAAAAGACGGTGGAGGGCGCCATCGGCGGCGTGCTGGGCACCATGCTGTTCGGTGTGATCGCCACCCTCATCTACTCCATGGCGGCAAACCGCATGGAGGCCTTTACCCGCTCTAATATCGGCGTTTCTATGTATGTTATCATCGCGCTGCTGGGCTGCATCGCTGCTGTGCTGGGTATCTACGGCGATCTGTTTGCCAGCGTGGTCAAGCGCCAGTGCGGCATCAAGGACTACGGCACCATCTTCCCGGGTCACGGCGGCATTCTGGACCGCTTCGACAGCGTGATGTTCATCGCGCCCTTTGTGACCATGGTCATCACCGCCGTGTTCTATGTCTGATACAGGGGAGGAAGTTGTTATGTCTAAAAAAATTACGTTGCTGGGCTCTACCGGTTCCATCGGTACCCAGAGTCTGGATGTCATCCGCGCCCAAGGGTACGAGGTGTACGGCCTTTCTGCCCACAGCCATGTGGAAAAGATCTTGCAGCAGGTCGAGGAGTTCCATCCGAAATACGTCTGCATGACCGACCCGGACGCCGCCGCAAGGCTGGACGCTGCGCTGGCTGGCCGGGCAAATGCGCCCAAGCTGCTCACCGGCCCGGAAGGGCTTAAGGAACTGGCTGCGTTGGACGGCCCGGACGTGGTGCTGAACAGCGTGGTGGGCATTGCCGGCCTCGGTGCCAGCCTGTGCGCTATCGAGAGCGGCCACGACTTGGCACTTGCCAACAAGGAGAGCCTTGTCACCGGCGGTCATCTGGTCACACAGGCTGTGGAAAAGCACGGCGTGCAGCTGCTTCCCGTAGACAGCGAGCATTCCGCCATCTTCCAGTGTCTGCAGGATAAGGAGAGCGCCCCCAGCCTGACCAAAATTCTGCTCACGGCCTCCGGTGGTCCCTTCTTTGGCATGACCACCGAGCAGCTGCGCGGCAAGACCCGTGCAGACGCCCTCAAGCACCCCAACTGGAATATGGGCGCAAAGATTACCATCGACTCTGCCACCCTGATGAACAAGGGTCTGGAACTCATCGAGGCCGTGTGGCTCTTCGGTCTGCCGCCGGAAAAAATTCAGATCGTGGTGCAGCGCCAGAGCATCGTCCATTCTGCGGTGCAGTTCAGCGATAATTCGATCATCGCCCAGCTGGGTGTGCCGGATATGCGTATCCCCATCCAGTACGCCCTGACCTACCCCAAGCGTGTGCCGGGCGTAGTGCCGGAACTGGACTTTACCACCCTGAAGCTGCTCACCTTTGATGTGGCCGATGAAGACACCTTCCGCTGCCTTGCCGCCTGCAAAAAGGCCATCCGCAAGGGCGGTCTTGGCCCCTGCGCTGCCAACGGCGCCAACGAGGAAGCAGTTAAGCTGTTCCTTGAGGACAAGATCGGCTTTTTGGATATCGGCCGCTTGGTGGAAGCTGTCGTGGACAGTGACAGCTTTGGCGGCGACTATACGCTGGCAGACGTGTACGAGTGCGACCGCATGGCGCGCGCATTCGTGCGGGCACACCTGTAACGCTTTATCAGCAATATACGTTCCGGCGCTGTTTTGTAACAGTTCCGGGGCGCTATAGGAGAACGAATGTCATTTATTATCACCATCCTTGCCGCGCTGCTTGTGTTCAGTGCGGTGATCGCTATCCACGAGTTCGGGCATTTTGCGGTGGCAAAACTCTGCGGTATTCAGGTCAACGAGTTTTCCATCGGCATGGGGCCGGTGCTCTGGAAAAAGAACCATAAAGGCACCCAGTATAGCCTGCGCGCCCTGCCTGTGGGTGGCTTTGTAGCGCTGGAAGGGGAGGAAAGCCCTGAAAGCCAGCAGGCAGAAGCCGCCCGCGATGCACGGGAGGATAATTTTTCTTCTTCTAAACATGACTTAAATATACTTAGTACAGAAAGTGATGGAGAAGTTCAGGAAAAGCCTGCCGGCATCCCCCTGAACGAGGCGCCGGTGTGGCAGCGGGTGCTGGTCATGGTAGCTGGTGCAGTCATGAACTTTGTGCTGGGCTTTGTGGTGCTGGTGATCCTCATTGCCGCCCAGAACGAGCCTATCACCAGCAAGACCATCTACGCCATTCAGGACGGCGCCCTTTGCGGGCAGACCGGCCTGCAGGCGGAGGACAAGATTCTGGCGGTGAACGGCCGCCGCTGCTTTGTGGCCAACGATATCCTGTACGAGTTGGTGCGCACCCAGTCCTACAGTGCGGATTTCACCGTGCTGCGGGACGGCCAAAAGGTGCAGCTGCCGGGGGTGCAGTTCGACACATGGCAGGACGAAAAGGGCGAGACCCACATGAGCATCGGCTTTTCCGTCTACGGGCTGGAAAAGACCCCCGGCAACGTGCTGCGGGAAGCTGGCAACAGCGTGCTGTACTATGGACGCATCGTGTTCACCTCTCTTGTGGACTTGGTGCGCGGGCGGGAGAGCATCAACAACCTCTCCGGCCCGGTGGGCATCGTATCGGCCATCGGGCAGGCCGCCAGCTACGGCTGGCAGGATCTGCTGGAATTGTTGGCGCTCATCACCGTCAACCTTGGCATCCTCAACCTGCTGCCCTTCCCGGCGCTGGACGGCGGCAAGGTGGTATTTTTGGTCATTGAAGGCGTCACCGGCCATGCTGTGCCGGAAAAGCTGCAAAGCGTGCTCACCCTTGCAACCTTCGGGCTGCTGTTCGGGCTGATGCTCTTTGCAACCTACAACGATATTCTCCGGCTCATCACCGGGACAGTATAAGAAAGGGGAACCCTTATGCGGCAGAAAAAACGTGAAGTGAAGATCGGCAATGTAACCATCGGCGGCAGCAACCCCATTGCGGTGCAGACCATGCTCAATGTGCCGGTGGAGGACATCGAGGGCAATGTGGCGCAGGCCAAGCGGTGCGAGGCCGCAGGCTGCCAGATCTTGCGGGTCACCTGCCCCAGCCCGGCAGATGCCAAGTGCATCGAGGCCGTCAAGAACGCGGTGAATATCCCCATCGTGGCGGATATCCACTTTGACTACAAGGCTGCGCTGGCCTGCGCGGACGTGGGGGTAGATAAGATCCGCATCAACCCGGGCAACATCGGTGATGATGACCGGGTAAAGGCGGTGGTGGATGCCTGCCAGCAGAAGAACATCCCTATCCGCATCGGCGTCAACGGCGGCAGTCTGGAAAAGCATATTCTGGCCCGCTATGGCGCACCTACCCCGGAGGCCATGGTGGAAAGCGCTTTGTACCATGTGCGGCTGCTGGAAAAGTTCGATTTCAATAATATCGTCATCTCCATCAAAAACTCCAATGTGCCCCGCATGATGGAGGCCTACCGCCAACTCAGCGCCGTTACTGACTACCCGCTCCATGTGGGCGTCACCGAAGCCGGCACCTATCAGATGGGCCTGTTGAAAAGCGGCATGGGCATCGGCGGAATGCTGCTGGAGGGCATCGGCGACACCATCCGCGTGTCGCTGGCTGCCGAGCCGGAAAAAGAGGTGGAGGCAGGCTTCAACATCCTGCGCGCCGTGGGCTTCCCGGTCACCGGGCCTGAGGTCATCACCTGTCCCACCTGCGGACGCACCCAGTACCCCTGCACCGAGATCGCCAACGAGGTGGAAAAGCGGTTGCAGGGCTACAAAAAGTCCATCAAGGTGGCTGTGATGGGCTGCGTTGTCAACGGCCCCGGCGAGGCGCGCGAAGCCGATATCGGCATTGCGGGCGGCAAGGGCGAGGCCGTGCTGTTCATCCACGGCAAGCCCATCAAAAAACTGACCGGCGATAACATTCTGGATCAGTTCATGGATGAGATCTATAAATTGTAAGCATTCTTTTCCTTACTGCCACACCTGCAAAAACGGGTGCGGCAGTTTGTGTTGTAAAGAACCCACCAAAAAGGAGTACCATTTGTGAAACCACTTGTTTCCCAGCTGTGGCCGCAGTTTATGGCGGACCCGGATTTTGCGGCCTGCTTCGGGCAGGTGATCGTGGAACACGCCCGGATGCTGCGGCAGGACCGGCAGGTCGAGTTTACGCTGCGCAGCGCTGCCCCGCTGGATCAGAACCTCTGCGCCCGGCTGCTGGCTTCCCTTCAGCCGGACTACGAGGGCTTTGAACTGAAGATCAAAAACCTGTTCGGCTATGCTATGCTGGACGAGCACGCTCTGCGCACCCTTTTGGAGGACATGAAGCGGGACGGTGTGCCCATCAACGGCTTTCTGGACAGGAGCAGTATTTCCATCACCGGGCAGAACATTACGGTGGGGGTGTGCCACGGCACAAAGTTTTTGCAGGAGATGGGCTTTGAGGAACTGCTTGCCAAGCGCATTGCCGAGCACACCGGCGTTACCCCCAAGGTGACGCTGCAAAGTGCAGTGACCGAGGCTGAGCAGCAGCAGATGGAAGAAAAGCTGGAGCGCAAGATCGCACCGCCGGTGGTCAAGTTTGAGAAAAAGAACACCGCACCGTCCATCAAGGTGGAGGGCCTCAACCTTACCGATAAGCCGGTCACCATCTTCCACGGCAAAATGTTCACCCCCAAAAACCTTACTCCCCTCAAGGACTTGGGCGGCGAGGGCGGCAAGTGCATGATCTGGGGCGATGTGTTCTTTACCGAGGTCAAGGGCAACTACCGCAAGATTTACACCGTGTCCATCACTGACTATACCGGTTCTATCAACCTGAAGGTCCGCGCACAGGAAGGGGAGGACTGCTCCAAGTGGGAGGGCATCGGCAAGGGCAGCACGGTCATTGTGCGGGGCGACTGCTCCTACGATAAATACGAGCACGACTACATCGTGTACCCCTACGATGTGCTGATCGTGGAGCGCAAAAAGCGGGAGGATACCGCTCCGGAAAAACGGGTGGAACTGCATCTGCACACCAAGCTTTCCAGCATGGACGGCTTCTGCGACCCCGGCGGCATCGTCAAGCTGGCGCACCGCATGGGACACCCTGCCATTGCCATCACCGACCACGGCGTGTGTCAGGGCTACCCGGAAGCCATGCTGGCAGCCGATGACATCCACAAAAAGGACCCGGATTTCAAACTCATCTACGGGTGCGAAGCCTACTTTGTGGACGACATGGTGCCTTGTGTCTACGGCGTAAAAGATCAGCCGCTGGACGGCGAGTTCTGCGTGTTCGATACCGAGACCACCGGTCTTGATCCCGGGGTGGAGTACCTTACCGAGATCGGCGCGGTCATCATCCGTAACGGCGAGGTGGTGGAGGAATTTGACACCTTCGTCAAGCCAGGCAAGCCCATCACTCCCAAGATCACCGAGTTGACCGGCATCACCAATGAGATGGTAGCGGATGCCCCCGATGAAAAGGAGGCACTGGAAGCCTTTCTCCAATTTGCGGGCGACCGCATTCTGGTGGGGCACAACGTCCACGCCTTTGATATGCGCTTTTTACGGGCAGCCGCCAAGCGCAGCGGCATCAAGCTGGAGCCGACCTATATCGACACCCTGACCATGGCACAGACCATGTACCCGGGCCTGCACAATTATAAGCAGGGCACCATCAATAAGCATCTGGAGCTGCCCAACTACGAGGCGCATCGCGCCTGCGAGGACTCTGCTGCACTGGGACGCATCTTCTGCGTGATGCTGAACGACCTTGCGGAAAAAGAGGTGACCAAGGTCAGCGAGATCAACACCGGCCTTGGCGGCAACCGCGAGGTGCTGAAAAAGAAATACTACCACCTCATCATTCTGGTCAAAAACCAGATGGGTCTGAAAAATCTGTATAAGATCGTCAGCGAGGCACACGTCAACTACTTTTTCAAAAAGCCCCGCGTGCCCCGCAGTCTGCTGAACAAGTACCGGGATGGCCTGCTGCTCACCAGCGCCTGTGAGGCAGGCGAGTTGTACCGTGCCATTGTGGACGGCACCAGCTACGAGGAACTGAAAAAGATCGCCGCCTACTACGATATCCTTGAGATCCAGCCGCTGGGCAACAACGCCTATATGGTGCGGGACGGCAAAGTGGACAGCGAGGAGAGAATCAAGGAGTTCAACCGTACTGTCATCAAGCTGGGCGAGGATCTGCACAAGCCGGTCATTGCTACCGGCGACGTACACTTTACCGAGCCGGAGGATGCGATCTACCGCGCCGTATTGCAGGCGGGTAACGGCTTTAAGGATGCCGACAATCAGCCGCCGCTGTTCTTCCGCACCACGCAGGATATGCTGGCGCAGTTCTACTATCTGCCCAAGGAAAAGGCCTACGAGGTGGTGGTAAAGAACCCCCGCAAGATCGCCGCCATGATCGACAACAACGTGCGCGCCATCCCCCGGGGCACCTACCCGCCCAGCATCGAGGGTGCAGAGCAGCAGCTGCGCGATGCCACATGGGAGCACGCCAAGCGGGATTACGGCGACCCCCTGCCCGAGATCGTGGAAAAGCGGCTGCAAAAGGAACTGGACTCCATCTGCGGCCACGGCTACGCGGTGCTGTACGTCATTGCGGTCAAACTGGTGGCCTATTCCAATGCGGGCGGCTATCAGGTGGGCAGCCGTGGCTCTGTCGGCTCCTCCGCCGTGGCGCACTTTTCCGGCATTTCGGAGGTGAACAGTCTGCCGCCCCACTACCGCTGCCCCAAGTGCAAACACAGCGAGTTTATCACCGACGGCAGCGTGGACGATGGCTTTGACCTGCCGGATAAAAACTGCCCCCATTGCGGCACCCGGATGCTGGTGGACGGCCACGACATCCCCTTTGAGACCTTCCTCGGCTTCTACGGCGATAAGGAACCGGATATCGACCTGAACTTCTCCGGCGAGTATCAGTCCAATGTGCACCGCTACACCGAGGAACTGTTCGGCAAGGCCAACGTGTTCAAGGCAGGTACGGTGTCCGGTATTCAGGATAAAACTGCCTACGGCTACGTTAAAAAGTATCTGGACGAGCGGCAGCGCACCGTGAACCACGCCGAGGAAAACCGCCTGACGCTGGGCTGCACCGGCGTCAAGCGCACCACCGGCCAGCACCCTGGCGGCATGGTGGTCGTGCCGGACACCTATGAGATCTACGATTTCTGTCCCATCCAGCACCCGGCGGATGACGTGGCGGGCGGTCTGCTGACCACTCACTTCGAGTTTAAGTACCTGCACGACACTCTGCTCAAGCTGGACGAACTGGGGCACGATATGCCCACCTTCTACAAGTATTTTGAGGAATACACCGGCATCCCGGTAGACAGCATCCCCATGAACGACCCCAAAGTGTACAGTCTGCTGACCAGCCCGGAGGCGCTTGGCGTGACCCCGGAGCAGATCGACAGCCAGACCGGCACCTTCGGCATCCCGGAAATGGGCACGAACTTCGTGCGCGGAATGCTGGTGGAAGCACGGCCTAAGAATTTCTCGGAACTGATCCAGATCTCCGGTCTGTCCCACGGCACGGACGTGTGGACGGGCAACGCGGACGAGCTGATCCGCAGCGGCACCTGCACCATTGCAGAGGTCATCGGCTGCCGTGACAGCATCATGCTGTACCTGCTGCGCAAAGGGCTGGAGCCCAAGATGGCCTTCGATATCATGGAGGCCGTGCGTAAAGGCAAGGTGGCTAAGGGCGGCTTCCAGCCGGGCTGGGAGGAAGCCATGCGGGAGCACGAGGTGCCGGACTGGTATATTGAAAGCTGCCGTAAGATCAAGTATATGTTCCCCAAGGCCCATGCTGTGGCCTACCTGATGAGTGCCATCCGGTTGATGTGGTACAAGATCTACAAGCCGCAAGCCTTCTATGCAGTGTACTTTACCGTGCGCGGCGACGATATCGACTACGAAGCCGCCATCGGCGGCGCAGCCGTGGCGCGCGCCCACATGGAGGCGGTCAAGCGCCGCCTGAAGGAGGAAAAGAACGCCAAGGACGAGGACGTGCTGGTCAGCTTGCAGCTGGTCAACGAGATGCTGAGCCGTGGGTACGAGTTTTTGCCCATCGAGCTGGGCAAGAGCCGCGGTTCCAAGTATGTGGTGGAGGACGACAAGGTGCGTCTGCCTTTCAGTGCCCTGAAAGGCCTCGGTGGTGCCGCTGCCGAGGCTCTGGAGCGGGTGACCATCCACGGAGAGGAATATATCTCGGTAGAGGAACTGCAGCAGGCTTCCGGCGTGGGCAGCAGCATTCTGGACCGTCTGCGTCAGGTGGGTGCACTGGGCGACCTGCCCGAGAGTAGTCAGGTGAGCTTTTTCTAAAACAGCCATAAAACAAAAAATCTCCGCGTTGGGCGCAATACCCAATGCGGAGATTTTTGTTTTTGGTGATACGAATCAGAGCAGGGGAGTGCTTACTCCACGCTGATCATATAGTAGTAAACGGGCTGGCCGCCGCGGATGTGGCTTACTTCCACATGGTTGGGGCACTTTGCCTTTACGATCTCGGTAACCTTCTCGGCGTCCTCGTCGCTCACGTCACAGCCGGAAATGATGGTGACAAAGCTGGAATCCTTCTTGCACATATTGCGTGCCAGACGATAGGTGGCCTTGGTGATGTCGGTGGAGGTGGAAACGATCTTGCCATTCTCCAGCGCCATGATCTCGCCCTTGCGGATGCGCTTGCCGTCGTACTCGCTGTCGCGGGCGGCGTAGGTGATCAGACCGGTGGACACCTTGTCGGCAGCAGCCATCATGTTGATGGTGTTGGTCTCGGCATTCACAGAGGGGTCAAAGTTCAGCAGTGCGGTAATACCCATAGGCACGGTGCGGGTAGGCAGCACCACCACCTGACGGTCAGCCAGCTTCTGTGCCTGCTCGGCCGCCATGATGATGTTCTTGTTGTTGGGCAGCACGAACACGGTCTTGGCGGGCACGCTCTGGATGGCTGCCAGAATGTCCTCGGTGGAGGGGTTCATGGTCTGGCCACCGGACACCACAGCGTCTGCTGCCAGATCAGTGAACACAGCCTTCAGACCCTCACCGGCGGCAACAGCCACAAAGCCGTAGTCACGGCTGGGATCCACAGCGGCGTAGATGAACTCGCTGGCCTGAGAGGGAGCCTTCTCGGCAGAGGCCTGCTTTTCAAGGCTCTTGCCCTGCTTCTGGCGGGCGAGGAACTGCTCGTGCATATTCTCGATCTTGAAGTTGGTCAGGTAGCCGTACTTGATAGCCTCGCTCAGGATCTTGCCGGGGTCGGCAGTGTGAACGTGCAGGTTGATAACATCGTCATCCTCAATGCAGACCACGCTGTCGCCGTTGGACTCTGCAAAGGCACGCATCTTGGCGGCGCTGGCACCCTCGTACTTGTTGATGAGGAACTGGGTGCAGTAGCCGTTGGTAATGTCCTCCACCTTCATCAGGTCATCGGTGAACACGCCCTTACCGGCATTTTCAGTGGACAGCTTTGCCTTGTTGGGGGCGGCCTCGCCGCCGGCAATAATGGCCTCGCCGTGGAACACCTTGCCCATGCCCTCAAAGATGACCATAATGCCCTGACCGCCTGCGTCCACAACGCCGGCTTTCTTCAGCACGGGCAGCAGGTTGGGGGTGTCCTCCAGTGCCTTCTGGCCGGCAGTCAGCACCACGTCCCACAGGGCGGGCACATCGGCGGCATCGCTGGCGGCTGCCTCCTCAGAGGCAACGCGCGCAACGGTCAGAATGGTGCCCTCGGTGGGCTTCATCACGGCCTTGTAGGCACCCTCGACGCCCTTCTGCAGGGCAGCCACAATATCGGCAACGTCAGCCTCTTTTTTGCCCTCCAGAGCCTTGGAGAAGCCACGGAACAGCAGGCTGGTGATAACGCCGGAGTTGCCGCGCGCACCGCGCAGCATGGCAGAGGCGGCAGTCTTGGCAGCCTCGCCTACGGTGCAGCTGTCATCCAGAGCCTCCAACTCACGCACGGCAGAGCCCACGGTCATGCCCATGTTGGTGCCGGTGTCGCCATCCGGCACGGGGAAAACGTTCAACTCGTCCACGCGGGAACGCTGGTTGTTGATATTGTTGGCGCCGGAAATGATGGCGTCGCGCAGGATCTTACCAGAAATCATTGTTTTTACTCCTTAGTAGCTGGCCGGAAAAGCCCGGCTCGGGTTTGCAGACAAATCAGGCGATGACATCATCCACGGACACCACCACGCGGGCGACCTTCAGCCCGGTGGCCTGCTCCACCTCGTCCTTGACGCGGTGAGAAATGCTGCGGGCGGCGGTGGAAATGTTCAGACCATAGCTGACGGCAATGTGCAGTTCGATGACCAGACGCCCATTCTGCTGGGTCACGTGCACGCCCTTTTCCGGGTAATCGGAACCGTATACCATGCTTTTCACAGCGTCAGTCATATCACGGGGAGCCATGGCAGCAACGCCGTAGCACTGTTTGGTGGCTTCACCCACCAGGGTGGAAAAATACCCATCAGTAAAGCTGACATTCCCAAGTGGGAAACGGGAAGTGATCATAGTCGCTCTGCTCCTTTATGTTATTTTTCATAAAAATACACGCAAGGGTCGGGGGCATTTGCTGCGCAAAACAAAGCTTGCCTCAGATAAACACCCACCCTATTATACAACTTTGCACCGTGGTTGTACAGTTCAAATTGTTGGATTTACTGCTTTTTGCCCTCTTTTTGCATGGTTTTTGTAAAGAAAAAAGAGAGAAATGCCCTCGACAACGCTCGCGCCGCTTTGCGCAGCGGTTGTGGTATGCTGAAGGCAGGCTGTGCGGAACCCATCAAAACGGAAAGTATGACAAATAAAGAAAAACAATCTGTGAATAAAATATAAAAGCTTCCTTGTTCGGCTTTCTTTATCTATGGAAAAGTGCTAAAATAGAAGCAGAGAGGGAAAGGGGCTGCCAGACCCCTTTTTCTATGATACCTTCCGGAAAACGCCGGACGCACGGCATATTACATAGCGCAGGCAGACCCTTCCAACAGGTATTGCCTGCAAAAAATGCGATAGGAGTTGTTGGCATGAACATTCTCTTTTTTCTTTCCCCAAAGCAGGATCTGATGTACGTTTACGATGATTTCACCCTCCGGCAGACGTTGGAAAAGTGGGAAAATAACCGCTACGCCTCCATTCCGGTGCTGAACCGCAAGGGCGAATATGTGGGTACCCTGACCGAGGGCGATATCCTGTGGGGACTGAAAAAATACCATGGTCTGGATCTGGAGGCCGCCGAGGACATTCCCATCTCAGAGTTTGCCCATAAGCGGGATTACAAGGCCGTCACGGTGACCACCAGCATGGATGAACTGGTAGAAGCCGCCATGAACCAGAACTTCGTCCCGGTTGTGGATGACCGGGGCAGCTTTATCGGCATCGTGCGGCGGCAAGCCATCATCCGCTACTGCTACGATAAGTCCCGCAAGATCGAGATGACCCGTACAGGCCGCCCTGTTAAGGAACTGGCTGGCGTACATTAAAAACACAAAACGAGGGCGCTGCACGGTAAATGTGCAGCGCCCTCATTGCTATTTGTTACTTATTACGGATGTACTCGTCCATGGCCTTTGCAGCTGCCTTACCGGCACCCATAGCCTTGATGACGGTAGCAGCACCGGTCACGGCATCGCCGCCGGCGTACACGCCGTCACGGCTGGTCTTGCCCTCGTCGCCCTCAGTCACGATACAGCCGTGCTTGTTGGTCTCCAAGCCCGGAGTGGTGGAGCGGATCAGCGGGTTGGGGCTGGTGCCCAGACTCATGATCACGGTATCCACATCCAACTCGAACTCGCTGCCCTGCTTTTCAATAGGACGGCGGCGGCCGGAAGCATCCGGCTCACCCAGTTCCATCTCAATGCAGGTCATGGAATGCACAAAGCCATCCTCGTCCGGGTGGATGGAAACGGGGTTGCACAGGGTCTTGAAGATGATGCCCTCTTCCTCGGCGTGCTCCACCTCTTCCTTACGGGCGGGCAGTTCAGCCATGCCGCGGCGGTAGACGATGTACACACTCTCAGCACCCAGACGCAGGGCGCTGCGGGCAGCGTCCATAGCCACATTGCCGCCGCCCACAACGGCAACCTTCTTGCCGGTGCGGATGGGGGTCTTGCTGGTGGGCAGGTAAGCCTTCATCAGGTTGGAGCGGGTCAGGAATTCGTTGGCGGAGTACACGCCCTTCAGGCTCTCGCCGGGGATGTTCATAAAGCGAGGCAGACCGGCGCCGGAGCCTACGAACACGGCCTCGTAGCCGTATTCGCCCATCAGTTCGTCAATGGTCAGCACCTTGCCGATGACCATGTTGCACTCAAAATCCACGCCCATCTTCTTCAGGCCGTCGATCTCCTGCTGGACGATGGCCTTGGGCAGACGGAACTCGGGGATGCCGTACATCAGCACACCGCCTGCAACGTGCAGAGCCTCGTAAACGGTGACCTTGTAGCCCAGCTTTGCCAGATCACCGGCGGCGGTCAGGCCGGCAGGGCCTGCGCCGATGATGGCAACCTTATGGCCGTTCCATTCGGGTACGATGGGTGCGGTGTGCACGTTCTCGCGGTGCCAGTCGGCCACAAAGCGCTCCAGACGGCCAATGGCCACCGGCTCGTTCTTGATGCCGCGGGTGCACTTGCCCTCGCACTGGCTCTCCTGCGGGCAGACACGGCCGCAGACGGCAGGCAGGGAAGAGGAGCGGTTAATCACCTGATAAGCGGCCTCAAAGTCGCCCTCTGCAACGTGAGCGATAAACTCCGGGATGTCGATGCCCACCGGGCAGCCGGACTGGCAGGGCTTGTTCTTGCAGCCGATGCAGCGCTTGGCCTCGTTCACAGCCATCTCGGCGGTGTAGCCCAGAGCCACTTCCTTAAAGTTCTTGTTGCGGACGTTGGGGTCCTGCGTGGGCATGGGGCACTTTTTGGGATCCATATTGAAAGCCATTTTACATTCCCTCCTGAGTCTTGAACAGGTTGCAGGCTGCCTCACGGGCGTGTGCCTCAAACGGGCGGTACATGGTGCCGCGTGCCATTGCCTCGTCAAAATCCACCAGATCGCCGTCAAAGTCGGGGCCGTCCACGCAGGCAAACTTGGTCTGACCGCCCACGGTCAGGCGGCAGCCGCCGCACATACCGGTGCCGTCGATCATGATGGGGTTCATGGAAACGATGCTCTTCAGGCCGTGCTTCTGACAAGTCTTGACCACAAACTTCATCATGATCAGCGGGCCGATGGTGATGACCAGATCGTACTGGTTGCCGGCAGCCACCAGCTCGTCCAGCGCAGCGGTGACAACACCCTTGGTACCGTAGCTGCCGTCATCGGTCATGATGCGCAACTCATCGCTGCAGGCGTTGAACTCGTCCTCAAGGATCAGCAGATCCTTATTGCGGAAACCGATCACGCTGTGCACCACACAGCCCTGATCGTGCAGTTCCTTGGCAATGGGCAGCGCAATGGCGCAGCCTACGCCGCCGCCCACAACGCACACCTTCTTCAGACCCTCGGTCTCGGTGGCGCGACCCAGCGGGCCGACAAAGTCGTGGACACAATCGCCTGCGTTCAGGCTGTTCAGTTCCATGGTGGTACCGCCCACGATCTGGAAGATGATATCCACGGTGCCCTTTTCGCGGTCGTAACCGGCCACGGTCAGAGGGATACGCTCGCTGTCCTCAAACGGACGTACAATGATGAACTGACCCGGCTTTGCTTTTTTGGCGATCAGCGGGGCTTCGATGACCATCTTTGTCACGGTGGGGTTCAGCGCGACCTTTTCAGTGATCTTATACATTGCGTTAGCTCCTTTTTGCTGGCAATTCCTTTTTCTTTTCTATAAATGGAAACTGCACCCGTGCGGATGCAGTTTCCGTTTGACAAAGCGTCCTCTTTATTATAATAGTTTGTAAAATAGAAAGCAACTGTATTTTGCTCGTACACACAGCCGTGCAAATAGGGTGGAAAGGGCAAAGCCATCGCCGCACGCAAAATAAAAAAGAACGTATCAGAGCAAAAAGACATTCTTTTTTGAAAAAATGTAAATTTGTGGTTGACAACTGCCGGAGTGTGCGGTATAATAACCAACGTCGCCGGACGAAAGCCCGGTACAAGCAAATGGAATGTGCGGCCGTAGCTCATCTGGTAGAGCGCCACCTTGCCAAGGTGGAGGTAGCGAGTTCGAGCCTCGTCGGCCGCTCCATATGTGGAAGTTTAGCTCAGCTGGGAGAGCATCTGCCTTACAAGCAGAGGGTCAGCGGTTCGAGCCCGTTAACTTCCACCATATGGCCCGGTAGCTCAGTTGGTTAGAGCACCAGCCTGTCACGCTGGGGGTCGTCGGTTCGAGCCCGATCCGGGTCGTATTTGCCTCTGTAGCTCAGTCGGTAGAGCAGGGGACTGAAAATCCCCGTGTCATTGGTTCGATTCCGATCGGAGGCACCACGTCGAAAATCCTTTCATTCATCGGGAAGTCTTGCAAGCAAGACTTCTGTGATGAATACCAGATTTTCTCCTTTTCCCCACAAAATCTTGCTTTGCAAGCTTTCGCGGGGACCCCGAAATTCGCAAGAATCGCTCGGGAGGGTGCAGGGATAAATGCACCGGATATGCGGCCGTAGCTCATCTGGTAGAGCGCCACCTTGCCAAGGTGGAGGTAGCGAGTTCGAGCCTCGTCGGCCGCTCCAATACGAAGCCATCGTTGATGCAGAAATGCAAAAGCGATGGCTTTTTGTTTTGTGGGGCAATGGGCGGGAATGTCCGCAGCGCCGCGCTTCCGCAGGAGGCGGCGCTGCAACTGCCGTTTCCAATCATGACCCAACCTGTGAAAAAAGGAGTAGCGGAACGCCTGCGGGCGTTCCGCCACTCCGAAATTTAAAATAACGATTCCGCTGATTATGCGCAAAGTGCAACGACGACGACCGCCGCCAGCGGCGGAAACAGGGAGGAGTTGTTGGGACAGCGGCCAGCAAGACGCGAGTGCCGCCCAAGGCACGATGCGGATGCTGGGTGCCGCAACCCGTTAGCGGAGCGTATTCCAAATCGTCCTGCTTGCCAAAGCAAAGAGCCGCCGTACAACACGATGCACGGCGGCTCTTCTTACAATATAAATAGAGCGGCACCGCCGCAGGACGTCGTCTTACATCACCATGGTGATGATCAGCGCACACAGCGGCAGGGTGACGATGCTGAGCAGAGTGGTCAGTACCACGCTCCCGGCGGCAAAGTGCTCGTCGTGGCCGAACTGCACCGCAAATACCGAGGTGATGGCGGCTGCCGGGCAGCATTCCAGCAGCGTTACCACCTGTGCGGCAGTGCCGTGGAAGCCCAGTACCCCGAACAGTGCCAGCGTAGCCGCCGGGATCAGCAGCATACGCACAGAGGCAAGTTTCCAGATATGCTTGTCGGTCACGATGCTGCGCACGTCACCGGCGGCGATCAGCATACCGGTGATGAGCATGGACAGCGGGGTGTTCACCCCGGCCAGCAGTTCCAGCGGCTGGGTGATTAGGGTGGGCAGCGGGATCTGCAACAGATAGATGCCCAGACCCACCACAATGGCGTACAACACCGGGGTGCGCACCAGACTGTGGGCAACCTCTTTTACGCTGGAGCCGCCGCTGACAAGGCCGTAGCCCAGCGTCCAAAGCAGAATATTGAACACGGTAACGTAGGCGCTGGCATACAAAAGACCCTCAGAACCGAACAGCGCCGAAATGAGCGGGAAGCCCATGTATGCCGCGTTGGAAAAAATGCAGGCAAACCGGAAAATGGGCATCCGGCTGCCGGTCTTGCGCGCCGTGAGCAGCAGAGTGATCACGGTGCCCAGCAGAACGGACAGGACGCTCATGCCGAAAGCCGCCAGCAGATTACGCAAGATCTGGGCGCTGAACTCCATGCGGTAAGAGTTTACCACCATGGCCGGTACGATGATGTACACCAGCAGATTGGAAAGCGCCTGCTTGTTTTCCAACTTGAGCACGCCGGTCTTGACCGCTACCATGCCTGTGCCGATCAGCAGGAACAAGACCGCGACCTGCTGCGCGGTGATGAGAGCCAGTTCCATAAAATTCTCCTCCTCTAGGCCATAACGTGTATACCACGAAAGATACAACACAGGTATAGCACAAAACCCTGCGGATAACAAGGCTAAACGCAGGGTTTTGCAAGATTTTGCAGCAAATGCTTACAAAATGACATTTTTGATCAGCAGGGAAATGCTGCCGTCATCGGCGTGCAGGAACTCCACCTCCGATTCGGCGTTCAATAGCTCGGTAGGGATCTTTACCTCAATGCCGTTGGCGGTGCGCAGGCTGCGGCTCTCCATGCGGCGGATGCGGGCGGGAGTCACGGTCACCGGCTGGGCGGCGCTGTCAAGGACGTCGCTCTTTTCCACATAGTCGTCAAAGGGCACAGCGGCGAGGGGGTATTCCTCCTCCAACTGCTGGCGCACCTGCTGGATGGACACCTGATTGTCGTTGTCAGCGGCCTGATTGGCGATCATCATGGCTACCTGCGCCTCCACATGGGGCGTTTCGGCGTAGTTTTCCTGCACAGCTTGCACGGCAGCCTCCTGAATGGCCTGCAGCTTCTTCTTTTCCGGTTGGGCGGTGGTGTACTGGAACACCACGGTAGAAAGGTAAAACTCCTTGTGACCGTCAATATCGTACTTCTTTTCCAGCAGCCGCATGGAGTAATCGGTCAGGTCAACCAGTGCGCCTTCCTCCACCTTGCCGCTCTGGGTAGGCAGGCAGGCGCGCTGCTGGATGATGGAGTTCACCGGCGCACCCTCCACATTCTCTGTGTAGTGGGTGTAGCCGTTTTTGTAGTTCAGCTTCAGGATGCCCAGCCACGGTGCACCGTCCCGGGTAAAATCCACAACGGCAAGGTCTGCCCCGGGGATGGTGGTGTGGGCGTGCATATAGTCGAACAACACCCCTGCAATGCGGCAGGAAAGGTCCACAAAGTCCTGATTGTGCTCCAGCTCGTTTTTAAAGGCCGAGTCCGGCAGCGGACGGCACTGGCGGATATCATCGCTAGCCAGCAGCTTTTCAATGTGGTTCTGTAAGTAGGCGTTTTTTTCGGCGGTCAGTTCCATGGGCCCGCCGCTGAGCACCGGCGCATCCATGGTGGTATCCAGAACGTGCAGAATGGCCTGATGAATGATGATCTCCATTGTTGCTCCTCATTTCGTGACATAGTGTTTGCGCCCAGTATAGCACAACCGCCGGAAAAAGGCGAGAGCCGTCCGGGTATTTTACGGATTCTACAATTTACAAATCCCGCCAAAAGGGCTATACTTATAATAACTGTGCAAAAGGAGGTGGAACTGGTGGACGAGCAGTTGGAGCAGATCGAAGGCGTCGTGGAGGATATCATCTACGAGAACGAGGATAACGGCTATGTGGTGTTCGAGATCTCCGGCGGCGGAGTGCTCACGGTGGTCTGCGGCATCGTAGGCGAGCTGCACGCAGGGGAAAGCGTCATCTGCCGCGGCCGGTACGAAAACCACGCCACCTATGGCCGCCAGTTCCACGCGCAGGAATGCGAGACCGATATGCCCAAGGATCTGGAAGCGGTATATGCCTTTCTGGCCAGCCGCTCCCTGCCGTATATCGGCGCAAAAACTGCGGATAAGATCATTGATATGTTCGGTGCCGAGGCGCTGGAGGTCATCGCCAACGACCCCGCCCGGCTGACCAAGATCCCCGGCATCTCGCCGGATAAAGCCGACCGCATCCAGCAGGAATTTAAGCGGATGTTCGGAATGCGGGAACTCATCGCCTATCTGGCGCAGTTCGAGATCAGTCCCCGCAAGGCCATGGAGGTGTTCAAGGCCTTTGGCGTGGGGGCAATGCAGGCCATTGCGTCAAACCCCTATTTGCTGTGCGGCGAGCCGTTGCAGCTGGACTTCCGCCACGCGGACAGCATTGCCCAGTATTACCACATGGAAGGGGACTGTGCCCAGCGGCTGGAGGCAGCCCTGTTACGCACCTTACGCCACAACGCGGGCAACGGCCATACCTGTCTGCCCCGGGCGCAGCTGCTGACGACTGCCTCCAACTTTATCCATCAGCCGCCGGAAAAGCTGGCGCAGGCGCTGGACCGGTGCATCGAAACGGAAGAACTGTGCGTAAAAATGTTCGATACAGTGCCCTATATCTACCTGCCGGATCTGCTGGCTGCGGAGCAGGACATTGCCGACCGGCTGAACCTGCTGGCAAAGCGCGGTAAAAACACCGCCCGGGATCTGGATAAAAACATCCAGATCTTAGAGCTGACGCAGGGCTTTGCCTATGCCCCGCTGCAAAGGGAAGCCATCCGCAAGGCCATGACCGAGAACTGCCTTGTGCTCACCGGCGGCCCCGGCACCGGCAAGACCACTACGGTCAACGCTATTTTGCAGCTGTTGGAAAATCAGGCCGAGCGGGTAGCCCTGTGCGCTCCCACCGGCCGCGCCGCCAAGCGGCTCAGCGAACTGACCGGCCGCAAGGCCAGCACCATCCACCGCCTGCTGGAGGTGGACTACACCGGCGGCGTGGTCAGCTTTATCCACAACGACAAAAACCTGCTCAAGTGTGACGTGGTCATTCTGGACGAGATGAGCATGGTGGACGTCAAGCTGTTTCAGGCGCTTATTGCGGCGCTGCGCTACACCTGCCGTATTATTATGGTAGGCGATGCCGACCAGCTGCCCAGCGTGGGTGCGGGCAACATCCTCAGCGAGGTCATCCGCTCCGGCTGCGTGCCCACTGTCTGCCTGAACGAGATCTTCCGGCAGGCAAAGCGCAGCCTCATCGTGGAAAACGCCCACCACATCATCTCCGGTGAGCCGCTGCAGAAGGGCAGCAAGACCGACGACTTCTTTTTTCTGGAAGCAGACGGAGAGGCCGCCCAGCGTCTGGTGTGCGACCTTGTTACCACCCGGCTGCCCCGGAGTTACGGCTTTGATCCCATCCGGGATATTCAGGTGCTGTGCCCCACAAAGCTTGGCCCCACCGGTACGCAGGCGCTGAACGTGGAACTGCAAAATCTGCTCAACCCGCCCCAGAAGGGCAAGCCCCAGCTGCAAAGCGCCGCCCGGGTGTTCCGGGTAGGGGACAAGGTGATGCAGGTGCGCAACAACTACGAGATCGTCTGGAACCGCATCGGCGGCGAGCAGGGCGTGGGCGCTTACAACGGCGATATCGGCATTGTGGAAAGCATCAACGTGCGGGAGCGCTCCATGGTGGTGCGTATGGATGACCGGCGGCTGCTCTACCCGGCGGAAAACCTGAACGAACTGGAGATCGCCTACGCCATCACGGTGCACAAAAGTCAGGGCAGCGAGTTCCCGGCGGTGATCCTGCCGGTGGCGCAGGTGCCGCCAAGGCTGTGCTACCGTAACCTGTTCTACACCGGTGTCACCCGCGCCCGCAGACTGTGCGTTGTGGCGGGCCGCAGGGACGTAGTGAACAGCATGATGAGCAACATCCGGCAGAACCTGCGCTACAGCGGCCTGTGCGTCCTGCTGCAGGCCGGACAGTCGCCACAGCAGCTCAGCACAGAAGGGAAGAGCCCCTGATAAAACCGCGCAGAACAGCGGCAAAGCTTGTATACTTTTTGCCGCAACTATGTTATACTAAAGCAGTCTTTGTTTTTTGCCCGCCGCTGCGGGCGTTACATACATGATAGAGGAACGCAGAGAAAGGAATCAGGCAATTATGGCACAGAATGATATCGGCATCGACCTTGGTACTACTACCATCATCATCGCGCAGGAGGGCAAGGGCGTAGTGCTCAACCAGCCCAGCGTTGTGGCAATGGATACCCGCAAGAACACCGTGCTGGAGGCCGGCGACAAGGCGCTGGCCATGGTGGGACGCACGCCCAACTACATCTCCGCCATTTTCCCGCTGAAGGATGGCGTCATCAGCGACCACACCATGACCCGGGAGTTGATCTGCCGCTTTGTCAAGCAAGTGTACAGTTCCCACATGGTCAAGCCCCGGGTGGCAGTGTGCGTGCCCGCCGCCATTACCGGCATTGAGAGCGACGCCGTGGTAGAGGCTGTGGTGGCAGCCGGTGCCCGTCAGGTGTACCTGATCGATGAGCCCATTGCCGCCGCCCTTGGCTCCGGCATCGACATCACTCTGCCGGACGGCCGCATGATCATTGATATCGGCGGCGGCACCACGGACATCGCCGTGCTGAGCCTTGGCGGCAAGGTCAAGGCCACCAGTGTGCGTGTGGCCGGTAACCACTACGATGAGGAGATCCTCAAGCACGTCCGCAACAAATATAGCATTGCCATCGGTCAGCGCACCGCCGAGGAACTGAAAAAGCATGTTGCCTGCTGCCCCCAGAAAACCGATTTCCACGAGAGCATGGAGATCAAGGGCCGCAGCCTGCTCACCGGTCTGCCTGTGCGCGTGACCGTTTCCACCGACGACCTGTATGAGCCGGTGATGATGCTCAGTGAGCAGATCGGCACCGCAGCTCATCAGGTGCTGGAAAAGACCCCGCCGGAACTGGCAGGCGATATCTACCGCAACGGTGTCATGCTGACCGGCGGCGGCGCCCAGCTGCACGGCCTGACCGAATATCTGAGTCAGGAACTGAAGGTGGAGGTCACCGTCTCGCCGGACCCCGTAAACTGCGTTGCACTGGGCACAGCACAGAGCCTTTCCATCGGTGATAAGCTGGAAACCGGCTTTACGGACGCTACGCCGCGCATCGGCCGCCGCTAAGCTTGGTTCGTTTTGTCCATATCATATCACAAAGCAGCAAAAATAAAATTTGTTAATTTTTGTTGAAATGAATGGCAAAATACGGTATACTATACCCAAATTGATTTTCTGCTAACGATCTTGTATCGGACGCAGTATCCAACAAACAGGAGGAAAAACCATGGACTTAGGTTTCGATGTGGTCGTTACCATTACTGGTATCGTGCTGGTGTTCCTGATCCTCGTGCTGCTGATGGCGATCATCACGCTGGAGGGCAAGGTCTTCGACTCGATGAATGCCAAGAAAAAGGCCGCCAAGACTGCTGCGCAGGCACCTGCCGCAAAGCCCGCTGCCGCTCCGGCACAGCAGGCGGCGCCCGCTCCTCAGGTAGAGGAAGGCATCCCCGGTGACGTGGTGGCCGCTATTATGGCTGCTATCCATGCAATGGGCAACGGCAAGTACACCCTTAAGGCAGTGCGTCGTGGCAAAAATGGCTGGGGCAAGGCCGGCGTGAACGACACCACGGCTCCGTTTTAACACAGGAGGAAGAGCATGACACAGTTTATTGATACTCTGGTCGGTATTTTCCAAAGTTCCGGCTTTGCACAGTTTGGCCAGCCCGGCGGCTGGTTGTACGCCGTGATGATCTGCGTGGGCTGCTTTTTGCTGTACCTCGCCATCGTCAAGGAGTTTGAACCCCTGATCCTGCTGCCCATGGCCTTTGGCATGATCCTTGCCAACCTCCCCGGCAGCGGCATCATCCATATGCAGTACTTCGTCGGCGATGGTCTGGAGCACCCCATGTGGGTCGAGATCCTGAACAACGGTGGTCTGGCCGATATGCTCTACATGGGCGTTAAGCTGGGCATCTACCCGCCGTTGATCTTCCTCGGCATCGGCACCATGACCGACTTTGCCCCCCTGATCTCCAACCCCAAGAGCCTGCTGCTGGGCGCTGCCGCTCAGTTCGGTATCTTCGGTACTTACATGGGTGCCCGTCTGCTGGCCGCTACCGGTCTGGTGGACTTCACCCAGAAGCAGTCCGCTGCCATCTCCATCATCGGCGGTGCCGACGGCCCCACCGCGATCTTCGTTACCTCTCGTCTGGCACCTGAACTGCTGGGCAGCATCGCTGTGGCAGCGTATAGCTACATGGCACTGGTGCCCGTTATTCAGCCGCCCATCATGAAGGCGCTGACCACCTCCAAGGAGCGCTCGGTTGTCATGAAGCAGCTGCGCACCGTCTCCAAGACCGAGAGGATCATCTTCCCCATCATGGTCACTATCATCGTTTCCCTCATCGTTCCTGATGCCGCCGTTCTGGTCGGTATGCTGATGCTGGGCAATCTGATGAAGGAGTGCGGCGTTGTGGATCGTATCCAGAAGACCGCCGGTAATGAGCTGATGAACATCATCACCATCTTCCTGGCCCTGTCTGTTGGCTGCACCACCAGTGCAAACACCTTCCTGAACACCCGCACCCTGTTCATCATCGTGCTGGGCCTGATCGCCTTCTCCTTCGGCACCGCAGCCGGTGTGCTGTGCGGCAAGGTCATGTACAAGCTGACCGGTGGTCAGGTGAACCCCCTGATCGGTTCTGCCGGCGTTTCCGCTGTGCCTATGGCCGCTCGCGTTTCCCAGAAGGTCGGCCAGAGCGAGAACCCCTCCAACTTCCTGCTGATGCACGCCATGGGCCCCAACGTGGCCGGCGTTATCGGTTCTGCCGTTGCTGCTGGTATCCTGATCAACATCTTCGGCTAATCGCATCCTGAAGCACTATCCCAAGAGCCATCGCACGAGGCTGTGCGGTGGCTCTTTTTGCGCAGAACGATTTCAAATGGCCTCCGCTGCGCTTTGGCCATATTCAGCGGAATTACGATTTATTATTTCGGGATAACGGAGCGTCTGCGGACGCTCCGTTATCCCATTTTCACGGGAGAGGATGCAAGAGGTAACAGCAGCCGTTTCCAGTTACGACCCTTCTGTGAAAAAGAGGTTCTGAAACGCCCGCAGGCGTTTCAGAACTTCAAATATTAAAATATACTTTCCTTAGTTTTTTCCTGTTTGTGTTTGGCTGCTGCTTGTGCTATCATAGAGAAAACAGGGCGCAATGTGCCCCAAAACAGGAGGGAGCCGTTATGGAAAAAATCAAACTCGAGGTTGCAGGCATCCCGGCTGTCCTGTACGGCAAGCGCAGCCGTAAGGTCTATCTCTATGTCCACGGCAAAAACGGCAGCGCCGCCGAGGCAGCCCGCTTTGCCAGCATTGCCTGTCCGGTAGGCTGGCAGGTGCTGGCTGTCGACCTGCCGGAGCACGGCACCCGGAAAAACAGCCCGGAAAAGCTGGTGCCGTGGGTGGTCACCCGAGAACTGCAGGCGGTCTATGCCCGGATGCAGCCGGTATGGAAGCATATCCGGGTGTATGGGGTCAGTATCGGTGCGTGGTTTGCCATGCAGGCGCTGCAGACGCAAACGCCGGAAAAGGCACTGCTGGTGTCCCCGGTGGTGGATATGGAAAAGCTGATTCTTGACCTGATGCAGCAGGCAGGGGTAACGGAGGAGCAGCTGCGTGCGGGAGCATCCGCTGCACTGGAAGGTGCCCACACAGGTGCTCTATGCCGATGCGGACCCCCTTACCGGGCACACCGCTATGGAGCAGTTCCGGCAGCAGAGTGGGGCGCATCTGACTATTCTGGAGGGCGGGGAACACTGGTTCCACACCGAGACTCAGCTGGCCGCTCTGCAAAGCTGGGAGGAACACAATTGCTGAACCTTACCGAACAGAAAGCCACGCTGGGAGAACTGGAATTGCTGGTAGCGGTGCGCTGCCGGGTGCTGCGGGCAGCCAATCAGCTGCCGGAAGATACTCCGCTGCCGGAGGTGGAGAGCCAGACACGGACCTATTACCAGAAGGCCTTTGCCGAGAACACCCACACGGCGTATCTCCTTTGGGACGGTGAAACGCTGGCAGGCACCGGCGCCGTGAGCTATTTTCAGGTCATGCCCACCGTCCATAACCCCACCGGTCGGAAAGCCTACCTTATGAATCTGTACACCGCACCGCTGTACCGGCGGCAGGGCATTGCGACCCGCATCCTGACCCGGTTGGTGGAGGATGCGCACCGGCGCGGGGTGACGGCCATCTCGCTGGAAGCGACCGCAATGGGCAGGCCGCTGTATGAAAAGTTCGGCTTTGTACCCATGGAACATGAAATGGAACTGCCGGAATAAAACAAAACGCCGCTGACGGCTTAGTGCATCGTCAGCGGCGTTTTGCTTATTGAAAACAGAATTGTGAATGGCAGGATTAGAATCAGGCCTTTGCTTCGCTGTTGTGCTCAGCCTTCTTATAAGCGGAGAAGGAGTGGAACACAATATTCAAGCCCAGCACGATCAGCAGCACGGCAAGGATCAGCTGCAGGCCGTTTGCAATAAACACAGCGCCCCAAGTGGTCTCACCGGCAGGGATGGTAACAGAAGCAGCAGTGCTGATGGCCTTGACCATAGCGATCAGGCGCTGCACCAGTGCGGTAAAGGTGACGCACAGCATGATGACCAGCGGGGGGAACAGCATCTTGTTGCTGCGGCCGGTCACCTTCAGGAACACGCACAGGGTAGCCAGCACCAGTGCGCTCAGCAGCTGGTTGGCAGAACCGAACAGCGGCCAGATGTTAGCATAGCCGATCTTGGTCAGGATAAAGCCGAACACCAGCGTGATGAAGGTGGAGAAGTACACATTGCAGAACAGCTTGCGCCAGCCCTCAGCGTGCTCCATGTCGTCCACGCTGAACAGCTCCTGGAAGCTCATGCGGCCAATGCGGGCCACAGCATCCAGACTGGTCAGAGCCAGTGCGGAAACGCACATGGTCATGAACACGGTAGCAGCGTAAGCGGGCACACCGAACATCTCAAAGAAACCGGCAACGCCGCGGCTGAAGATCTGGAACGGAGTACCGGCAGCAGGGGTGCCGTCGGCAGCTGCGGCAGCACCGGCAACGCACAGAGCCAGAACAGCCAGCAGGCTTTCAAGGATCATGGCACCGTAGCCGACCTTCAGCATATCCTTCTCGTTCTCAACGGTCTTGGAGGAAGTACCGGAGGAAACAAGGCTGTGGAAGCCGGAAACTGCACCGCAGGCCACAGTGACGAACAGGATGGGGAACATGGTGCCCAGCTTTTCGTTGGTAAAGCCGGTGAACACAGGCAGGTTCATGGTGGGGTGTGCCACCAGCAGGCCGACCACAGCGCCCACGATCATGGCCACGAACATAAAGGTGGTCATGTGGTCACGGGGCTGCTTGAGCAGCCACATGGGCAGCACGGCAGCAAAGAAGATATACACAAAGGTGATATAACTCCAAGCGGCCTTGCCCAGGATCAGGGGCAGGTTTGCGCCGATGGCAAAGGACAGCACAATGAACACGATGCTGACAACGCTTTCCTTCCAGCCGGAGAAGTTGAACTTCTTCTGCAGCAGGCCAAAGATAACGGCAAACACCATGAACATGATGGACACCATACCGGCAGCGCCGTTGGTCTTGGCAGCCTCGACCATTGCGCCGTCTGCGCCGAAGGCATTGAAGGTGCCGGCAACCATGTCCGCAAAGGCGGCAATAACGATGCCGCAGAACAGCCAGCAGAACAGCAGGAACAGCTTGCGGCCGGTCTTGCCGATGTACTTTTCAATCAGCATACCCATGCTCTTGCCGTCGTTCTTAACGGAAGCATACAGGGCGCCAAAGTCGGTGACAGCGCCGAAGAAGATGCCGCCCAGCAGCACCCACAGCAGCACCGGCAGCCAGCCGAAGGCTGCGGCCTGAATGGCACCGGTAACAGGGCCTGCACCGGCAATGGAACTGAACTGGTGGGCAAACACCGTCCAGCCGTTGGTGGGCACATAGTCCCGGCCATCCTCGTGGACAACTGCCGGGGTCTTGGCAGCGGGGTCGATGCCCCATTTGTTAGCCAGCCAGCGGCCATAAAGCACATAAGCGCCAAACAGGCACACCGCTGCGATCAATACGATGACCAGCGTATTCATAGTTTTCTACCTCTTTCCTTTTTTCACTCTGCAACAGGCTCGGAACGTTAGGCTGCCGTCCGGCAAAGCATTGCCCCCGGAGCGTAAAAAACCTTCGTCCTCAGCACATGACCGGTGTTCCGGCCACGCTCCGAAGACGAAGGCTTCTGCTCCCGCCTGCCAGGGCAGGGGCAATAACTCCGCGGTACCACTTCGCTTGCTGTGTAAAAACAGCCACTCTCCCACGCATGGTACGCTGACCATGCTGCCCGATAACGTGGGCTGGACGGCACCGTGCTACTTGGGGGCACAAAACCCGGTTCACACAGGCTGCTCGCAGGTGAGGGTCCTCTGCTCCTGACTGCCGCTTTTTCACCCGAGAAGCGGCTCGCTGAAAGAGGGTGATGCAGAAGATCATGTCCTGTTCCTTGCATTTGCTGAATGATTGTGTTCTACTTTATTCCCGTTTTCACCAATTGTCAATGTTCTTGTAACAAGTTCGGAGGATGCGCCAATTCAAGCCATTTTCTGGGAATAATTTTTAGATGATTTTCTTTCATGTGTGAAGAGAATAAAACTGAATAGTACATTAATTGAAAAGCATTCACCCACAGGTCTTGACTTTCACACTTTGAAGTGCTAAAGTAGTAGCGTGCAGAATATTCCGTGCGGCAGCACTGTCTGCTTTGCCCGCTGCCGCCGCTGTTATAATAAGGAGAAAAACAATGGCTGACAAAAATTCAAGAAGAAACGAGACAACGGATGCACTGTTTGACGCCATCCTCAGTCTGGAGAGCCGGGAAGAGTGCTACGCCTTTTTCGAGGATCTGTGCACGGTGAAGGAGATCTCGGATATGGCACAGCGCCTGCAGGCGGCAAAGCTGCTGCTGGACGGCGCCACCTATGAGCAGATCGTCAAGGCGGTGGAGATCAGCACCGCCACCATCAGCCGCATCAACCGCTGCATCCAGTACGGCTCCGGCGGCTACCGCGATACCATTGAGAAGGTGCGCACACAGGCAGAAAAGCAGTAACAGCCGCACCCGCCGCAGCATAGGATAGGGCACACGACCGGAAAGGAAGGTTTTGCCCTATGATGCTCGATACACCCTGTGCTCGTTCTCAGTGCCCGGAGATGCCTAAGGTCAGCCTGGATCAGGCTGTTGTGGACCTGATGGAAAGCATTGCCTTGCAGGAAACGGCACTCAGCCACATTTTGTGTGCCGAAAGCCGGAAGATGCAGAAGGCCATGGATCTGGATGGTCTGGATCTTTGCAAGCTGCTGGAGGTGAACGATTCCGCCACCAATATGGTGCACGCCGTCGCAAACCTTGAACTGGTGCTCAAGGATAAGCTGGAGTTCGTTTCCAACAACCTCTATGTCCCGGGGGACAGCGGCTGCCCATCGCCTGCGCAGTAATGTTTTTGCGTGGGACGATCTTTACTGCAATCTAACCCGTGAAAATGCAATGCCGGGCAGCCTTCAGGCTGCCCGGCATTGTGCTGAATCGTTCTGCCGCAAGGGAGACTGCTGCGCAAAATACGGTGCAGCGGCCTCCCTTTTTATGAAAATTCTGCATAAGAGACAGAAAAATCTTTTGTTGGAATTGCTGATGTATCAAATCTGTGCTATACTATTGGATGTATCACCATGAAAGCGAGGAATAAAACATTGCTGCATTATGATGCAATCCTATTTGATGTGGACGGGACGCTGATCGATTCGGCCCCCGGTATCATTCATACATTGCAAGAGGTCTTCTGCACTATGGGTGTGGATGTATCCGGCATCAACCTGCGCCGGTATCTGGGCCCGCCGCTGCGCAAAAGCTTCGGCGAGCACTTCACCGACCCGGCGCTGATCGAAAAAGCCACCGACCTTTACCGCACGAGTTATGCGGTGAAGGGCAGCCACGAGTGTGCCGTGTTCCCGGGCGTTCCGCAGATGCTGCAACGCCTGAAGGAAGCAGGCTTTCTCCTGTGCACCGCTACCTCCAAGCCCACGAAGGTGGTCACGCCTATTCTGGAGGAGCAGGGGCTGGCACAGTATTTTGATTTTATCGGCGGTGCCTCCATGGACGAGAGCCGGGACACCAAGACCGAGGTCGTGCGTTATGTGCTCAGTCAGCCCGCCTTGCAGGGCAAGCGGGTGCTGATGGTGGGCGACCGCAACGATGATATGCGGGGCGCTGCCGACTGCGGTCTGGATGCTGCCGGTGTGCTGTACGGCTACGGCAGCCGGGAAGAGCTGGAAGCTTTCCATCCGGTGCTGCTGGCCGAAAGCTGCGCCGACCTTACCGACCGGCTACTGGCAGCCCGGGTATGACAGGATGTTTCATTCCTTCGGAAGGAGAATGGATAGAATATGAGAAGCAATAACCAAAAGGAGAATCAGACGCTGACCCCGATGCAGAAGCAGGCGGTGCTGGTGTGCATCGTGTGCGCGCTGGCGGCGCTGCTGACCATCGGCATCACCCTTACCATGCTCAAGCGGGGCAAGGACCCGGCGGGGCAGCCGGGGGATTCCTCCATTGATACCCCCGCGCCCGCCCCGGAAGGGGAGGAGGATATCTCCGATCACTACCAAATCAACGAGACTTCCAGCGCGCTGCTCACCGAGACTGCCGATGCAGGCAACGACTATCAGGAACAGACCCTTTTCATTGGCGATTCCAACACGGTTCGCCTGTACGCCAATGGTCTGATCTCGCTGCAGCAGTTCTGCGCAAAAGAGGGCATTGGTACCAGTGCCGCACTGAACGAGGGCATCGTTACCTTCAAGCGGGACGATAACCGCTACACCATTGCGCAGGCAGTGGCAAAAATGAAGCCCCGCCGGGTGGTCATCATGCTGGGCACCAACGACAACGGCATGAATACCGAGGATTTTATCAGCAACTACACCGCGCTGGTGCAGGCCATTCAGGCCAGCTATCCCTATACCGACATCATCGTCAACACGGTGCCGCCGGTCCCGTCCAACCACTCCAACTACCCCAACATGGACCAGACCCGCATCGATGATTTCAACATGGCACTGCTGACCATGTGTGAGCAGCTTGACGTCAAGTTCCTCAACTCTGCCGAGGCACTGAAGGACGCCAACGGCTACGGCAATGTCGATTACTACCAGAGTGGGGATATCCACCTCAAGCCCGCAGGCCTCAAGGTGCTGCTGAAGTATCTGCGCACCCACGCCTATGAGACCGAGGATCGCCGCCCGGATACCAGCAACATCCCCACCCGTGCCGAGTATACTGCTAACCCCAGTTCTGCCGTGGAAGCACCCAGCAGTTCGGAGGAAGCCTCCTCCTCGGCTGTTGAGGAAAAAACGGAGTATCAGGCTGGTTACCGCGTGGATAAAACCGGCGGCGGCTCCCTGACCTGCGGCGATGAGAGCGGCAAGTCGCTTACCGTTAAGGTGACCAGTACCACCCAGAGCGTAACCGTGACCGCAGTGCCGGAGGACGGCTATGTGTTCGTCAAGTGGAGCGATGGTGTGACCAAGCGCACCCGCACCGATACCAATTTTGACCAGAACGTGGATGTGACTGCAGTGTTTGCCGCTGCTTCTATCCAGATCAGCACCAGCGGCAAGGCTGTGCTGGGGGACTCCTACACCTTTAAAGCGACCCTCAAGGGCAAGTATCTGGATGCCTCCAGCATCCGCTGGTACGTCAACGGCAGCGAGGTAACACAGGCTGCCGGTAAGACCACCGTAAAGGGCGAGGTAGACCCCTCCATGGTGGGCGGCACCTTCCGGGTGTACGCTACCGCCAGCTATAACGACTGCACCGTGACCAGCAATAAGCTGGAGATCACAGTCAGCGGTGCACCGTCCGCCTCGTCCGGCAGCACCAGCAGTTCCAGTGCTTCCTCTAAGGAGGATAAGCCTGCATCTTCTAAGGAAGAAACATCTGCTTCCTCTAAGGAAGATAAGCCAGCCTCCTCCAAGGAGGAAAAACCGGCTTCCTCCAAAGAGGAAAAGCCCGCTTCCTCTGCCTCGAACGGTACTTCTGAGAGCACCGGCAGTTCTTCTAAGGTAGAAAAGCCTTCTTCTTCTGCCTCCTCTAAGGAAGAAAAGCCCGTCTCTTCTTCGCAGAGCAGCACCTCCTCCAAGGAAGAAACGACTGCCTCCGCTAAGCAGGAGCATACGGCTTCCTCCAAAACAGAGGCCAGCGCCAGCAAGGAGGAAGCTGCCGACTAAGGGCACATTCCCTCCTTGCGCCGCATAGGCTGGCGTGAGAGGAAGGTGGAGCCCTATGTACTGGCAAGCGATGCGCACGCCCTCCCTGCCCGGGGAGAATGATGTGACCAACGGCAGCGTGGATTACTACGATACCGACTGGGAAAACGTGGATAACAGCGCACTGGAGGAAGAAATGCAGAAATGCGGTCTGACGCCCTGCGAGGGAAAGACGCCGTGCCCGGACAACACCCCGGCACAAACAGACCTGTCTGCGTATGAAATCGTTTCTGAATAATGAGAAGCCAGCTCTGCCGGGGGTGGGGCTGGCTTCTCCCTGTTGATACACCAAAGTGGGAAATGCTGAAAAGAAAGTGAGATACTATGGCAAAATATTATTGCATCCTGTTCGATGCGGACAATACGCTGCTCAACTTTGACGCAGCTGAAAACAAGGCGTTGGCCGAAACGCTGGTAAACTTTGGCATCGAACCGGACGCTGAGACCGTGCAGACCTACCGCACCATCAATGAGGAACTGTGGCATCAGCTGGAAAAAGGCCAGATTCGCCGCGAAAAGCTGTTCGGCGAGCGGTTCAGCCGCTTTTTAAAGACCATTGATGCCGCCGGTGACGGCGTGGAGATGAACCGCTACTATCTGGAGCAGCTGTCCACCCACCCGGATCTGATGAGCGCCGAGGTTCTGGATGTGCTGCGCGAACTTTCCGAGGTGGCAACGCTGGCCGTCGTCAGCAACGGTGCCCAGAAGGTGCAGACCCGCCGCCTGGCGGAAAGCGGCGTGATGGACTTTATGGAGGATGTGTTCATCTCTGAGAAAATGGGCTGCGAAAAGCCCAATGCCCGCATCTTTGATGCCGCTCTGCGCGCACTGGGCGTGGAGAACCGGGAGCACGTTCTGATGGTGGGTGACAGCCTTGCCAGCGATATTCAGGGTGGCAGCAACGCCGGGCTGGATACCTGCTGGTATAACCCCAACCACGCCGAGAACCCCGGTAAGGTGATCCCCACCTATGAGATCGCCAGTCTGGAGGAGTTGTATCCGCTGGTGATGGAGCAGGAGGAACTGGCCAACATTGGCCTGAAGAACCGCCGCCACCAGTGCTGAAACTTGAAAAAATGGATAACGGATAACGGAACAAACTATGCTGATACATTTGGAAAAACTAGGTAAGACCTTTGGCGAAAAGGTGGTGCTGCACGATGTGACCGCCAGTGTCGAGCGGGAGGACCGCATCGGCATCGTGGGACAAAACGGCGCAGGCAAGACCACTCTGCTCAAGATCCTTACCGGCGAATATCAGGACTATGAGGGTGAGTTCAGTGTGACCCATGGGGTAACGCTGGGCTATCTGGAGCAGAACGCAAAGCTGGACGCCACGCTGGATATCTACGGCGAGATGCGCGCCACCTTTGCCCCGGTGCTGGATGCCATGGCGCAGATGCAGATCTTGGAGCGCCGCATGGCTGCCCAGCCTGATAACACCGACCTGCTGGCACAGCACGATGCTTTGCAGAACATTGTGGACGCTGCCGACGGCTACAACATGGATGTGAACATCAAAAAGGTGCTGTCCGGCATGGGCTTTGCACAGGATACATGGCAAAAGAACATTGCAGTGCTCTCCGGTGGTGAGCTGACCCGCCTGCGTCTGGCAAAGCTGTTGCTGGAAAAGCCCGATGTCCTTATTCTGGACGAGCCCACCAACCACTTGGATTTTGCCACCATGGAATGGCTGGAAAACTACCTCAAGGGTTATTCCGGCGCCGTGCTGGTGGTCAGCCACGACCGCTATTTCTTGGATAATGTCTGTACAAAGATCTGGGAGGTGTCCTTCCAGACCATGACCACCTACAAGGGCAACTTCTCGGCCTATCTGCCCCAGAAGGAAGCTGCCGATGCCCTGCGCCAGAAGCAGCACGATGCCGACGTGGCACTGGCTGAAAAGCTGCAGGACTACGTGGACCGCAACCTTGTGCGCGCCTCCACTACCAAAATGGCGCAGAGCCGCCGCAAGCAGCTGGAAAAGCTGGAGATCACCGAGGCACCCAAGGACGAGACAAATCAGCTGAAATTCCGCTTTGAATATGACGTAGAGCCGTGGAACGAGCTGGTGCTGCTGAAAAACCTCAGCATTAAGATCGGGGAGCGCACCCTGCTGGAGCCTTTTACCTATACGGTCTGCCGCGGGCAGCGGCTCATCATTGCCGGCCCCAATGGCGCAGGCAAATCCACCCTGATGCAGGTGCTGGACGGCAAGCGCCGCCCCTCCGGCGGCATGGTGCGTCTGGGCACCGGGGCGCGTCCCAGCATTTTTGCCCAGCAGCAGAACCGTCTGGGGCAGGGCAGGGTCATTGATGTCATCTGGAACAAGTACCCCCGCATGACCGAGTTGGAGGTGCGCAGCCACCTTGCAAAGCTGGGCTTCCGGGGCGATACTGTGTTCAAGCCCTGTGAGGCACTGTCCGGCGGTGAACTGGCGCGTCTGCGCTTTGCGGAGATCGTGCTGGAACGTCCGAACCTGCTGTTTCTGGACGAGCCCACCAACCACTTGGACATCTATACTCGCGAGAACCTGACCGAAGCGCTGATGGCCTACACCGGCACCCTGCTGCTGGTCACCCACGACCGTCACCTGATGAACAGTCTGGCCTGTCCCATCCTCTACCTTGAGGACGGCAAAGCGGTGATCTACCCCAGCTACGATGCCCTGATGGGACGTGCTGCCCCGGTGCAGGCTGCCCAAAAAGCTGCCGAGCCCGCCAAGACCGGCTACGGCAAGGAGCAGCGCCGCCGCCGCGCCGAGTTGCGCGCCAAGATCAAGGCCTGCGAGGACGAAATGGAAGCCTGCGGTGCACGCGAGGTGGAACTGGACAACGAGATCAACTCCCCGGAGGTGTACAACGACCCCGACCTGCTGCGCCAGAAAAGCGATGAACTGAGCGACCTGCGTTTCCATCAGGAGGAACTTTTTGCCGCATGGGAAGCCGCCATGGAAGAACAGGAAGCCTACGAGCAGACACAGCAGCCCGAAGAATAAAGGAGCGTATCCTCTATGCCTAAAAATCACCGCAACTATCAAAAAACACGGCACATCGCCCTGTCTGGCCTGTTGTTTGCACTGGCCATGGCGCTTTCCTTCATTGAAGGCACGCTGGTCATCCCGGGGCTTTTGCCGGGCATGAAGCTGGGCCTTGCCAACATCGTGGTCATGTATGCTTTGTTCTTCATGGGTCCCCGGCAGGCACTGGTGCTGGATGTGCTCAAGGCGCTGTTCGTTTTTCTGGTTTCCGGCTTTACGGCGGGTTTCCTCTCGCTGTGCGGCGGACTTTTGTCCCTTGCGGTGATGTGGGTGTTGTATTATCTTTTGCCGGTGCGGCCCACATGGTTCATCCTGTCAGTCTGCGGTGCACTGGCGCATAACGTGGGGCAGCTGCTGGGCGCGGGGGTCATCATCTCCTCGTCCTTGTCGCTGTACTACGCGCCGGTCATGCTGGTGCTGGGGCTTGTCATGGGCGCGCTCACCTCGGTCACGCTGCGTGCGCTGCTGCCCGCGCTGGGCAAAATGGGCTTCAACACCCACGAAAACCGCCCCGAATGACCGACCATTCCGGCCGGGCAGTTGCATTTTGGCCGGAAATCTGTATAATAAGGAAACAACTGTATTTTTATCAAAAAGACCCCAAAGGATAGCGCTGCCGCAGTACAGGGATTCAAGCGGCAGTCGGGAGGTGTTTGTATATGTCTGAAAAAGTTACCATCAAGGTCGAGCGGAAGGAACTCCATCTGCCCACCATCGCACTGCGCGGGCTGGTGGTGTTCCCCAATAACCTTGTTCATTTTGAAGTCGGGCGTGAAAAGAGCATTGCCGCCGTGGAGTGGGCCATGGCCAATAACTCCAACGTATTTCTGGTAGCCCAAAAGGAGATGGAAACCAGCGAGCCCACCCAGCAGGACCTGTACACCTACGGCGTAGTGGCCGAGGTCAAGCAGGTGTTGCGTGTGTCGGACGAGTTGGTCAAGGTGCTGGTGGAGGGCAAGTACCGCGCTAAGCTGACCGAACTGGATACCACCGGCGATTTTCTGCTGTCTGCTGTGCGCTCCGCTCCGGTGCGTGCCGCAAAGCCCGAGGAGGCTGTGGAGACCGAGGCACTGCTCCGCGCCCTCAAGACCGGCTTTGACGAGTATCTGGGCATGAACCCGCGCCTTGCCAAGGACGTGGTGTTCACCATCGTTTCCAGCGATGACCCCATGTTCCTCACCGAGTATATGCCGGCAAACCTCTTGTTCCGCTACGAGGACAAGCAGGCTGTGATGAACGAGAACACCCTCAACGGCCGTTTGCAGCGCCTTGTGGAGATGCTGCGCCGTGAATGTCAGGTGATGAAGATCGAAAAGGAGATCGCGGAAAAGGTCAACGAGTCCATGGACAAGAACCAGCGCGATTACTACCTGCACGAGCAGCTGCACATCATCAACGACGAACTGGGCGAGGGGGACGATACCCACGCCGAGGCCGATGATTACCGCCGCAAGATCCGGGAACTGCACCTTGCCGAGGACAGCGAGAAAAAGCTGCTCAAGGAGGTAGACCGCCTGTCCCGGATGCAGAGCAGCAATCAGGAGGCTACGGTCATCCGCACTTATCTGGACACCTGTCTGGATCTGCCGTGGAACACCATGACCGTGGATGATCTGGATATCCACCGCGCCCAGCAGATCCTCGACCGGGATCACTACGGCCTGAAAAAGGTCAAGGACCGCATTCTGGAAACGCTGGCCGTGCGTAAGCTGGCACCGGATGTGAAGGCACAGATCATCTGCCTGGTCGGCCCTCCGGGTGTTGGTAAGACCAGTATTGCACGTTCCATCGCCGAAAGCCTTGGCCGCAAGTATGTGCGCATCAGCCTTGGCGGCGTGCGGGACGAAGCTGAGATCCGCGGCCACCGCCGCACCTACATCGGTGCTATGCCCGGCAAGATCATCAGCGCCATGATCACCGCCAAATCCTCCAACCCCCTGATGCTGCTGGACGAGATCGACAAGCTGGCAGGGGACTTCCGGGGCGACCCGGCGGCAGCTCTGCTGGAGGCGCTGGACCCGGAGCAGAACAGCACCTTCAACGATCATTTCATTGATATCCCGTTTGATCTGAGCCATGTGCTCTTTATTACCACCGCGAACGACTTGGGCAGCATCCCCGGCCCGCTGCGCGACCGCATGGATGTCATCGAGTTGCCTAGCTATACCCGCGTGGAAAAGTACAACATTGCCCGCAAGCATCTGCTGCCCAAGCAGCTCAAGACCTGCGGCCTGACCGGCAAGGTCACCATGAACCAAAGCGCACTCTACGGCATCATCGACGGCTACACCCGCGAGGCCGGTGTGCGTAATCTGGAGCGCACCATCACCAGTGTGCTGCGCAAGTGCGCCCGCAAGATTGCTTCCGGTGAGGTGGAAAGCGTAGCTGTTACTGCTACCATGTTGGAGGAACTGCTGGGTCCCCGCATCGTCAAGCCGGACTTCCTCAACCGCACCAACGCCGTGGGTATCGCCAACGGTCTGGCATGGACGAGCGTAGGCGGCGAGACCCTGCCCATTGAGGTGCAGGTCATAGATAACGGCACCGGCAAGATCACCGTTACCGGCTCTCTGGGTGATGTGATGAAGGAGAGCGCACAGCTGGCAGTCACTTGGGTACGCGTCCATGCCAAGGAATACGGCATCGACCCCGAGCAGCTGAAAAAGTGCGACCTGCACATCCACGCCCCCGAGGGCGCCGTGCCCAAGGATGGCCCTTCTGCCGGTGTCACCCTGACTACGGCATTGGTATCCTGCCTGTCCGGCGTGCCGGTGCGCGGCGATGTGGCCATGACCGGCGAGATCACTCTGCACGGCAATGTGCTGCCCATCGGCGGCCTGCGGGAAAAGAGCATGGCTGCCTACCGCGAGGGCATGAAGACCGTGCTCATCCCCAAGGACAACGAGCCTGATCTGTACGAAGTGGACGAGGAGGTCAAGAAGAACCTGACCTTCCTGCCCATGCAGAACCTCTCGCAGGTGCTGGCTGCCGCCCTGCTCAAGCCGAAGGCAGCAAAGAGCACCGCTGGCCGTCCCCGCACCAAAAAGTCCAAGGCAGGGGAGAACCGCATCCCCGCCGCGCCTGAGAAGAACCAGCCGGGCGCTGTCTGCTGAAATACCAGAAAGGAATACGCCATGATCTTCAATAAAGCTGATTTTATTGCCAGCTATGGCATTTCCAGTCAGCTGCCCGAAAGCGACCGCCCGGAGCTGAGCTTTTCGGGGCGCTCCAACGTGGGCAAATCTAGCCTGATCAACAAGCTGTGCAGCCGCAAAAATCTGGCGCGCGTGTCCAGTACGCCCGGCAAAACGGCTACCATCAACTTCTATTCGGTGGATGACTGCTACTTTGTGGACCTGCCGGGCTACGGCTATGCCAAAGTGAGCAACGCCGACCGCGAGCGCTGGGATGACCTGATCAACAGCTACTTCGAGGCACCCCGCCACCACACCCTGCTGGTGCAGCTGCTGGACTGCCGCCACGCCCCCAGTGCGGACGATTTGCAGATGCTGCGCTACCTGCACTACCACCGCATTCCCTATGTGGTGGCGCTGACCAAGGCAGATAAGCTGAAAAAGAGCCAGCTTGCCAAAACGCAGGAGGACTTTGAAAACATCTGCCGCCCCTATGGCTGCCAGAAGGTGGTGCTGACCAGCGGTGAAAACGGCTACGGCATCCCGGAACTGCAAGCGGTGCTCAACGCCGCAGTGGCTGCGGAAAACGAGGAAGCGGAGTAACGCCATGGCTTATAACGAATTTGCCTATTTTTACGATGAATTCAACGGCGAAGCGGACTACGACGCCCTATACACCCAAATCCATGCAAAGCTGGAAGCCCACGGCATCCACGATGGCATTGTGGCCGACCTTGGCTGTGGTACCGGGGAACTGACCCTGATGCTGACGCAGGCGGGCTACGATATGATCGGCATTGACCAGTCGGAGGAGATGCTCTGCGTGGTGCGGGATAAAGCCGAGCAGCTGGGGCTTTCCGGCCGCTTGCTGCTGCTCCGGCAGGATCTGCTCAAGCTGGATCTCTACGGTACCATCCGGGCAGCGGTATCCACCTTTGATACTTTTAACCACATTCCGGATCTGGATACGGCCATTGCAAACGCAGGCTTTTTCATGGAAAAGGGTGGCGTGTTCCTGTTTGATATGAACACCCCCTATAAGCACCAGAAGATTCTGGGCGATAACGCGTTTACCTTTGAGGAAGAGGATGCCTCCTGTGTGTGGCGCAACCACTATAACGCCGCCGACCGCAAGGTGGAGATCACGGTGGACATTGATTATCACGAGACCGGTGAGCATTTCCACGAGGAATTCTGCGAGTATACCTATGATCTGGACACCATTCGCGCATTGCTGGAAAAGCACGGCTTTGCGCTGGAAAGCGTCTGCGATGGCGAGACCTTTGGCCCACTGACCGAGGAAAGCCAGCGCTACTTCTTCTGCGCAACAAAACAGTATACACAACTGGAGGAATAACCTATGGCAAACCTGATCCGCGGCCTGTCCGAAAACGGCGGTGTCGTGTTCTGCGGTGTGGATTCCACTGAAATTGTCCGTAAAGCAGAAAAGCTTCACACCACAAGCGCCACCTGTAGCGCGGCACTGGGCCGTCTGCTCACAGGTGCGACCCTGATGGGCTCCATGCTCAAGGATGACCGCGACCGCATCACCCTGCGTGTGGCGGGCGGCGGCCCTGCGGGCGTGCTCATCGCCTGCACTGATGGTACCGGCAACGTGAAGGGCTGCATTGATAACCCCTTGGTGGAACTGCCCGCCAAAGCCAACGGCCACCTGGACGTTGGCACTGCTGTGGGCAAGAACGGCGTGCTGACCGTCATCCGGGACAACCGCCTGCAAAAGGAGCCTACGGTCGGGCAGGTGCCGCTGGTATCCGGCGAGATCGCTGAGGATCTGACCAGCTACTATGCGTACAGTGAGCAGGTGCCCACCGTGATGGCACTGGGCGTGCTGGTGGACAAGGATCTGTCTATCCTCTGCGCCGGTGGCTTTATGGTGCAGCTGCTGCCCGGCGCTACCGATGCCGAGATCGACCAACTGGAAAAGAACATCAGCGCCATGCCCTCTGTCACCGAACTGCTCCATGCGGGCAAGACCCCCGAGGATATGATGCAGATGGCGCTGGCGGGCTTTGCCCCCAGCGTGTTGGACGAGCGCACGGTGCAGTACCAGTGCGATTGCAGCGCCGAGCGCACCAAGGAGATGCTGCTCAGCCTTGGCCGTGCCGAACTTGAGCGGATGCGTGACGAGGACCCCACCTGTGAGGTGGTGTGCCACTTCTGCCACAGCAAGTACCGGTACGACCTGAACGCTCTGCTTGCCGAGTACGATGCGCAGGCCGCCGAAGCTTCTCAGACCATCCAGTGAAAAGATAGTTCAGGAAGATCCGTGGATTTTCCTGAACAATAAAAATTCGCTTTTCAAAAGGCGGCTGCGCAGTTATGTGCAGCCGCCTTTTTTGCTTTTGCGCATCAGAAGCAAGTAGAACTGCCGCTTTCCGTCTCGATTCCTCCCGCGAAAAGACAGGTCTGGAAAACCCGCAGATTTTCCAAACCTGTAAATATAAAATAATCTTTCTGCTGAATATGGCCAAAGCATAGCGGAGATCATTCCAAATCGTCTGCCTTTTGCTATGTGCAGATATCTGCCGCCACGGTATACACCGCATTGTAATGCAGGGTATCCTCCTGCACGGTGTATTCCTCCCGGCGGGCGAGGATCTCGGCATCCGGAAACGCATCGTGCAGTGCCCGCAGCCCCTGTAGCCGTGCCAGCGTAAGCGCCTGCGCCTCGGTGCGGTGCATCATTTTTTGCTGCTGCCCGTAATAGGTAGTCTCCTCCACCGCGCAGGGCAGGGGCAGACCAAAAACCTCTAATTGCAGATGCCGGGTGCGGCACAGCCCGTCCCCATCTGGTGCGGAAGGAAGAAATACGCTAGAGTGCCCCGCAAAAAATAGTCGGTAACTTGTTCTGCTTTCACCGGTCAGCTGCGGCAGAGTCTCTGCCAGCGGAACGCTCTGGTCTGTCTGCCACTCCAGCTGCGCCACCACCGTGCCCGCCGCAGGGGCAAAGATCAAGGTGCCGTCACGCTCGCTGCGCGCCGTGCCGATCAACCCCTGCCCGGCTTCCACGGTCTGCCCGGGGGTTACCAGCATGGTGCCGCTGGTAAGATTTGTACGCAGCACCGTTCCATTGCACTTTGCCCGCAGCCCGTGCAGGGTGCCTGCGGCGATCTCAGGCCGTGCACGGGCAGGGGCAGCCTCCACCGCAAGCCGCCCTTTTTCAAAATTCAGGCTTGCCCACGAGAACTCGCCGCCTTCCAGCAGGGCATATTCTCCGGTGCGCAGCAGTTCTTCGGTTACGGCAGTGCTGGGCTGCAGGCCACAGCTGCGCAGCACTGCACCCGCCCGCGCCCGTTGCCCGGTGGTCAGGCTGCCGTAGTCCACCACCCATACCAGCCCTTGCAGCCAGACCAGCACCAGCCCCCAAGCGGCCAGCCCTACCCAAAGCCCCTTGCGCCGCAGCAGCGGGCGCAGCAAAAAATACAGCCCTTTCCGTTTTTCCACCCGCAGCCGCACCCGCCTGTGTCGGGCAAGTGCAGCCAGCCGTTGGTATTGCCATGCTGCGCAATGGCCGCAAAAGCCGCCAGGCAGGGAAGAAATACCATATAAATGCAGCCCTTGTCCGGCGGCGTCGGTCAAAAGCGCCTCAGGGCTGCCGTTCCGGGCGGTAAAGCGCACCCCGGCCCAAAGGCTTGCAGCTTCCATGACGGCCTCCTATTCATCGGAAAAATCGGTGCGCAAAAACTGCCCCTGCACCGTCAGCCGGGTGGCGGTCAGGGTGCAGATGCGCAGTCCGCTGCCGTATACTGTGAATCGCCCCTTCGCCAGCCGCAGGCACAGCCTGTTTTCATCAAAAAACAATACCGTGCAAAAATGCTCTATCTCCATCCGGTCGCCGCTCAGATATACGGCAGGGCGGTTGTAAAAACCGGGCGGCGGCTGTCGGAACAGCCCGCGCAGCCAGTCGCCCGGGGTGCGCCGGTCGTGGTGTGCTCTGGCCATCTTTGTCCCTCCCGTCCCGCGCTTTGTACATTGCACAGCCCATGCTTCCATATATATGGAGGGGGAGGGCGTGCTTATGAGTAAAAGCTGCAAACCACTGCATCCGGTGCTTTTTTTGCTGGGTGCAGCCACGGCGGCGCTGGTGTTTGCCGCGCCGCAGACCTGTGCGGAAGCCTTGCGGCAAGGTCTTGCGCTCTGCGGCGGGCCGCTGCTGGTGTCGCTGTTTCCGTTTCTGGTGGTGTCGGCGCTCATCATGCGCAGCGGTGCAGGTGAGGTGCTGGGCGTGCTGCTCTGGCCGGTGGTGCGCTGCATCGGTCTGCGCAGCCGCAACGCGGGCAGTGTGCTGCTCATCGGCCTTGTGGGCGGCTTTGCCCCTGCTGCCGCCGCTGCTGCCGAGGCAGTCCGCAGCAGAGAACTGACCCCGCAGGAGGCTTCGGCTCTGCTGCCCGCCTGTATCTGCTCCGGGCCGTCCTTTGTCATCCTGACGGTAGGGGAGCAGCTGCTGGGCAGCCGTACGGCAGGGGTGTGCCTGTTTGCCGCACAGGTACTGGCGGGCTGGCTGACGGCGGCACTGCTCTGCCGTGTTCGCGGCATACCGGAGCCTTTGCCTGCACCGCCCGCCGCCGTGCAAACAGAACCGCCGCCTGCACTCGATAGCATCCTTGCGCAAGCAGCGGTGACCTATCTGAAATTATGCGGTTTTGTGCTATATTTCCGGCTGCTGGCGGCAGGCTGCGGGCTGCTGCTGCCCACAGCGCTTGCGCCCTTTCCTGCCATGCTGCTGGAGGTGTGCTCCGGCTGCGACTACGCTGCACGCACCGGTTTGTGGGCAAGCGGGCTGTGCTGCGCCGCGCTCAGCGTGCAGGGCGCTTCGGTGCTGCTGCAAGTGCGCACCCTCTGCCCGCCGGAGGTGTCGTTCAAACCCTTATTGTGGGGCAGGGTGCTGCACCTGCCGCTTTCGCTGGCGCTGTTTTATCTGGGCTTGCCGCAGAGCGCTGTGGAAAGCTTCAATACCCTGTGCGCCCGGATGGTGCCCATGCAGCGGGTGCCGACAGATTGCGCCCTACTGGTGTTCGCGGTGTGCTGCATCACGGCGTGCGAGGCCTGCCGCCTGACCGAGAAGAAGGCGCAAAATGCAGTTCCGGCAAACAAAAACTGCTCTGCGGCTTGCAAACCGCCGCAAAATGTGGTAACATAACTCTTGGTTATCATATTACTAAACGCAGCGACGGAGAGAGTAGGCGCTGTCTGCACGGCAAAGAGAGAAGCTTCACCGGCTGAAAGGGCTTCCATGTGTGGCAGGGACTGAAGTTCGCTCCCGAGCGGTCTGCGCGAACGATGCGGGTGCATCTATTAGCACAGAACGGTTGCGCCCCGTTACGGCGTTTGAGCGCTGTCTGCCTTTGTGCAGACGGAAACCGGGTGGTACCGCGGAGCAGAAATGGTTATAGCTTCGTCCCTTTTGTCTGAGCAGTCGGGCAGGGGACGGGGTTTTTTTGTTATACTCCGCTCCATGAACACAAAGAATAAAGGAGAGAAAATCCATGCAAGCAATGATCGATGAGCTGGCCAAGCAGGCCGCTGAAAGCCTTGGTCAGGTGTCCAGCAAGGAGACGCTGGCTTCCTTCTGGCAGGAATACCTCAGCAAAAACGGCAAGATCCCTGCCCTGATGAAGAATCTGCGCACCGTTGCGCCGGAAGAGCGCCCCGCCATGGGCAAGATCATCAACGAACTCAAGCAGAAGGTGCAGGCAGACTACGATGCCGCCGCCGAGACCGTGAAGCAGGCAGAGCTTGCTGCCCGCAACGCCGCCGAGACGGTGGATATCACCCTGCCCGCCAAGACCCGCCCCGTGGGCGGTCTGCACCCGCTGACGCTGATCACCAACCAGATCATCGACGTGTTCTCCGGCATGGGCTTTTCGGTGGGTACCTTCCCGGAGATCGAGGACGATGACCACAACTTTACCCGCCTGAACGTGCCCAAGGATCACCCCGCCCGCGATATGCAGGATACCTTCTATTTGTCCGATGAATTCCTGCTGCGTACCCAGACTTCCGGCGGCCAGATCCGCACCATGGACGTTCAGAAGCCGCCCATCAAGATCCTGATGCCCGGCCGTGTGTTCCGCTCTGACTCGGACGCTACCCACAGCCCCATGTTCCACCAGATGGAAGGTCTGGTCGTGGATAAGGGCATCACGCTGGGCGACCTGCAGGGCGCACTGAACACCTTCGTGCAGAAGCTTTTCGGTGCCGACACCCGCACCCGCCTGCGTCCCTCCTACTTCCCGTTCACTGAGCCCAGCGTGGAGGTGGACGTAAGCTGCTTCGAGTGCCACGGCAAGGGCTGCCCCCTGTGCAAGCACACCGGCTGGATCGAGGTGCTGGGCGGCGGCGTTGTCAACCGTAAGGTGCTGGAAAACTGCAACATCGACCCGGACGAGTACTCCGGCTTCGCCTTCGGCATTGGCATCGAGCGTATCGCCATGCTGAAGTACGGCATCAACAACATTGGTCTGATGTTCGAGAATAATCTGCAGTTCCTCAAGCAGTTCCACGAATAAGAGGGGAGAGAACAAACAATGAAAGTACCTTTCAGTTGGTTAAAAGAATTTGTTGATATCGATGTTACCGCACAGGAACTGGAGGAGAAGCTGTTCTCCTGCGGTTTCGAGGTGGAAGAACTCATCCCGCTGGATGCCGGCATCAGCAAGGTGGTCGTCGGTAAGATCGTGGAGATGGAAAAGCAGGAGGGCACCCACCTGACCAAGTGTGTGGTGGACTGCGGCGCTTACGGCCACGAGATCCACATCAGCACCGGTGCCGCCAACATGAAGCTGGGCGATTGCGTGCCCACCGCACTGGATGGCTCCACTCTGCCCGGCGGCATCACCATCAAGGCCCGCAAGATGCAGGGTGTGGAGTCCAACGGTATGCTGTGCTCCGGCGCAGAACTGGGTCTGAACGATGACCTGTTCCCGGGCTCTGAGGTCTACGGCCTACTCATTCTGCCCGAGGATTCTGTCCCCGGCACCGACATCGCCCCCGTGGTGGGTCTGGATGACTACATCTTTGATATCTCCATCACTGCCAACCGCCCGGACTGCCAGTCCGTTCTGGGCATTGCCCGCGAGGTGGCTGCGGTTCTGGGCAAGCCCCTGCATATGCCTGCCATGGACTACAAGGCCGTCTGCGAGCCGGATGCTCCCATCACCGTCAAGGTGGAGGCACCGGAACTGTGCCCCCGCTATATGGCACACTATGTCCGCAACATCCGCATGGGCGAGTCTCCCCGCTGGATGAAGCGCCATCTGGCGCTGTGCGGCCTGCGCTCCATCAGCAACGTGGTGGATATCACCAACCATACCCTGCTGGAGATGGGTCAGCCCATGCACGCCTTTGACCTGAACAAGGTCGCCGGCCGCACCATTGATGTGCGCCGCGCCCACGAGGGCGAAAAGATCGTTACGCTGGACGAGAAGGAGTTCACTCTGAACCCCAATAATCTGGTCATCTGCGATGCCGAAAAGCCGGTAGCACTGGCCGGTATCATGGGCGGCGCAAACTCCGGCATGGACGATAACACCACCAGTCTGCTGTTCGAGTGCGCTACCTTTGCCCGCGACTGCGTGCGTAAGACCAGCCGCGCACTGGGCCAGAACAGCGATTCCTCTGCCCGCTACGAAAAGGGCGTGGACCGCTATTCTCCGCAGCTGGGTCTGGCACGCGCTCTGCACCTGATCCAGCAGCTGGATTGCGGTGATATCACTACGCTGGAATACGACCTGACCGATGGCCGCCCGCTGGAGCGCAAGCACATTGTCACCACTCCGGCCAAGATCTGCGGCGTGCTGGGCATCACTGTGCCCGACCAGACCATGATCGACATTCTGCAGCGTCTGGAGTTCACCGTGGATGTGCAGGCCGACGGCAGCTGGGATGTGTCCGCACCCCTGTACCGTGATGACGTGGAAAGCTTCCCGGATCTGGCCGAGGAGGTCATCCGTGAGTACGGCTACGACCATATCGTGCCCACCTTCCTGAACACTGCCTCTGTCACCAACGGCGGCCTGAACTACGGCCAGAAGCAGCAGCTCAAGACCAAGCGTCTGCTGGCTGCACAGGGCTTCTACGAGGCCTCCACGCTGGCCTTCTACTCTAGCGCCGAACTGGATATGCTGCATATCCCCGCCGAGGACGAAGCCCGCAAAGCCATCCGCATCCTGAACCCCATTAGCGAGAACCTGTCCATCATGCGCACCCTGCTGACCCCCTCCATGCTGAACGTCATCGTGGACAACCTGAAAAAGGGCAACGCTGAGGGTCGCCTGTTCGAGATGGCACCGGTCTATCTGGCCAAGGAACTGCCCATCAATGAGCATCCTCACGAGCGGCAGACCCTCTGCTTCGGCGCTTTCGGTCCCGAGGAGGACTTCTTCACCGTCAAGGGCGCACTGGAAGCACTGGCAGCCGGCTTTGGCCTGACCTTCGACTATCAGCGTGAGACCGCCGCATGGCTGCACCCCGGTATCAGTGCCGCCGTGTATTGCAACGGCAAGCGTCTGGGCGTGTTCGGCAAGCTGGCCAACGAGATCAACGCCGAACTTGAGATTGCCAAGGAGCAGAAGGATAGCCAGAACATCTATCTGGGCGAGCTGGACTACGAGGCACTGATGTCCTGTGTAGAAGGCGAACTGCGCTATAAGCCTCTCAGTCCCTATGCACCGGTCAAACGCGATCTGGCTCTGGTCTGCGGCGAGGCTGTGTCCTGCGGCGAGATCGAGGAGACCATCCGCAAGGCCAGCCCGCTGGTCAGCGAGGTCAAGCTGTTCGATATCTATCGCGGCGCAAACCTTGGTGAGGGCAAAAAGAGCATGGCCTTCAGCCTGTCCCTGTCTGATCCCAAGAAGGAAGTCTCTGCTGAGGAAGTGGAACGCGTGGTCAAGAAGATCCTCGGCAACCTGAAGTTCAAGCTGGGCATCGAGATCCGCTAAAAGCTTTTTAATATAAGTAAATTATATATAGAATAACCCAAGGCCGTCTGTGCAGAGCATGGACGGCCTTTTTGTATGGGAAAGAGGGAAGTAATGATAATATAAGTGAAGGAAACTTAATTTTCTTTTAAAAAAGATGTCAAAAAGTGTTGACAAGAGCACCGGGGTGTGGTATTATACTTGAGCGCCAAGCGCTGAGACAAAAG
>CAKSVD010000016.1 GCA_934503275.1 uncultured Faecalibacterium sp.
CCCGCCGCCGAGCGCCTCATCGACGGCACGCTGGCATCCGGCGGCACCCTTGTGGTGGATGCCGATGAAAACGGCGAGATCATCCTGAAGTAAACAGAGCGAAAGCCCCTGCATCCGTTTTTGGATGCAGGGGCTTTTTTGTTCAGCGCTGTACGGTAAACTGGAAGTTGTCGGGGCAAAGCCCCTCCATCTTGCTACGCAAGACCGTTCGGTCGCTTAAAAGCCCCACTGGGGCTTTCATTATTCCGCTTCGCTCCACAAACGCGAATTTCTATTTGTGTTGCCATGTCATTACATAATCTTTTTCTCCGGTAGCCTCATCTAAGCCACTATGCTGAATCTCAAATCCTTCTCTCTTATAAAAAGATATTGCCCGTGCGTTCTTTTGGTATACGTTCAAGTGCAACTTATTCCTTTTATCCTTTGCATAATTCAGCAGAATTTTACCTATACCCTGCGATTGCATTTCACCAGAAACAAAAATGCCCTCAACATATTCATCATTTAACCCTATAAAACCCTGTATTTCTGTATCATACTCATACACATAAACCTCTGCTAGTAACAACGCTTCTTTTACTGATTTGAAATTGCTTTTCCAGTATTCGGCGGGGATAAAATTATGTGCCTTTATATTTGTATCCAACCATATATCTGCAACTTTATTTATATCATCCCTTTGAAATTCTCTAATCATAACGGTGACTCTCCATAAACTTGAATTTAAATTATAACGGTCTTTGCAAATACACCATATCTACCAACTGTATTCCACTCTCATAGATTGGGTGGTCATAATTATCTATAAAGAAATTTGATATGATATGCGAACGGACAAAACCACACTTTTCATAAAATGGTATTGTCAGTGGGCTATCGCCTGTTCCCACTTGCAGAATGGCATATTGCTCTCTGTAATTATTAACAATAAACTCAATTAAGGCTCTTGCATAACCTTTCCCTTGATATTCTGGAACTGTCGCAATGTTCTTGATTTCAAGTATGTCATTTTCTTTATCGGTTATGACACACTCACACTTGACCCCATTATCATCAAGTACATACATCTTGCCGTTATCAAGATAACGGTCAACCATATCTTCCTGCTCATCTGCTAATAGGAGCAAATCAAGATATTGTTTTTTATTTTCTTTAACTTCAACAATTTTCATCAATCGCACCTACAAATTCCGATTTGTTGAGTTGAGTATAGCATACTGCGAACAAAAAGAAAAGCTGAGATGTGAATGCATGATGTTATCCCGCATTGACAAAACTGCGCAGAATCAGTACAATAAAACATAGCTATCCGCAAATTTTTTGCATGAGAATAAAGGAGCGTTTTTCTATGCCGAGCAATAAAGTCCGCACCCGTTTTGCACCCTCGCCTACGGGTTATATGCACGTTGGCAACCTGCGTACCGCCCTGTACACCTACCTGATGGCCAAGCACGAGGATGGTACCTTCATCCTGCGCATTGAGGATACCGATCAGGGCCGCTATGTGGAGGGCGCTGTGGATGTCATCTACAACACCCTGCGGGAGACCGGCCTTCTGTGGGACGAGGGCCCGGATATCGGCGGCCCTGTGGGCCCCTATGTGCAGAGCGAGCGCATGGGCATGTTCAAGCAGTATGCCGAGCAGCTGGTGGCCGAGGGCAAGGCTTATTACTGCTTCTGCACCGAGGAGCGTCTGGAAGCCCTGCACGCCGAGCAGCGCGCCAACGGCGAGATGACCCACTACGACGGCTGCTGCCGCGAACTGCCCAAGGAGGAAGTGGAAAAGCGCCTTGCCGCAGGCGAGCCTTACGTCATCCGCCAGAAGATCCCCCGCGAGGGCGTGACCGGCTTTGACGATGTGGTGTACGGCCACATCGAGGTGAACAACAGCGAGATGGATGACCAGATCCTCATCAAGACCGACGGGATGCCCACCTACAACTTTGCTAACGTTGTGGATGACCACCTGATGGGCATCACCCACGTCATCCGCGGCAGCGAGTATCTGTCCTCCACCCCCAAGTATAACCTGTTGTATCAGGCCTTTGGCTGGGACATCCCCACCTATATCCACTGCCCGCCGGTGATGAAGGACGCCCAGAACAAGCTGTCCAAGCGCAACGGCGATGCAAGCTATCAGGATCTGGTGGCAAAGGGCTACCTGACCGAGGCCGTGCTGAACTATATCTGCCTGCTGGGCTGGAGCCCCCGCGGCGAGTACGCCGAGCAGGAGATCTTCTCCCTGCCGGAGCTGGTCAAGATCTGGTCGCCGGAGGGCATCTCCAAGTCTCCCGCCATCTTCGACCCCCTCAAGCTGCGCGCCATCAATGCGGAGTATATCCGCCGCCTCAGCCCCGAGGAGTTCCAGAAAAAGGCCGAGCCGTGGATCGACAGCGCCGTGCACAGCGCCATCGACAAAAAGCTGCTGTGCGCAAACCTGCAGCCCCGGTGCGAGGTGCTGGGCGAGATCCCAGAGCAGCTGGATTTCTTTGACGCCATGCCGGAGTATGACGTGAGCCTGTATGCCAACAAAAAGCAAAAGACCACCCCGGAGACCGCAAAAGAAGCACTGGAAGCCCTGCTGCCGGTGCTGAGCGACGAGGCGCTGGATTTTGCAAACCGCGATGCCGTGTTCGATGCCTGCAAGGCAAAGGCAGAGGAACTGGGCAAAAAGAACGGCTGGCTGCTCTACCCGCTGGGCATTGCCCTGTCCGGCAAGCAGCGCACCCCCGGCGGCGGCACCGACCTTGCCTGCATGATGGGCCGCGAAAAGACCCTGCAGCGCGTGCAGGCTGCCATTGCAAAGCTGAACGGTTAAGTTTTACAAAATACCCCCAAAGCCCTGCGGCAAAATGACGGCCGCAGGGCTTTTTTGCGTCTTTGGGCGGGTTTGGGGCGGTTCTATGCACCGCGCCAAAAAGCGCCGCTGCCCCGCGTTACAGTATATGCAGAAAGTGCGGGGAGCAGAACAAAATTCCCCGCCGGAAAGCGGGGAGTTTTTATGACAGAGCGGATGGGCGTTTTATCTTCGGACGGGCGGTGCTTGCAGCCTTCGCCTTTGGCGGCGCGGGCGATGCTGCGCCCGGCGGCGCGGCGGCTGGCAGCGGTGGGCATCGGCTTTGCCGGCGGCTGGACAGTGCTGTACGGGGCACTGATGCCCTTTGGGCTGGGATTGACTCTTGGGCTGGCAGAGGACTGCTTTGCGCCCTGTGCGGCAGGGGCGGCGCTGGGGCTGCTGCTCCACGGGCTGGGGGCGCTTTCGCTGCGCAGCCTGTGTCAACTGTGTGCGCTGGGCGCTGCCGTGGCAGTCCGCTGGCTGCTGCCGCAAAGGTTTGGGCCCGCCGCGCTGACGGGCTGCGGTACATTGACCGGCATGGCACTGTGCTTTGCGCTGGGCAGCAGCGGCGGGGCAGACCTTTTGTTGTACAGTGCGGCAGACGCCCTGCTTGCGGCGGGCATCGGCTTCGGGCTGCGCAAATTTGCCCCGGAGCGCCCGGGCATGGGCACGCTTCTGGTGGGCGCAGCCGTGGCGGCGGCGCTGGGCAGTGTGCGGTGGGGGTGGTTTTCGCCCGGGGTACTGGCGTGTGCCGCCGCAGAACTGGCACTCTGCTGCCGGGCGCAGAGGCTTGCCGCCCTGAGCGGCAGCGCGGTACTGGGGGCAGCCCTCTGCGCCGTAGACCCAGCCCTTGCCCCGGCGGCAGCAGGGCTTGGCTGTGCCACGGCAGCGGCGGCGGTGCTGGCACCCGGACGGCGGGTGGAAACGCTTGCCGCCTACGCGGGCGGGTGCGTATCCGGAGTGCTCTGCGTGCAGCCGCCCGGAAACGCCTTTGGACTGCTGTTCAGCGCCTGCGGCGGCATGGCGGTGGTCTGTCTGCTGCCCGGCGGCTGGCTTGCCCCGGCAGCAGACACCCCGCAGAGCGGAGAAAACGCCCCCGCGCCCGCCCGCAGTGCGGCGGCGTCCACCCGGCTGGAAGCCGTGGCGCAGAGCCTTTCCTCACTGGCGGAGACGGTGAACGCGGTCTACGAGGGTCTGCCCCGGCGGCGGGAGGGCTTCCGCTGGGTCATAGACAATGTACATGATACCCTTTGTTTCAACTGCGGACGGCGGGAGACTTGCTGGAAGCAGGAATACACCGCCACCATGGCGGGCATGGAGGCGCTGCGCCCGCTGCTGGAACAGAATGGCAGCGTGGAAGCGGCGCAGTTGCCCGGGCAATTGTCCCGCTGCATCCACCCGGCAGCGCTGTGCGCGGCGGCGGGGCGCAGCTTTGCGCTGTACCGCAGCCGCAAGGAAGCGCGCATCCATTCCGAAGCCATGCGCACCGCCCTGACCGAGCAGTACAGTGCCGTAGCCGAAGCGCTTGGGGTGCTCAGCGAGCAGCTGGGACGCCCCGGAGACCCGGAACCGTATAAATCCAGCCGGGTGGCAGAGTTCTTCACCGGGCTGGGTGCGCCGCCGCAGGAGTGCGCCGTTACGCTGGACGACCTTGGCCGCACCCATGCCGCCGTCACCTTGCCGCGCACCCGGTTCACCCCGCAGGAACTGGCAGCGCTGGCGGGGGAGGTGGGGCATATCTGCCGCCGCACGCTGGAGGTGCCGCAGGTACTCTCCTGCAAGGGCATGACCACCCTGCTGTTCAGCGAAAGACCGGCGCTGCGGGCGGTGTTCGGGGCGGCAAGCGCAGCCGCCCGGGGCGAGGTTTCCGGCGATGCGGTGCAGCAATTTTGCAGCCCTACGGCGGCGCAGATGATCTTATGTGACGGCATGGGCACCGGACGCCCGGCGGCAGTGGACGGCAATCTGGCGGCAGAACTGACCGCCCGGCTGCTCAAGGCGGGCTTTACCGCCGAGCTGGCGGCGCGGCTGGTGAACGTGGCGCTGGCGCTGAAAAGCGAGGACGAGAGCGGCGCAACGCTGGACCTTATCAGCGTGGACTTATACACCGGCACGGCGCGGCTGTTCAAGGCCGGAGCCGCCCCGGGATTTCTGGTGCACGGCGGGCGGGTGCGGGCTGTGGGCGAAGCCACTCTGCCCATGGGGGTGCTGGGCGGGGTGAACGGACAGAGCCGGGTGGTGCACCTGACCGCCGGAGACTACGCGGTGCTGGTATCGGACGGCTTGCTGGTGGACGGCGCGGGCTGGGTGGCAAAGCAGGTGGAACTTTCGGCGGCGGCAGGGGACGCACCGGAAAAGCTGGCCGAAACGCTGGTGGAGACTGCCCGCATCCGCGCGCAAAAGACCGGCCGCCCGGACGATATCACCGCCGCTGTGCTCCGGCTGGAAAAGAGCGGATAACAGGCGGCAGAGTTTCCGTTGCAATTTGCGGGAAGGAGGGGTATACTGGAAGCATATTTTTCAGCCCGGCAGTGCCGGGCGCAGGAGGCGGCTTATGCTTACCATCAACGTTGCACCCGACGGCAGCGGACAGTTTACCACCATTTCCGAGGCGGTACTGGCTGTGCCCTACGACTGCCCTGCGGTCATCCGCATCGCGCCGGGTATTTACCGGGAAAAGCTGGTTTGTGAGAAGAAGGATATCACCCTTGCGGGCGCGGGCATGGATGCCACCCGGCTGGTATGGAACGACGGCGGCAAGCTGCCGCACCCGGACGGGCGTCCCACCCACACCTTCCGCAGCTACACCGCCTTTTTCAGCGGTGAAAAGCTGCGGGTGGAGGATATGACCATCGAGAACGATGCAGGCCCCGGCGCAAAGGTCGGGCAGGCTGTCGCAGCCTATGTGGACAGCGCCCGGGCAGCGTTCAGCCGCGTGCGGCTGCTGGGCAATCAGGATACTTTGTTCTGCGCCCCTCTGCCGGAGAAAGAGCGGGAGAAGGACGGGTTTCTGGGCCCGCGCGGGCTGGCACCGCGCCGGGCAAGCGCGCAGTATTACCACGCCTGTGAGATCGCCGGGGACATTGATTTTATTTTTGGCGGGGCGGACGCGCTGTTTGAGCACTGCACTCTGCGCACGGTGAATAACGGCCTTGCGCACAGCTGGGTCACCGCGCCTTCCGGCGCGGCACAGGGGCTGGGCTTTGTGTTCTGGGACTGCGATTTTGTTTCGGACTGCCCGGCGGGCAGCGTGTATCTGGGCAGACCGTGGCGGCCTACCGGCAAAACGGCGGTGCTGGACTGCCGCCTTGGGGCGCACATTGCACCGGAGGGCTTTGCCGGCTGGAACGACCGCACCGACACGGCGCTGGCCGGCTTTGCCGAAGCGGGCAGCACCGGCGCGGGCGCAGGGGAGCGTCCCGGGTGGGTGCAGGCGCTTTCGACTGCTGAGGCCGCCGCGCTGCTGCGTGCTGCCCGGCAGAAGTGCCGTATGGAGACTACGGAAAGGATAATGAAATGAAAAAATTACCCAATGCAGTAAAATGGCTCATCATTCTGGTGGTGCTGGGCGCTATGGGCGCTATGATGTGGGCGGTGAACGACCGCGCCTCCCGGGTGGAGATGCCCGCCCCGGACAACACCTTTGGCATCTACCATACGGCAGAGAGCGGAACATAATAAAAGCACCGGCAGTTTCCCGATTGGAAAATCAGGAAAACTGCCGGTGCTTTTTCTGTATTACAGGGGGCTTCACTTGCCCTCAAAATCGTCCACATAGGGCAAATCGCTCATGACGAACCAGAAGGTGGTGCCCTTGCCTACGGTGCTTTGTACGCCAAAGCGGAAGTTGTGCTGCTGGAAGATGGCCTTGGTGATGGAAAGCCCCAGACCGGTACCCTGCTTGCCTGCGTCCGAGCGGGAGCGGTAGTACCGATCAAAGATATAGGGCAGGTCGGCGGCGGCAATGCCCGGGCCGTGATCCTCCACCTCTACCCGCACACCCTCAGAGCAACGGAAGGCCCGCAGCACAAAGATGCCGTCCTTGCCGATGTGGTGCATGGCGTTGCCCAGCAGGTTGTGCAGTGCACGCTGCATCATGTCCGGGTCGGCGTAGACCGGCAGTTCCTCCTCCGGCAGCTCCAGCTTCAACTGCCAGCCGTTCTGGGCGCAGACGGCGTCGTAGCGCTCGCTCACCTCGTCGCACAGCTGCCCCATGTCAAAATGTACCCGCTCGCACTTATAAGTGCCGCTGGTCACCTTGCTCAGTTCCATCACGCTGGACACCAGCGCGGTCAGGCGGTCGGCCTCGTCCACGATAATGTTCATCTGCTCGTCCCGGTGGGCTTTGTCGTCGCCGGTCAGATCGCGCACCGTCTCGGCGTAGCCCTTGATGAGGGTCAGCGGGGTGCGCAGGTCGTGGGAGACGTTGGCCAGCAGATCGCGCTGCATCTGCACCGCGTGCTGCACCTCCTCGGCCATGTGGTTGAAATCCCGGGCAAGGTCGCCCAGTTCGTCGTTGCGGTGGTTGTCCACCTGCACGGCGTAGTTGCCCAGCGCCATCTGCCGCGCGGCGCTGGAAAGCTGGCGCAGCGGTTTTGTGAACCACTCGCTGAACAGCCACGCTGCCGACATGGCAAAGCCGAAGATCAGCGCCGCCGCCAGCGGCAGCAGGGTGCTGAGCACGTTGCCGGCCTCGGCAACGTGCACAAGGCTGGTGGTCACCAGCACGGTATAGCTGCCGTCGGCGGTGGTGCGCCCTACCAGCAGCTGCGCCGAGCCGGAGAGACGGGGCGGGTTGAGCGTCTGCACAAAACTGCCCATGCTGCGGCACTTGCGCCGCATGGCAAGGGCGGTGGCAATGATCTTATCGTTGTTGGCAGAGTCCGAAAGATAGGTGCCGTGCAGGTTGCAGAAGGACTGGTTCTCGATCTTATAAATGGTGTGCAGGGTGGTGTCCGAGATATCCACGCAGAAGCTGTTCAGGGGGCCCTTGGTGTACAGTTCCAGCGTAAGCTTATCAAAAAAATCGCTGTTGACGGACAATTGCCCGAAGGACCAGCTGGACAGCACCTTGCCCTCGGCCAGAGCATCGTCCAGCCGCGCTACGATGCTGTCGGCCTGGTTGGTAAGCTGGGTCTCGATATGCTTGGTGTACAAAGGCTCCAGCAGCTGGGTGGACAGCAGCCAGAACAGCCCCAGCAGAAACAGGCAGATGAAGCACAAAAACCACATCAGCTGCCCGCGGATGCCAAGAGTATGCCGTGCTTTGGTGGTTTGCCGCATGGACCGCACGCTCCTTCAGTCAACGGGCGGCATCGGGGTCGAACTTATAGCCGATGCCCCATACCGTAGCAATGTAGCTGCGGCATTTGCCCAGATGGCCGCGCAGCATCTTTACATGGGTGTCCACGGTGCGGTCCTCGCCGAAGTAGTCGTAGTTCCACACCTTCTGCAGGATCTTTTCCCGGCTCAGGGCAATGCCCTTGTTGGAGGCCAGAAATACCAGCAGGTCAAACTCCTTGGGGGTCAGGGCCACTTCCTCGCCGGATACCCGCACGGTATGGCTGGCGGTGTCGATGGTCAGCTCGCCAAAGGTCATGGTATCGGCGGCCTCGGTGGGGCGGGGCATGGTGCGGTTCAGCACTGCGCGCACCCGCGCCACCAGCTCCCGGGGGGAGAAGGGCTTTACCACATAGTCATCCGCGCCGCTTTCCAGCCCGGCCAGCTTGTCGTATTCCTCGCCCCGGGCGGTCAGGATGATGACCGGGGTGTTGATGTGGCGGGCACGCATCTCCCGCAGGCAGGTCATGCCGTCCATAAAAGGCATCATCAGGTCTAAGATCACCAGATCAAACCCGCCGCCGGACAGCTGTGCCAGCGCCGCAGAGCCGTCCCCGGCTTCCTCGCAGATGTAACCGGAATATTGCAAATGCTCGTGGATCAGCTCCCGGATGCGGGGCTCATCGTCAACGATCAGGATCTTTGCCATAAAACAGGACTCCTCCTATCATATATCAATATACAGTTCTATTTTAATGCAAGAATTGGAAAAAGCTGTGAATTTTAAGTGAATGGTTTGGAAAAACAAAACCGTCTGCACCCAGTATACCACACCGGGCGGCGGGGCGGCAATCTTTTTGCGGGAATGCCGGGCCAAAAATCACACCCCGCTTGCCCTTTTTGCGCAGGAATGCTATACTTTAGCGATAAAGGACAGTGTGCTGTCCGCAGGTTTTTCAGAGATAAGGAAAAGCGCTTATGCGAATCGGACTGATCGAATTTTTGCTCATACTGGCCATTGCGTCCCTCACGGTGGGGCCGCGGGTGGCGCTGTTCGTGGACCGGTGGATGCGCCGCGCCAACCGCGCCAACGCCATGGCGGCACGCCGCCGGGCCGAGTATGCCGCCCAGATGGCTGCCGAGCGGGACGCCATGCTCAAGCGGTTCCGCACCGCCAGCACGGTGTTCGGGGTGGGCATTTTGCTGGTGCTGGTGTATGCGCTGGGCTTCCGCCCCATCGACACCCCGCCGCAGACCTATAAAGCCCCTGACCTCCGGCAGGAGACGGGCGCTCTGCAGACGGCAGTTTCCACCGACCGCAAGACCCGGCTGGAGCTGGGAGAGTATCAGGGCGTGGACTGCATCCGCACCAAGGACGGCCTGTTATATGCCGCTGCGTGGAACGGTGCTGCATTGAAAAAGCGCACCAGCGACCTTGTGCGCACCGATGGCGGCCACTCTGCCGCCATCCTGAGCGTGGAGGGGGAGTTGACCGGCTTTGCCTTTGATGCTGCCGGGGATGTGTGGCTGACCCAGCTGACCACCGCCGGGGGCACCTTGTGCCGCGCCAAGCACGACAGCTGGGGCGCAGCGGTGGAGCAGGTGGTCACCCAGCTGGACGGTGCGCCGCTGGGGGCGGTATCGGCCGTGGAGGTAAGCCCGGCGGGCAAGGTGTATTTTGCGGTGGCTGCGGCGGCAGGTGCGGAGAACGGGCTGGAAAGCGCCCTGCGCACCGAACTGCTGGCGCACACCGCCACCGGCTGCGTGTATGTGTACGACCCCGCCGCCCGCACGGTGGAAAAGGTGCTGGGCGGGGTGGCAGGTGCTGCCGGTCTGGCGCTCAGCCCGGACGGCAGCACCCTGTATGTCTCCGACCTCGGCAGCCGCTGCATCTGGGCGGTGGATGCCGCTGCCCGGGAACTGACCGCCGGGGGACGGGGCTGCACCGCCGCCTTTGCCGGTCTGCCGGGCTATCCCGGAGCGTTGGCTGCAGACACGGACGGCACGCTGTACATCAGCTACCGCTGGGCGCGCAGCAGCTGGCTGGAAAAGAACGCGGACAGCACCCTGCTGCGGGGCATCGCCCTGCGGGCGGGGCAGAATACGCAGGAGCGGCTGTTCCGGCGCACCGCAGACGCCCCCTGCGCCGAGGCAGTGAGCCTTGCCACCGGGGCGTGGGAGCAGACCTTTACCGGCCTTGCACAGGACAGCTGCGCGGCGGTGTGTCCGGTGGAAAGCAAAGTATATTTCGGTGCGGCAGGGGCGGACAGCCTGTTGGCTGCAAACCGATAAGCGAGGTGTTTTTGTATGACCGAAGCATTTGCAAAACAGATCGAGGCTGAGGCGCGGCAGGCAATGACCGAACTGGTAGCCGCAGCAAAGCTGAAAAAGGGAGATGTGCTCGTGGTGGGCTGCTCCTCCAGTGAGATGGTGGGCGGCCACATCGGCAAGGATTCCAGCATAGAGGCCGCCCGGGCGTTGTACGCGGGCGCTGCGCCGGTGCTGGCGGAAAAAGGCATCTGGCTGGCAGCGCAGTGCTGCGAGCACCTGAACCGCGCCATCATCCTTGAGCGGGAGGCCGCAGAGAAGTACGGCTGGGAGGAAGTGTGCGTCGTGCCGCGTCCCCATGCGGGCGGCAGCTGGGCCACTACCTGCTGGAAGAACTTCAAAGACCCGGTGGCGGTGGAGGAGATCCGCGCCAACGCGGGCATGGATATCGGCGGTACCCTGATCGGGATGCACCTGAAGCGGGTGGCTGTGCCGGTACGGCTGAGCCTTAATAAGATCGGCGAAGCAAACATTCTGTGTGCCTACACCCGCCCGAAACTGATCGGCGGCGAGCGCGCCCGCTATACCGAGGAGGATTGAGCGAGATGGCAGAAAAGAATTTGGAAGAGATGCGGCAGGCGGTGGCCGAGATCCGGGAAAAGATGGCCGCAGCCGCCCGGGAGGCCGGACGCGACCCGGCAGCGGTGCAGCTGTGCGCCGCCTGCAAGACCCGCACGTCGCAGACCATTGCCGCCAGTGCCGCCCTGCCCATTGATCTGTTCGGCGAGAACCATGTGCAGGAACTGTGCGCAAACTACGATGCCGGGGCCTACTGCGGCAAGCCCAGCCATTTTATCGGCCATTTGCAGACCAACAAGATCAAAAAGGTGCTGGGGCGGGCAAGCCTGATCCAGAGCGTGGACAGTGAGCACTTGCTGCTGGCCATCGAGAAGGAAGCCGCCAAGGCCGGCATCGTGCAGGATATTTTGCTGGAAGTGAACATCGGCGGGGAGGAAAGCAAGACCGGCGCTGCACCGGAGCTGCTCTGGCCGCTGCTGGACACCGCCGCCGCACAACAGCATATCCGGGTCAAGGGCCTGATGGCCATCCCGCCCGTGAACGATGACGATGCCCAGAACCGCCGGTATCTGGCGCAGGTGTATCAGCTGTTCGTCCGGGCGGGGGAGCGGGGCTACCGCAACGTGGAGATGCAGACCCTTTCCATGGGCATGAGCGGCGATTTTGAAAACGCCATCCGCGAGGGCGCTACCCTTGTGCGCATTGGCACCGCCATTTACGGCGCGCGGGATTACAGTAAAAAGTAACGATAAAAACGGAGGAACCATGCCGAAAACCAAGACTAACGACCCCGGGGCGCACCACGCAAGCAGCGGTGCGCTGATCCGGCGTTTTCTGCCCTATCTGGCAAGCTATAAGATGGTGCTGTGCCTTGATCTGTTCTGCGCGGCACTGACCACCCTGTGCGATATCGTGCTGCCCAAGATCATGAGCATCATCACCAACTCTGCCATGGGGGTGGGCATCACCCTGACGGCGGGCATCGTGCTGAAGCTGGCGGCGCTCTACTTTGTGCTGCGCATCATCGACGGTGCAGCCAGTTATTATATGTCCAGCATCGGCCACATTATGGGCGTGCATATCGAAACGGATATGCGCCGTGATGCCTTTGACCATCTGTTACAGCTGGACCACACCTACTACAACAACACCAAGGTGGGCACCATCATGGGGCGCATCACCAACGATTTGTTTGATGTGACCGAGTTCGCCCACCACTGCCCGGAGGAGTTCTTCATCGCGGGCATCAAGATCGTGGCGTCCTTTGTCATTTTGTGCCGGGCCAGCATCCCGCTGACCTTGGCGGTGTTTGCCTGTGTGCCGCTGATGGGCGTGGTGTCGGTGTACCTGAACGGTCGCCTGCGGGCGCGGTTCCGTCAGCAGCGCGTCCAGATCGGCGAGTTGAACTCCACCATCGAGGACAGTCTGCTGGGACAGGGCGTGGTCAAGGCCTTTGCCGCTGAGGACGAGGAGCGGGAAAAGTTTGCCAAGGGCAACCGCGCCTTTGAACAGATCAAGACCCTTGGCTACTACGCCATGGGCGCCTTCAACACCTCCACCCGCCTGTTTGACGGCCTGATGTATCTGGTGGTTATTCTGGCGGGCGGCCTGTCGCTGGTGTACGGCAAGATCACTGCCGGTGATCTGGTGGCGTATATGCTCTACGTCACCACCCTCATCGCCACCATCCGCCGCATCGTGGAGTTTGCTGAGCAGTTCCAGCGCGGCATGACCGGCATCGAGCGCTTTGCCGAGATCATGGACACCCCGGTGGCCATCAAGGATGCCCCGGACGCCGTGCCCCTGCAGCCCGGCCCCGGCGAGATCCGGTTTGAGAAGGTCTGCTTTGAGTACCCGGATGACCACAACAAGGTGCTGCACGATGTCAGCCTGGACATCCGCGCCGGGGAGCGTCTGGCGCTGGTGGGTGCCTCCGGCGGCGGCAAGACCACCCTGTGCAACCTGATCCCCCGCTTTTACGAGGTGACCAGCGGCCGCATCCTCATTGACGGACAGGATATCCGCCGCGTCACCCTGAAGAGTCTGCGGCAGGATATCGGCATCGTGCAGCAAGACGTGTACCTGTTCAGCGGCACGGTGGCGCAGAACATCGCCTACGGCAAGCCCGGTGCCACCCGGCAGGAGATCGAAGCCGCCGCCCGTCTGGCGGGCGCGGAAAAGTTCATCCTTGCGCTGAAGGACGGCTACGACACCTATGTGGGCGAGCGCGGCGTCAAGCTGTCCGGCGGACAGAAGCAGCGCATCGCCATTGCCCGGGTGTTTTTGAAGAACCCGCCCATCCTGATTCTGGACGAGGCCACCAGTGCGCTGGATAACGAGAGCGAGATCCTTGTGGGACAGAGCCTTGAAAAGCTGGCCCATGGCCGCACCACCCTGACCATCGCCCACCGCCTGACCACCATCAAGGACTACGACCGCATCCTTGTGCTGGGCGAAGAGGGCATCGTGGAGCAGGGCACCCACGCCCAGCTGCTGGAAAAGCAGGGCGTCTACTACCGCCTGTGGAACCAGCTGCCCGCAGAGGATGAGGAATAAAAGCCCTTGAAATACAAAAAAGACACCCGGAAGGGTGTCTTTTTTCGTATGGGCCAGGCAGGACTTGAACCCGCGACCAAGCGGTTATGAGAACGTCGATAATTTTGAAATCCCGTTTTTCTTGTGGAATCTTGTGACTATCTCATAATTCTGAAAAAACGCCTTTGTGTACTTTGACGTAACTTTTGGTGTCTTTTCGTGTCTAAAATGGCTCTTTGTACCTAGAACCGTACCCAAGAATTTTTGGGTACGAAACTTGACACTTACTGTTACCATTTAACGCAACTACAAGCACTTGCATTTGCCATATAAAAACAGCAGGACATTCCCATTGCTAGAAATGCCCTGCTATATATAAATAGTTTAGCCGGCAGCGAACAATGCAAGATTCTCAGAGGCATTGCGCTGGCTCCAAGGAACGACCTTCACATCATAGTTTGTAAAGGCTTCCTCGATTCCACGGGAAACATTGTTTTGATCATTGAGAATTACAATTAACTGGCTATTATTTTTTCGGACGAGCTTTGTGTCGTTCCACGCAAACAAGATATTGCCAACACTGGATTTGTTTGGATTGTTCACTGCCTGACAGAGACGCTCTGGCTGTGTTTTAGTTCTTTGGAACAGAAAATCATAGCTATGAGTAAAACCTGATGTTCCAGTAAATTGAACATTGTCCGAATAAAATATATCTCTCGAATCAAAGAACTGCTGAATATCATCAGTAAACAACGACGCTGTTTTCGATTTTGAGAGCGCAAACATATCATCTACTCTCAAAATTGCTTGAATAAACAGGTGCTTTTTCTTTGCAAATTCCTGAATAGGAGCTTTTGCGGTCAACTCATCTCCTTCACAATTAACGCCAAATTGTGCTAAAATGCGCTGAAGATGTTTTTTTCGATTGGGTGTAAATTGAAAACCCGTAGCTTTCAAATTGCTGATAGTTGCCGAATCGTCCGAAAAGAGAATGTCATTTCCATCTTGACGAACGTAAATTTGCAAATAATCATTTGCATTATCTAAATACGGAGTAGTAATCTCGTAATATTCGCCAATCTTCGAAAATGTAATTTCATTCTTTAACCATTGCGCATAGTCGTTAATCAATTTTTGAATATCCAAAGATTATTCCTCCTTTCTTTAACACAACCCTAGTTGATAACTTATTGTTGGCATTTTGACAACGTTAAAACGTTTCAAAAATGCCAAGGTATTCTCGACAAAATTATCTGACTTTATATCTTCGGCTTCATAGGCCATGGAACGACCATACTCTTCCGTATATATATGCCAGTGGCTTCCAGTAATTTTCCTGCCATCGGGATTCTGATGTACATTTGTGGGATTAAGATGAAGTTCTAGGAGCATTACTCCATTGACCTTTATCCTAGCTCCTATGTTGACCTTTGCTGATTGAATCTTTCCACGAAAGATAGATACAACAAACAAATCCCGCTTGTTTTCGCCAACTGCTTCGAATTCCAACTTCTTTCCGGGTAGAGGAAAGTTCAATTCGTCTTCAAAAAGACTTTTGAGCATCTCAAGCATCTTTCTGGTTTCGTCATCTGTTATAGTTCCTTGTCCCATTGAACTTGCCTCCTCTCTATAACGGATTGTACCATTCTTTAGCACACTTTTCAATAAGCGATTTATCGTTCCTTCTGTTTTTTACCCAAAGAAAACGAAAGGTCCAAACCCATCTTCAATCAGAAGCAGACTCGGACTTCTCTTGCTTGGTGGAGACATCAAAGTCATATGATTGCTTCCTATTAGGAACACTGTAAATACAAGGCCTTTCGGAGCCTGCAAACCAGAAAAAATATTTGATTTATCACATTACGAAAAAAGCCGTCCGGCATGAAGAACGGGCGGCTTTTTTACGTGGATAGACGGAAAGAAAACACAAAAAACTACAAAATCTTAGCATTCAAATTTGTGCAACTTTAACGAAGGGGGTGTAAATGGCCGATGAAAAATTGAATACGGACCCTGCGGAGAATACTTCCCCGAAGGCCGCCGAGCCTATCGCTACACCCGAACAGGCCGCAGCGTCTGAGTCCCGGTAGGAACAGACCGGGCCTGCCATACCTGCGCTCAGCGATGTGGTTGTGTCCTTTGACAAAATCAATGAGCTTATGGTGGAAAAGAGACAGAACACCTGCGCCGAAGTCGAAAAGGCGGAAACTCCCGAAATGCCGGAGGTGGCAGTTTCTGGAAAAACACCGCAGCCCACCAATACGGAGGAGTCGAAAAAGCTGCGCCGTGGTCGTCCGCCGAAAGCAGAAAAGGCCGCGACTGAAAAACAGAACAAAATGCTGTTTACTGCTTCATGGACAAAAAGCGTTCCGAGGGAAAGCATTATTACGTTTATACCGTCGCAGGAAGTGCCAAGTTCCTATGAATCTATTGCACTCGTGTTACCGAATTTCTGCGCCCTCAGCCATCTTCTGATGCCGGTTGATGATTTCTGATGGACTATTACGATGATTTTCATCTGACAAGCGGTGCTGTCGGCTTATTAAAGTTGCCGGATGCTTAACTGCACCCGGCAATGATTTTTTTGTTCAGCCTATTGACACCCGTTAGCAGGTTTGCCAAATAAGTATGAACTCATATTTCGCCTGCTCATCCTTTGACCAGGAAAGATGCGAAAAAGCTTAATTTTATGTCGATTTATGACATTTGCCATCTTGATATTATTCCGGTTGTGGGATATGATATAAATGAATAGTTATATCCTGTTATACCGTGGTTTTGACGGAGGATGTTTAGATGAAATATGTCTCTACAACAGAGATTGGTAAAAAATGGAATATCTCGACCGGGAGAATAGGAACACTTTGTGCTGAGGGGCGTATCCCAAATGTTCAACGAGCCGGAAATATGTGGTTGATACTTGAAGAGGCGAAAAAGCCGGTTGACGCTCGAATAAAGAGTAGAAAATATAGAAAACAACCTAATGATTAAGAATTGAGCTAAAGATAAAGAGGTCTATGAAATGAGAGTTGCTGACTTTTTCTGTGGCGGCGGTGGCTTTTCAGAGGGATTCCGTCAAGCCGGATTCAAAATAGTATTTGCTGTCGATAAATGGGGACCTGCCGTAAAAACATACAAAGGCAATAAGCCCAGTGTCAATGTAATACAAGACGATGTTATTCGGATATCTGAACTTCCAGATGACGAATTTGAAGCGTTAGTGCCTGATAGTGAGGTTATTATCGGATCGCCACCGTGTCAGTCATTTTCCCATTCCAATAAGTCTGGAAATGCTGATAAATCAATTGGTATTCAGCTAATTGAAGCCTACTTAAGAATAATCGCCCGTAAAAAATTCAAACAAGAATCAGTCTTAAAATATTGGATACTGGAAAATGTGCCAGCGGTAAAGCAGTATATTAAAGAAGAGTATTCTGCTGCTGACTTAGGACTTGAAGGCGATTTCGTTTTAAGACCTCATGATGGTGCATCGGGAAAATATAATGCAAAATATTTTGGAGCTCCTACAAATAGGGAACGCTACCTCTGTGGAGAATTTCCAGAGCCTATTAGAGTAAAAAACGATAACAATGTGACAACCCTGAAACAAGTTCTTGATTCGCTTGGAAACCCATTGAGAACAGATAACAATCTGATTACAGATATCAATTATCCAGACCTTAAGCTGGAAGCACAACAAGTAACAGATCAGCATTATATCTATGAACTTGCTGAGTTTGAGTGTAAAACAGCCAAACGGTTAAAACAAGATAAAGGGTATATGGGAAAAATGTCTTTCCCTGAAAACCTAAATAAACCCGCAAGGACTGTTATGGCAACTATGACCGCCAGCGCACGGGAAGCAATGATACTTGGATATGGGGAAAACAGTTATCGCTTGCCAACAGTAAGAGAAGCAGCTTGCATGATGAGCTTTCCCATTGACTATTGGTTTTATGGCGAATCAAAAGGAATCAAGCATACTCTTGTTGGTAATGCGGTACCACCTAAAATGTCCTATGCACTTGCAAAAGCTATAGCTAAAGAAGAGCAAATATCTATGCCAAATCATTACCCTCAGATTAAGCATGATAAGGATATTAAATTTGTCGATTTGAATGGTAGAAAATTTGCTGTCCGAGCTGAAAAACCGCGGCGCGATGTTGCAAAATTCAAGTATCATATTCCGTATTTGATAATAGATGCATACCGTGTGGAATTAACAAATTATCATTCTGACTTTAATCAGAAGATTTTTAAGTGGGATGCTGAAATACACTATAGTCAAGGGAAAAAGAAAGCTAAAAAATACACCCCAGCTCTGAAAATAAAAGAAATTCCAGAGAAGTACCATGAGAGCCTTCGGGATTATTTATCAAGAATAAAACCGACCGTCACTGACATGGATTCATTCCAAAAAGTGTATTGTATGACATCCGAGCAGAGAAAAGCTACTCCCTGGGAAGGCCCATACGAACTTTTAGATAGTATTAGAGAATATATTGATATGCTACTTGCGCCAAAAGAACAAACGGAAGTGGTCGTCATTGGAGAAGAACCTTTTTCTTTACCACTTGCTATTGTAATTGGCTACTACATTCTAACAGCCATGGTTGATTTTATGGGAGGGTCGAAATAATGGATGCTGCTACAAGAAAAGCAAAATTGGAAGAAATAAAGACCAGTCAGTTGAATCAAGCTATGACAGGAATACCCTTGCGCTATAAAGGAACTACGAGGACAGAAATCGTATGGAGAATTCCTTTAGATTATCTCATTTATAACAAGTACAACGGCAGAATCGGCTCCGATGTTCTTTCGTATGAGAAACAGAATGGTGAATTGAATGCGGAATTAGATTCCGATCGAGAAATCATTGAAACCTTCTTGTACGAATCAAAGGTCGATCGCAATAAAACTACAATGGAAAGCTTATTGAAAATTGGCCAGCAGAGGTACGGTATTGTGACATCGGACGGTATTATTGTCGATGGCAACCGTCGAGCCATGCTTTTGAATCGGTTGTTCCATAAGCATGAAGAATACGGCTATTCTTATGCTGAAGTTGAAAAATGCCAATATTTCCTTGCGATTATTCTCCCGGATGATGCAGAAGAAAAAGACATTCAACAGCTTGAGACTATCTATCAAATGGGAGAGGATGATAAGTTGGATTATAATCCGATAGAAAAGTATTTAAAGTGCAAAGAACTGAAGCATCTTGGGTTTACAGAAAAGCAGATTGCAGAATTTATGAGCGAAAAAGAAAGTCAGATAAAACAATGGCTTGAAATTCTAACGCTTATGGAAGAGTATCTACAAGAATATGATTATGATGGAATTTATACGCGTCTTGAAAAAACAGAAGGCCCATTCGTCGACTTGGAAAACTATTTGGATTCCTATTCTAAACGTGGAACTAATGTTCGCAATGTGGATTGGAATTATACAGATTCCGATATATCAGACCTTAAGTTGGTTTGTTTTGATTACATAAGAGCACGCTACGAAGGAAAGGAATTCCGTGATATTGCAAAGACAGGAAAAGAAGGAAGCATATTCTTCTTTAAAGATCTTTGGAGTGACTTCTTAAAACAGCATCAAGAGAATACACCAACTGACGAGGAAACAGTTGATGAATTACGGCAACGTTGCCCCGGTGAAGATTTGAGCCTCTTGCTCAAGCAAAGAGATAACGAATGGGTTGATCAGGCTAAAGGGCATCTAAAAGGCAATCTGAACCGTTTCTCACGGCGTTTAGAAGATAAACGTGACGCAAACAAACCAGCTGATCTTATTGAACGAGCGCTTAGTGCTCTTAGAGCTGTAGACTGTAATCAGGATAGTTTTACAGACGATCCTCACATCGAAGAGATGGTGAAAGAAATCAATAAAATCACTTGGGAGATGAAGAAAAAACTGGAGCGGAGATGAGCATCATGGCGAATATCTCTATCGATTTCGACCCTTCAAAAAATGAAATATATCTTCTTGGAGATATAAAGGCATTACAAAAGCATCGCTTTGCTTGGAGATATGCGCGGGATTATTTGAATCCGACCGTGGAGGCTGAACGGATAGTCATTCCCGTTGGAGACAACGAACCATACGCGGTGATGTCAAATATCAGTTCCATGTTAGCTAAATATGGATTCATCGAAGACCAGAGCAAGAGCACCGAACAAGTAGTTATAGAGTATTATGAAGAGGAGCGTCGCTTTAAAGAATTCTCTGAAAAGGCTCTGAATATTCGAAATAACGAGTGTGATACAGAGGAATTTGCGGAGTTCACAAAATCTGTTGCTGAGAACTTACCTTCGCGGTCTTTATATCCGTTACAGTTGCTCTCCGCATATCATATGGCTTTTTCCCAGAATGCTTGCAATTTTTCGGTCCCTGGAGCGGGAAAGACAAGCATTGTATATGGAGCTTATGCTTATTTACACAACTTGCCTGAAGATAATCCGAAGCATGTTAATCAGCTCCTTATTGTTGGGCCATTAAGTTCATTTGGCCCATGGGAAACAGAATTTGAAGAATGCTTTGGAAGAGCTCCACACTCAAAACGACTGGTTGGCGGTGTAGATAAGGCTGATAAGCAAGATTATTTGATTTCGAAACACCCCTTTGAATTAACCTTGATTTCCTATGCTTCATTGATTTCTCTTCAGAAAGAAATTGGATTTTTCTTGAGAACAAATCGGGTCATGGTTGTTTTGGATGAGGCTCATAAAGCCAAAAATTCATCAGGAGGCATCATTGCTCAGGCAGTATTGGAGATGTCAAAATACAGCAAATCTCGAATCGTATTGACTGGTACTCCCGCTCCAAATGGATATGAGGATATTTATAATATGTTCAAGTTCATTTGGCCTAACAAAAATGTCATGGGATTTGAAGTCAATCAGCTGCGAGACATTACTGCAACAGGAGACACGGCAAGGGTGGCTCGCCTAATCGACAATATTTCGCCTTTCTTTATTCGCATTCGGAAAAGTGATTTGAATATCCCTCCGGCCACTATTCATCCCCCGGTATCTGTTCCAATGGGGCCATTACAGCAGCGCATATATGATTTCATTGAAAAAAAGTATATGGATGAGTTTATGGCTGACGGTGCGATGGATACGACATCTCGTTTCAAAGCAGCATTAGCTCAAGCGCGTACTATCCGATTGATGCAAGCCGCTTCAGATCCTGCAATGCTTCGTGCACCTTTACGGGACTTCTTTGAAAATGAAGATCTTCCGGTAGAGGCATATCAGGCAATTGATGATTCTGCTGTGCTAAAATCAATCCTTGATTATGAGGATAGTGAAACACCGGCAAAATATATAGCTGTTAAAAAAATCGTTGATAGTATACTTGCAGAAAACGGGAAAGTAGTTATTTGGGCATCATTTATTCATACAATACACAGGCTGAAACGCTTCCTTGAAAATGAGGGGATATTATGTCAGGAATTGTACGGAGCAACTCCTGTTGAGCGTGACGGAATTGATGAAGACGAATTCATTCTCACGAGGGAGAAAATAGTAAAAGCATTCCAAGAGCCTGATTGTCCGTTCAAAGTCATTATTGCAAATCCCTTTGCTGTAGCTGAATCGATTTCCCTGCACAAAGCTTGTCATAATGCGATATACATTGAGAGGTCGTTTAATGCGGCACACTTTGTTCAGTCAAAGGATCGAATTCACCGATATGGCTTAATGGCTGGAACGGTTACCAACTACTACTATGTTTTATCCCAAGACACGATAGATGAAACCATTGATGCCAGATTAACAGAAAAAGAAATGAGAATGACAGAAATCATGGAGAGTATGCCAATTCCGCTCTTTAACAATATTTCTGAAGATTTGGGTGAGGAAGATATAAAGGCGTTGATAAGAGATTATGTTAGACGAACTAAAAAATCTTAACTATCACGGTGGCAAGGATGGGGTGCTGTTCTTTCTGTGTGATGTAATTGGCAATAGTCAAATTAAGATTCATGACGCAGAAGTAATATGCGCCCATGCCCCAGGAAAACGTTATCTGTCTGTCAGGGATTTGATCGAATATTGTCTCGCTTTTGGGTGGATTCATTTGGAGGAGGATGCCATTTCCGTTGTACCCTCCATAGGGGAAATGTTACACGATAAAGACGTATTGAACACGAAATTGGTTATGTCTTCGGTTGATTTACTCTTTTCTGAAGGCGTTTTTGACTCAACAATGTTTTCCTATGATTCGCTCCAATGCAGTTTTTCTTTCAAAAACGAACTGTTTCCTCTTTCGCTGTCAAGCGTTCGGAATGTCTTGATAAGCCAGCATTTTCTTCTTCCACTAAGGGATGCGCGAGGTTCTCGGTTTTATATTTCCTCAGATTATGAATTTTTGATTGCCAAACACTGTAAAGCAAAACGGAAGCTAACGTCGTTAGAAAAACTAAAAGAACAGCTTGAAAACAATGAGCGTGCTGGAGAAATAGCTGAGTTGTTTGTTGTAGAATATGAGAAGAGAAGGCTTGGAATCGCCGATGGTACAAAGGTAAAGCGGATATCTGATATTGATGTATCCGCCGGATATGATATTGTGTCAGTCAACACCCCTGAGGCGGTGGTATCCAATCGTTTTATCGAGGTCAAAGCTATATCTACAACAGGATTTTTCTGGTCTAAAAACGAATATGCGGTAGCGAAATTGTTGGGAACCAATTACTATTTATACTTGGTTGATTTGACGAAAATCTCTGATAATGGCTACTCCCCAGAGATTGTAAACAATCCTGCACAGGAAATTATGGAGAATTGCCAATGGCTTATTGAACCACAGTCATATCATATTCAAAAAGTTGACTGTTGACGGGGAGTATACTCCAGAAAAGATAGTGTCTGAAAGGAGCTTGTGTTGCATAAGCAAGTAAAGGCTTTTTACGATATGGCTTTCGAATACCATATTGCTGCAGTAACTCTATGGACGCAAATCGTGAGTGCACCATATTTATACAATCCGATTTCTTATTTATTACGCCATACCATAGAACTTCAGCTGAAAGGGCTTATCGTTTGCGAGTTGAGAAAAGATAATAGCTTTCTTAAAATCAGCGAGATTAAAACGCCAGTTGGGAAAATGAATACTGTCCATTCCGTAAAAGCTCTTTGGGAATACTATCAACAGTTATGCCAAGAACATAAACTTCAGATGGATGATTCTGACCGTCAGCTCTGTATGCGAGTTCTCTCAAAGATTGACAAAAAAGACTTTTCATCCACCCACTATAGATATCCTTTTTCAAAAAAGGATTCGACTATCACTCTTGAACCGATCAAAATCAGTTTTGATGATAAAGCTCCGGATTTGAGTTCTGGGATTCCAAGTTTGGTGATTGGTGCAACAAAAGAAATTGGAGTAATTAGCAAAGGCATGAGGCTTATAAGGGACACAGAGGACATCTTTGATGTTGTTGAGGTCTTATTTGAACGTTATGAATGATATTTAACCAAAATCTGAGTCGCCACTTTGTGTATTAGGCAAGCAGATAAGATTTACACCAATTCCTAAAGACATACCTGTTGAATTGCCAACTTAGCGGTTTTTAGCGGGAGATTGTTTTTTGACACATTGACGGGTCTCGTGTATTATTAAAATACAAACGTAAGACACAAGACGCCAAAACCGCAAAGCGGTGTAATGGAAAGGGCGAAGCTGGAAGCAATTCCGACCTCGCCCTGTTCTTTTTAGTTCTCAAATGGTTTACATACTATAACGGCTTTCAGATATGTTTCCGGGTTGCCATTCAGGATCAAGTCCGCATAAGCGAGCGGGGCATTGTAGATTAGATAATCAAGCTCAAAACGCTCATACATATTGTTGGCTGTAAGGTTTTCTACGGCGGTACAGTCAATAGCGATTTCCGTACCGTCAACGAATTTGAGTTCTATACAGCCGCTGTCCATGTTATACTCACAGGATACCATTCCATTCATGTCAAATACCTCCTAAAATCATCCCAATACTGCTGGTGGTATAATTTGTCGACTGCGGAATTTTGTTTTCCAAAACAGTAGTTACTCCTATTTTGAACCGCAGAACGCGAAATAGAAGGACGGATGACTATAAGATGATATCTTCGATGAACAAAAGAAAACCGAACCCTTGACCGATTGGTCGAAGGTTCGGATAATCTTTTAATGGTGGAGCATTCTCCACAGCACTCGAACCCAACACCTCTTCACGGGAGATTGTTTTGGAATCGTCCGTGAAGTTGAAATTGAGCACGACCCGGTCATCAAAGACGTAGACCGAGTTGACAAAGGTATCAATGATCTGCCGCTGGTGTTCCGTGCTACCCACGTCACCCTTGCGGAATTTTTCAAACCAGAACCGCATCCATTCGCGGGTCAGGACGGGCTTTTTCAGCTCTTCTTCCAGAATGCTGGTGTTCAGGGCTTCTTTCCGGGCTTCCAGCTCGTCCAACCGCTGCTTGGTGGTCGGGGTCAGGATGCCCTGTTCAATGGCTTCCAGAAGATTTGCCAGCCGCTTCTCTGTATCCCGGAGCTGGTTTTTCAGAACGGGCAGGCGGGTGTTCTCCTGCTGCTGGGCTTCCATAATCAAATCTATCAGCCGTTCGATGATTTCATCGCTGAAAATCACCTTAATGGCAGTGTCCACCACGAACCGTTCCAGCGGCTCCTTGCGGATGGCTTTCAGGTCGCAATGCGCCTTGCCGTGGCGTTTGGCGTTGCCGCACTTGTAGTAATAGTAGGTGTTTCCCATGTGGCTGGTGCCGCTCTCACCGCCCATCAGGGTGCCGCACTTGCCACAGAACAGCTTGGTGGTCAGCAGATAGCTCACATCCTCTTTTGCAGGGCGACCGTGGGCAATCTTGTTCTGCTCGAAACGCTGCTGCACCCGGTTGAACAAGTCCTCATCCACGATGGCGGGAATGCCGCCCGGTGTCACGATGTCCTTATAGCGATATTCACCGATGTAACGGCGGTTCCGGAAAATCTGGAAGAAGCTGTTCTTGACAAAGGGCTTGCCGGTACGAGTGCGCAGACCGCGCTCGTTCAGGGAGGCTGCGATTTTCTCGGCAGGCTCGCCGTTGGCGTACCGGGTGAAGATCTCCTGCACAATAGGAGCCGTCTCCGGGTCGATATGGTACAGCCTGTCCTCCTTGCCAATTGTGAAGCCCAGCGGCACCACACCGCCGTTGTACTTGCACTGGAGGGCGTTTTCGCGCTCACCGCGCGCCACTTTCAGGGCGAGTTCGGCGGAATAGTATTCCGCCATGCCAATCAGCATACTCTCCACCATAATGCCTTCAGGCCCCTGCGAGATGGGTTCCATGGCAGACACCAGATGGACACCGTTCTTTTCCAGCTGGTACTTGTAGTTCACGGCATCGAACCGATTCCGGGCAAAGCGGTCCAGCTTCCAGACCAGAACCACATCGAAGATTTTCTTCGCGCTGTCCTTTATCATCCTCTGGAAGTCCGGGCGGTCATCCGTCTTGGCAGAGTAGGCACGGTCGATGTAGGTGCCGACCACTGTGATACCGTTCTTCTCGGCGTAGTCCTTGCAGTCGCGCAGTTGTCCTTCAATGGACGCTTCTCGCTGGCTGTCGGATGAATAGCGGGCGTAGATCACGGCAGTCATGGCTGCACCTCTCTTTACACATCATTTTGGCGATACTTCGTATAACCTATATACCATATTTCACATCGGTTTGCAAGAAGATTTTAAATCGCTGTCACTGCTCAAAATTGTGAAAATAATGATTCTGAGCTTCAAATATAAAATAGAAAAGTGGTGGTGCTCACCGTGAGCACCACCACTTTAGAAGAAAGAAGTTCCTTTGCTGCTTGTGCGCCTTAACAATCTGGAAACAATTACAGAAAATCGAATTTGAGCATATTAGGTAAGAGCAAGAACCGTCCCGTGGCCACAAATTTTCAATTCTTGAAAATTCTTGCCCCTTTGGGACAGCTTCTTGTTGGGGCGTGCCTGCCCCAAACCCTGCTGTAGACGGATACAAAAACCCAGAAAACAGCTCCTACAGCTCCTTTAGATGAGGTGTTTTTCAAGGCAATAATGATAGATGCCTTCCTCATCCACAGAACGGCAGCAATCTGTTGCCCTTGCCTTGACTTCATCGAGGGCGTTTCCCATGGCAACGCCTGTGCCGACTGCTTCCAGCATTTCAATGTCGTTTCGGCCGTCCCCAAAGGCGATCGCTTCTGCTTTTGAAAAGCCGTAATGCGCCAAAACAGCTCTTACAGCATTTCCCTTTCCGCAGGACAGCGGAATGATATCCACTGCCTTGTCCCACCATGCGGTTATCTGTGTGGCGTGGGTTCCCAACAGGATGCGTTCGTATTCAGAAGGGCTACAGGAACACATGATCTGATAGATATCCTCCTCACAGAGCTTGTCGAAATGCTCGGAGATCACCAGCTTCTCGTTGCCGAAGGAAAAATACTGCTCCAAGTCCGGGTCTGTCCCATTTGTCACGATAAAGTGTTCGTTGCTGATGGCAGCCGCCCGGTGCATCTGCTTCAGATTATGCAAAATTCTGCGCTTGTCGTCAGCGTCCAGTGGGTTCTTCGAGATCACTGCATCCTTGCTACGGACATAAGAGCCGTTGAAGGTCAGCCAGAGATCAAAATCAACGCCTTCAAAATGTGGGACGGAGAGGTAGCCTCTGCCTGTCGCCATGCACAGTAAGATCCCTTTTGCCTGCAACTGCTGTAAGGTCTGTACGGTTTGGAATGACGGCACCTTACTGCCCAACTTGAGCAAAGTTCCGTCTACATCAAAAAAAGCGATTTTTATCATACGGTTACCTCCAGCGAAAAACTATTTTCCAGAACGCCGGGGAGCAGGGTATAAACCGATCCTCCGATTCGTTTTTCAAACAGATTTTTTAGCTCAAGCGTTTTCTTCCATCGGTCTATCGTTGCCGGATGGACACCGTACCGAAGCGTTACATCTACAAAACGTTTTTCCAAAAGACAAAATCCGGTGGGCAGCGCCAAGGCATCGCATAGCTGTACCAAACGGTCGTAATCATCATAGACAGCGGTTTGAATGAATTTTTCCATAAAACGGAAATCTTCTTTTGAAACGTCAAAGGTTCCGATAGAAGTGTGGATATCCTGGATCATAAAAGCATGAGAAATACAGATCTGTCCAGCCTTTTTCCATCCTCGTTCCATACAGAAACGGTATCCGTCGATCAAATGACGTTCAGAACTTACCCCTGCATAACGCCCGATATCATGCAGCAGCCCAAAGCAGTATGCCTGATCTGCATCCATATTGTTGCATTTGGCTGCTATATTTTTACAGGCAAGGGCTACAAAACGGGAATGTCCGATCCAATTTCCGGGATTCTGCTGCCCTGCCCAAGCCAGAGCGGCTTCTGCTGTATTGCAATTCAGCTCCAAGGGGACCGTCCTTTCTCTCATAGCAAAACGCATCCGAAGATCAAAGGTTTTCAAATATGATATGCACTTACGGATCGTGCACTTCTGCTACTATCATTATAACGCCTACAGCCTAAAAATAATATCTTGATGCTGTCAGATGGTGTTGTTATTCTGCCGTTTGTATCGGTACTGACGTGGCGTGCAGCCGACAACCTCCCGAAAAACTTTTCCGAAATAGCTTGAATTTCCCATACCGCAAGCAGTCCCGACCTCTGTAATAGAAGCCTTGCTTTCCGCCAACATCTGGCAGGCGATCTGAATGCGGTATGCGGTCAGGTAAGCAATCGGGGTCGTATGAAGGTGTTCACGAAAAATGCGATAGCACTCTCGTTCACTTGTGTAGGCTGCTGCTGCCAACTCCTTGACTGAGAGGTTTTCCGGGTAGTGCTCATGGATATAAATCAACATCAGCTTTATTTTATCGTTGCCTCCGGCAGAGTTCCGATTGGAAGAGCTTACAGAATGCGATTGCTCCACAAGCATTAACCATAGCTCGGTCAGGATCTCTCGCAGTTTCAACTCATACCCGAATGTATCATAAGACAAACAAAAAGATTCTTTGAGTCGTTTCAGGATTTCTCGCCCTGCCGCATGATCCGGTAAAAGAGGAAGGATCTCAAGTTGTGGGTCGGATGTAATGGGCAGAATGTATTTTTGCTCGATTCGGCTTCCTCGTTCCCCTGCCAGCAGAGAAACATCGAAAATATGAAGAAGCTGCACGTTCTCTTCCGTCTGAGAAATCGCCCTTGTGGTGTGAAGTACGTTGGAATTGACAAAACCACCGCTTCCCGCCGGGAATACAAGTTTTCCACCTGGTGTGGTGTATTCAACGCAGCCGCTTTCCATGTAGAAAAGCTCTACCGCCTGATGCCAGTGCCATGGCACAGTGCTGCCGATGTAGCGATCCAACGTGGCTCTTGAGGCAGTATATGGAAAGTCCTTTGCAAGCTCCGGGATGCGCTCTTCTCTGCTGCCTGTATGGAATTCTATACAATGTACGTCTTTCATGTGGTGCACACTTCATTCCAGTTTATTAAGCCAAGTATACCATACCCGCCAATGAAAGAACATCCCTGATATGACGACCAAGTTCGCACAAAGCGAACTTGATTCCGCAAAGCAAAAGGCAGGATACCACCGTCATTGTGATACCCTGCCTTTGCTCGTTTACTGTTCCGAGTAGTCCTTTCGCAGAACCTCCTGTAAACAAAAAACGTACCCGAACCCTTTTTCGTAAAGAATCGGGTTCGAGTACGAACTGTATGGTGGGCCAGGCAGGACTTGAACCCGCGACCAAGCGGTTATGAGCCGCCAGCTCTGACCAGCTGAGCTACTGGCCCGTATGGGTGCTGCATTGCTGCAACACGCATTAGTATAACAAAAACCGCGCAAAAAGGAAAGCATTTTCCGCAAAAATCATTTGGTGCGGCGGGCATCCAGCTTTTGCAGCATAAATTCGTCCAGCATGGCGGGCGGGAACAGCGGCTCCTTGTAGCCAAAGGCCTCCCGGATGAAGATCAAGGTCACCACGGTCTGGCGGCCGGGGTCCAGCCGCAGGGTGTACAAAGTGTCCAGCGGCTGCTGGCTGGGCTGGTGCAGCGTCAGGTGCAGCATAAAGCCGCCGTCGTTTTCCCGGCGGCACTCGTAGGCAAAGAGGTCGGTGTCGCTGTGGGTGTCCAGACGGTCAAAGCATTCGTCCAGCGCAAGGCTAGTGCGGAACTCGGACAGGCCGGTGGGGCCGTACTGGCTGCGGCGGTTTGTCTCCCGCCGGGAGAGCAGGTACACGATGATGCCCAGCGCACAGGCTAAAAGGCAGACGGAAACGACAGCGTTCATGGAAAGACCTCCCCCAAAAGAGTTTTCCTTATTGTAACACAACCTGCGGGGGTTTGTGCTATAATATTTACAATTCTTTTTTAATTTTTTCTGCAAGCCGGGTGCAAACGCCCGGGGGAGGGGCTCATGAAGCTTAAATTTACACGCAAGACCTGGTATTTCTTTTTGCTGGCTGCTGCGGCGGTGTCCATGCTGGGCGGCTTTGCCGTGCTGGGCGGGATGGATTTTTCCGGGCTGGAAATGATCGTGTTCTGCCTTACCGGCATCGCGGTGCTGTTTCTGGCGGCGCAAAAGGGCGCACCGGCAAAGGAAAAGCGCAACTACACCGGCGTGTTCGTGGTGCTGATGCTCAGCAAGCTGGGTGCAAGCGGCTGGGCGGGGGATATCTGCTCGGCGCTGGTGTGGCCTGCGCTGCTTGCCACCGAGTATGAGCGCGGCAGACCCATCCAGCGGCAGCTGCAGCTGGTGAGCGCCGCCGAGGTGCTGCGGCTGGTGTTCTGGATGCTGACTAAGTACGCGGGCATGAGCGGCCTTGCCTTCTGGACGAATATCATGTTCGTACTGCTGACCTGCGCCCGGGGCTGGGCGGGGCTTACCCTGTATAAGACGCAGGAGGAGACTCTGTGACCCAGCGCCGCAGGACGTCTAAAAAAGCCAAGGCGAAACGCCGCTTTGGCCGCCGGGCCTTTCTGGCCGGGGCGGGCGCAGCCGCCTGTGCTGTGGCGGGGTGGTATCTGCGGCAAAAAGGCGATGCAGACCACACCGCCGCCTCCGGGCCGGATACGCCGCCTGCCCCAAATCCCGCCCTGCCCGCCGGGGAGTGGCGGGCGGTATGGGTAAGTTATCTGGACTGGGCGCTGCTGGATTTTTCCACCGAGGACACCTTCCGCGCCGGGGCGGCGCAGCTGCTGGACAACTGCGCCGGGCTGGGGCTGAACACCGTGCTGGCGCAGGTGCGCCCCTTCGGGGATGCACTGTACCGCAGCAGCCTGTTCCCGTGGAGCCATCTGTGCACCGGGGTGCAGGGCAAGGACCCCGGCTTTGACCCGCTGGATATCTTTCTCGCCGAGGCGCACCGCCGGGGCATCGGGGTGGAGGCGTGGGTCAACCCCTACCGCCTGCGCTCCTCGGCGGCGATGCCGCCGAATCTGGCAGAGAATAATCTGGCAAACCTCCACCCGGACTGGCTGTGCACCGCCGGGGAGGGGGTGTACCTGAACCCCGCCGTGCCCGCCGCCGCAGACTATGTGGTGCAGGGCGTGGCAGAACTTGTGCAGAACTACCCGGTGGACGGCATCCACTTTGACGATTACTTTTACCCCACCACCGACGCCGCCGTGGACGCGGCACAGTTTGCGGCAAGCGGCGCAGCCGATCTTGCCGCGTGGCGGCGGCAGAACGTCACCGCGCTGGTGGCGCAAGTGCACCGCACGGTAAAGGCGGCAGACCCCACATTGCGGTTCGGCATCAGCCCGCAGGGCAACCCGGACAACGACCTCGACCAGCAGTATAGCGATGTGACCGCATGGCTGGCGGCGGGCGGGGAGGAAAAGGTCATCGACTACCTCTGCCCGCAGGTGTACTGGGGCTACGGCTTTACCCTGCACTCCGGCAGCACCCGCTTTGCCTTTGAAAACATCGTCCCGGCGTGGCTTAGCTACCCCCGGGCGGGGGATGTGGCACTGTACTTCGGGCTGGGCGCGTACCGGGTGGGCACCGGGGACGGCGGCGCGAACCCGGACAGCGTGTCCGGCTGGAGCACTGGCAATGTGCTGGCGGCACAGGTGGAGGACTTACGGCAGCAGGCGGCGGGCGGCTGGGCGTTGTACCGCTACGGCAGCCTGTTCGGGGCAGAGGCTCCCGCGCTGGCCGGGGCCGAGTGCGCAGCGCTGCGGGCGCTGAATGCGTGAAAATTTGTGCAGAAACAGGCGGCAAACCGCACAAAATAAATATAGGTATCTTGTGCAGGGCGGCGAAATGCGGTATACTTACCCTGTATCTGCCCGTTGGCAGAGACATACGAAAAAGAAAAGTTTCTTTGTTTCTATGAGGAAAACTATGAAGATGAAAAAACAGCTTTTGGCACTGCTGCTGGCGGCGGTGATGGTGCTTAGCCTGACCGGCTGCAAGGAGACCCTGAAAAAGGTGGCGCAGAAGGTGACAGGCCACTCCGAGGAAGTGCAGGAGGAGGACACCACCCGCTGGGCGGAAGCCACCACCGACCCGCTGATCATTCAGGGCATTGCGGATGCCTCGGCAAAGTATGCCACCGCCACTGCAGACGGCTGTCTGTACGCGGTGTTCAACGGGATCTGGAGCCGCAACACCGGCTACTTTACCGTGCCGGGCGGCAGTGTGAACATCATGGCCTGCGGCACCGCCGAGGGCACCCAGAAGTTCAAGGTGGCACTGTGGAAAAAGGTGGACGGCGGCGCAGAGTATGTGCCGGACAGCACCTACTACTTCAAGACGGATGGCACCGACTACCGCTGCACCATTTCCGGGCTGGACCCGGCGGCGCAGTACCGCGTGACCATCTCGTATGATTCCAGCCGGTATTACCTGTACGGCCTGCTGAAGGCGGAGGGCATTGCCGGATGACGAACCAGACGAAAAATTCAATGTTACTGATGCTGTGCGCCCTGATCTGGGGCACAGCCTTTGTGGCGCAGAGCGCCGGCTCCGGCATGGGCGCGTTCTCCTTTCTGGCGGGGCGCAGCTGGATGGCGGTGCTGGTGCTGATCCCCACGGTCAAGGCGTTTGATGCCTTGCACCATCGGCAGGGCAAGCCGGACGGCAAGCCCAAGACGGCGGCAGAGCGCAAGCTGCTGCTGACGGCCGGGCTTGTGTGCGGCACGCTGCTGTTTTTAGCCAGCGCAGCGCAGCAGCTGGGCATCACGCTGGATCCCTCCACTGCAAAGGCGGGCTTTCTGACTGCCATGTATGTGGTGCTGGTGCCGGTGTTCGGCCTGTTTCTGGGCCGCAAGGGCAGCGCGCAGCTGTGGGTGAGCATGGTCATTGCCGTGGTGGGGCTGTACCTGCTGTGCATGAAGGACGGCTTTGGCAGTATCCAGAGCAGCGACTGGCTGCTGCTTTTGTGTGCGGTGCTGTTCAGCTTCCAGATCATGGCGGTGGATCATTTCTCTCCGCAGATGGACGGCGTGCGCCTGAGCCTTGTGGAGTTTTTTGTGGTGTCGGTGGAAAGCACCGTGGCGGCGTTTTTGTTCGAGCAGCCTGCCATGGCAGAGTTTGTCACCTTCGCCGGGCCCATCCTGTACTGCGGCATCATGTCCAGCGGCGTGGCCTACACCCTGCAGATCTTAGGCCAGCGGGACCTGAACCCCGCCGTTGCCAGCCTTATCATGTGTCTGGAAAGCGTATTCAGCGCCCTGGGCGGCTGGCTGCTGCTGCACCAGAGCCTCTCCTTCCGGGAATCCTCTGGCTGTGTGCTGCTGTTTGCCGCCGTGGTGCTGGCGCAGCTGCCCCTTGGCTGCCTGAAGCGGAGCAAGGCCTGACGTGGCGGCAAAGCCGTGCGCCCAGCTGCGCAGCGTGGAGGGCATCCAGTACGAACTGGTGCGCAAAAAGGTAAAGCAGCTGCACCTGCGGGTGCGGGACAACGGCACTGTGATGGTAAGCATCCCTTTGACGGCCAGTCTGGAACAGGCTGACCGTTTTGTGCTGCAAAACGCCCAGTGGATCCGGGACACCCGGGTGAAGAATATCACCAAGCTGAACAAGGACAACGCCGACCTGCCGGACAAGGCCACGGCGCTGGCCTACTTTACCGCCATGAGCGATAAGGTCTACCCGGCCTTTGCCGGGGTGCTGGGCGGGCAGAAGCCCATCCTGAAGGTGCGTAGCATGACCAGCCGCTGGGGCGTGTGCTGCCCGGGCAAGCGGCAGATCACCCTTGCCTTGCAGCTGTATAACCAGCCCCCTGCGGCGCAGATCTATGTGGTAGTACACGAGTACTGCCACTTTTTGCAGTTGAACCACAGCCCGGCCTTCTGGGCGGAGGTGGAAAAGCTGCTGCCGGACTGGAAGGCCCGGCGGGAACTGCTGAAAAAATAATCTATCGTAAAAACGGAGGGAAGTTCCCTTGGAAAACGAAAAAAAGACCGGCGATAAATATTCCAAGCTTGCCGGCAATACTTTGATCTTTGCAATCTCCAGCTTTTCGTCTAAGCTGCTCACTTTGATCGTACAACCCTTTCTGACCTACGCTATGGCGGAGATCTCGGATCTGGGCCTGTCCAAGATCCTGAGCCAGTACGCCAACCTGCTCATCCCCTTTGTGTCTATGGGAATGTCCAACGCCATCATCCGCTTTGGTCTGGACAAGGGCAACAGCGAAAAGCAGGTGTTCACCAACGGCCTGCTCACCATTCTGGGCGGCTTCGGCATTCTGGTGCTGTGCTGGCCGGTCACCCAGTTTTTGCCGGATATGGCGCAGTACGGCCTGCTGATCTACATTTATGTGCTCATGAGCTGTCTGCGCACCCTGTGCACCCAGTTCGTGCGCAGCCGCCAGTGGAACAAGCTGGTGGCAGTGGACGGCGTGCTGTGCACCGTGGCCACCATGGCGTTCTATGTGTTGTATCTGGTGGGCTTCAAGTGGGGCGCCAACGGCTACCTGCTGGCCATCATCAGCGGCGATCTGACCAGCGTGCTGTTTTTGCTGTTCACCGGTAAGCTGTGGAACTATGTGGAACTGAAGGGCATCAACAAAAAGCTGTGGCGGCAGATGCTCAACTTCTCGCTGCCCATGATCCCGGCGCAGATCAGCTTCTGGATCATCAACGCCTCCGACCTGTTCTTTGTGCGCGAGATGTGCGAGGGGCTGGACGGGCGCACCGGCAACGCATGGAGCGGCCTGCTTTCCACCGGCTACTTCCTGCCCACCATCCTGACCACGCTGGGTCTGATCTTCTACGATGCATGGCAGCTTTCCGCCGTGACGGAGGAGGAGGAGCGCGCCCGGTTCTTTACCAAGATCTTCCGCACCTACTCCAGCGTGCTGTTCTGCTGCGCGGCGGGCATTATCTGGCTGTGCCGCCCGGTGATGCACGTCATGAAGTCCAACTATTATTACGCATGGCACTTTGTGCCGTTCCTTGTGCTGGCTTCCACCTGCAGCTGCTTCAACCAGTTCATGAACAGCGTCTATGTGGTGACCAAAAAGTCTGACCGCAGCATGGTCACCATGATGGCGGGCGCCATCAGCAACTGCGTCATGAACTATTTCTTCATCAAGTTGTGGGGGCCTGTGGGCGCGACCTATGCGTCCTTCCTTGGCCTTGCGCTGGTGTTCACCCTGCGTGCGGTGGACGCCCGCCGCATGATCGGGATGCACGTCCACCCGGGGCGGGTGCTGGCAAACGCCGCCGCGCTGGTGTTTGAGGCCTTTGTGCTGCTGGCAGAGCCGCCGCTGTACGGGCTGTGGACGGGGCTGATCACGCTGGTTATCATCCTGTACAACTTTGCGGGCGTGTGGGCGATGGCGCGGGTGCTGCTGCCCCGCCTGCTGGGCCGCCGGGGCAAGGCGCTGGTAGCCGCCGTGGACGGCTGGCTGAAGCCGAAAAAGGCGTAAAACAGAAAATTTATTTGTGATTTCGGAATACCGGAGCGTCTGCGGACGCTCCGGTATTCCATTTTTACGGGGGGTAAAGAAGAACCCTCTCAGTCACGCCTTACGGCGTGCCAGCTCCCCCGAAGGGGGAGCTTTTTGCCATCTACCCGTCAGCACAAATAAAGCTCCCCCTTCGGGGGAGCTGGCGAACGGAGTGAGCCTGAGAGGGTTCAGCCGTCCCCTTGAGGGCCGACTTCCCCCGGCCGGGGGAAGATGTCGCGTAGCGACAAAAGGGGGAGTGTGGCTGCGACCAACGGGAGCAGACGGAAGGGGTATCCTTCAGAAAACGTAAATTTTTACAATTTATGGAACTTGCTCAAGTTTTTTCCTTCTGCCGGTTGACGGCATCTCCCGGAATCCGTATACTATAAATATATCTTACACAAAAGTGTACAAACAGGATACAGACGAAAGGCGGTGGACATCATTCTCAGACGATCGCTCCCCAAGCTGCGGGAAAAGCTTTTGGAGGCGCTGCAGGCGGTGCTGCCCATTGTGGCCATTGTGCTGGTGCTCTGCTTCTCGGTAGCACCGGTATCGCCCAGCATCCTGCTGTGCTTTTTGCTGGGCGCTGCCATGATCGTGGTGGGCATCATGTTCTTTACTCTGGGCGCAGAGATGAGCATGACCCCCATGGGCGAGCGGGTGGGTGCAGTCATCACCCGCAGCCGCAAGCTGCCCCTCATCCTCGTGCTCGGCTTTTTGCTGGGCTTCCTTATCACCATTTCGGAGCCGGACTTACAGGTGTTGGCAGATCAGGTGCCCTCCATCCCCAGCGGCACGCTGATCCTCTCGGTGGCGGCGGGCGTGGGCCTGTTTCTGGTCTTTGCCTTCCTGCGTATGCTTATCGGCATCGCACTGCCGAAGCTGCTGGTGCTGTTCTATGGGCTCATCTTTCTGCTGGCGGCCTTTGTGCCCAAGGAGTTTCTTGCCGTGGCGTTTGACTCCGGCGGCGTGACCACCGGCCCCATGACCGTGCCCTTTATCATGGCGCTGGGCGTGGGCGTTTCCTCTATCCGAAGTGACCGCCACGCGGCAGACGACAGCTTTGGTCTGGTGGCCATGTGCTCCATCGGCCCCATTCTGGCGGTGCTGACGCTGGGCATCGCGTTCCGCGCAGCGGACAGCACCTATATCCCGCCTGTTCTGCCCGAGGTGGCAGACTCGGTGGAACTGTGGCAGCTGTTCCGGGAGGGTCTGCCCACCTATCTGGCCGAGATCGCCCGCTCACTGCTGCCCATCGTGCTGATGTTCGGTGCGTTTCAGCTGATCGCCCTGCGGTTGGACCGCCGCACACTGGGGCGCATCGGTGTGGGTCTTGTGTATACCTATATCGGCCTTGTACTCTTTCTGACCGGCGCAAACGTGGGCTTTATGCCCGCCGGTAACTATCTGGGACAGGTGCTGGCCGGCAGCGGGATGCGCTGGGCGCTCATCCCCATCGGGATGCTCATCGGCTACTTCATCGTCAAGGCCGAGCCTGCGGTCTATGTGCTGAACAAGCAGGTAGAAGAGGTGACCGACGGCGCTATCTCGGCACAGGCCATGGGTCTGGCGCTTTCCGCAGGCGTGTCCATCTCGGTGGGTCTTGCCATGGTGCGGGTGCTGACCGGCATCTCCATCCTGTGGTTCCTTGTGCCGGGCTATGTGTTCGCCATCAGCATCTCCTTTGTGGTGCCCAAGCTGTTCACCGCCATCGCATTCGACGCGGGCGGCGTGGCCTCCGGCCCTATGACCGCCACCTTCCTGCTGCCGCTGGCGCAGGGTGCCTGCGTGGCGGTGGGCGGCAATATCGTCACCGATGCCTTCGGCGTGGTAGCCATGGTCGCCATGACTCCGCTCATCACCGTGCAGATGATGGGTCTGGTGGCACAGCTGCGCACCCGCAAGGCACGGACGGCGCAGCCCGCTGCGGTGCTTGCTGCCGTGTTTGCAGACCTGCCGGATGACGCCATCATTGAGCTGTAAAGGAGGCAAAACGTGAGCAGTTTGTTTTTGATGATCACCATCACCGACCGCCGCTCTACCGACGGCTTTTTGCAGCTGTACAAAAGCCACGGCGTAACGGTAAGTATGCGCACCGTGGGCTCCGGCACGGCGGTGCAGGAGACGCTTTCCACCCTTGGGCTGGAAAAGACTGAAAAGGCGGTGCTGCTGGCCGTGGTAACGGCAGAAAGCTGGCAGAAGATCCAGAAGGATCTGCGCCGCAAAATGCAGATCGATGTGCCGGGCACCGGCATTGCGTTCATTGTGCCGCTGAGCAGCATCGGCGGCAAACGGGCGCTGATGTTCCTTACCGAGCACCAGCCCCTTACATGGAAGGAGGAAAGCACCTTGAAGGATACCCGCTATGAACTGCTGCTGGTGGTGGCAAATCAGGGCTACACCGGCTCCATTATGGACGCTGCCCGCACCGCCGGTGCAGGCGGCGGCACGGTGATCCACGCAAAGGGCACCGGCATGGAGGGTGCAGCTGCTTTTCTGGGCGTGGAACTGGTGAACGAAAAGGAACTGGTGCTTATCGTCAGCCGCACCAGCCAGAAAAACACCATCATGAAGGCCATTATGGAGGGGGCAAACCCCAAGGCGGGCGCCATCGTGTTCTCGCTGCCGGTGACCGATACCGCCGGTCTGCGGCTGATGGAAGAGGACGAAGCCCAGTCGGAAGCTGCCCTGTGACCCCTTAAAAATCGATCCCGATATCCGCATTTATCGCCGAAGGCTTGATAAATGCGGATATTTTCGCTATCATAGTAGAAGAAGCTTCAACTATAAATAAAGGAAGATGAAGATGACGCAATTAACACACAAGCAACAGCAGCTCTTCAACGCACTGTCCATCGTGGTGGGCAACGCGATGTATGCGCTGACTGTGGTATTATTTCTGATGCCCTCCGGCCTGATCACCGGCGGCGCCACCGGTATCGCACTGGCTTTCAACAAGGTCACCGGACTGCCAGTGTCCGCAGTGCTGTTCGTGGTCAACGTGGTCATGCTGCTGCTGGGCTGGTGGGTGCTGGGAAGCCGCTTTGCCCTGAACACCATGGCAAGCACGGTGCTCAGTCCCTTTTTTATGGCGCTGTGGGAGCACTTATTGGGCAATCTTGTGCTGACCGATGATCTGGTGCTGAACACCGTATTCGCAGGCTTTGGCATCGGTATCTCGCTGGGCATCACCATTCGCGCCGGTGCTTCCACCGGCGGCATGGATATCCCCCCGCTGGTGCTGAACAAGTGGTTCCACCTGCCGGTGTCCAGCACCATGATGACCTTCGACTTTATCATTCTGGCGGCGCAGGCGGCGTTCAGCCCGGTGCGGCAGTCCCTGTACGGCGTGGTGATGGCCATCATCTACACGGTCGTGCTGGACAAGGTGCTCATGCTGGGCACCACCCGCACCGAGGTAAAGATCATCAGCGCCAAGTCTGACGAGATCTGCGCCGCTATTTTTGCGCAGCTGGACCGCGGCGTGACCATCCTGCACGGCGAAGGCGGCTACCTGCGGGAGCCGGAGTCGGTGCTGCTGAGCGTGGTCTCCAACCGGCAGCTGCCAAGGCTGGAAAAGCTGGCGCACACCATCGACCCCACCTGCTTTATGATCGTGAGCCACGTTACCGAGGTAAGCGGGCGCGGCTTCTCGCTGGAAAAGGACTATCAGGCGGAGGAGTAAGCGGATTTCCCCAAGGCTCTTGCAAAACTGCCCCGGTTTGGGGTATAGTATAGAGGAACAGTAGGTTATACTGCATCTCACCCAAAACAGAAAGGAAAAGCTATCATGTTTGATATTTTCAATATGCTCAAAAAAGAGGCACACACCGCACCCAAGCAGGTGACCCGCGATACCATTATCGGCGACATTCTGGATATGGACCAGACCACCGCACCCTACTTTATGGAGATCGGGATGCACTGTCTGGGCTGCCCGGCTTCCCGCGGGGAGACCATCGCGGAAGCGTGCGAAGTGCACGGCGTGAACTGCGACGAGCTGCTGGAGAAGCTGAACACCCATCTGGCAGCCAAGAAGGCCTGAGTGCTGCCCACACTGGATGCGCGTCTGACCGCAGCGGCAGAACTGGTGCGCCCGGGACAGCCGGTGGCAGATATCGGCTGTGACCATGGCAAGCTGACGGCGGTGCTGGCGGCTTCGGGCAGGTACCCGAAGGTCATCGGGGCAGACCTGCGCCCCGGCCCGCTGGCCAAGGCAAAACAGACGCTGGAAAATGCAGGTTGTCTGGACCGCGCTGAGCTTCGGCTCGGCGACGGTCTTTCTGTGTTGTCTGCCGGGGAGGTGGGCAGCATCGTGCTGGCGGGCGTGTCGGCGCAGACCACATGGGAGATCATTGAGAAAGCGCCGTGGGTGTCCGCTGTGGGCGGGCCGCGCCTTATCATGGTGCCCGCCACCCGGCACAGCGAGCTGCGCCGCTGGCTGTGGCAGCACGGCTTTGCCCTTGTGGCCGACCGCCCGGTGCAGGCCGCAGGCCGCTGGTATGCGGTGATGGCGGCAGAGTACACCGGCGAGGTGACCGAGCCCACCTTTACCCGGTGCCTGTTGGGGGATACCGGCCGCTGGCCGGAGGGCGCGGGCTACGCCGCATGGCAGCGGGCAAAGCTGCCCCGGATGCGGCTGGGCGTGCCGGACGGCAGTGCGCTTGCCGCAGAGATGGACGCCATTTTGAAAGAGGGAAACTGAAATGACCACGGTACAGCAGGTATACGAAGTAATGCAGCGGCTTGCCCCGCCGGAGCTGGCAGAGCACTGGGATAACCCCGGCCTGCTGGTGGACTGCGGCGGTGATGTGCGCCGGGTGCTGGTGACGCTGGACATCACCCCGAAGGTGGTGGCAGAGGCTGTGGCAAAGCAGTGCACGGTCATTGTAGCGCACCACCCGGTCATCTTTGACCCGCTCAAGCGGCTGTGCCCCGCCGATGTGCCCTATCAGCTGGTACAGGCGGGCATTTCCGCCATCTGTATGCACACCAATCTGGATGCCGCCGAGGGCGGGGTGAATGATGTGCTGGCCGACCTTTTCGGCATCCGGCAGCGCACCGCCTTTGCAGACGGCTGCGGCCGGGTAGGGGAAATCGACCCCATTACCGTGCCGGAACTGGCCGCACTGGCGCAGCAAAAGCTGGCGGCGCTGTGCAACGCGCCGGACACCGGCGCAGCGGTGCAGGTGAAGTTTGCAGATGCCGGAAAGCCGGTGCACCGGCTGGCGGTCATCAGCGGCGCGGGCGGCAGTCTGTTTGCCGAGGCCATCGCCGAGGGCGCGGACTGTCTGCTGACCGGCGAAGCCAACCACCACCATGCGCTGGATGCCAAGCGGCTGGGGCTGTCCCTCATTGCGGCGGGGCATTACGCTACCGAGTTTCCGGTGACCGCCGCCGTAGCGGCTGCCCTGCGCACCGCCCTGCCGGAGGTGGAGGTGCTGGTAAGCGCCGAGAACCGCGACCCTTATACTTATTTATAAAGAACAATGAAACCGTAAGTCAGAAAAATCCCCGGATTTTTCTGACTTATAATTCTATAGAACAACGAACGAGGTAACATTTATGGCACTGGATGCCGCGACACTGGCGCTGACGGCAGCGGAACTGAAAGCCACCCTGACCGATGCCAAGATCGCAAAAATTTTTGAACCGACCCGGGATGAACTGGTCATCACCCTGCGCACCCGCACCGATACCTACGCGCTGCTGCTGTCTGCCCGCAGCGGCTCTGCCCGGGTGTGCCTGACCGAGGAGACCTTTGAAAACCCTGAAACGCCGCCCTCCTTCTGTATGCTCATGCGCAAGCACCTGACCGGCGGCAGACTGCTGGACGTGCACATGGAACCGGGCGACCGCATCGTCTACTTTGATTTTCAGTGCACCAACGAGATGGGCGACCTTGTGCGCAACACCCTGTGCGCCGAACTGATGGGGCGCTACTCCAACCTTGTACTGGTGCAGAGCGGCAAAATCATCGACGCCCTCAAGCGGGTGGATTTTGAGGACAGCGACGTCCGGCAGCTGCTGCCGGGCTTGCCCTACACCACACCCCCCAAGCCTGCCCGTCCGGATTTTCTGCTGGTGAGCAGCGCGTCCATCGTGGCAGCAGCCTGTCAGCGGGAGTTGCCGGTGGCAGATGCGTTGAACAAGACGGTGGCCGGCGTAGGGCCGGTGGTCTGCCGGGAGGCGGCATGGCGCGCCTTTGACGGTGAGCACCTGCCCGCCAACGAGTTGACCGATGCCCAGAAGCGCAGCCTGATGGCGGCGATCGACGAACTGAAGGAACTGCACGCGCAGGGCGGCTGTCCGTGCAGCGTCACCGCGCCGGACGGCAAGCCGGTGGAGTATACCTTCTTCCGCCCGCAGCAGTACGGCGAGCAGTACACCATCCGGGAGTGGCCGTCCTTCAACGCAATGCTGGAGGGCTACTACGCCGAGAAGGACCGCGCCGAGCGGCTGCGCACCAAGAGCAAGGAACTGCACAAAGCGGTGCACAATATGTACGACCGCGCCCTGCGCAAGCAGGCTGCCCGGCAGGAGGAACTTGCCGCCAGCGGCAAAAGCGAAAAGCTGCGCCTGTACGGCGAACTGCTGTCTGCCAACCTCTATCTGGCACAAAAGGGCATGAAGAGCCTGACCGTGCCCAACTGGTACGACGAGGGCAAAGAAGTGGCCATCCCGCTGGACCTGCGGTTCAGCCCCAGCCAGAACGCCCAGAACTTCTTTAAGAACTACAAAAAGAAGCAGACCGCCGCCCGGATGCTGGTAGACCTGCTGGCCGAGGGCGAAAAGGAGATCGCTTATCTGGAAACGGTGCTCTACGAGGTGGAAAGCGCCTCCGGCGAAGCTGCGCTGAACGAGATCCGCATGGAACTGAAAAATCAGGGCTACCTGAAATACTACAAGCAGCGGGACAAAAAGCAGAAGCCTGCGGACTTTCTGCGCTATACCTCCAGCGACGGCTTTGAGATCCTGGTGGGCCGCAACAACGCCCAGAACGACAAGCTTACCCTGCACACCGCCCGGGGCAAGGATCTGTGGTTCCATGTGCAGAAAGCGCCCGGCAGCCATGTTGTGGTCATGAGCCGGGGCGAGGACATCCCGGACACCACCAAGCAGGAGGCGGCGGAGTTGGCGGTCATCCATTCCAGCGCCTACAAGGCGGGCACCGGCGCCAAGGTGGCGGTGGACACCACCGAGGTGAAGAACATCTGGAAAGCCAGCGGCGCCAAGCCCGGCATGGTGCTATACGAGGTATACACCACCGTCTACATCACCCCGCGCGAGGGGCTGGAGGAGCAGCTGAAGAAGAAATGATCTGAACCGCGCATCTTCATAGGTATAGCCCCCGCCTTTCCCGTCCATACTGATGCTGCAAAGGGGAGCGGGGGAGTTTTCCACCGGCAAAAAGCACTGAGATTGTGCATCTTGCACAGAAAATGCGGCCATTGACAAAACAGAGAAAATAAAAAAGAAAAATCGTAATTTTCTGCAAAAAACACTTGCCAAATAGACGAAGATGTGATAAAATATCTCTCGGCTGCAAAAGGCTTGTGCGATACAAGTCGTGCAGGCCAGCGATATGCGTTGATGCGGGAGGTTGTCATCCGGCGATAGCTGCGATGGGTTATTTCCGCGGAGTATGTCCGATCTTAGAACCGGGCGAAAAAATTACTGACAGCGATGGAATACGTTCCCTCGGCAGAGAAGTTACTCCTCTGCGAAACGGGCGGAACCAATGTTCGGATTTGATTTGCTAATATGTTTCCGGGAGAACTGCCATGCGGTTCACCGGTTTTTATAGTGCCAAATCGAGGAACACCCGGAACTGTGTAGAGCAATTTATCGGCTCGCCTAGGGCAAAATCAATTTTTTCAGGAGGCGTAAGCAATGGCAGTCAAAGAGAAAATCAGAATCCGTCTGCAGAGCTATGATGCTCAGCTGATCGATGCCGCAGCAGAGAAGATCGTGGAGACCGCAAAGCACACCGGTGCACGCGTGTCCGGCCCCATCCCCCTGCCCACCGACCGCGAGATCGTGACCGTTCTGCGTGCTACCCACAAGTACAAGGATAGCCGCGAGCAGTTCGAGAGCCGCACTCACAAGCGTCTGATCGACATTCTGAAGCCGTCTAACAAGACGGTCGAGGCTCTGATGAGCCTCCAGCTCCCCGCTGGCGTGGACATCGAGATCAAGCTGTAAAAGCTGATCCGGAGATGCTCCTCGTTTCCCGAGGGGTCATGTTGGCGGTGACGTGCGCCGCCAACCAATAACCTTTACAGGAGGAAAAGAAAATGGTTAAAGGCATTATCGGCAAGAAAGTCGGTATGACTCAGCTGTTCGACGAGAACGGCAAGGTCGTTCCCGTCACCGTCATCGAGGCTGGTCCCTGCACCGTCGTGCAGAAGAAGACCGTCGAGAGCGATGGCTATCAGGCTGTTCAGCTGGGCTTCGGCGAGGTTTCCGCCAAGAAGGTCAACAAGGCAGCTGCAGGTCACTTCAAGAAGGCAAACGTTGCCCCCAAGAAGACCCTGCGCGAGTTCCGTCTGGAAGATGTTTCCGCAATGAACGTTGGCGACGTGCTGAAGGCTGATGTCTTCGCAGCAGGCGACAAGGTTGACGTTGCAGGCGTTTCCAAGGGCAAGGGCTACCAGGGCGTTATCAAGCGCTTTGGCCAGCACCGTCTGCGTGAGAGCCACGGCACTGGCCCGGTGGCACGTCATGCAGGTTCTATGGGCGCTATTTCCAACCCCTCTCGCGTGTTCCCCGGCAAGCGCCTGCCCGGCCACATGGGCTGCGTGCGCGTTACCGTGCAGAACCTGACCGTTGTCAAGGTTGACACCGAGAACAATCTGATCGCTGTCAAGGGTGCGGTCCCCGGTTCCAAGGGCACCATCATCACCCTGGCCAACAGCGTGAAGGCGTAAGGAGGAAAGCTACAATGGCAAAGTTTAACGTAGTCGATATGAACGGTCAGCATGTTAGCGAGATCGAGCTTTCCGACGCCGTGTTCGGTATCACCCCGAACGAGAAGGCTGTCCACATTGCTGTGGTGAACTTCCTGGCCAACCAGCGTCAGGGCACCCAGAACACCAAGATCCGCATGGAAGTTTCCGGCGGCGGCAAGAAGCCTTGGCGTCAGAAGGGCACCGGCCACGCTCGTCAGGGCTCCATCCGTGCTCCGCAGTGGACCCACGGCGGCGTTGCTCTGGGCCCCAAGCCCCGCAGCTACAACTACCACATCAACAACAAGGTCAAGCGTCTGGCTCTGCTGAGCGTCCTGTCCGACAAGGCTGCCAATGGCAACATGGTCGTGGTTGACAAGTTCGCTTGCGATGAGTACAAGACCAAGGCTGTGGTCGCTATGCTGAACGCTGTGGGCGCCGGCAAGAAGAACCTGCTGGTCAACGAGACTGTCGATGCAAAGTTCGTCAAGAGCGCTGGCAACATCGCCGGTGTCAAGACCACCTTCGCAGGCAGCGTGAACACCTACGATGTGCTGAACGCCGACAAGCTGATCATCAGCGTCGACGCAGCTAAGAAGCTCGAGGAGGTGCTTGGCTAATGAAAACCGCACATGATATCATCCTGAAGCCGGTCATTACCGAGAACTCCATGGCTGGCATCGCTGACAAGAAGTACACCTTCAAGGTCGCTACCGATGCTACCAAGGTCGAGATCGCTCAGGC
>CAKSVD010000017.1 GCA_934503275.1 uncultured Faecalibacterium sp.
GCGTGGATCGTGCAAAAACGGAGAATCTGGAAAAATCGGCTTGTGGCCTTGATAATTCTACAAAAGTCTACGTTTCCCGATATTCGTGATTCAGCTCCAAAAGTGTGGTTTGGAAGGGCGGCATGTACTAAGCCGTACCAAGCTTAATAAGATACGCCAGAGAGGCGGAATTTCTCTTCGGAGAGGTTCCGCCTCTTTTATGTATACCCTGCACCCCTGCTGCCCACCCTAACCACAGGGAAAGGGGGCGCGGGAATGTCCGGCAAACGGGTGCTGGCGGTGTATGCCGCCTTGCTGCTGGGGTTTATGGTGGTGCTGTGCCGGTTGTACCTGCTGGCGCTGCACCCTGCTTATGCTGCGCGGGCGGCAGCACAGAGCACGGTCACCCTGCAGCTGCCCGCCCGGCGGGGCAACTTTTACGATGCGCAGGGGCGGCTGCTCACCGGGCTGGAGGAGCGCTGGCAGGTGGTGTGCTTTCCCGGGCAGGGTAATTACGACCGGCTGTATACTTGCACCGATGCCGCCGGGCAGGCACTTTTGTACCGCAGCCGCAGCCGCGCCGCCCCGTTTCTGCTGGAGGTAGACTGCGACCCCGCCCGCCTTGGGCTGACCGGTTACCCCACCGCCCGGCGATATGCGGCGGCGCCGCTGTGTCAGCATCTGCTGGGCTATCTGGATAGCACAGGTCACGGGGCTGCCGGGCTGGAAAAGGCATTGGACGGCGTGCTTTCCGGCACAGGGGAGCACAGCAGTCTTGTCTGCGCCGTCACGGCGCAGGGTACGCTGCGCACCGGAGAAACACCTAAGCTTTTGCAAGCCGACAGCGGGGCGCTGGGCGTGCAGCTGACCATCTCCCGCCCGATGCAGCGGGCAGCGGAGGCAGTGGCAGAAAATACCATGAAGCGCGGCTGCATTCTGGTGCTGGATACCGCCACAGCGGCGGTGCGCGCCAGCGTCAGCGTGCCGGGCTACGACCCGGAGCACCTTGCCGACAGCCTGCAGGCAGAGAACAGTCCCTTTTTGAACCGGGCACTGCAAAGCTATGCGGTGGGCTCGGTGTTCAAACCGGTGCTGGCGGCGGCTGCACTGGAAGCGGGCTTGCAGCCGGTTTTCGAGTGCACCGGCGCAGTGGTAGTGGATGGACAAATTTTCCGCTGCGCGGGCGGGGTGCCGCATGGACAGGTAGACCTTGCCGCCGCGCTGGAAAAAAGCTGCAACGGCTATTTTATCCGTCTGGGACAGCAGCTGGGCGCAGAAAAACTGCTGGACGCCGCCAAGGTCTTCGGTTTTGGGCAGAGCCTGCCGCTGGCAGACGGACTTGCCGCCGAGGCTGGGCAGCTGCCCACCCCGCAGGAACTGGCACAAAGCGGACAGCTGGCCAATTTCAGCTTTGGGCAGGGCAGCCTGCTGGCAACGCCGCTGCAGGTGGCGGCGCTGTTCAACACCCTTGCAGCAGACGGCATATATCGCACTCCCTATGTACTGCAAGCCACGCTGAACGAGACCACCGGCCAGCCCGTGGAGACCCTCAGCCACCCCCGGGGGCGGCGGGTGCTCCCGGCGCAGAGCGCAGCACTTTTGCGCGCCATGCTGGTACAGGTGGTGCAGCAGGGTACCGCGCAGGATGCCGCCGGGGTTTCCGGCGGAGCGGGCGGCAAGACCGGTACCGCTCAGACCGGACAGTTCACCCCGGAGGGTACCGAGCGCTGCAACCTGTGGTTTGCGGGGTTCTGGCCGGCAGAAAAGCCCTGCTACACCATTGTGGTGCTGCAGGACGGCGCAGTGCACACCGCGTACTCCGGCGCAGCCATCTTTGCACAGGTGTGCGCTGCACTGGAAGCAACGGGATAAATGCGCGGATTCTGCTTGCAATTTTGACTTTGTTATGCTACTATATAGTTGTATTTTTGCGTGGATTTCCGTATTTACAAATAAAGGAGCGTTACGATTCATGTCTGTTATCGAAATTGTTGGCGGTGCCATTCTGCTGGTGGCTTCGCTGGTCATCGTTTTCCTCACCCTCATGCAGCACACCCACGGTCAGGGTCTGTCCGGTGCCATCAACGGCAGCGTGGGCGGTGCCAACAATGCACGTCTGACCCCGGCAGATCAGATGCTGGCCAAGGTCACCCGCATTGCAGGTGTGGTGTTCTTTGTGGTCGCTATTCTGGCCTGCCTGTTTGCAGGCCGTCTGGCAGGCTGAGAAGGCGTTGCAGCCCCGTGAACGGACGGGGCTGTTTTTCTGTGCAGAAAAAAGTGCGGGCAGCCGGTTTTGCGGGCTGCCGCAAGGATGGGACAGGGGAAAGCGCCCGTCCCAAGGCAGGGCTGTGCTCCGCAGGAGATGCACGGCCACGGAAGTGAAGGAGAAAATATTTTATGGCAATGCGCGATAAAATTGAGCACGCGATCCAGAATCAGCCGTGCACCGTAAAGGATCTGAAGAATAAGTTCGGCGGGGATCGCGGCGCAGACCGCAAGGTGATGGAGGCCGTGGACCAGCTGGTGCACGAGGCTGTCATCTGCCAGCGGCAGGGCGTGTTCTTTACCGTGCGCAGCGGCCGTGCCGACAAGGCACTGCTGTGCAAGGTGGTAAAGCTGGGCAAAAACTTTGCCTTTGTTATGCTGGAGGACGGCACCAGCGATATCTTTATCCCCGGTCGGTTCACCCGCGGCGCAATGCCCGGCGACAAGGTACTGGTGGAAAAGTTTGCACACCCCCGGGTGGAGGGCAGCGATGAGGGCGAGATCCTTGCTGTTCTGGAAGAGAAAAATTCTCTGGTGGGCACCATGCACCGCATGGAGGGCCGCCTGAGGTTTGTGCCGGACGATTGCCCCGCCATCTCTATGCAGGTCATGCGGGACTGCGAAGGCAGCGCCAAGGACGGCGACAAGGTGGCAGTGGAGATTCTGCTGCGCGGCAGCCGTCAGGAGGATCACCGCGTGGGCGTGGCTATGCGCTTTGGCAGCTGCGACGAGGCAAAGCGCTGCGCAAAGGCACTGCTTTACGCGCAGGATATCCGCGGCCGCTTCCCGGACAAGGTGCGGGACGAGGCCAAAAAGCTGGACAACGCCGAGGTGTCGGCTGCGGACTGCGAGGGCCGTATGGACCTGCGCGCTTTGCCCATCTTTACCATCGACAGCGCCGAGACCAAGGATATCGACGATGCGATCAGCCTGACCAAGACCCCGGACGGCGGCTTTGAACTGGGCGTGCACATTGCGGATGTTTCCAACTACGTCAAGCCCGGTACCGAACTGGACAACGAGGCTTTCAGCCGCGCTACCAGCGTCTACTATGCCGATCAGGTGGTGCCCATGCTGCCCAAGCAGCTGTCCAACGGTATCTGCAGCCTGAACGAGGGCGTGCTGCGTCTGGCCTTCTCCTGCCTGATGCGGCTGGATAAGGACGGCAACCTGACCGATTACCGCTTTGTCAAGTCCGTTATCCGCAGCCGGGTCAAGGGCGTGTACTCCGAGATCAACGCCCTGCTGGCCGGCAGCACCGATGACGAGTTGACTGGCAAGTACCACGAGGTACTGGCGCAGCTGCCCGCTATGAAGGAACTGTATGGCCACCGTGCCCGCCTGCGCAAGGAGCGCGGCTGCATGGATATCGAGAGCGGCGAGGTGAAGCTGATCCTGGACGAGGACGGCCACTGCATCGACGTGAAAAAGCGCACCTCCGGCGAGAGCGAGGCCATGATCGAGGAGTTCATGCTGCTGGCCAACCAGTGCGCCGCCCACTTTGCCCGGGTGAAGCAGATCCCCTTTGTGTACCGTGTGCATGAGGAGCCCAACGCCGAAAAGCTGGAGCGTCTGCACGGTCTGCTGCAGGCCTGCGGCGTCAACGACCACTTTGCCAAGGATGTGCCCACGCCCAAGGAGTTGAGCGCTATTCTGGAGGGCGTGCGCGGCACTGCCTACGAGCAGATCATCAACACCGGTATGCTGCGTTGTATGTCCAAGGCCGTGTATGAGGAAAAGCCCAAGGGACACTACGGTCTGGTGCTGCAGGACTATGCCCACTTCACCAGCCCCATCCGCCGCTACCCGGACTTGGCCATCCACCGCATCATGACGGCTCAACTCAAGGGTACCGACAAGGACACCATGATCCTGCGCTATAGCGAGTTTGCAGAGGATGTCAGCAAGCAGGCCAGCGAGCGCGAGGTGATAGCCATGCAGATCGAGCGCAAGGCCGAGGACTGCTACAAGGCCGAGTATGCCCGCCGCCATCTGGGCGAGTGCTACGAGGGCCGCATCTCTGGCGTGACCCAGCGCGGCCTGTTCATCGAGTTGGAAAACGGCGTGGAGGGCTTTGTGCCCGCCTCCAGCCTGACCGCTACCGGCACCATGCTTACCGAGGGCGTGCGCCTTTCCGACCCCGTTTCCGGCAAGAACTGGAATCTGGGCGATACCATGATGATCACCATCGTGCGTGCAGACGTCAATCTGGGCAAGATCGACTTCGAGGTCGCTCCGGAAAGCGCAAAGCAGTAACCTTATAATAGAACAAAAACAGACTGCCCCCGAAGCAGCGCACAACATCGTGCTGCTTTGGGGGCAGTTTTTATGCTTTGCGGGGGATGGGTGGGGCGCTGTCGTCTGTAAGACCAAGGATATAATCTGTACTGGTATGGTAGAAGCGGGCAAGCTGGATCAGCACCTCGGTGGGAATATCCCGCTTGCCGGTCTCGTAATTGGAATAGCAGACCTGGGTACATTTCAGATACACCGCAACATCCTTTTGCAGCAGATCACGATCCTCTCGCAGATCCCGGATGCGTTGATACATGGCGCTTACCTCAAAAGCTTTATTTAAGGTAAAGTATAGGCATAACGAAATGTTATATTGACATATAAAACAAAATGTTATATCATGGTGCCGTGCCGGGCACTGCTGTGAATCTCCGGCGCAAAAGGGGAAAACATTATGAAACTGGAATTCTGGCAGACGGTATCCTGCAATCATCTTACGCTTGCAAGGGTCAGCAAAGCCATCGACTGGCAGCCGCCGCTGCCCCGGTGTGGAGAATATGTGGCCGGGCTGGATACGCTGGACGGCGAACCGGAGCTACCGGTGCGCAAGCTGCTGCACCGGGCACAGGACGGCAGCTGCCTTGCAGAACTGCCGGGCTTCAACATTGCGCAGCTGCGGCTTTCTTACCGGGAACTGGAGCAGCTGGCAGCAAAAAAGGGTTGGACGCTGCAAAAGCTGTAAAAAACTTAAATTTCCCTCTTGCATTCCGGCCGATTCGTGCTATAATAGTAAGGCAATCGTTTCCAAGGCCGCTCGACGGGGTAGCCGATATTGAAGGTTGTGATGGGCACATACATTTACAATATGGCCCCGATAAGTCAGAACCAGAAATGAGGTGAAAAGAATGAAACAGGGTATCCATCCGAACTACGTTGACTGCACCATCACCTGCGCATGCGGCAACGTCATTAAGACTCGTTCCACCAAGCCTGAGATCCACGTCGAAGTTTGCTCCAAGTGCCATCCTTTCTACACTGGCAAGCAGAAGCTGGTTGACACCGGCGGACGTGTTGAGCGCTTCAACAAGCGTTTCGGCCGTAAGTAATTATAGGCTATCTCATGCCGCTTCCTTCGGGAGGCGGCATTTTTGCTTTCTGCGCGGGCAAATATTTCGTTTTCCCACACAGGATTGTCTTAATTTAAACACATTTTCCGTCTAAACTATAGCAGTTCCAAACCGGAAAGCGCTGCGTCCATGCCGCTTTCCGCAAAACAGCTTCTGAATAAAAGGAGAGTTTGCTGTGATCGAAGTTTCTCACCTGAGCAAGTCCTACGGCAGCCGCCCTGCCGTGCAGGATCTCTCGTTTACGGTGCCGGACGGCCAGATCTACGGCCTGCTGGGGCCAAACGGCGCGGGCAAATCCACCATTATGAATATCCTTACCGGCTATCTGGCGCCCACCGAGGGCGAGGTGAAGGTGGCCGGGTTCCGTCTGCCGGAGCAGGCGCAGCAGGCCAAGGCCTGTGTGGGCTACCTGCCGGAGCAGCCGCCGCTCTACCCGGAAATGACTGTGCAGGAGTATCTGGACTTTGTGGCAGAGCTCAAGGGGGTAAAGCACGCGCAGCGCAAACAACAGGTGCTGGCCGCTGCCCGCCGCACCGGGCTGGAAGAAGTGCTGCCCCGGGTCATCCGCAGCCTGTCCAAGGGCTACCGTCAGCGGGTGGGCATTGCGCAGGCGCTGCTGGGCAGCCCGCAGCTTATCATTCTGGACGAACCCACTGTGGGGCTGGACCCCGCGCAGGTCATCGAGATCCGCAGCCTTATCCGGGAACTGGGCAAGGCGCACACGGTCATCCTCTCCAGCCACATCCTCAGCGAGGTGCAGGCCGTGTGCCAGCAGGTGCTCATCCTCTCCAAGGGGCGTCTGGTGGCTGTGGGCAGCCCGGAGGAGCTGGGCGAGACCTTGAACCCCGGCAGCCGTCTGCGCGCCACCGCGCAGGGTGAACCCGAAACCGTGCTGGCCACTGTGCGCAGCGTGCCGGGCGTCTGCAAGGTAGAACTGGAAAGTGCTGCGGACGGTCAGGTCACCTTTACTGCCGAGAGCGAGGACGCCGCCGACCGCCGTGCTGCCGTGTCCCGGGCACTGACCGAGGCCGGGTGCACCGTGCTGGCACTTGCCGCCGAGAACCGCAGCCTTGAGGAGGTATTCCTGGCGCTGACCGAAAAAACGCCGGAGCAGAACACCCCGGCAGAAGGGGAGGAGAACTGAGATGGCAGCTATCTTTAAACGAGAACTCCGCAGCTGCTTTCACGGCATGATCGGTGCGGTGCTTACCGCCTTTATGCTGGCGGCTACGGCTATCTATTTTGTGGCGCTGAATCTGGGCTACGGCCTGCCGGATTTTGGCTACTATACGCTGTACCGCACCATTTTTGTGCTGCTGCTCTACATCCCGGTGCTCACCATGCGCTCCTTTGCCGAGGAACGCCACAGCCGCACCGATCAGCTGCTGTTCACAAGCCCGGTGTCGGTGGGCGGCATCGTGCTGGGCAAATATTTTGCCCTTTGCGTCATTTTTGCGCTGCCCTGCCTTGTGGATGCGGGCATGATCCTTGTGCTGAAGGTACTGGGCGCTACCGGCACCAGCACGCTGGCCAATTTTTCTGCCCTGCTGTGCTATTACCTCATGGGCTGCGCCGCCATTGCCATCGGGGTGTTCCTTTCCAGCCTGACCGAAAACCAGATCATCGCCGCCGTGTCCGGCGTGGCAGCGCTGCTGCTGGCCTATATGATGCCCAGCCTGCGCACCATGTTCACCACCGGCAGCGCGGTGGCGCTGGCACTGTTTGCCGCCATTGCCGCCGTGCTCAGCGTGGTGGCGGGGCTGCGCAGCAAAAGCTTTACGCTGGGCTGTCTTACCTTTGCAGGGTGCTGCGTGGCGCTTACGGCGCTGTTTCTGCTCAAGAGCAGCTGGCTGACCGAGGCGTTCAGCGCAGTGCTCAGCGCACTGTGCCTGTTTACCCCCTTTGAAGAATTTGTCAACAGCAGCTTTTCCATTCCCACGCTGGTCTACTACCTGACCGTGGCGGCGGTGTTCCTGTTTTTCACCGCGCAAGGGCTGGAAAAGCGCCGCTGGAACTGAGAGGAGGCCACAACGATGAAATGGAACAAGAACGCAGCCTCCCAAAAGGGCAGGGTGTTCCGCAGTGGGCTGCTGTCCACCGCCATGCTGGCGGCAGTGCTGGTGCTGGCGGTGCTGCTCAACCTGCTGGTGCGGGCCATCTCTGCAAAATATACCGAGTTTGACCTCTCCGAGGCCAAAATGTACACCCTGAGCGACAGCACCAAAGCACTGGTGGAGGGGCTGGAAAAGGATGTGCACATCTATTACCTCTGCGAGACCGGCAGCGAGGATGCCATCATCACAAAGCTGCTGGAGCATTACGCCGCCGAGAGCGGGCATCTGAGCTGGGAACAGAAGGACCCCACCCTGTACCCCACCTTTGCCGCAAAGTACGGCGCGGAGAATGTTTCCTCCGGCAGTCTGATCGTTACCTGCGGGGAGAACAGCACCGTGCTGGATGCCGCCGACCTGTATGAGTACGACTACACCGACTACTACACCACCGGCTCTGCCAGCGTGACCTTTGGCGGCGAAAAGCAGATCACTTCTGCCATCTATAAGCTTACCGCAGCCGGGCAGAGCCACGCCTACTATACCACCAACCACGGCGAGCAGACCCTGACCGACTCCCTGACAGATGCACTGGATGCCCAGAATATCGACGCCCAGCCGCTGGATCTGCTTACAAGCACCATCCCGGAGGACTGCGACCTGCTCATCATCAACGCACCCGCCAGCGATTTTACCGCAGGGGACGGCCTTGTGGATGAGATCAGCCAGCTGCAGGAGTATCTGGCGGCGGGCGGCAAGCTGCTGCTGACCAGCAGCGTCTACGCCCAGACCCCGCAGCTGGACGCCGTGTTGGCGCAGTTCGGCCTTGCCCGGGCAGAGGGCATGGTGGTGGAGGGCGACAGCAGCAAGGCGCTGTATAACTCTGCATGGTCGCTGCTGCCGGACTACGGCACGCCTACCGAGAGCACCGCGCTGAACGGTGTGAATACCAGCACCCATGTCATGCTGTCGGTGGCACAGGGCATCGCGGTCACCGAGACCGAGGATGTCACCGCCGAGCCTCTGCTGAACAGCTCCGCCGCTGCCTATGCCAAGGCAGATATCAACGACCTTACCACCATGGAGCGGGAGGACGGAGACGCGGAAGGCCCCTTTGCACTGGCTGTCTGGGCGCGGAACGAGGACACCGGCGCCGAGGTCCTCTGGATCGGCTGTCCCAACATGGATAACGAGCAGCTTTATCAGTCCATGCCCGGCAACCTGACCTTTTTGCAGGGCTGCGCCGCCTCGCTGGTAGGGCAGGATGTCCTTGTGGACACCAAGGCGCTGGAGGCCGAGCCCATCACGGTGGCAGGCTCCACCGCCGCAGCATTGGGCCTGACCTTCGTGTTCGTGCTCCCGGCGGCGGTGCTTATTGCCGGGGCAGTGGTGGTGCTGCTGCGCCGCCGCAGATAAGGAGGCCGCCATGCAAACAAAACGGCGTGTCCTGCTGGCGCTGCTGGCAGCGGCAATGCTGCTGGGCGCGTTGCTGTGGGCGGTGACCCGCAGCAACGCCAAGGCCGAGCAGGCGGCCAGCGCCGCTGCCGAGGGCAGCATCCCCCTTTCCAGCTTTGCCGCCGAGGACCTGGAGCAGATCGAGTACACCTATAACGGCGAGACCTACACCTTGCAGTATTCCGGCGGCAGCTGGCAGCTGGCGCAGGACCCTGCCTATCATCTGGACGAGAGCGCCTGCAACACCATGCGCACTGTTCTGATGGCGCTGGCCGCCAAGCGCAGCCTGACACCGCAGACAGGGGAGGACTACGGTCTGGATGCCCCGCAGCTCACCGTCACGGTAACGGCGGCAGGGCAGAGCGCCACCCTGACCTTCGGGGCGGAGAACCCGGTTACGGGAGATCTTTATGTGCAAAAAGCCGGGGACGATGCCATCTACACGGTCAGTGGCAACAAAGCCGCCTGTTTCCAGCTGGATAAGGCCGGGCTCTTTGGCAGCTTCTGCCCCACCGGGCTCACGGCTTCGGCCATTACGCAGGTGGCCTACACGCTGGCCGATGGCACCTCCGTCACGCTGAACGCTGTCAGTGAGCCGACCGACAGCACAGACGCAGACAGCGCTTCTTCCGCTGCCTATGAGACGGTGTGGCGGCTGGCCTCTGACCCCGTTGCCAGCCTTGCGCAGGATAAGGTGCAAAGCCTGCTGTCTGCCCTGTGTACCTACGTTACCGCCCAGACCACGGACGCAGACCTTGCCGCCTGTGGTTTTGATGCACCGGTATTCACCGCTGCAGTCACCAGCGAGGACGGCTCCACCGTTCAGCTGGCCTACGCCTGCGGTACGGACGGGTGGTATCTGCAGGTGGAAGGCGATACCTCGGTATACACAGTGGATAACAGCACTGTGCAGGCCCTTCTGCTGACGGAAAACGACCTGAAAACGCAGGAATGATTTCTTTTGTACGCTGTGCCAAAACCAAGGCGCAGCGTATATTTTTTTGCAGCTTTTTATAAAGTTGCGGCAAACATCGGCAGAGTGATTGACAATCCGACTGTGATTGTTTATTATAAACCGTGACAGGGTAAGCTCGCCGCGCAGGATCATGCTGCTGCGCGGGGCGGCTTGCCCCTTATACGCAAAAAAGATGGGGCAGGCTCCCTGTCTTTTTTCGTATCTGAGAACAAGGAGGATAACATATAAAATGGACAACTCGGTGGTCGTTTCACTGCGGGATATCGTAGTGGAATTTGATGGACAGCGCATTCTGGATGGGCTGAATCTGGATATCCATGATAAGGAGTTCGTGACGCTGCTCGGTTCCTCCGGCTGCGGCAAAACTACCACCCTGCGCCTGATCGCAGGTTTTCTGGAGCCGAACGCCGGCAAGGTGCTGCTGAAAGGGGAGGACATTACCGGTGTGCCGCCCTACAAGCGCCCGGTGAATACCGTGTTCCAGAAATACGCGCTGTTCCCGCACCTGAATGTGTTCGAGAACGTGGCCTTTGGTCTGCGGCTCAAAAAGCTGGACGAGGACACCATCCGCCGCAAGGTGCGCGATATGCTGGAGGTCGTGGGCTTAAAGGGCTTCGAGCGCCGCAGCATCAGCCAGATGTCCGGCGGTCAGCAGCAGCGCGTGGCCATTGCCCGCAGTCTGGTCAACGAGCCGGAGATCCTGCTGCTGGACGAGCCGCTGGGCGCGCTGGACCTGAAGCTGCGCAAGGAGATGCAGCTGGAGCTCAAGCGGCTGCAGCGCGAGATGAACATCACCTTTATCTATGTCACCCACGATCAGGAGGAAGCACTTACCATGTCCGATACCGTTGTGGTCATGAACGGCGGCAAGGTGCAGCAGATCGGCACGCCGGAGGATATCTACAACGAGCCGAAAAACGCCTTTGTGGCGGACTTTATCGGCGATTCCAACATCGTGGACGGCGTGATGCACAAGGACTTTCTGGTGTCCTTCTCCGGCGTGGATTTCCCCTGCGTGGACCGTGGCTTTGCCCGGGAGCAGAGCGTGCAGGTGGTGGTGCGCCCGGAGGATATCGAGGTGGTATCCCCGGTGGAGGGTCAGCTTGTGGGCGTGGTGAACGACGTCATCTTCAAGGGCGTGCACTTTGAGATGCACGTCGAGTGCGAGGGCCGCGAGTGGCTGATCCACTCCACCCGCGCCTGCACCCCCGGCGAGACCATCGGGATGCGCATCGGCCCCAACGAGATCCATATCATGGCGCGGAGCGAGGGGTGATGTGCCATGAAGATCTATGATAAAAAGCTGGCCTATCCGTACTTTGTATGGATGGTGCTGTTTACCGTTGTGCCCCTGTTCATTGTGGTGTACTACGCCATGACCGATGCCGAGGGCAACTTTACCCTGAATAACCTTACCTCCATCAGCGGCTACGGCTCGGTGTTTGCCCGCAGCCTGCTGCTGGCGCTGATCGCCACGGTCATCTGCCTTATCATCGCCTTTCCGGTGGGATATTTTCTGTCCCGCCTGCGGGTGAACAAGCAGCACATCATGCTTATGCTGGTCATGCTGCCCATGTGGATGAACTTTCTGCTGCGTACCTACGCATGGATGGGTCTGCTCAGCGTCAACGGCCCGGTGAACACCCTGCTGGGCTTTATCGGCCTTGGCCCCTATACCATGCTCAACACCTCCGGTGCGGTGGTACTGGGCATGGTGTATAACTATGTGCCCTACATGATCCTGCCGCTGTACACCAGCATGACCAAGATCGACCAGAGCCTTGTGGAGGCTGCGCAGGATCTTGGCGCCAACACCACCAAGACCCTTGTGCGGGTGCTCATCCCCATGAGCGTGCCGGGCATCAGCACCGGCATCACCATGGTGTTCGTGCCGGCAGTGTCTACCTTTGTCATCAGCCGTATGCTGGGCGGCGGCTCCAACCTGCTGATCGGTGACCTGATCGAGATGCAGTTTTTGGGCAACAGCTACAACCTGAACGTCGGTTCTGCCATGAGTTTGGTGCTGATGATCATCGTGCTGCTGTGCATGAGCTTTACGTCCAGCTTTGACGAGGATGAAATGGAGGGCGTATCCTGATGAAAACAAAACATCTGCGCCTGATGCAGCGGGTCTACATCATCCTGTTCTTCTGCTTCATGTACCTGCCCATTGCCTACATGATCGTGTTCAGCTTCAACCAGAGCAAGGGCTATTCGCTCTTCACCGGCTTTACCCTCAAGTGGTACCGCAGCCTGTTCACGAATGCGTCCATCCTCCATGCGCTGTGGGTGTCCGTTGAGGTAGCCATCCTGTCTGCCATCATCGCCACGGTGCTGGGCACGGCAGCCAGCCTTGGCATTGCCTCCATGAGCCGCAATAGCCGCCTGCTGGTGACCAACATCACCTATATCCCGGTGGTCAACCCGGAGATCATCACCGGCATTTCCCTGATGCTGCTGTTCGTGGCCTACCAGCGCTTTGCCGCGCAGTCCGCGTGGCTGCCGGACAACATCATGGGTCTGCCCACGCTGCTCATTGCGCATATCGCGTTCAACGTGCCTTACGTTATCTTTAACGTAAGTCCCAAACTCAAGCAGCTGGATATCAGGCTGTACGAGGCAGCGCTGGATCTGGGCTGCGACCCCCGGCAGGCCTTTTTCAAGGTCATTCTGCCGGAGATCAGCCCCGCCATCCTGTCGGCCTTCCTCATCTGCCTGACCTATTCCATTGATGACTTCATGATCTCCTACTTCAACTGCGGTACGGTGGAGACCCTGCCCATTGCCATCTACTCCATGACCCGCAAAAAGGTCAGCCCGGAGATCTACGCGCTGTCCACCATCATGTTCGTGGTCATCCTCAGCGTCATTCTGGTGTCCAATGCCATGGAGAGCCGCAGCTACCGCAAGAATCAGAAAACGCTGCGAGAGGAGGGCGCATGATGAAACGCATTGCTGCATTGCTGCTGACGCTGGCTGTGACGCTGTGCGCCGCATTGCCGGGGTTTGCTGCCGGTACCATCGAGGTGACCGAGGACGTCTCGGTGTCGGACACTTACGACTGGACCCGCTTCAAGGGGCAGAACGTCACCCTGAACGTCTACAACTGGGGCGAGTACATCTCTAACGGCTCGGACGACAGCGTGGACGTGGTGGCCGCCTTTGAAAAGCTGACCGGCATCAAGGTGAACTACACCACCTTCGACTCCAACGAGTCCCTGTACGCCAAGCTCAAGTCCGGCGCAGCCAACTACGATGTGATCATCCCCTCCGACTACATGGTGGCAAAGATGATCAACGAGGGGATGCTTGCACCCCTTGACTACGACAATATCCCCAATTTCCAAAAGATCGATGCAGGCTACCGCAACCCGGATTATGACCCGCAGAACGCCTACACCGTGCCCTATATGCTGTGCACCACCGGCATCATCTACAACACCACCATGGTGGAGAAGGCCCCCACCTGCTGGGCAGACCTGTGGGACGAGCAGTATGCGGGCAACATTCTGATGTTCAACAACAGTCGCGATGCCTATGCGATCGCTGCGTTCAAAAGCGGCCACAGCATCAACCCTGCCACCCCGGAAGAGGTGGACGAGGTGGTAGAAGAACTGAAGGCGCAGAAGCCGCTGGTGCAGGCCTACGTCATGGACGAGGTCTTTGATAAGATGATCGGCGGCGAGGCGGCTATCGGCGTGTACTACTCCGGCGATGCCATTACCATGATCGATGATAACCCGGACTTGGCTTGGGTGTTCCCGGAGGAGGGCAGTGTGCTTTCGGTGGACTGCATGGCTGTGCCCGCCGCCAGCGAGCACAAGGAAGCCGCCGAGATGTTCATCAACTTTATGTGCGAGACCGATATCGGCAAGGCCAACAGCGAGTATATCGGCTACACCACCCCCATGCACGATGTATGGGAGGTGCTGGACGAGGAACTCAAGACCAGCGAGATCGCCTATCCGTCTGAAGAGGACGCCGCCCGCGAAAAGGTGTTTACCGCCCTGAGCGACGAGGTGAACAGCGAACTGGACCTGAAGTGGAGCGAGATGAAGAGCTATGACGAGGGCGGCGGCAGCTACCTGTTTTTGCTGCTGCTACTGGCTATGCTGGCGCTGGCCTGCTTCAATATCTGGCGCAAGGTGCGCAGAAAGAACCGCAATCAGTATTGATCGTTCTGCCAAGGCTGCCGCCCCGGATGTGGTGCGGCGGCCTTTTTTCGATAGGAGAAAAAGAAGATGGAACAGTTTTATTATAAGGATACCGTCATGGTAGAAAACACCGATGCAGACTGTCACAGCCTGCTCAAGGCCAGCGCCCTGCTGCGCTATGCGGAGCAGGCTTCCTCCATGCACGCCCGGCAGTTTGGCATGGATGACCAGTTTTTCCAGGATCACGGCGTAGCGTTTCTGGTGGGCAAGCAGGCGCTGCGGTTCAGCCGCGTGCCTTCCCGCGGCGAGACTCTGACCCTTTGCTCCCGCTCCGAGGTGAGCCGCCGCGGCTCCATCAAGCGCATTACCACCCTTACGGACGAAGCCGGGCAGGAGGTAGCCATGGTGGACAGCCGCTGGATCATATCCAGCCTTGAGGATGGGCATATCCTGCGCCAGCCGGGGTGGACAGTAGACGGCTACTGGAACGAGACCGTGGAGGAGGAACTGCCCCTTTTGCTGCATAAGCGCCGGGACAGCCTGACCAGCGGCGGCCTGTTTATGGCGCACTACTCCCAGTGCGATATGCACTACCACATCAACAACGCCTTTTATCTGGATATCGTATGCGATGTGCTGCCGCAGGAGATCATGCGCAATAACGTTGTAAAATTCGCCTCCATCAATTACCACCGTGAGGTCCCCATGGGGCAGCAGGTGGAGGTGTTCTACACCCCCTCGGATGATGGCTGGTACTTTATTGCCAAGCACGCGGACAAAACGGCTTTCGAGTGCTATCTGGAGCTGGAGCCGGTCAAGCAGTAAAAACATGGAGGAATGCCTATGTCCAAAACCGGAGAACTGTTCGGCACCTTTTTTAAGATCGGTGCCTTTACCTTTGGCGGCGGCTACGCCATGGTGGCGCTGCTGGAGCACGAATTTGTGGAGGAAAAACGCTGGCTCACCCGGGAGGAGTTTCTGGATATGGTCGCCATTGCCGAGTCTACGCCCGGCCCTGTGGCGGTGAACAGCGCCACCTACATCGGCTATAAGCTGGCTGGTGTTGCCGGTGCGGCGGCTTCCACTCTGGCAGTGTGTCTGCCGTCCTTTGCAGTCATCTACCTTATTTCGCTCTTCTTCGACCGTTTTTTGCAGCTGACAGTGGTGGCCAATGCCTTTAAGGGCATTCAGGCCTGTGTCATCTACCTGATCTTATCCGCAGGGGTCAAGATGCTCAAAAACTTGCAGCGCACCCCCTTCAACACAGCAGTGGTGGCGGTGGTTCTGGCGGCCATGGTGGGCTGCTCAGTGTTGGCGGTAAAGTTTTCCTCCATCTGCTGCATCCTGTTTTGCGGCGCAGCCGGGGTGCTGGCCTACGGGGCAGGGCAGATGAAAAAGAAAGGCGGCACAAAATGATTTTGTTGCAGCTGTTCTGGAACTTCCTTGTCATCGGTGCGGTGTCCTTTGGCGGCGGCTACGGCATGATCTCGCTGGTGCGGGAAACGGTGCTGGGGCACGGCTGGCTGACCGAGAGCGAATTTCTCAGCTTTATCGCGGTGTCAGAATCCACCCCCGGCCCGCTGGCGGTGAATATGGCCACCTTTATCGGCGCTTCGCAGGCGGGGCTGGCAGGCTCCTTTGCGGCAACGGTGGGGGTGGTGCTGCCCTCCTTTGTCATCATTCTGCTGATCGCGGCGGCGCTGCACAGCCTGATGAAGTACGCCGGGGTCAACGCCTTTCTGGCCGGGGTGCGCCCCTGTGTGGTGGCTATGATCTTAGCCACCGCCTGCACCATGGGGCTTTCTACGCTGGGCGGCTTTACCACCGTTTCCGGCGGCTTTGCCCCGGATGTGCGTGCGTTGGCAGTGTTTGCCCTGCTGGGCATTTTACATTTTGCCTATAAAAAGAAAACGCAGAAAGCACCGTCCCCCATCGGGATGATCCTGCTTTCTGCAGTGCTGGGCGCGGTGCTGTGGAGCATCTGACCCGGAAAGAGAGGTTGACCAAATGAACATTACCGTGTATCTGGGGGCGAACCTTGGCACCGACCCTGCACTGCCGCAGGCCGTGCAGCAGCTGGGGCGCTGGATCGGCGAAAGCGGCAACGCGCTGGTGTACGGCGGCAGCAAAAGCGGTCTGATGGGGCTTTTAGCCGACAGTGTGCTGGCCGCAGGCGGCAGGGTGACCGGCGTAGAGCCCAAATGCTTTCTGGACGCAGAACTGCAGCACGAGGGCCTGACCGAGTTGATCGTGACCGAGGATATCCCCGCCCGCAAGACCAAAATGATCGAACTGGGCGATGCCTTTATCGCATTCCCCGGCGGCACCGGCACGCTGGAGGAGATTACCGAGGTCATCAGCAAGCTGTCGCTGGGGCAGCTGGACGCGCCCTGCATCCTCTACGACCTGAACGGCTACTACCAGCCCCTGCACCGGCTTTTGCAGCAGATGATCGCCATGGGGCTTTCCACCCCGGCGCGGCAGCGGAACATCGCCTTTGCTGCCGACCTTGCCCAGATCCGCGCGATTCTTGAAAAATGATACTGGGAAGCTTACTTCTCAAACGTAAGGAGACTGCTGTACATGGCTTTGTGCGGCGGTCTTTTTTCATAAAAATGGGATACCGGGGCGTCCGCAGACGACCCGGTATCCCGAAAAAAGAAAAAATCATTCCGCTGATTATGCCCATAGCGCACGCGGAGGGCATTTAAATCTTTCTGCACAATCAAAAAAGGCCGCTGCACAAAACAATGTGCAACGGCCTTTTGCTATTTTGTTATGTACGCTATGCGCGTTAAACTTAGGCGGCAGTGGTGGAAGCAGCCTCAGAAGAAGCAGCCTCGCTGACAGCAGCCTCAGAGGAAGCAGCCTCGGAAGAAGCAGCCTCAGAGGAAGCGGCCTCGCTGGAAGCAGCCTCAGAAGAAGCAGCCTCGGAAACAGCGGTGCTTGCGGAAGCAGCCTCAGAGGAAGAAGCAGCGGTAGAAGCAGAACCACCGCAAGCGGTCATGCCAGCAGCCAGAGCCAGAGCAACAACAGCGATGCAAATATTCTTGAGTTTCATATCAATGATCTCCTTGTTTTCTTATGTGTGTTTAGCAGCGAGCGCTCTGTAGCACCTCACTGCGATGCTATATTCTAATCCGTTTTTGAAAAAAATCAAGAGTTTTTTGGCCGAAAGTTATAATCTATGTAAAGAATCTGCATAGTTGTCATAAACTTTCGCCAAAAGCTAAAGACTTTTTGGTAAAATTAAAGCGTGGGATAGAGCCTGTACCGCCGGGTGGGAAGCACAATAATGGAAATCATTGAAAAAATGCTCATAAAATCCTTTTTATTGTACTGCAAATGTGGATAATGGTGTCATGGCGAGGGACGGACATCCCCCGGAAGGCTGAACGACAAAAATATTGTGGAGGACATTACCATGAAAGATCTTGACTTTGGTTACTTTGGCACCGGTGACGAGGGCTATGCCCAGTACATGACCGCATTCGAGCGCAATTTCAGCACGGACAGCACCGACAGCTTTGCGTCCGATGACGCAGACTGCGATGCAGACAGCTGCGACAGCACGGAGGACGATTTCTGAGTCCGCACCCTTTTGCCCGTTTGCGCATACAAAGGGCAAAGGGGGAATGCGGCTTGAACCGGATCATTTTCACACTTGGGGTCTGGCTGTTCCCGGCGGCGTGCACCGCGCTGGGAGCAGCAGGGGTGTTTTTGCTGCGCAGGCAGACAAGGCCGGCTACCCGGCGCATTTTGTGCGGGATGGCGGCGGGTATCATGCTGGCGGCCAGTGTGTGGAGCCTGCTGCTGCCGGCCATTGCACGGTCGCAGGGCAGGGCGGCGTGGGTACCCCCGGCGCTGGGGCTTATTTTAGGCGCTGTGGGACTTTTGCAGCTGGAGGATGCCGCCGGGCAGCTGCTGGCGGGCGGCCCCGGACATTGCGGGCGTATGGTGCTGGCGGTCACCCTGCATAACCTGCCGGAGGGTATGGTGGTGGGGCTGGCTGCGGCGCTGGCGCTGCACGGGGACGCGGATGCCGTAAGCGGCGCGCTGGCGCTGAGCTTGGGCATCGGCTTGCAGAACATCCCGGAGGGAGCGGCGGTCAGTCTGCCGCTGACCCAGAGCGGGCGCACCCGGGGGCAGTCCTTTGCCGCCGGGGCGGCGTCCGGGCTGGTGGAGCCTCTGGGCGCGGTGCTGGCCTTTGTGCTGGCCGAGTGGGTAGGTGCAGCGCTGCCGTGGCTTATGAGCGCGGCGGCGGGCTGCATGGTGTGTGTGACCGCACAGGAGATGATCCCTGAGGCGGTGGAACCGGATGAAGTGGCCGGTGTCATCAGCATCGTGCTGGGGTTTGCCCTGATGATGGCACTGGATGTGGCCCTGTGATAGAGTAAAAGCAATGCCGGACAGACCTTTTGGCCTGCCCGGCATTGCTTTTATGCAAAAAGGAACTATACCGTCTGCGGCTGCTTCTGGCGCAGATGCCGCCGCACCACCAGCAGGCAGGCCAGATGCACCAGCGCCGTCAGCGCCCAGCTGATGGGATAGCTGATGTATAGCATAAAGGGGGTGCGGTTCAGCTGGAAAATGGTGGCGATCCACACCAGCCGCAGCACGCACACACCCACAAGACTTACCACCATGGGCAGCACGCTATAGCCCAGCCCGCGCAGGCTGCTGGCCAGCACGTCCATAATGCCGCACAGCAGATAGAAGCCGCAGATGAGCCTTAGCCGCTCGGCACCGGTGGCGATGACCGCAGTGTCCGAGGAGTAGAAGCGCAGCAGCTGATTCCCCGCCAGCGCTGCGCCGCCGCCCAGCACAAGGCCGGTCACCACGACACACAGCAGACAGTTGCGGATCACCCGGTCAAGGTTGTGGTACTTGCGCGCGCCGATGTTCTGGCTGGTAAAGGTGACAGCGGCCTGTGCAAAGGCGTTCATGGCGGTGTACACAAAGCCCTCCAGATTGGAGGAGGCAGAGTTGCCAGCCACCACCATGGAACCAAAGGAGTTGATGGAGGACTGGATGACCACATTGGAAAGGCTGAACACCGTGCTTTGCAGCCCGGCAGGCAGACCGATGAGCAAAATCTGCTTCAGCGTCCCGGCGTGGAAGGCCAGCCGCCGCAGGTCCAGCCGCAGTGCGCCCTCCTCCCGGACAAGCATTCCGGTCACCAGCAGCGCGGACACGGTCTGGCTGATGATGGTGGCCAGCGCCACGCCTGCCACGCTCATGGAAAAGCCGATGACAAAGACCAGATTCAGCACCACGTTGATGACACCGGCAGCGGCCAGACAGTACAGCGGGCGCTTGGTGTCGCCCACGGCCCGCAGCAGTGCACTGCTGAAGTTGTATAGCATGGTCATGGGCATTCCGATAAAATAGATCTTCAGGTACAGGGTGGAAAGGCCAATCACGTCCTCCGGGCAGCTCATCAGCTCCAGCAGGCCGCGCGCGGCGCAAAAGCCCACCACCGCCAGCAGTACGCCGCTGACTAAGCCCAGCGCTACGGCGGTGTGTACCGTATCCTGCACGCCCTTTTCGTCCCGGGCACCAAAGCACCGGGCTGCCACCACGTTGGCACCCAGCGAAAGCCCGACGAACAGGTTGACCAGCAGGTTGATCAACGCGCCGTTGGAGCCAACGGCAGCCAGCGCCGTGCTGCCCGCAAAGCGCCCCACCACCACAACGTCGGCGGCGTTGAACAGCAATTGCAGAATACTGGATGCCGCCAGCGGCACGGAAAACAAGATGATCTTTTGCAGCATAGGCCCGCTGGTCAGGTCTGCGGAACGGCTGGTCGTAGCCATGAGTTATCTACCTCCTATAGTTAGAAGCCGTTTTCATAAGCGTTGCACACCGCTCGAACGGTCTTTTTGCTCGCACACTGCGTTGCTTTCCCTTGCAATCCACCAAAGATTGCTGCGGAAAATCGCCTTGTCTGCGGGCAAAAACTCTCGTCGTTCGGCACACCCCGCTTATGAAAACAGCTTCTAAGCCTTGCGTGAACATAGCAATTGCCTATTATAACGCGATATTAGGTAAAAAACAAGAGGTGAAGCCGCCCTTTTGCCCCCAAAGTGCAAATATCGCCCGCCGGGCACAGCCTGCAATTGAAAAATGCTGCCCATACTGCTATAATAAGGCGGTAGACCCGTAGAAAACGGAGGAAGTTTTATTTATGTATCGGAATCGGATCAAACGGCTGCTGGATATTTTGCTGTCAGCCTGCGGCATCCTGTGCCTTTCGTGGCTGCTGCTGCTTTTGGCTGTTGCCATTAAGCTGGACTCTCCCGGGCCGGTGTTTTTCCGGCAGAAGCGGGTGGGCATCGGCAAGCGGCATTTCCAGATCCTCAAATTCCGCACCATGCGCATGGATTGCCCGCACGATATGCCAACCCATCTGCTGCATGACCCGGAGCAGTATATCACCCGCATGGGACGCTTTCTGCGCAAGACCAGTCTGGACGAGCTGCCCCAGCTGTGGAATATCCTTGTGGGGGATATGGCGGTCATCGGCCCGCGCCCGGCGCTTTGGAACCAGTACGACCTGCTGGCAGAGCGGGATAAGTACGGCGCAAACGATGTGCGCCCGGGGCTGACCGGCTGGGCGCAGATCCATGGCCGGGACGAGTTGGAAATTGCCGAAAAGGCAAAGCTGGACGGCTGGTATGTGGAGCATATCAGCTTTTTGCTGGATGTAAAGTGCTTTTTTGGCACCATTACCGCCGTGCTCAGGCATGACGGCGTGGTGGAGGGCGGCACCGGCACCCTGCACGATGAAAAATGATCTGTTATGCACACACGCCGGAGCATCGGCCGACGCTCCGGTGTGTCCATTTTTACACAAAGCACAGCGCAGACCGGCTGAAATTGGCATATCTCTTGATTTATCCACTGAAAAGCGTATAATAAAACAGTACACAAGACGTTAAAGGAGGATTCCTGTATTATGGAACGCACCTATATCAATGAGGCTCAAAAGGCCATCGGCGGCACGGTGAAGGTGCAGGGCTTTATCGAAAACCTGCGCAACAGCAAGTATATGGCATTTATCGTGCTGAAGGATATTACCGGCAAGCTGCAGATCACGGTAGAAAAGGCCGACCACCCCGAGCTGGTGGATACCATCGACCAGCTTACCCCGGACTCTGTCATCACCGTTACCGGCAAGGTGATGGAGAACGACTACGTCAAGATGGGCGGCGTGGAGATGATCCCCGAGAGCATCGAGGTGGAGAGCACCGCCAATGCACTGCCCATCGTCCGCAAGGAGATCGCAGCCACCAAGAAAAAGAAGGCTGTGGAGCGCTCCAGCATCGACCAGCGCATCGACTACCGCTGGATCGACCTGCGCACCGACGAGAACCAGCTGATGTTCAAGGCACAGAGCTGCTTCGTCAACGCCATGCGCAAGTTCCTGCTGGACCGCAACTTCATCGAGATCCACACCCCCAAGCTGATCGCTGCTGCCAGCGAGAGCGGCTCTGAGGTGTTCAAGGTGGACTACTTCGACCGCAACGCCTATCTGGCACAGAGCCCTCAGTTCTATAAGCAGATGGCTATGGCTGCCGGCTTTGAGCGTATCTTCGAGACCGGCCCCGTGTTCCGCGCCGAGAAGAGTTACACCAACAAGCACGCTACCGAGTTCTCCGGCTTCGATCTGGAGTTCAGCTACATCACCTCCTTCAAGGACGTGATGAAGATGGAAGAGGAACTGCTGACCGCCGGTCTGCAGGCCGTTAAAGATACCTACGGCGAGCAGATCAAGGAACTGTTCGGGCAGGAGGTCATCGTGCCCACCACGCCGTTCCCGGTGGTCAAGCTGGCAGACCTGTACAAGGCTCTGGAGGAAGAGTTCGGCTACACCGTAGACGAGAGCGAGAAGGGCGATCTGACCACCGAGGCCGAGCGCCTGAGCTACGACTGGGTCAAAAAGCACTACGGCCATGAGTTTTTGTTCATCACCGATTACTCTGCCGAGAAGCGTGCCTTCTACCACATGCGCGACGAGAACGGCGTGCCGCAGGGCTACGACCTGATCTGGCGCGGCGTGGAGATCACCACCGGTGCCCAGCGTGAGCACCGCTATGAGGTGCTGAAGAAGCAGGCCGAGGAAAAGGGTCTGGCAGAAGACGTCAAGTTCTATCTGGAGTTCTTCCAGTACGGCTGCCCGCCCCACGGCGGCTTTGGCATCGGCATCGACCGCCTGACCATGCTGCTGTGCGGCCTGAGCATCAAGGATGCCGAGTTCCTGTTCCGCGGCCCCAACCGCCTGACCCCGTGATGCTAAAGTCCGATCATATATTTTAACGTTATCATAAAAACATAAGACCCGGGATCCTCTCAAAGCCAAACGGCTCACAAGGATCCCGGGTCTTGTGCGTTATTTTTCCTGAAAAGGTGCAGAGCAGGACAGACCGTTTTTGACCTTGTCTCTTTCCAAAAGCGAAAGAACCCTCAAAGGTCCGTCCGGGGCGTTGCGCACATCTCCCAGAAGTGCAACTCGTGCTCCGAGCAGGCGCGGAAGATCGCGCGGCAGCGGGCGGCGCGATCCGGCGAAAGGCCGGTGCAGGCCGCCTCGGCTCTCTCTGCCCATGCGCGGCAGGCGGCATCGTAGCCGGGGCCGGCGTAGTCCAGCACCAGTGCGCCGTAGTAGGTGTCCTTTACGGCGGGGGAGCGCTGCAAAAGCTTCTGGAACAGCCAGCCGTAACTCAGCATACAGGGCAGGCAGGCCATCAGGCACTCGGCTTCGCCCTCGCCGGTGCGGGCGGCGTCGATCATGCAGTCCAGATAAGCGCGGTTCTCCGGGCGCAGCGGCAGGGACTGGATGTCAGCCTCCCGCAGACCGTACTGCTCCAGATACCGCAGCCGGGTCAGGTCCTCGTTCTCCTGCACGAAGGACAGCAGGGAATAGTAGGTGCGCATGGCCGCCATGGTGGTGGCCTTGGTCATGCCCCACGCAAAGATCTTGGCGTACTCCCGCAGATACAGGCTGTCCTCCACAAGGTAGCTTTTAAAGCAGTCCTCGCTCAGGGTACCGTTTTCCATCTTTTGCAGAAACTCGGTCTGCAGGCACTGCTCCCACACGGGCAGATCGGCCTGTACCAGCGCCGAGACAAAGGGCAGGTCAGTCACGGACAAAATCTCCCTTCAGGTTGAAGGTGTGGTCCATGGGCCCGGAGCCGTGCCCTAAGTCCAGCATGGCAGACAGGCAGCCGGAGATGTAGGCCTTGGCGCGCTCCACGGCGGTGTCAAGGTCGTAGCCCTTGGCCAGATTGGAGGCGATGGCGCTGGACAGGGTGCAGCCGGTGCCGTGGGTGTTGGGGTTTGCAATACGCTTGCCCTTGAACCACTTGCCGGTGCCATTGCGCCACAAAAGGTCGTCGGCATCGTTGATCTGGTGGCCGCCCTTGCACAGCACGGCGCAGCCGTAACGCTGGCTGATGGTGCGGGCAGCGGCCTCCATGTCGTTGGCATCAGCAATGTGCATCCCGGACAGGATCTCGGCCTCCGGGATGTTGGGGGTAAGCACCTCAGCCAGCGGCAGCAGCTTTTCGGTCAGCGCCTGCACGGCATCGTCCTGCAGCAGCTTTGCGCCGGAGGTGGCCACCATCACGGGGTCCACCACGATGTGCTTTGCGCCGTAAAAATGCAGCCGCTCGGCGATGGTGTCGATGAGCGGGGCAGAAGACACCATGCCGATCTTTACCGCATCCGGGTAGATGTCGGTGAACACGGCGTCAAGCTGCTGCGCCAGAAACTGCGGTGTGGTGTCAAAAATAGCAGTCACACCGGTGGTGTTCTGTGCAGTCAGGGCGGTAATGGCGCTCATGGCAAACACGCCGTTGGCGGTCATGGTCTTGATATCGGCCTGGATCCCGGCGCCGCCGCTGGAATCACTGCCGGCAATGGTCAATGCAGTTTTCATGGTAAAATGCTCCTTGTTTTTTATTATTCGCCCAGTGCAGTGCGGAGGTTGTCCAGCACCTTTTTGCTCAGCAGCACAAAGGCCTGCTTGGTGCGGCCTGCGGATACATTGGCGCAGCGCACGTTATCCCGGGCAAAGAAATCCTCGGCCACGGGGCCTGCGGCGGCGCGGGTGTCGCAGAAAAAGCGGGTGCCGGGCAGATCGAGCCACTTTTCCAGCGCAGCGGAGTCAAAGCCGGGGCCGATGGAGGTGTTGAACAACACCTTGCCTGCACCCAGCTGGGCAAACTCGTTTTCGCCCAGCAGCAGTACGTTCTTGTTCAGGCAGGTGAACACCACCTCGCTGTCTGCCAGCAGCTGGGGCAGTGGCTTGAAGGTCATACCGGCAGCTTCGGCGTCCGGCTTTGCGCTGCGGGCAAAGTAGCTGATCTCTGCGCCCATAAATTGCAGCGCATCGGCGATCATCCGGCCGGAAACGCCCAGCCCCACGATGCCCACCTTCAGGCCGGTGATCTCCACCGGCTCGTCCCGCAGCATAGGCATTCCAAAGCCGTGCAGCAGGCCGGTCAACTCGTGCAGAACATACTCCACAACGCCGCGGTCGCCGTAATCCCGGATGCCCAGCACCTTGATGCCCCGGGTGCGTGCGTAGGCGATATCCACGTTGGCGCTTTCCTCCGAGTACAGGCTGCAGCACATCCCGATATAGCGGATGTTGGGGCACTGCGCAATGACCTCCTTGCCCATGCGGGAGGTGTAGCTTAGCAGCACGGCATCGGCGTCTCCGATGCGACGCACCATTTCGGCGTCACTGCCGGGCACGTCCCGGTACAGCACCACCTTTTTGGCGTAGCGGTGCAGCTCCTCCTCGGCAGAGGGGATCAGGCTGACAGGCTCAATGGCAACAAGCTTTTCAAACATGACGGACTCCTCCTTATATTAGTAGAAGCAGACGGGCGAGGCCAGATTGCGCAGCAGGGAGACGGCGCTCCAGCCTGCAATGGCGCTGGTGGAGGAGCAGATGTCCACCACAGCCTTCACGCCCTCGATCTCGGCGGTGATGCAGTGGTCATCGCCCACCCAGCCGGGCACGGAGTGCATGGTCACACCGGTGCTCTCGGGGCCGGTGGTGGCCAGAGAGGTAGCCACAGCCACGTTCACCCGGCGGGGGAAGGTAGCAATGGCCTGCTTGGCGTTGCCGGTGAACACAGTGGTCTTTTGGGTGTCGGTCAGCAGATGCTCTGCCCACACCGGGGTGTTGCGAAAGCCCTTTGCACCGGTATGGGTCTCGATGCCGGCAGTCTCCGGCAGATCCTGTGCCTGTGCCATCAGGGTGACGGTCTGCAGCACGTCAAAGCCGCCAATGGCGCCGCTGGCCAGATGCACCTTGGCGCCGCCCTCCACGGCGGCTGCCTTGACCTGTGCGTAGAAATTCAGATCCGCAAAAGCACCGATGGACAGAATGACCAGATTCACGCCCCGCTTCAGCACCGGGATGGCCATAGCGCGCACCGACTCCACCGAGGCAGCCTCCACGATGTATTCCGGCTCAAGTGCCAGCAGCGCGTCCACGTCCGCACAGACGGCGCAGCCGACAGTGGCGGCGGTCTTTTCCGCCGAGGCGCGGGTGCGGCTGGTCACGCCCACCAGCTCGTAGTCCGGCAGCAGACCCTTCTTCCACGCGTCGGCCACGATGTTGCCCAGAAAGCCGCAGCCCACAATACCCAATTTTGTTTTCATGTCCGTATCCTAAACTCCTTTTTTCTGCCTGTGGCAGCATATTCAAAGCCAGTATACCATACCGGGCACAAAAAGGGAAATGATGTTTGCAGCAGTCCGGCGGGGCAGGACATAAAAAGTTAACAAAATAAATTACAAATAAATTACAAAACCCTCTTGCAAAATGGTGTCAAAAGAGTTACAATACAGTTACAGCAAGAGCAAAGCCTCGAGGCTGTGTGTGAAATCTTTTTCTTCTTGTTTTTTGGGATACTGGGCGCGGATCCTCCTCCTCCGGCTGTTCTCCTTCACAGCTATGATCCACGCGCCGCACAGGCAGTGTCCCGCTTCGTGTGCAAAAGGGCTCGTCCGGTATTCCGGATGAGCTTTTTTGCATTCTGCAGGCTCTGTTTTGTCCGCAAAAGTGATACTTCAAAAATCAAAGTATGACCAATGCGGGAAAACGCTTGGCAATTTGTCTGTTTTTCCGCAAAGGACAATTATAAAGTTTGGCGCGGCAGGGGTTTGTATTCTTGCGGGCTTTGTGGTAAAGTATATACAATCAATTTATAGGCAGCAAACATGAAGGATTTTGATGCTGATCTTTATCGGATGCGTTAAGAGAAAAGGAGTTTGATTATGGCTTATTTCTACGAAGAACCCTCCCGCACCTTTGGCGAGTACCTGCTGGTCCCCGGCTATTCCTCTGCGGAGAATGTGCCCACGGCGGTCAGCCTGAAGACCCCGCTGGTCAAGTACCGCAAGGGGCAGGAGGAGTGCCCGCTGCAGATGAATATCCCCATGATCAGCGCCATCATGCAGTCGGTCTCCGGCGATAAGCTGGCCATTGCACTGGCTCGTCAGGGCGGCGTTTCCTTTATCTATGGTTCTCAGAGCATCGAGAGCGAGGCCGCCATGGTGCGCCGCGTCAAGAGTTTCAAGGCTGGCTATGTGGTGTCCGATTCCAATCTGGCTCCCACTGCTACCCTGCATGACGTGCTGGAACTGAAGGCACGCACCGGCCACTCCACCATCGCCATCACTGCCGACGGCACCCCGGGCGGCAAGCTGCTGGGCATCGTGGCCTCCCGCGATTACCGCATCAACCACACCCCGGACGATGCCTGCGTTACCACCTTTATGACCCCCGTTGAAAAGCTGGTCACCGCTCCGGCCAACACCTCTCTGCACGACTGCAACAACATCATCTGGGACAACAAGATCAACACCCTGCCGCTGGTGGATGCCGAGGGCAATCTGGTGTATATGGTGTTCCGCAAGGACTACGATTCCCACAAGGCAAACGTCAACGAGCTGCTGGATCAGAACAAGAGCTACGTTGTGGGCGCCGGTATCAACACCCGCGACTACGCCCAGCGCGTACCCGCACTGGTAGAGGCCGGTGTGGATGTGCTGTGCATCGACTCCTCCGAGGGCTACTCCGAGTGGCAGAGCCGCACCATCGGCTGGATCCGCGAGCACTACGGCGACACCGTTAAGGTGGGCGCCGGCAACGTGGTGGACGCCGAGGGCTTCCGCTTCCTCGCCAAGGCTGGCGCAGACTTTGTGAAGATCGGCATCGGCGGCGGCTCCATCTGCATCACCCGTGAGACCAAGGGCATTGGCCGTGGTCAGGCTACCGCTGTCATCGAGGTCGCTAAGGCGCGTGACGAGTACTTCAAGGAGACCGGCATCTATGTGCCCATCTGCTCCGACGGCGGCATCGTCCACGACTACCACATCACTCTTGCGCTGGCTATGGGCGCAGACTTTGTGATGCTGGGCCGCTACTTTGCCCGCTTTGACGAGAGCCCCACGAACAAGGTGCGCATCAATGGCCAGTATATGAAGGAGTACTGGGGCGAAGGCTCCAACCGTGCCCGCAACTGGCAGCGCTACGATCTGGGCGGCTCCACCAAGCTGAGCTTTGAGGAGGGCGTGGACAGCTATGTGCCTTACGCAGGTCCTCTGGCAGACGGCGTACAGACCACCCTGTACAAGGTAAAGAGCACCATGTGCAACTGCGGCGCTCTGTCCATCCCTGAACTGCAGCAGAAGGCCAAGCTGACCGTTGTCTCCTCCACCTCCATCGTGGAGGGCGGCAGCCACGACGTTGTGCTGAAAAACGCTACCCCCAGCATCATGAACGGCTAAGCCTGTTTGGAAGCGATTTATTTGTTATAAGCGCAGAGACCGCTGCACAGCTTTTGTGCGGCGGTCTTTTTCTGTGCCCGCAGGATGATGTGTACGGCACCTCTCCTTTTTGCGCGAAAATACTTGCACAGGCAGGGAAATCGTGCTATCATGATAGAAACGCTCTGTCATGACAGGGCGGAGGATCCCCCCCTGCCGGGCAAGCGGCAGACGGCGCGCAGTAGGGAAGAACTGACGCCGGGTATAGATAGAGAGGAAAACATTCATGAACGAGATCAAGGTTGAGCCTTATATCCCCGATGAGGACTACGATAACCCCGCGATGGTGGTGGATTTTTACGAATTCACCATGGCGAACTGCCTGTTCCTGCATGGCTTTAAGAATACCACGCTGGTGTTTGATATGTTCTTCCGCAAAAACCCGGATAATCAGGGCTATTCCATCAGCGCAGGCCAGCGCAAGCTGACCCGCTTTTTGCTGAACTATCACTTCAACGAGCAGGATATCCACTGGCTGCGCACCAAGGGCATGAGCGAGGAGTTCTGCGAGTATCTGCGCACCTACAAGTGGAAGGGCGATATGTACGCACTGCCCGAGGGCACGGTCTGCTACCCCCATGTACAGATGGTGCGTATCGAGTGTGATCTGGTGGGCGCGATCCTGATCGAGACCTACCTGCTGCAGACCATGAACTTCCATAGCCTGATCGCCACCAAGGCCACCCGTGTCACCGGCCTGAACACCCACACCCCCCGCAACGTCATGGAGTTCGGCACCCGCCGCGCACAGGGCGAGAGCGCTGGTAACGATGGTGCTTACGCCGCAGTGCTGGGCGGTTGCGTCGGTACGGCCAACTGTCTGGCGGAGATGAAGTTTGGCGCAGAGGTCAAGGCTGTGGGTACCGTGGCACACAGCTTTATCGAGTTTTTCCCCACCGAGTTCGATGCCTTCAAGGCCTTTGCCGATACCTACCCGGATTCGGTCAGCCTGCTGCTGGATACCTATAATATTATGGAGAGCGGTCTGCCCAACCTGATCAAGCTGGACGATTATCTGATTGAAAAGTACCCCAACGACCCCAACCGCCGCGTCAAGAGCGCCCGCATCGACTCTGGAGACCTTGCCCGCGGCTCCAAGCGGCTGCGCAAGGCGCTGGATGCTGCTGGCAAGCCCTACATCAAGCTGGTGGCCTCCAACGGTCTGGACGAAAAGAAGATCGCCAACATGGAACTGTACGAGCACGCACACTTCGACTCCTACGGCGTGGGCGAGAACCTTATCACCTCCGCCTCCGACCCTGTGTTCGGCGGCGTGTACAAGCTGGTGGCCGTGAAGAAGCCGGATGGCGGCTACACTCCCAAGATGAAGTGCTCGGACTCCGCCAGCAAGGCCATCATCCCGGGCAAAAAGATGCCGTGGCGTCTGTACGACGAAAACGGTCAGGCACAGTGCGACCTGATTGCCATGGACGGCGAGGTCATCGAGGCCGGTAAGCCGGTCACCATGGTCAATCTGGACTCGGACGCCATCGAGCGCACCATCACCTTTACCCCCACCGCTGTGCGCCCGTTGCTGGTGCCGCATGTTCTGGGCGGCAAGTTGGCCATTGAACTGCCCTCTATTGCAGAAAAGAAGGCCTATATTGCAAAGCAGCTTACCGAGGAGACTTGGGAGAGCGAGTTGCGTCTGGAATGCCCCCACAAGCACTACGTCAACATGACCCCCGCAGTGGCCGAGTGCCGCTCCCGGATGTACGCCGAACTGCACGGCGGCAAGGTGTAAGCAGCACAGAATAAGCGTTTTTTCTTGACAAAACAGGGAAACTATTGTATCATAAAAGCCGCTGATTTTGATAAGGATGATACTACCACCAGATTGCGAATAGCAGTGTGGTTGTAATAATTTTTTCCTCACACCTGTTATTCCCGGCTCCCTCTCAAGCCAGAGGGCGGCAGGCCTTTGTAAGCCGGGGTTGCGCCGCTGTGGTGAAATTGGCAGACACGAGGGACTTAAAATCCCTTTCTGGAGACAGAGTACGGGTTCGACCCCCGTCGGCGGCATGTGAAAGCTCAGAATCGTTCGTTGATTCGAATGATTCTGGGCTTTTTCTTTTTATTCCATTTTCTGGAAGCGCTGAGCGGGCGAGAGGGATTTTTCGCGAAAAAAGGAGGAGTCTCTCTCGTGCGTAACCGTGATTTAAGACCCGCTGCCAAGGCAAATAGCAGCACATTGACTCTGCCTCGTTGACGGAAGAAGAACGACAGTAAAAATTGCAGGAGATTCTGGATTGTATTAAGGCCTCTCGCAAAAAGAAAAAGGAGGCCGACGAACAGCTTGATCCCATTGTGCCGGAGGAAGAACCGGAAACCGCCGGGGCAACTCCACAGCCTGCAAAACAGTACATCACAGATCTTGTTGGCGAGGATTACAAGAACTGGCATGGGATCGTGGTGCTTGATGCGGGCACGAACTCTGGCAAGACCTATTTTATTCTGAAGACATTGCTGCCGTGGGCATATGAACATCGTAAGCGTATCCTGATCCTGTGCAATCGCGAAGCTCTGCGCAACCAGATCGAGCGCGATGTGAACCGTTTGGGGCGTATAGAGGTATCCTACGAGGACTATGATCCCGCGCTTGGAGGAATTGTCAACAAACCCGCCATAGATAACAAGTATGAGCACACCATCCGTGTTGAAACATACCAGTGGCTGGAAACCTTCCTGCAAAGGAATGAAGATGCCGCTAAAACTTATCTGAGATCGTTTGATTATATCGTGTCAGACGAGTATCACTATATGGTAACGGATGCCAGCTTCAACGATCATGTGGATGCAAGCTATGAGGCTATTAAAGAGCTTTGGACGACGAAGACCTGCATCTTTATGAGCGCAACCGCCCGCCCCTTCTTTGATTATTGGGAGCTGCGGAAAATGATCCCGGAGGGGCAGCACTATCGTCTGCCAATGGATTATCGGTTTGTGTCAAGCGTGAAATTCTTTTACCGTGACGATGACGAATTGGATATCATCCGCCGGGTACAGCCGGGAGAAAAGATCCTCGTTTTTGTGAATACCATCGCCAAGCTGCGAAAACTGCGGGACAGTCTGAAGGCAGAAGGCATAGAGGATGTGGCGTGCCTGTGCTCCAAATACCGTCAGGAAGCGGAGGAATTTGACAAACTGGATGATGTGCTCAAGGGCAATGTTCTGCAGCATCAGGTCACACTGACCACAACGACTCTCTATAATGGTGTGGATATGAAAGACCGTGCGCTGAAATATATTGTCAGTGAACTGTGGAATCCGCTCGTCAATGCGCAGATTCTTGGCCGCAAACGTCCCTTGGATGAGGAGGATACCTGTGCGGTGTATTTGCTGCACTACCCCAAAGAACGTCTTGAAGGAACGCTTAAAAAAATCGAGAAGTATCAGCTGGAACCGGTCGAGGCGTACCGGAAATGGTTTGATAACAAGAAGGCATGGAAGGCATATTTGCATCAGCCTGAAACACTGGAAATACTGAAAAAAAGCCATACAGTCGTTTTGGACCCACTGGAAGGTGAATACTGCTGGCGGAAGCGTGCGAACTTACAGGCTCGTGTAGAACGTGTTTTCCTGCTGCAAATGCTCGAACAGGGGTATCAGACAGAGCTGCTGAAAAAGATCGATGAAAGCCTGCTTGCAAAAGTAGAGCGCCTTGAACCGCCGCCACTGCTTGAGTATCTGGATGACCATCTGAATGAGGAACGCTACTATCAAGATTGGCAGAAAATCTTCTTTGAGGTGGGGCACATCTACAACAAGACAGATGGACACGCCGAGAAATCGTTGCCCAGCTACACCTTTGCGCGTCAATGGTTGCATCAATATGGATATGCTCTTGGAAGTAAGCAGAAGCGATTTGAAGCAGGACAAAAGAAAATGGTCTGGTGGGTGACAAAATTAGAAAATTGATGCCTACGAAATTCACTCTACTATATAGAACAGTGAAAAATATAGGCACTGATGTCGCTCTGTATTCGACTTTCTTTATTTGATTTTTTTGCGTGGTTGTGTTAGCCGAGTGCTTCTTGAACGGCCGAAGCATGAGGACGGGACAGAAACGCTCGGTTAACATGATCACGCCAACGGAAATCTTGACTAAGCGAACCTGTGAGCTTTTTCAAGATTGGAGTTGATCTAAATGGTATGAGCGCCAGCGAATACCTTCCTCTTTATCAATCCTTCACCAATAGGACGTATATCAAAAAATGGCATTGATTCGATCAAAGTAAAATAGCTCAAATAATTGATGCAAATAAGTGCTGTCTGAAAATGTATGGGAGATACGTCAATTCGTCGATTACTTATATTTTAGTAAGCGTCTACCCGGCGGATGGTATCATAAGTCATTGTCCTATCTGGACTGACGCGATTAAAAAATGAATTTCAATCAAAATATGCCGCGTTAGTGTTGACTGACATAAGGCTGCCTACATGGTGGACACCGTTTGATGACTGAATTTTGGGCTGTCAAAAGGAAGTCGCATTCCACGACCACCATGACCTCGTACCAAACAACACGCCTCTGTCAAGACACAAAAATACCCCACTGCTCGACATAGAGTAGCGGGGTGGTGTTGTTGAGGAGTGCTTATTTTAGAATAAAGAGATCGTCATAGCGGGCGACACCATTATAGAGCAGCTCGAGCATGGTCACGGCAGAAGGGCGACCATTTAGAGGATAGCCAGCCAGCTCCTGAACGCGCTCAGGGCAGAGATCCCATGCGACCTTGGATGCCCGGCGACGTGAATTGGTAGGGAATAGGAGCACGGCAGCAGGGTGCTTGACTATGATATATACAGTCTAAAAAGGCTTTGGCTTTGGGATGGTGACTGTAGCGAGGAATTTCCATGACACCATCGTTTGAATCCAAGAGGGGGTTTCAAAGGCCGAAAATCCGCCGGGGATGTGTGCTGTAGCGGCAGATTTCCATGACGCCCCTCAAGGTGTACACCACAAATTCTCGTGTATTCGTCCTGTTTTTTTTACCGACCCTCATTTTGAGGGTTGATGAAAGCGGATCAAGACGGTCTTTGTTGCGCTGATGGAATCGCCATACACGACCCTGTACCAAACAGTACGCACCTGCCACGACATAAGTTCAGATGAGGTCGCTTAGACTGACTCCATTAAGAAAGGTGTGTCCAATTTTGGACAAATGCAGACGGTGCTCAAACATGTTATCCGTGACCACAAGTGGATACGCTCAAAAATGAGAGGTCCTCTATGTTCTATAAAACCAATAACTTTTGACCAAAAGTGGTCGAATGAAACTGTTCCCCCACAATTTCGGGGATTCCCATAATCGAGCCGCAAATCCGCCGGGATATCTGCTGTCTGATATTAAACGCCGCTCTTTAAGTTCACTTCTTGACCGAATACCGCGTAAAAAAGGAGCCCTGCTACTCGTGTCTGAGCGGCAGAGCTCTGTTGCTTTATAGAGGGTCAATCCTCCCATGGCTCTTTCTTTTTCTTCGGAATCGGAATATTGTGCTTTTTGGCGTTTTCCACAAAAGCTTTGTGGCGCTCTTGTTGCTTCTGCTGGTCCAATGCATATCCGATGTTGCTGCGCACCGCATCGGCATACCTGTAATTTGCCTCGTTCCGTTGATAAATCCATTCATCGAACGGAACCCATGTTTTGTGCTGTACGATTATTTTTTGACGTGCATAGCCGGTTGGTTTCTTTCCCATGATATCATCCCTCTGGAAGCTCCTCGATAACATACGTTACATAGGGCAAGACTGGATTGTCCGCTTGCGCTTTCTTCAGGACAGGCTCAAGGATGTCCCGATACATCTCGGCGCGCTCACGGGTATCGAACTCTTTCTGGTATAGGATGTTTTCCTTGCCTGTGTATGTAGATAGCGCTTTGAGCACATATTTGTTTTCAGCCATAAGCTTACCTCCTGCTGCTGATAGAAGTGGTGACGATGAGCGCAGTGTTCTATTATCGCAGCTTTCTCATATATGCTTGGGACGTCCTTTTCTGGCTCTCGTAGAAGGTAACGCCAGTAACATCATCCACGACCAGATCATCATAAGGGATGCCCTTTTTGTTCAGGTGGTCAATGAACCAGCGCTTTTTCAGATAGCACCACGGGGTTCTGCTGAGGTCGCCGTAACTCGATGCAGGCCGTTCACATGAGTTGTAGGTCTTGCCGCAGATACTCCACCATTCTTTACGCACCCGCTCCCGCATTTGCAGAACCTCAGAGGTGCCATGAAGGCCATGCTCTTCGCCATACTGATAATCTGCCTTTTTGATTTTTGCGTTCTGTCCCGCGCTGACTGCACTAGCCGCACCAAGACCCAGCATACCTAAAAATAACGAAAAAGCGCCTGCCATAATAGTTTCCTCCTGTATTTTGAAGTGTGTTTGCTTTTGCTGTACCTGAAGTCTATCAAACTATGCATCCGATAAGATGGACTTACAAGTGTGCTGTTAAAAATATGGAGCATTGTGGCTGCCGTCGCGTGAACTGATGGATGACCGCACTATAGCGCGCAAAAAGTCTCCGGTAAGGCCTCCGGCGGCAGGGGACACCTCACTCGGCCAACCCCAACAGATAATCGGTCGACACCTGATAGAATTGGGCAAGCTGGATCAGATGGGGGATCTCGGGGCATTTGTCGTGCTCCCATGCGTAGACTGCCCGGCGGGTTACTCCCATCGTTCGGGCAAGGTCGGTCTGGGTATAGCCGTGCATCAGGCGTAGGTGCTGCAGACGTTCTGATATAATGGTCATGGCTGCTCTCCTTTAAATAATGGGCGTCCTCTCACAGCCCGGCGGATCTCTGTTTTTACGGGTGCATTTTTAAACCGGCACTACTCTCACTCGTGTCCTCGCTCTCTGTCCTGCTATGGTTAGTCAGCCTTCACGAACAGCTCCATGCAGTCCGCGCAGATGACCCGCACGTCCTTGGTGCTCCGGATGATGGTACCGCACTTGGGGCATACCCACCGCCGGGTGCTGCTCTTTGCCTTGGGAGGTTTCGGTGCTCCGGTCTGGCTGCTGCCGGGTGCTTTGCTGCCTGCTCCGGTGCCTGCCATATCCGACCATGCCAGCCGCTCACCCATCTGGATATCCTGCCAGCCTTGGAAGATGATAAAGTCCAACAGCTCTTCGGACGGGCTCGTGATGGTCCAGCCGTACTTTTCGTGGTGGTCGACAGTCAAGCCGTGTGCCTCGGCCTGCTCCTTAAAGCGCCGGTTGTGGTAGACCCCGTTGTTGCTGGTGTCCTTGATGCCGGTCTCCATGCAGTACTCGTGCACCATCTCGTGCAGCAGGGTGGAAGCGGTCTCTTCAATGGGGCGGTCAAGGGTAGCCGACGAAATATTGATCTCATACTTGTTCTCGCCGCCTGCCTGCCAAACTTTGGAACAGGTGATATGACCGTATGCAGACGGGGTCTTTTTCAGGCTGATGATGGGCTCGGGCAGCTTGCCTGCAAAGTAGTGCTTGTTGAGCTCGCGGAACATCTTTTCCAGCTGACCAGCAGCGCGGGAGGTTTTGACAGTCTGTTTCATGATTTTTCGAACCTTTCTATTGATAAAAAAGGCCGGGACAGGTATAATATTGGTGTAGCCCGCCCCGGCGGGTGGTTAAGGGCTCTGTACAGCGCAAACTTTGGTCGGTGGGCGCTGTATGGGGCTTTTTTCAGGTGATGCTCAGGCGGGTACCGGTGACCGTTTTGCTGTACTGGTCGTACAGGTCGGGTACTACGGCCTTGATGGCTTTGCTGTCTAGTCGGGTACTGGAGAAATCAGACAAGCGGACTTTGTGGCAGCCTACTTCCAGATAGTTGGTGGAGCGCTCAGCCAGTGCCTCGCGGATCTGGATCTTCAGCTGCTCCTGTTCAGCCTGTGCAGCCTCGATCAGTTGGGCGGCCTCCTTGTACTGCTCGACAAGGGTCAGTAAAACATTGATACTCATGTGCGTACCTCTCTTCAAATCGTTGGTGAATGGTCGGATGTGAGAACCGGTGTTCCCGATGGCACTAGTATACGCCTACTCCATGAAGTACGCAAGATGGAATGTTGCACAAGAAAAATAGCCATAAATTGTGGAAAATACATACTTCATGAAGTATTTGCGGAATGGACAGCTCGAAAAGATATGATATAATACCTATAAGAGTAAACAGAAAGTTGGTGCTTCGGATGGGCGGAAAAACAAGTACAGCCAGCAAACGGAAATGGAATAACGAAAATTACGAGTACACACAGCTCGTGACGCAAAAGGGCGAAAAAGAACGCATCAAACAAGCAGCAAAGCAAGCTGGGCAAAGCGTAAACGCCTATGTGGTGGAAGCTGTACGCCGCCGCATGGAGCAAGAACAGATGCTCAGTGCGTCAGACACCCCGGGGGTAGTAAAAAATCTGGAAGGGGGACGCTGACCCGGTAGAATAAGATAGTTGTTCCATCTCCCCAGACCTGATTAAAATCTAGCAACAGAAGGCCTCTGTCTTTCACAGAAATGTGATCGGCAGGGGCTTTTTAGCGTAAAAAAATAGCCTGACTCAGAGCGGGTGGTAGCTGCAGTGACGGGATGCTGATTGTACCTATATATAAATAGGGGCAGCAGGGAAGAGGATAAAAATTATGTAGTACTGTGCGATATACCTCGTCAGAACTCCTGACTGATGTGACGGCATGAACCGGCTTTTCCGCGCGAGGGGGCGTTCTCTATTTAACGCCTGTCATTACATCAGAGCGGCTATCCAACCAGACTGTAACCTCCAACGCCTTGGACAACTATATGACCACACATTTTATCCATCGCTGATTTCATTTGGAGTTTTCATGCGAAACTGGGCAATGTGCAAAAAAGTTTAGGTTGAATCGCATTTTTTTCTAAAACATGGATGGATACATTTCCTCGGATTTCTATTGATTCCCAGATATAACCATGATAGAATAATAAGAGAATTCAGACGGCCACGTAGAAGAACTGGTATCTTCCGTTTTGAGATGGAAGGATACGCCTTGATTGCGGTAAGGAGGTGAATCCTGTGGGCTTATGTCTGTTTGCGAACAATTATGTGATAGATCAAATAAAAAAGCCCACTGCTGTTTCCCTTGCTGGCGTGATGCGCAAAGGTGAAAATGAAGTGGGCTTGTTGAGGTTCTACAAAAATATGAAATATTGCATGCTAGAAGCAATGCACATGCGGCGCTTGAACTGTAGCATGACATTCTGGTTTTCATTATGGCCACATTGCATTTAAAATGACCTTGGGCGAAGCTGTCGTCCGAGGGCTTTTGCTTGCCCGGAGATCAGGAATAACGGCCTGCCGGTTTTAGGAAAAAAGGAACGGTTATCTAAAAGGAAGGTGCTTGCGGGAACGGTGTGAGTTAAAGGGATTACTTTATAGCAGTTTGTGTTTTTAATGCGCAAGCAGCATCCGCAAACTGCATATCGCAAATATGCCGTGTTGATAGAGCACTATTTCTGAAAATTGCGATAAAACGAATGACGATAAGAAGTGCATAGACAAGGATTTATGTGAGGAGAAAAAATGGTTACGAATACTGTCGGAATCGATAAGGAAGTTGAAGTTGACCGAAAGGAAAATCTGCGCGACCATCGCCTGTACTGGATCGGGCGTCGGACGCAGGACGTGATCTTGTCATCGCTGGCGCTGGTAGTGCTGTCGCCGGTCATGCTGGCTACGGCTATCGCAATTGTGGTGGATGACCCGTCTGCAGACCCTGTATTCAGTCAGGAGCGCATTGGCCGCAACGGCAAGCCCTTCAAGTTCTATAAGTTCCGCTCCATGTGCCCCAATGCAGAGGCAAAGTTGGACGACCTGCTGGACCAGAATGAAATGGATGGCCCTGTGTTCAAGATCAAGGACGACCCCCGCATTACCCGTGTGGGCAAGTTTATCCGCAAGACCAGTCTCGATGAGCTGCCCCAGTTGTGGAACATCCTGAAGGGCGATATGAGCATCGTTGGCCCCCGCCCGGCACTTCCCCGAGAGGTGGAACAGTACGGCGACTACGAAAAGCAGCGTCTGTATGTGACCCCCGGCCTGAGCTGCTACTGGCAGATCGCCCCACACCGCAATGACCTCTCTTTTGAAGAGTGGATGGATCTGGACGTGAAGTATGTCAAGGAGCGCAGCTTTTGGGTGGATTGGAAGATTATTTTTAAGACCTTCAAGGTGTGCTTGCTGGGGCGTGGGGAGTAAGGGGTATCAGCTTACATAAAGATTGGGAGAATAGCCGTGAGAAAAAAGAAAAAAATCTTAATGGTTCATAATTTTTATCAAATAGGTGGCGGAGAACATACGGTTTTCAAAAACGAAGTAGAACTGCTTCGAGATAATGGCCATGAAGTAATAGAGTATACGCGTAGCAACGATGAACTGAAATCTGATAAATGGAAATTGCTCTTTTTGCCTTTTACAACAGTGTGGTCTCTTAGAACCTATATAGAGATCAGAAAACTGATAAAGAACGAACAGATCGATGTTGTGCATTGTCATAACACGTTTCCATTGATTTCGCCATCTGTGTATTATGCTGCAAGAAGCATGAAAGTTCCTGTGGTTCAGACGATTCATAATTTCAGACTTCTCTGCCCGAATGGGTCTTTTTACTGCAAGGGCAAAGTGTGCGAAAAGTGCCGCGAGAACGGAAACTTCAAAGAAGCAATAAAAAACAAATGTTATCGAAACTCTACACTTGGAACAATAATTGTTGCAGCAATGTTAACGGTTAACAGAAAACTAGGAATCTATAAAAAAATATCATATATCTTTTTGACTGAATTCAACAAAAGTAAATTCGATAAACTCATCGATATAAATTCAAATCAGGTATTCGTAAAACCTAATTTTGTAAGCAGAAAAGGGGAACTAAGCAAAGGAGCACACAAGCGAGTGTTCATTTTTGCAAGTAGACTTGAAGAAAACAAAGGAATAAAACTCCTTTTGGAATTGTGGAAGTTGCTTCCTAAGGATTATTGCCTGCACATTTATGGAGATGGAACCCTCAAAAATTTCGTTGAAGAAAATGTGAAAGAGAATATTTCCTTTTACGGATTTACTCCACAGAAAACTATTTTTGAAGATTTATCAACTGCAACAGCACTTGTATTTCCAAGTATCTGGTATGAAGGCTTCCCAATGATTCTTGCAGAGGCAATGGCCATTGGTTGCCCTGTTGTATCGACAAATATAGGCAATGCAGGAGATATTCTTGTCAATTCAAAAGGTGGAACAACATTTGAACCTGACAAGCCCGATACATTTATAAATGCTATTGAAGATGTTTTGCAGAACAACGAAATATATCAGAAAAATGCACTGGCCTATTACAGCGAAACACTGTCAAAAGATAAAAAATATGTTCTCCAAAACGATATATATGAACATTTGTTCGGGGGGGGGTAAGAACATATATTTATGCCGGAAGACTTGATAAAGGAAAAGGAATACTAAAACTGCTTAATGAATGGACCAATCTGCCGGGCACCTATGTACTTGAAGTTTATGGAGAGGGTGAGTGCGCAGCCGAGGTTCGAAAGTTAGCAGCTAAATATCCAAACATTCATTTGAATGGATTCTGCCCACAAAAAGAATTATTCAATTCCTTAAAATCCGCAGTCACATTGATTACGCCCTATATATGGTATGAGGGCTACCCTATGAATATTGCAGAATGTTTCTCTTTGGGAGTTCCGGTCGTATCAACGAGGATTGGAAATGCTGGCGACTTAGTTTCAAAATCAAATGCAGGAACTCTATTTGATTTTGAAGTCAAGGGCTCTTTTAGGAAAGCGTTGGATGCAGTTTATGAACAACGAACGAAATTTTCGTTTAATGCTTATAACTATTACTTGTGCAACCAGACACCTGCTTCAAACTATGAAAGACTAAATAAAATATATGATACATTGTAACAAACTAAAGAATATTCCTACACGCGTAAATATAATCGGTGTGCCGATTTCAGTAGTGAATATGGAGAGTTGTATTTCCTTTTTATTCTCCAATTGGGATGCTGTACATGGAAATTACGTCTGTGTTTCCAATGTGCATACGACAGTTATGGCACATGATGATCCACAATATTATAAGGTACAAGCGGAGTCTTTGCTGTCTGTGCCAGACGGGAAACCACTTTCTGTAATTGGAAGAAAGAAATTTCCGCAGATGAATCGTGTCACCGGACCGGATTTGATGCGAAGGCTTTTTGAAGAGTCGAAAGAAAAGAAAATCCGACATTACTTTTATGGAACAACGCAAGAAAATATAAATGCGCTTCTTGAGAAAATCAAAAAGGAGTATCCATGGGTTGAAGTAGTCGGATGTGAGCCTTCCGTGTTTCGTCCGCTCAGTGAAGAAGAGGAGAATGCACTCATAGCGCGAATAAATCAAACCAATCCAGATATTGTTTGGGTCGCCTTGGGTGCTCCACGCCAAGAAGAGTTCTGCTATAAAATGCAAGGGAAAATCAACGGCCTTATGATTGGCGTTGGTGGAGCATTTAATGTCGTCTCTGGCGTAATTGATGAAGCACCTCAATGGATGCAGGATATTAGCATGGAATGGTTTTATCGGTTCATAAAAGAACCAAAAAGGCTGTTCAAAAGATATTTTACAACTAACTCAAAATTTTTAATTCTTAATTTTCTGAGGAAATAAAATGACGCTGTTTTATATTTGCGTACTAGGTGTTGCACTGTTTGGGGGGGCATTTGTCAAATTCTCTATTGCCGGAATTCAAATCTTTTATCTTGTATTGCTTTTTTTAGTGGTTGCTTATATCAAATATTTCTATTCACATTGGGGAGTAATTCAACTCACGAAAATCAATAAGGCAATAATTGGATTTGAACTCTATGCACTAATGATGATAGCGATGTCCTTTGCAGGAACGAACAAATTATTTGCAAGTGATGACCTTTTTTTTGAAAAAGCATATATTCCACGCCAAGCATATTATGTGTTTGTCATACCAGCAATTCTCTTAATGGAAGATAGGGACAACATAGATTATTTCAAGAATTTTTTGAACAAAAATTATAATATCATCTTTTGGATCATATATATCGGAAGCATGATTTATTCTAAAAGATTTGCAATATCAGTTCCAACAGAACTGATAATAGCTGGATTGCTATTGTGGGGGAATGATATACGAAGAACCAAAAGTGGACTTTTACAAACGCTCCTTATCTTATTCTCGCCAATCGCAGTTGGCGGAGAAATGACAAACATGTTAATTCGAATGATTTATGCGTTTTTATACTTCTATAAAAATAAGCGTAATGCGATAAAAATATTTGGTCTTGCATTTAAAACTATGATTGCTGGAATCTTTATTCTGCCTATAATGTCAGGTCTATTCACTAATATTTTCGATGCAAATTCATGGTGGAGATTACTGTATTGGAAAGATGAACTAGCACAATTGGTTCAAAGCTACGGCCTTGGAGTGGGCTATGGAACGTCCTACGCAACAGAGAACTTTGTTGGAAATCTAGGAAGTGTTGTATCCGGGCCATTTGCTGCAACAGCTGAATACAGTACCCTTGATAAACTTTTTATAACAGGTCCTCATAACTCATATGTTAGTATCGCGTTTAGACTTGGAATTGTTGGCATTGTTCTCTTTTTGGTTATGATCTTCGATTTAATAGAAAAGATTTCCGAAAAGAACAATGAAATTTCAAGATGCGCTATATTCATGCTTTTCTCATCAATTGTTTTGATTGGCGTTAATGTCGGACTTGAAAGTCCATACTATCTCATTATGTTTGTTTTTTCGTTTGGGTTTTGTGCAAGTGAAGTATATCATGAACATGAATGATATTAGAAAATAATAGATTTGAGTTTGTTACGCGCTACGGTATGTTAATTGCAAAAATTGTAAAAGCAAACAAGATGCTGAAAAAACGTACAGACTAAGAGATTGGTATACAAAATTAAAGTAGAGAGGAAAATTAAAATGTCTGCATTTGATAACGCAACCCTTATGATCACTGGTGGCACTGGTTCTTTTGGCTCCACCGTTCTGAAGCACTTCTTAGATTCCGATTTGAAGGAGATCCGCATCTTCTCCCGTGACGAAAAGAAGCAGGATGATATGCGCCACGAACTTCAGGCCAAGCACCCTGACACCGCTAAGAAGGTGAAGTTCTACATCGGTGATGTCCGCAACCCGCAGTCCATCCGTGACGCAATGCCCGGTGTTGACTACATCTTCCACGCTGCTGCCTTGAAGCAGGTTCCTTCCTGCGAATTCTTCCCCATGCAGGCTGTTCAGACCAACATCATCGGTACTGACAACGTTCTGCACGCTGCCATCGACGCAGGCGTTAAGCGTGTTGTCTGTCTGTCCACTGACAAGGCGGCTTATCCCATCAACGCAATGGGCATCTCCAAGGCTATGATGGAGCATGTCATCTACGCCAACGCCCGTGTGGCTGCTGAACGTGGCGGCACCACCATCTGCTGCACCCGTTACGGCAACGTCATGTGCAGCCGTGGCTCCGTCATTCCGCTGTTCATCGACCAGATCAAGGCTGGCAACCCCATCACCATCACCGACCCCAATATGACCCGCTTTCTGATGAACCTGGACGAGGCTGTGGATCTGGTCTTGTTCGCTTTCCAACATGCAAATCCCGGTGATTTGTTCATCCAGAAGTCTGATGCTTCCACCATCGGCGATTTGGCAAAGGC